>URMK01000024.1 GCA_900548905.1 uncultured Lachnospiraceae bacterium | reverse complement strand
TGAAAACGCCAGTCCTTACGCTGTGTCTTTTGCAGCGTTAGTACTGCTGCGTTTTCAACCGAGCGGGAGCATCCCCTGGAAGGAACCTTGCAGCACCGCCCCAGGGGAACGCCGGGAAGGCAGCCGGGGACACCCAGGGCAGGTTAGGGCGTGATGCGCAGCGGTTTTACCTGTATTTCTCAGCCGATACAGTATTTATCTATTTTTCTTTTTACGGAAAAGTGTTACAATAGGGAAGAGAGAAGATACAAAGGAATTTATCGGATGAGTAAAAGAAAAATAAAAGACGGGCAGGAAGAAAGAGGGGGGACTGCATTCAGAAGGGCAATGATAGCTGCAGGGGCGGTAGCTGCGGCGGCTGCTCTTGTTTATCTTGCAGGCGCCTTCTTTTTTGCTAGCCACTATTACTGGAGAACCTGGATAGATGGTACGGATTACAGTTTCCGTTCCAGGGAGCAGGTGAGAGAAGAACTGCTTAATCCTTCTGTCTCATATGAGCTGCGGATTAAGGGCAGGGAGGATATGGAGGATGTGATTACTCCGGCCGAACTGGAAATGATATATGTATTTGATAATACGCTGGATAAGCTGAATGCACAGATGACGGGGCTGAAATGGCCGGTGATGTTTTTTCGGAGAGGGGATTATGAGCTGCCGAAAATGGTAACCTTCAGTGAAGAAGCGCTGAAAGAACGGCTTGAACAAACCGTTTTTTTTGATAAGTCAAATCTGCATGCACCTGTGGATGCCTATATCAGCGGGTACAGCCGGGAAAAAGGGTATGAGATTGTAGAGGAATACCCGGGAACGATACTGGATTTTGACAAAGTACGGGCGGCTGTGGTGGAAGCGCTGGAGGATCTGGCGGATACGCTTGATTTGACACAGGGGGGCTTCTATCGTGATGCGGCCGTTAAAGCGGATAACAAAAATCTGGCCAGGGCCCTGGAAAAGGCGAACCGTTATGTGAGTGCCGAAGTGACGTATGATTGGAATGGCGAAAAGGAAGTCATCGACGGAGAGATAATCAGTGAGTGGATTACCATTGACGGAAGCCGGGTGAGTCTGGATGAGGAAGCGGCAAGGGCTTATATCAACGGATTGGCCAAAAAACATGATACATACGGGAGAGACCGTAATTTTACCACATCAAATGGGAATACTATCCTGTTAAAGAGCGGTTCCTATGGCTGGTGGACGGATCGCGCGGGAGAAACCCAGGCGCTGCTTGCATCCATCAGAAATGGGGAACAGGTGGAAAAGGAGCCTTGTTTTTTTGCCAGGGGGTATACGACAGGTGCGCCGGGAGAAGATATCGGCAATTCCTATGTGGAAATTGATATGGGAAACCAGCATCTGTATCTTTATATTGACGGGGAAATCATTCTGGAGAGTGATTTTGTTTCGGGCAATATAGCAAGAGGGTATGGAACGCCGGCAGGTGTGTTCGGCCTGACCTATAAAGAACGGAATGCCACACTGCGGGGAGAAAATTACGCTACACCTGTGGATTACTGGATGCCTTTCAACGGAAATATCGGCATGCATGATGCCGGGTGGAGGAACAGCTTCGGCGGAGATATTTACATGAGAAGCGGCTCTCATGGCTGCATTAACCTTCCGGAGGAAAAGGCGGAAATTATTTATGGGTATATGGAGCATAATTTCCCGATAGTATGTTATTATTAGGAAACGTTCAGACTTGCCGGAACCGTTATAGGCGGGTTGCCCGGCGGGGCAGTAAAGGCAATTGGATTTGGGAGATAAAGCATGAAGAACAGGGAATTATCATTCCGGCAGCTGGAAAAGCAGAGCAGAAGGCTGGAACGACGCAGGAGAATCCGGGAAAGCATAAGCAAA
Source organism: uncultured Lachnospiraceae bacterium (assembly GCA_900548905.1). Classification (GTDB taxonomy): domain Bacteria; phylum Bacillota; class Clostridia; order Lachnospirales; family Lachnospiraceae; genus Eisenbergiella. Next base: position 88,807 of record URMK01000024.1, on the reverse strand, counting down.
AACGGAGGGGATATTCTGCATTCTGCCAATTTTCAGAACACGCGCAGGAATATGCAGCATGGAACCGTGTCGGTGCACAGCCACAGTATCAGTGTGGCGGAATGCAGCCTGAATATCAGGGAAAGGCTGCAGAAGATGGGGATCCGCAGCGAAGAGCGGGACATCATCAGAGGGGCGCTGCTCCATGACTATTTCCTGTATGACTGGCATCATCATACCCATAAAAAGGGCTGGAAAAATCTTCACGGCTTTACCCATCCGGAAACGGCCCTGAATAATGCGAGGAAGGAGTATCATCTTTCTCCGAGGGAACAGGATATAATTAAAAAGCATATGTGGCCGCTTACGGTAGTTCCTCCCCGCTGCAGGGAAGCCTGGATCGTGACGGCTGCGGATAAATATTGTTCCCTGCTAGAAACGGTGGGACCGCGCCTGGAGCTGTTTAAGGGCCTGGGAAGGCATTGGACTGCGCTTCCGCGCAGAATAAGGGTTACTGTAAAGCGGGAACCGCAGAAGAACAGCGGGCAGGAGGCAAATGGAAGGAATACTTCAGCGATTAACTGAATACGCAGCATCGGAGGTGTATCCTTTTCACATGCCGGGGCATAAACGGAATATGCCGGAAGCGATTTACCGGCTTGGCGGGATTGCGGAACTGGATATTACAGAAATAGACGGATTTGACGATCTGCATGCGCCGGAGGGCTTGATTCGGGAGGCGCAGGAGAAAGCGGCGGCTGTATTTGGTGCGCAGGAGACCTTTTTCCTGGTAAATGGATCTACCGCCGGAATCCTTACGGCTGTTTCTGCCGCAGTGCCGAAGGGCGGAAGGGTCATCATGGCCAGAAATTGTCATAAATCGGTGTATCATGCCTGTTTTTTGCGGGAACTGAGGCCGGTGTTCCTGTATCCGGACACGGTGCCGGATTATGGGATAGCCGACGCCATCCGTACGGAGCAGGTGGAGGCGGCGCTGAGGGCCTGTCCGGATGCATCGGCGGTCATCCTTACCTCTCCCACGTATGACGGGGTGGTTTCCGATATTGAAAGAATTGCAGATATCGTGCACCGGGCCGGGATTCCTTTGCTAGTGGATGCGGCTCACGGCGCACATTTCGGTTTCAGCCCTCTTTTTCCGGAAAGCCCGGTCCGACAGGGGGCGGATTTGGTGATACAGAGCCTGCATAAAACCCTGCCGGCACTGACCCAGACCGCTCTGCTGCATGTGGGCGGGACGCTGGTGGATCGGGAAAGGGTGAGGGAGTTTGAAAGGATATACCAGACCAGCAGCCCTTCTTATGTGCTGATGGGCAGCATAGATGCCTGTGTCCGTCTTCTGGAGGACGGAAGGTGTTGGGATGGATTTGCGGAGAAATTACAGCTTTTTTATGAAAAAACGGACGGATTGAAGCATATCCGGGTGATGAACAGGGATATTATGGAAAAAGGCTGTATGAAAGCTTTTGATGCGGGAAAACTGCTGATATCCGTAATTAATGCAAAAATTACTGGAAATACGCTTTACAAAGAGCTTCTGAACCGTTATTATCTTCAATTGGAGATGGCAGCGGATACGTATGTAACTGCCATTGTGACTCCCTGGGACAGGGAAGAGGGGCTGATCCGGCTGGCGGAAGCGCTGGCGGCGATTGACCGGGAGACAAGCGGGGAGGACAACGGCGCGTTTTCTCCGGGAAAAAACTCTTTTGCCGGGTGCCCGTATCCGGAATTGGAGACAGCATTGCCGCTCTCCGCGGCTTTGACGGCGCCAAAAGAAGTCTGTCCTTTATACAAAGCGGCAGGAAGAACAGCAGGAACTTATGTGAACCTTTATCCACCGGGAATTCCTTTGGTAATCCCGGGAGAGGTTATAACGGAGGAGGTCATTAAGTTAATAGATTTGTATGTGAGGCAGAAGCTGAACGTACAAGGGGTGGAGACCGCAGGAGAGACTGCGGGGTTGGCCGGAGACTTAAACTTACCAATACTTAAATGACAGGTGTGCAGACACCGGAAGGAGTTAATATGAGAAAAACCAAGATAATTTGTACAATCGGACCTGCTTCCCAGAGTGAGGAGATGCAGAGAGCATTGATGTTGGCCGGAATGAATGTGGGCCGTTTTAACTTTTCCCATGGAGATCATGAGGAGCAGCACGGAAAATATACTATCATGCGGAAGGTGAGCAAGGAATTAAACCTTCCTATCGCCGCGCTTCTGGACACGAGAGGGCCGGAAATACGTCTGCAGGATTTTGAAGGCGGGAAGGTCCAGCTGACCGCAGGCCAGAAATTCACGCTGACGACAAAGGAAGTGATGGGAACCAATGAGATGGCTTCTATCACCTATAAAGAGTTGATTCATGACATCGATAAAGGGACCACGATTCTGATTGATGACGGGCTGATCGAAATGACCGTTGAGGAAATAACGGATACGGATATCATCTGTACGGTGGTAAACGGAGGGCCGGTATCCAACCATAAGGGGGTCAATGTTCCGGGAGCCGAGCTTTCCATGCCTTATATCAGCGAAACGGATAAAAGCGATATTTTGTTTGGGGTAGAGCTTGGATTCGATTTTATTGCCGCTTCTTTTGTACGGAATAAGGATGATGTCCTGGCTGTTCGGAAAATCCTGGATGAACGCAATTCCAAAATGAAGATCATTGCCAAGATAGAAAATATGCAGGGAATTAAAAATCTGGAGGAAATCATCGACGTATCCGACGGCATCATGGTTGCCAGGGGAGATATGGGTGTGGAGGTACCTCTGGAAGAGGTTCCCGTTCTGCAGAAGCAGATTATCAAAAAAGCAGTTGCCAAGGGAAAACAGGTAATCACCGCCACGCAGATGCTGGAATCCATGATCCACAATCCCCGCCCTACCAGAGCGGAGACCACGGATATTGCCAATGCTATCTATGACGGTACCACGGCGATCATGCTGTCCGGTGAAAGCGCACAGGGACAGTACCCTGTGGAGGCAGTACAGACCATGGCCCGTATTGCGGAAAGGACGGAAGAGGATATCGATTTTGCAGGCCGTCTGAAAAAACGTGAGGTTCCGGGAGACGGGGATATTACAACAGCCATTTCCCATGCCACCTGTACCCTGGCATCGGATCTGAATGTAAAGGCAATTATCTGCGTTACCATGTCCGGCTTTACTGCGAGTATGATTTCCCGTTTCAAGCCCGGCTGCCCGGTTATCGGCTGCACCGTGAAGCGTCTGGTATGGCGTCAGCTGAACCTGCAGTGGGGTGTGATGCCGCTTCTTATCCAGGAAGAGAATACGGCGGAGGATCTGTTCCATGCGGCAATTGACGCAGCTATGGAAGCGGGGTATATTGTAAAAGGAGATAATGTTATTATCACCGCAGGAATGCCTCTGGGTATTTCCGGAAAAACCAACCAGCTCCGCGTGGTTGAGGTATAAAATGACGTAATAGTCCGGAGCCTTGTCCGGACGGTTATAAAAAGGCAAAAGATAAGCGTATATTATGGGGGAAGGATGCCTGGTGCCGCCGGGCCGGAGAAGGGCTGTAAAAGGGCGGCGGGCATCCGTATACGCGGAACGGGGGTGCAGATGAAAAAATATGTAATGGCTCTGGATCAGGGAACGACAAGCTCCCGCTGTATACTTTTTGATAAGGCGGGGCATATGCGCTCCGTGGTGCAGCGGGAATTTAACCAGATTTATCCCAGGCCGGGCTGGGTGGAGCACGATCCTCTGGAAATCTGGTCCTCCCAGCTGAGCGTGGCCGTGGAAGCCATGGGGAAAATCGGCGCGGCAATTGACGAAATCGCCGCTATCGGTATTACTAACCAGAGAGAAACCACAATCTGTTTCAGCAGGAAGACCGGAAAACCGGTATACAATGCCATCGTATGGCAGTGCCGGCGGACGGCGGACACCATTGAGAAGCTGAAGGAAGAAAGCTTTGATTCGGTTATCCGTGAGAGAACCGGATTGGTGCCGGATGCTTATTTTTCAGGGACCAAGATCAAATGGATTCTGGATAATGTGGAAGGCGCAAGGCAGATGGCGGAAGACGGCGATTTGCTGTTTGGCACCGTGGATACCTGGCTTATCTGGAACCTTACCAAAGGAAAGGTATTCGTAACGGATTATACCAATGCCTCCCGGACCATGCTGTATGATATCCATAAGAGGGAGTGGGATGAGGAAATCCTGAACAAGCTTGGGATACCGCGTTCCATGCTTCCCGAGGTGAAGCCGTCCAGCTGTATTTACGGCTATACGGACGATTCCGTTATCGGCGGAGAGATCCCTATTGCCGGCGCAGCGGGGGATCAGCAGGCGGCTCTGTTCGGGCAGTGCTGTTTTGAAGCGGGAGAAGCAAAGAATACATATGGCACCGGCTGTTTTCTGTTGATGAATACCGGGGATAAGGCTGTAACCTCTCAGAACGGGCTTCTGACCACGATTGCCGCCAGTACGGAGGGAGAAATCCGTTATGCGCTGGAAGGGAGTGTATTCGTGGCAGGGGCGGCCATACAATGGCTCCGGGATGAACTGCGCATGATTAAAAATGCGCCCCAGTCCCAGGAATATGCCATGGAGGTGGAGGATACCAACGGCGTTTATGTGGTTCCGGCTTTTACCGGATTGGGTGCGCCATATTGGAATCCTTACGCGAGAGGTACGATAGTCGGGCTGACCCGCGGGGCCAAAAAAGAACATTTTATCCGTGCCACACTGGAATCCCTGGCTTACCAGACACAGGATGTGCTGGAGGCTATGGAGAAGGATTCGGGCATCCGCCTGAAAAACCTGCGGGTGGACGGGGGCGCCAGCGCCAATGATTTCCTGATGCAGTTCCAGGCCAATATCATGAATAAAGAAGTGCTGCGCCCCGAATGTATTGAAACGACGGCTTTGGGGGCGGCTTATCTGGCCGGCATCGCGGCGGGCTTCTGGAAGGATAAAGAGGATATCCGGAAAAACTGGTTTTTGGAAAAGACCTTCCTCCCTTTCATGTCCCAGGAAAAACGGCGGGAAAAGCTGAAAGGCTGGAAGCGGGCCGTGCGCTGCGCAATAGCTTATGCTGCGGCTGATACGGAGGACGACACCGAGGAGGAAGAGTGACGGCTGGCAGCAGCCGCACCGGTATTTATGGGAAAAATATTTTATTTGGCAGGAAAAAGTTCCTCTGGCAAGGATACGATTTACCGGAACCTTCTGGAATGCGGGCAATTGCAGCTGAAAAAGCTGATCCCTTATACTACCCGGCCCATACGGGCCGGGGAAAAGAACGGAAGGGAGTATTTTTTTACCGATGAAGCCGGGCTGGAGGCCCTGCGTCAGAGCGGTAAAGTGATTGAAGAAAGGGTTTACCATACCTTTCACGGGCCATGGTATTATTTTACGGTGGACGACGGGCAGCTGGATTTGGCCCGGCAGGATTATCTGATGATTGGGACCCTGGAGTCCTTTTCGGCAATAAAAAGATATGTGGGAGGCAGCAATATTGTGCCGCTGTATATAGAAGTGGACGACGGAGAACGCCTGCAGAGGGCGCTTGACCGGGAAAGAAAGCAGGAAGAGCCGAAATATGAGGAGATGTGCAGACGTTTTCTGGCGGATTCCGGGGATTTCAGTGAAGAGAAGATAGCGGAGGCGGGGATTGAAAAACGGTTCCGGAACAGCAGCCTGGAAGAGTGTCTGGAGGAAGTGAAGGAATACATCAGGCAGACACGCGTATAACGGGTGCCGGTACAGGGGAAAGCGAGGGAGTATGGCAGGATTTCAGGATATTTACGGGCAGGAGGCCATGAAAGAACACCTGCAGAATGCAATAAAGACAGGCAAGGTGTCCCATGCGTATATTATTAACGGGGAACGCAGCTCCGGGAAGGAATTTATTGCAAGGATTTTTGCCAAAACCCTGCAGTGTGAAAAGGGAGGGACGCAGGCCTGCGGCGAATGCCATTCCTGTAAGCAGGCGGAGAGCAATAACCAACCGGATATTATCCGGGTGACGCATGAAAAACCAAACAGCATCGGTGTGGAGGATATCCGCAGCCAGGTGAATAACGATATGGGGATTAAGCCCTATTCCAGCCCTTATAAGATATATATTATCAACGAAGGGGAGAAAATGACCGTACAGGCGCAGAACGCGCTTTTAAAGACGCTGGAGGAGCCTCCGGCATATGGAGTGCTGCTGCTTCTCACCACTAATGTGGAAGCGCTGCTCCCCACCATTGTGAGCAGATGTGTGGTGCTGAATATGAAGCCCGTGGGAGACGATATTGTCCGCAGATTCCTTATGGAGGATATGCAGATACCGGATTATAAGGCTAACGTCTGCGTGGCGTTTGCCAGGGGAAATATCGGACGGGCCAAGCTGCTGGCTTCCAGCGAAGATTTTGACAATGTGAAGGAAGAAGCGGTAACGCTTTTGAAATATATACACGATATGGAAATATCGGAAATCGTGGCGGCAATCAAGAAAATCGGGGAATACAAGCTGGATGTGACGGACTATCTGGACATTCTGTCCATCTGGTACCGGGATGTCCTGCTGTTTAAAGCTACGAATGACGCAAATCACTTGATTTTTAAGGAAGAAATAAAGTATATTAGAAAAGAAGCGGATCAGAAGAGCTATGAGGGCATCGAGACAATCCTTGATTCCCTGGAGAAAGCCAAGTCAAGGCTTTCGGCCAATGTTAATTTTGATTTAACCATGGAGCTCTTGTTCCTTACGATGAAGGAAAACTAGATCCCTCAGGGAGGTTTATAGATGACAAAAGTTATAGGAGTGAGATTCCGTACGGCGGGGAAAATTTATTATTTTGATCCCACCCGGTTCGAGATAAACAAGGGCGACCATGTGATCGTGGAAACCGCCCGGGGCGTGGAATACGGAACGGTGGTGGGCGGTATCCGCGAGGTGGATGACAGCAAGGTGGTACAGCCTTTAAAGCCGGTTTTACGGATTGCCACCGATCGGGATAATGAGCAGGAAGCGGCAAATAAAGGGAAAGAAAAAGAAGCTTTCCGTATCTGCCAGGAAAAAATCCGAAAGCATGGGCTGGACATGAAGCTCATTGATGCGGAATATACCTTTGATAATAATAAAGTGCTGTTTTACTTTACGGCCGACGGAAGGATTGACTTCCGGGAGCTGGTAAAGGACCTGGCAAGTGTGTTTAAGACGAGAATCGAACTGCGTCAAATCGGCGTGAGGGATGAAACCAAAATCCTGGGAGGGATCGGTATCTGCGGAAGGCGGCTTTGCTGTCATACCCATCTGTCCGAATTCGTGCCTGTTTCCATTAAAATGGCGAAGGAACAGAATCTTTCCCTGAATCCTACCAAAATATCCGGTGTGTGCGGCAGGCTGATGTGCTGCCTGAAGCATGAAGAGGAAACCTACGAGGATTTGAACCGCAGACTTCCCAATACCGGGGATTATGTGACTACGGACGACGGCCTTAAGGGTGAGGTGTCCAGCGTGAATGTGCTCCGTCAGCAAGTGAAGGTCATTGTAAATGTAGACGACGAGAAGGAAATCAGGGAATACCGCCTGGATCAGCTGCGCTTTAAGAAAAGGCACGGCAGAAATAAGAAGAACGAAGTGAACGAGAAAGAACTGAAGGAACTGGAAAAACTGGAGAAGCAGGATGAAAAATCCAAACTGTAGCAGCGGGCTGAAGCCGGGGGAACGGCTGGATGAGCTGCAGCGCAACGGGTATGTAATCATTCAGGACAGGGAACGCTTCTGTTTTGGAATGGACGCGGTGCTCCTTTCGGGCTTTGCCCGGGTAAAAGACGGGGGGACTGTGCTGGATATGGGGACGGGGACAGGAATTATCCCCATCCTTCTGGAAGCAAAAACCGCTGCCTCCCATCTGACCGGGCTGGAAATCCAGACCGATAGCGCGGATATGGCAAGGCGCAGTGTGGCTTTGAACGGCCTGGAGGAAAAAATAGATATTGTGGAGGGGGATATCAGAGAAGCAGCGGGCTTGTTTCCGGCTGCTTCTTTTGACGTCGTAACCTGTAACCCCCCTTATATGGCCGGCGGCCACGGACTTGCCAATCCGGAGGCGCCTAAGGCGGTTGCCCGGCATGAGGTCAAATGTACTTTTGAAGATGTGGCGTCCCAGGCGGCCCGTCTGCTGAAGCCCGGAGGAAACTTTTATCTGGTGCACAGGCCCTTCCGCCTGGCGGAGATCATGGTTACTCTGTCCCGTTACAAGCTGGAGCCTAAACGGATGCAGCTGGTATACCCTTTTGTGGATAAGGAACCCAATATGGTTTTGCTGGAAGCCAACCGGGGAGGACGCAGCCGGATGGCGGTGGAAAAGCCGCTGATTGTGTACCGGGAGCCGGGTATTTATACAGATGAAATATATGATATATATGGGTATTGAAAATTCTGCCGGTATCGGTTATTATCTTAGATTAGATAGAGGTTCGATGTTTATTTGGCGTCACGGGCCGGAAAGAAACGGAAGATGAGAAAAAAAGGTATATTTGCGGCCGTATTGCTATGTATTCTGGCTATTGCCGCAACGAGCCTGTATCTGGCCGGCTGCAGCGGGAAGGTAAAGGAAACGATAGCCTCCGGAGAAACCGGAACACAGGATGCGGGGGCCGGGGGACAAGACGGAACGGAAGCAAAGACTGTTTCAGGGAACGGGAAGCAGGCAGATACGGTTTCGGGTAACAAAACGCAGACACAAACGGTTTCTGGTAATAAAACGGAAGAAGCCGGCGGGAGTGACGGCACACAAGAAGCTGCCGGCGGGACCGTACCGGATTCTCCGGACGGAGAACGGGTAAAGGTAAAAGGAATCTATGTTACCGGGGCCATGGCCGGAACCTCCAATATGGACAGCCTGATCGATCTGGTGGACAGGACGGAACTGAACGCCATGGTTATCGATGTGAAGAATGACGAAGGCCATGTGGTATATGAAATGGATTCCGAACTGGTAGAAGATATCGGTGCGGTTAAAAAGTACATATCCGATATGCCCGGCCTGATACGTAAATGCAAGGAACATGGAATTTACCTCATTGCCAGGATTGTGGCTTTTAAAGATCCTTTTCTGGCGGAAAACCGGGTGGATCTGGCTCTGCATGACAAGGACGGCAAGGTATTCCGGGATAAGTCCGGGCTGGCCTGGGTAAATCCCTATAGCCGGGAGGTATGGGATTATCTTCTGGAAATTGCGAGACAGGCCGCAGCGGCGGGATTTGATGAGATACAGTTTGATTACATACGCTTCTCCACCGATTCCGGCATGGCAAAGGTGGATTTCGGCCCCGAAGCCCTGGGCAGGGATAAAGAACAGGCGATAACGGAATTTACGGCTTATGCGGCAAAGGAGCTGCACGGGCTGGGAGTTCCCGTATCCGCGGATGTATATGGAATCATTATCGACAGCAAGCTGGATGCTTCCATAGTGGGACAGGATTATTACGAGATGGCAAAGTATCTGGATTATATAAGCCCTATGGTTTATCCGTCCCATTACGGACCGGGTAATCTGGGACTGGCGGTACCGGATGCCCAGCCTTATGAAACAATTTACAGAAGCATGAATGCTTCCCGAAAGGTGCTGGCCGGTATGGGTCGGGAGAAGGAAGCCGGACAGGTATCCGGTAATGGGGTATCGGATAATGGGATATCGGGTAATGGACTGCCTGAACGGGAAGGGGCTGTTTCTGAAAACAGCATCTCCCTGTCCCCCAATCCGGAAATCCGGGCAAATGTGCGGCCCTGGCTTCAGGATTTTACCGCCACCTGGGTAAAGGGGCATATCCCTTACGGACCGGATGAAATCCGCGCCCAGATTCAGGCGGTTTACGATGCCGGTTATGAAGAATGGATCCTTTGGAATGCTTCCAACCGTTATACGGAGGGAGGACTGCTTCCGGAGGAAACGGCGGAAGGACCCGCCGGAGAATGACGGCCCTATAACGGCTCTAACAGGATGGCAATACCGCGCTGTCTGCAGCAGAAAGGAAAACAATGGCAGGTATTCTTTATTTATGTGCCACACCTATCGGAAATTTGAAGGATATGACGCCCCGCGTCCGGGAAACACTGGAAACGGTGGATTTGATTGCGGCGGAGGATACCCGCAACAGCATTAAGCTGCTGAACCATTTTGAAATACAGACGCCGATGACCAGCTATCACGAATACAATAAAGTGGAAAAAGCATATGATTTGATAAATAAGCTTCAGGCGGGAAAAAATATCGCACTGATTACCGATGCCGGGACACCGGCGATATCGGATCCCGGCGAGGTACTGGTAAAAATGTGCCAGGAGGCGGGGATTACGGTAACCTCTCTGCCCGGTCCCGCAGCCTGTATTACGGCGCTAACCCTTTCCGGACTGAGTACCAGAAGGTTTTGTTTTGAAGGGTTTCTGCCTTATGACGATAAAAAAGAAAAAAAGGCGGTGCTGGAGGAATTAAAGGAGGAATCCAGGACCATAATCCTGTATGAGGCTCCACACCATTTAATCCGTACACTGGAGTGTCTGTATGAAGAACTGGGAAACCGGAATATTACCCTTTGCAGGGAACTGACCAAGAAATTCGAGACGGTAATGCCTACCACGCTGGAGGAAGCCCTTCATTATTATGAGACACAGGAACCCCGGGGGGAATATGTGCTTGTGGTGGAAGGAAAGAGCCGTGCATTGAAGCAAAAGGAAAAAGAAGAATCCTTTTCCAGGATGTCCATAGAGGAGCATATGAAGTCCTATGAGGACCAGGGAATTGATCGGAAAGAAGCTATGAAGCTGGTGGCAAAGGACAGGGGCCTGAGCAAGAGGGACATTTATCAGCATTTTATCAAAAATGAGGAAAGAAGTAGTTGACAAACAAAGGTACAGAGAATATACTTTGAATGTCAAACTTTTTTATAAAATCAAAAAAAGGAGATAACAAAATGTTAGAGAAAGTAATTGAAATTATTCAGGAGCAGTTAAATCTGGAAGGTGTGACAATCACAGAGGATTCCTCCTTCAAGGATGATCTGGGAGCTGACTCTCTGGACCTTTTCGAATTGGTTATGGCGGTAGAAGAAGAATATGGTGTTGAAATTCCTGCAGAGGAATTGGAAAAACTGACAACGGTGGGTTCGGTTGTAGAATATCTGAAAGCACAGGGCATCGAGGCTTAATGAAGACAGCAGTCACGGAACTTCTCGGAATCGAGTATCCGATTATTCAGGGCGGCATGGCCTGGGTAGGGGAATACCATCTGGCGGCCGCCGTTTCGGAAGCGGGCGGGCTTGGAATCATCGGAGCCGCCAGCGCACCGGCAGATATTGTGAGGGAGCAGATTCGGGAGGCGAGAAAACTCACTTCCAGGCCCATCGGGGTAAACGTAATGCTGCTTAATCCCAATGCCGACGGCGTGGCGGAGGTGATTGTGGAAGAAGGCGTGGAGGTAGTGACTACCGGCGCTGGAAGCCCGGCAAAATATATGGAAATGTGGAAGGCTGCAGGGGTGAAGGTCATTCCTGTGGTTGCCAGCGTTGCCATGGCGAAAATGATGGAGCGTTCCGGAGCGGATGCAGTGGTGGCGGAAGGCATGGAGAGCGGCGGGCATATAGGATCCGCGACCACTATGACGCTTGTCCCCCAGGTCGCGGATGCCGTACATATACCGGTCATTGCAGCCGGCGGCATTGCGGACGGCAGGGGATTTGCGGCAGCGTTCATGCTGGGTGCGCAGGGGGTGCAGATGGGCACCCGTTTTGTGGCGGCCAGCGAGTCCATCGCCCATGATAATTATAAGCAGAAGGTTATCAGGGCCAGGGATATTGATTCTGAAATCACCGGTATGAGCACGGGGCATCCCATACGTCAGATCCGTAACAAAATGACCAGGGAATATCTGAAGCTGGAAAAGGAAGGAGCTTCCTTTGAAGAGCTGGAGTATTTAACGCTGGGGGCTTTGAGAAAAGCGGTCATGGACGGCGACGTGGTAAACGGTACCCTGATGGCCGGACAGTGTGCAGGGATGGTCAATCAGATCCAGACCTGTCGTGAGATAATTGAAGAAATTGTCCATGACGGCAGTGCATTGCTGAAATGGTGACAGATTCAGTCGTTTTTGAGAAATTCCGTTAAAAGGCTTCTTTGTGCAGATAGACAGGAAAAGATTTTCGGGCCCATTACCGGACGGGAATACCGGCAGTCTTTTTTTGAAGGGCGGATGGCTCGCGGGGCGTGTCATCCGTTGTTTACAACTATATATTTTGAATATCAAATAAAACGATTATCAAAATATATACCGTTTTCTTTTTTCCGAATACCAACCACCAAAACTTCTGTAACAGTTCAGGATACCTGAACTGTTACAAACTTCTACCATACTACCAACCAGATACAACATAACCGTTCAAAACAGATATAGGAGATAGGAAATCATGGGTAAAACAGCGTTTATTTTTCCGGGGCAGGGCTCCCAGTATGTGGGAATGGGCAAAGACTTCTACGATGCGTTCCCTGCGGCAAGGGATATTTTCCAAAAGGCATCCGAAGCTTCCGGGCTGGATGTGGCGGCACTGTGCTTTGAGGAAAACGAACAGATAAATATTACGGAATATACACAGATTGCCATGCTGACCGTAGAGGTGGCATTGCTGAAGGTGCTGGAGGACAGAGGGTGCCGTCCGGATGTGGCGGCGGGTCTGAGCCTGGGAGAATATGCGGCCCTGGCGGCAGCGGATGTGATGGATTGTAAAGATTTGTTCTATTGCGTGCGCAAAAGGGGAATTTACATGCAGGAGGCCGTTCCCTCAGGGGGTGCCATGACTGCGGTTCTGGGGCTGGACAGTGAAACTATCGCCGGAGCCTGTGAACAGACAGAGGGTACGGTAAGCGTAGCCAATTATAACTGTCCCGGACAGACGGTGATCACCGGGGAAGCGGCGGCGGTCAATGCGGCGGCGGATAAGCTGAAGGAGCTTGGGGCGAAGCGCTGTGTCCCCCTGAAGGTTAGCGGCCCCTTCCATTCCCCCATGCTGAAGGGGGCAGGAGAGAAGCTGGGGCAGGTTCTTGCCGGGATTTCCCTGAAGGAAATCCGGGTACCGTATCTTTCCAATGTAACGGCTGATTATGTTACAGATACCGCACAGATAAAAGATCTTTTGGTAAGGCAGGTGTCCAGCTCCGTGAGGTGGCAGGAAAGTGTGGAACGCATGATAGCGGACGGGGTTGATACCTTTGTGGAAATCGGCCCGGGAAAATCCCTCTCCGGCTTTATGCGTAAAATAAACCGGGATGTCACTGTAATAAACGTGGAAAAGACAGAGGATCTGGAGGAAATAAAATGATGCTGGAAGGAAAAACAGCCTTGGTTACCGGGGCCGGACGCGGAATCGGAAAACAGATTGCCCTTACCCTGGCTTCCCAGGGGGCAGATGTGATAGTGAATTACAGAGGCAGCAGGGAACAGGCGGAAGAGACCGCGGCACAGATCCGGGATATGGGAAGAAGGGCGGAGGCGCTTTACTGTTCCGTGGCGGATTTCCAGGAGTGCGGCGACATGGTTCAAAAGGCGCTGGAGCTTTTCGGGCACATCGATATCCTGGTGAACAATGCAGGGATTACAAAGGATAATCTGGTGGTGGGTATGAAGGAAGAGGACTTTGATGCGGTGATTGATACCAATTTAAAGGGAACTTTTAATACCATCCGCCATTTATACAGGAATTTTATGAAGTTAAGGGGCGGCAGGATCATCAATCTGTCATCGGTATCCGGGGTGCTGGGGAATGCAGGGCAGGCAAATTATGCAGCCAGCAAGGCAGGTGTCATCGGCCTGACAAAGAGTGTGGCAAGGGAACTGGCGGGCAGGAATGTGACAGTGAATGCGGTGGCACCCGGTTATATAGCCACGGACATGACGGCGGCGATGTCGGAGGAGGCAAAAAACGGGATCCTTTCCCGGATTCCCCTGAAACGGGAAGGCAAACCGGAGGATGTGGCGGCGCTGGTGGCGTTTTTGGCTGGCGACGGCGGCGCATATATTACCGGGCAGGTGATTTCCGTTGATGGAGGGATGGCTATCTGAGTGTCCCCGGGTATGACAGGCCGGAACGGTCCGGACTTGTCTGAACGGTTACTACAGGCCGTTTGTACGGCAGAATGAGAGGCAGATATGAGCAGAAGAGTAGTGGTTACAGGAATGGGGGCGATCACGCCCATTGGCCTGACGGTAGAAGAGTTCTGGGCGGGCGTAAAGATAGGGAAAACCGGTTTTGGCCCCATTTCCAGATTTGACGCATCGGAATATAAATGTAAGCTGGCGGCACAAGTCAAAGACTTTGAACCTAAAAATTATATGGATTTTAAAACGGCCAAACGAATGGAGGCGTTCTGTCAGTTTGCTGTGGCGGCAACGAAAGAAGCAATAGAGGATGCCGGACTTGATATGGAACAAGAGGATCCCTGGCGGGTAGGCGTAGCGGTAGGATCCGGAATCGGTTCCCTGCAGGCTATGGAACGGGAACATAATAAACTCATGGAAAAAGGCCCTAACCGGGTGAATCCGTTTCTGGTGCCCATGATGATCAGCAATATGGCGGCAGGAAATGTATCCATTCAGTTCGGCCTGAAGGGAAAGAGTATTAACGTGGTAACCGCCTGTGCAACCGGTACGAACTGTATCGGAGAAGCGTTCCGTACCATCCAGTACGGGGATGCGGAGGTTATGATCGCAGGAGGGGCGGAAAGCAGCATCTGCCCTATCGGGGTTTCCGGTTTTACAGCCCTTACCGCCCTGAGTCCGTCGGAGGATCCTGCCAGATGTTCCATTCCCTTTGATAAGGAACGAAGCGGATTTATTATGGGAGAGGGCGCCGGTGTCGTTGTACTGGAAGAACTGGAGCACGCCAGAAAAAGAGGGGCGGCGATTTACGCGGAGGTAGTGGGCTACGGATGCTCCTCGGATGCCTTCCATATCACCTCACCCGCGGAAGATGGTTCCGGTGCAGCCAAGGCTATGGAATATGCGGTGAAGGACGGGGGAGCGGCTCTTGAGGATATCACCTATATCAACGCCCATGGCACCAGCACCCATCTGAATGACATGTTTGAAACAAGGGCAATTAAGCTTACCTTCGGGGAGCACGCGAAAAATATCCGTATTAATTCCACCAAATCCATGATAGGCCATCTGCTGGGAGCGGCTGGGGCCGTTGAGTTCATTACCTGTGTGAAGGAATTGCAGGAGGGCTATATTCATGCTACAGTAGGGTATCAGATACCGGATGAGGAATGTGACCTGGATTACTGCAGGGAGGCGGCGGAAGAAGAGATTGTATATGCATTGTCCAATTCCCTTGGTTTCGGCGGTCACAATGCCAGCCTTCTGGTTAAGAAATTCACGGATTAGGAGGAAAGCCTTATGCAGCTTTCAACAAAACAGATTATGGAAATCATCCCTCACAGGCAGCCCTTTTTGCTCCTGGATACCATAGAAGAGCTGGAACCGGGCGTACGTGCGGTGGGGAAAAAATGCGTAACCTATAATGAGCCTTTTTTTGCAGGCCATTTTCCCCAGGAGCCGGTAATGCCGGGCGTGCTTATTCTGGAAGCACTGGCACAGGCAGGGGCGGTTGCTATTCTCAGCCGGCCGGAAAACAAAGGAAAGCTGGTTCTGTTCGGAGGCATTGACGGCGCCCGGTTCAAGGGCAAGGTGGTTCCGGGGGATGTGCTTATGCTGGAAACACAGATCAGTAAGGTTAAGGGCCCTGTAGGGGTGGGAAGTGCGAAAGCCACCGTCAACGGGAAGCTGGTAGCAAAGGCGGAGCTGACCTTTGTGGTCAGTGAACCGGAAAAAGCCTGACGGGGACCGGGAGATAAAAATGAGTGTAAAACCTTTAACAATCGGAGAACTGACGGCCGGGATTCCCGTAATACAGGGAGGAATGGGTGTCGGTGTCAGTCTTTCCGGGCTGGCGGGAGCCGTGGCGGCAAAGGGCGGGATCGGTATTATATCAACCGCCCAAATCGGCTTCCGGGAACCGGATTACCATCAAAACCCGCATAAAGCCAATCTGCGGGCGGTGAAAAAGGAAATCGGAAGGGCGAAGGAACTGGCGCAAGGCGGTATTGTGGGTGTAAATATCATGGTAGCCACCCGGAATTATGAGGAATATGTTAGGGCAGCCATAGAAGCGGGCGCCGATGTGATTATATCCGGTGCAGGCCTGCCGGTAACGCTGCCGGAAATCGCTTCGGGCGTACCGGTTCGGGGAAACGGGCAGCCGGTGAAGCTGGCGCCTATTGTTTCCAGCCTGAAATCGGCCAACGTGATCTTCCGCTATTGGATGAAAAAATATAAGTATCTGCCTGATATGATAGTGATAGAAGGCCCGTTGGCCGGAGGGCACTTAGGGTTTACGGAGGAACAGCTCCGGGATATCCCGGGGATGCACTTTGAAGAAGAAGCGACTCGGATTCTGGAAGCCGCAGAGGCATTCGGGAAGGAACAGGGAAAAGAAATACCTGTGGTTATGGCCGGCGGAATTTATACCGGAGAAGAGGCCGGGAAGTGGATTTCCCGCGGGTTATCCGGCGTACAGATGGCCACCCGCTTTGTGACTACGGAGGAATGCGATGCCCATCCTGCTTATAAGCAAGCCTATATTAATGCGAAGGAAGAGGATATTGTACTGGTGAAAAGTCCGGTGGGAATGCCCGGACGCGCTATCCGGAACGCTTTTCTGGAGAAGGCGGGACAGGGGGCCATTCCCCATGGAAAATGTCATGGATGTATTAAGACCTGTAACCCTGCGGATACGCCTTACTGTATTACGGAGGCATTAATACGTGCAGTGGAAGGGGATGTGGAAAACGGCCTTCTCTTCTGCGGGAGTAATGCCTGCCGGTCGGAAAGAATGGAAACGGTGGGAACGATCCTGGACGAGGTTGCAGATGCTTTAAAATAGATAGAGGGAGTACCGCTACAGCATCCTGACGGATGGGGGCCGGTACTCCCCGGACAGCGGCATGGAGGAAGAAATGAGGAGCAGAATAATAGGGACAGGAAGCTGCCTTCCGGCAGCACGGGTAACAAATGACTGGCTTTCCACCAAAATGGATACATCGGATGAATGGATAACCAGCCGTACCGGAATCCGGGAAAGAAGGATTGCCAGGGAGGAAACCACCACGGACATGGCGGAGCAGGCAGCCAGGATGGCATTGGAGGATGCGGGGATCGCTCCGGAGGATCTGGATTTGATTCTGGCAGGGACGATTACAGCAGATCATGTGACCCCGTCGGCAGCCTGTGAGCTGCAGGCCCGTCTTGGCGCCACAAAGGCTATGGCCTTTGATATCAATGCGGCTTGTTCCGGCTTCCTGTTTGCCCTGGAGACGGCGGATGCCTTCCTGGGGACGGGACGGTTTCAGAATGCCCTTGTCCTGGGGGCGGAAACGTTGTCCCGGATCATGGACTGGACGGACAGAAGTACCTGCGTGCTGTTTGGGGACGGCGCCGGGGCAGCTGTGATACGAAAAGAGGAAGTGGGGATCCTCAGCTTTGATCAGGGCTGTGACGGAAGCAGGGGGAACGCTCTTGTGTGCCGCAACAGGGAAAACAATAACCTTCTGGTGCAGTCGGATACCCGTCCGGACTATGTGCATATGGACGGACAGGAGGTATATAAGTTCGCAGTGACCACCGTCCCGGCCTCCATACGCAAGGCTTTGGAAAAGGCAGATCTGCAGGCGGAGGATATCAAATACTTTTTCCTGCACCAGGCTAATCTGCGGATTATCCAGTCTGTTTCCAAAAGGCTGCATATTTCTGTGGATAAGTTCCCTGTAAGTCTGGATCATTGTGGAAACATTTCCGCTGCCAGCGTGCCGATCCTGCTGGATGAGTGTAACCGGAAGGGGTGGCTGGAAAAAGGGGATAAGATCGTACTCTGCGGTTTCGGCGCCGGGCTGTCCTGGGGGACTGCCGTGATGGAGTGGTAGTATATTTATAAAACGGGGATAAAGGAACCGTTCAGGGGAGGGTGAAAATCACGGATTTTTGCCCTCCCTTGTCTGTGTCCCTGCAAAAACAGGCAGTACGGAGTAAAAGTGAAAAAAACCTTTTCCACATCCTCTCTTTATTTTGTGAAAAATACCGCTTGTGTTTCGAAATAAATATGTTAATATAAATTGTGATTAATGTATAATTATGCGTAAGTATCCAACAGGACGGCGCACCCGGCCGTAAGAAAGTGGTTCAGGAGTGTCAGAATCCATCGCCGAAGGCGATTCAGGATGGATTTTGGCAACAACTGTGAAGGGATAGAACAGTTATAATTATACAATATATTCAGAACAGCGCATCAGGGTGCAGCGCACTTTGGCGCAAGGAGGAGAGTATTATGAAAAAAATTTTGGCAACAGCTCTGGCTGTATGTATGACGGTTTCTCTCGCGGCCTGTTCAAACTCCGCACAGGGAACCCAGGGAAGTGAACCCGCTGCGGCAGGCACAGAGGCAGCAGGAACAGAGGCAGCTTCCGATTCCGCCGCAGCGGCAGAATCCACCGAGGCACAAGAACCCGCCGCGGAAGGGAAGGTAACCGGCATTGATGATCTTCCCGGAAAGACAATCGGTGTTCAGCTTGGAACCACCGGGGATATTTATGCATCCGATTATGAAGAACAAGGTTCTACTATCGAGCGTTTCAATAAAGGGAATGATGCGGTACAGGCACTTCTTCAGGGAAAGATTGACTGTGTGATCATTGACGAGCAGCCTGCAAAAGCATTCGTTGCCAATACCACAGGCCTGAAGATTCTGGAAGAGCCTTTTGCGGAAGAGGATTATGCGATCTGTATTTCCAAGGATAATGCCGACCTCACCGCAAAAATCAACGAAGCGCTGGCACAGCTGAAGGAAGACGGGACGCTGGATAATATTATTAAGAATTATATCGGGGACGACACAAAGGGACAGTCTCCTTATGAATCTCCTGCAGACGTGGATCGTTCCAACGGAACGCTGGTAATGGCAACCAATGCTTATTTTGAACCTTATGAATATTACCAGGGAGACAAGGTAGTCGGTATTGATGCGGATATGGCACAGGCCGTTTGCGATGTACTCGGCTATGAACTGAAAATTGAGGACATGGAATTCGATTCCATCATCAACGCTATCCAGTCCGGCAAAGCGGATCTGGGTGTGGCGGGCATCACCGTTACCGAGGATCGCCAGCAGAGTGTTGACTTTACCGATTCCTATGCTTCCTCCAAACAGGTTATTATCATTAAAGAGTAATAGATGCGGACTTATCTGAACTGTTACACAGAATGTGTTATGTACAAGCGGACCCATGAATTCCATGGGCCCGTTTGTTGCGCGTCAGCCAGACATTATCAGATCGCCTGACAGTGCCTGGCTGATGCACAAAACAGACAAAGGAGAAATGGTGGAGGGTATTTACATGCAGGATTTTATGGATCAGTTTTATCTGAACTTCATTAAGGACAACCGGTGGAAATATTTGACGGACGGTCTGAAAACCACGCTGCTGATCACTTTTTTTGCGGTGATTCTCGGCCTGGTGCTGGGCTTTCTGGTGGCAATTGTCCGTTCCAGCGCTGTAAAAAGCGGGATAAAGAAGCCGGCTAAAATCAAAGAAAAGGGTGTGTACATCAGAAAGCTGCTGGGCTATTATCTGTTTAAACTGGTGGATTTTATCTGTCAGTTATATCTGACGGTAATCCGGGGAACCCCTACTATGATTCAGCTTTTGATTATGTATTATGTTATTTTCGGCAGTGTTTCCATCGACAAGCGGGTGGTTGCCATTCTGGCTTTCGGAATTAATTCCGGCGCCTATGTGGCGGAAATCGTGCGTTCCGGCATCATGGCGATCGATATCGGCCAGTTTGAAGCGGGCAGGAGCCTTGGCTTCGGCTATCCGGCTACCATGTGGCATATCATACTGCCCCAGGCACTGAAAAATGTGCTCCCTGCGTTGGGAAATGAAATTATAGTGCTGTTAAAAGAAACTTCAATCAGCGGATATATCGCCCTGACCGATCTGACCCATGGCGGTAATGTTATCCGCAGCCAGACCTATTCCGCCTTTATGCCTCTGATTGCCGTGGCATTGATTTACCTGGCGATTGTATCCCTGCTGGCAGCAGGTGTTTCCAGACTGGAGAGGAGGTTACGGACGAATGAACGCTGACGGACAGATTTTATTTGAAATCAGGAATCTTTGCAAATCCTTTGGGGATATCGAGGTTCTTAAAACGATTAATACCACAATTTTCCAGGGGGAAGTGGTGGTTATAGTCGGACCTTCAGGCTCCGGGAAGTCCACCTTCCTTCGTTCCCTGAATCTGCTGGAGGAGCCTACTGGGGGGCAGATTCTTTTTGAAGGAAAGGATATCACGGATCCCAAAGCCAATATCAACCTGTACAGGCAGCATATCGGTATGGTGTTCCAGCATTTTAACCTGTTTCCCCATAAAACCATACTGCAGAATATGACTCTCGCTCCCATCCAGCTTCTGAAGCGTTCCAGGAAAGAGGCGGAGGAGGAGGCGATGAAGCTTCTGGAGAGAGTGGGATTGCCGGAAAAGGCAAATGCTTATCCTTCCCAGCTTTCCGGCGGACAGAAGCAGCGAATTGCTATTGTGCGTTCCCTTTGCATGCACCCGGATGTGATGCTTTTTGACGAGCCTACAAGCGCCCTGGATCCGGAAATGGTAGGAGAGGTTCTGGGTGTCATGTCCGATTTGGCAAGGGACGGCATGACCATGGTAATTGTTACCCATGAAATGGGTTTTGCGAAGGAAGTGGGAAGCAGGGTCCTATTTATGGATGACGGGATGATTAAAGAGGAAAGCGCGCCCCGGGAATTTTTTGATAACCCAAGAAACCCGAGGCTTCAGGAATTCCTATCCAAGGTATTATAAAAGCCGGCGGATTGCGTAAGGACATCAGCAGTAACGGTTCTTTTCCGGAAGAAATAGAAATATAATGGAATAAAAAAGGACTTTTTTATGCTGAATTATATTTGGGCGGTTATGATTGCCATAGGGGTTATATACGGCGCGCTGACCGGCAATATCGAGTCGGTTGCCAACGGGGCCCTGGACAGTGCGGGAGAAGCGGTACAGCTATGTATCACAATGACGGGTATTATGGCACTTTGGGTTGGGCTGATGGAAATTGCTAAAAATTCCGGTCTGATTGCATCGATGACCAAAGGGATCCAGCCGTTTATCTCCTTCCTTTTTCCACGTATTCCTAAAAACCATGCGGCCAGGGAATACATATCCACAAATATTATCGCCAATATACTGGGGCTGGGCTGGGCCTGTACACCGGCAGGGCTTAAGGCGATGGAGGAGCTGCAGAAGCTGAACGAAGAAGAATGCAGGAGGACGGGGAATTCACCTGCCGCGGCGAGCAATGAGATGTGTACGTTTTTAATCCTAAATATTTCTTCTTTGCAGTTAATACCGGTATCCATTATTGCATACCGCAGCCAGTACGGCAGTGTGAATCCCACCGCCGTGATTGTACCGGGCATTATTGCCACACTGTCGTCCACGTTGGTGGCAGTGGTAATTTGTAAAATCATGGATGCGAAGCGGAGGGCGTAAGGCCTTCCGCTTTTGTCGATTGAAAGGATAGTAACAGAACCGTTTTTAAGATAGCAATGTGTTGAGAAACAGGAAGAGTTACAAGCAAAACGGAACAAGAAAATTTATCAAATTGTGAGGAATATGATAAACGGTATTCTATTCATTATCGGTGCCGGGAGTGGATGAGGGAACTGGTGGATCTGCTTGACAAAGCCGATGACAGGAAGAAGAAAAAAGCCGTTTTACAGTACTATGGTTCTTAGACCGGGGGGCAGCGCATATATTGTTTAGAAAATACTGCCGAGGTATCCTTTCTTATGATGAATGCGCTGGCGAACTTATCCAATATCATAATTCCTGCCCTGATATTTTATATCGTGGCTTATGGGGTGATTCATCATACCAATGTTTATGAAGATTTTATCAAAGGGGCGGAGGACGGTTTTCATACTGTTATCAAGATTATGCCTACTCTGATTGGTCTAATGATGGCGGTAGGGATATTGCGGGCATCCGGATTCCTTGAGTTTTTTGGCGGGGTAATTGGAAAGATAACGGAACCGGCCGGGCTTCCGGCGCCTATTGTGCCTCTTATTTTTATTAAGCTTTTCTCTTCCTCTGCGGCTACGGGTCTGGTGCTTGATATTTTTAAAAATTATGGGACGGATTCCTATATCGGGATGATGACATCCATTTTAATGAGTTGTACGGAAACCTGTTTTTATACCATGAGTGTTTACTTTATGGCAGCGAAGGTGACTAAGACCCGGTATACATTAGCCGGTGCACTGACGGCAACCGCGGTGGGGGTTGCGGCAAGTGTGCTGTTGGCGGGGATGTTTGGAGGATAAAGCTTTTCCGAAGCCGGTACGGGCTTTGCGCCGGGGACACTGAGAGGATGGAATAGAATAATACGTAATAAAAAGGCATGCCCCGGAAGGACATGCCGATTTTTATATTATTTTATAAATTTCTGGATATAGCCCATGATGAAAATGAATAATACAATTGCAGGCAGGATAAAGCTTACATAGATGCGGGACCATTTGGGGAATTTGACACCACGGCCGGCATCTGCCTCGGCGGTGAAATTTTTCCAGCCCCAGCCATAACGACTGGTACAAAACAACAGATAGCCAAGGCTTCCCAACGGAAGGAGGTTATTGGAAACAATAAAGTCTTCCAAATCCTGGATGGTGGATCCGGCACCCAGAGGGGCGAATGTGCTCCAGATATTGAACCCGAATACACAGGGCAGGGAAAGAAGAATAATCAGCACCAGGTTTACGGCAACGGCTTTCCCCCTTTTCCAGCTGAACAGGTCGATGGAAAAGCTGATGATATTTTCAAATACCGCTATGATCGTGGACAAAGCGGCAAAGCTCATAAATACAAAGAACAGGGTTCCGAAAATCCTGCCTCCGGCCATCTGGTTAAAGATATTGGGCAGAGTGACAAACACAAGCCCCGGGCCCTCTCCGGGATTCACCTGGAAGGCAAAACAGGCCGGGAAAATAATTAAACCGGCAAGCAGGGCCACCAGGGTATCTAAAACACAAATCCGTATGGATTCACCCGTAAGCGTATGATCCTTCGTGATATAGCTGCCGAAGATAGCCATGGCCCCGATTCCTAAGCTCAGGGTAAAGAAAGCCTGTCCCATGGCGGCGAATATGACATCAAACCATCCGTATTCCTTTATTTTGGTGAAGTCGGGAATCAGATAAAAAGCGGCTCCGTCCGCCGCTCCGGGCAGGGTTACGCTCCGGATGCAAAGGATGATCAGAATGACGAACAGGGATGCCATCATGAATTTTGTAATTCGTTCCACGCCCTTTTGAAGGCCGAGGCTGCAGACCAGGAAACTGATGATTACGGTGAAAATCATCCAGAAGGTCATGGATCCCGGCTTGGTAAGCATGTTATTAAATACACCGCCCACTTCATCGGGTGTCAGTCCGGTAAACTCGCCTTTTACCATTTTAACCATATAGGACAGCATCCAGCCCCCTACAGTGGTATAAAACATCATCAACAGGTAATTGCCTGCAATGGCGATATAGGATAGGAAATGCCATTTGGTACCGGCGGGTTCCAGGGCATGAAAGCTTCTGGCCGCCGATTTCTGACTGCTGCGGCCTACGGAAAATTCCATTACCATAATGGGAAGGCCGAGTATAACAAGAAACACAAGGTAAATCAGGACAAATGCTGCCCCGCCGTATTTTCCGGTAATATAAGGGAAACGCCATACATTGCCCAGACCTACGGCGCAGCCGGCTGAAATCAGAATAAATCCCAGCCGGGATGAGAATTTCTCTCTTTTTTCCATGATAAAGTTCCCCCTCAAATTTAGTATATACGATATCAGCATATAAAAGAAAATGGTGGAAGTCAATAGAAAAGTTGGGAGGAAAGACACGGGTGTTAACCCGCTTGTGAAACAATTTTTGTTATGGTATGATGGAGTAATCTCGATAATAGGGCGGATCTGCCCTTGCGTGTGAAAGAGGTACTTTATGAGAAGTATGGGTAAAAAGGGGTTCACATTGGTGGAAATCATTGTCGTTATGGTGGTGGTGGGAATACTGGCGGCAATTACGGTTCCTTCGTTGGGCAAATATATCGATAATGGTAAAAAAAGAGATTGCGAAATTAACCGGAAGGCCCTGCTGGCCCGTTTGGAGTCGGACAGAGCCCTGGCCCCCGGAGTGACGATGGCTGAGGTGCTGGCAGAAAATACGGATATCAGTTGTCCCTCGGGCGGGGTGTATAGTGCGCCGGATGATAATACGGTGGAATGTAGTGTGCATGGGAAGGATAGTGCCCTTTCGGCAGTTGAAGAGGGTGTGGGAGGTGAACTTGTGGAAATTTCGGAGGTGGAGTCCGAACTGCCTGGGGATGAGGGGACTTTGATGCC
The DNA here is from genome assembly GCA_900548905.1 of uncultured Lachnospiraceae bacterium. Taxonomy (GTDB): domain Bacteria; phylum Bacillota; class Clostridia; order Lachnospirales; family Lachnospiraceae; genus Eisenbergiella. The sequence continues at coordinate 64,258 of URMK01000024.1, read as the reverse complement.
GACTACAGAATCTGAAAGTAATGAAGATAATTATATACCTCCATTTGGGGAAGATGGCTGTTTAATACGGATGGGGGTTGATAATAATTATGTGGGTTTTCCTTATTATAGCATCAATAAGTTGCTTTCTGAGAAATATATACCCGACAGTAATGTATCCATTTCCTTAACGCCAGGTAGAATCTGGTTCGATGAGTTAAGAGGGGAATTCTATTATATTAGTTATGCAGGGCCTGAGGTGATAAAAATAAAATATAATAATGGGAAGTATGACTATGAGTTAACCAAAGGATATGGTAATAATTATATTAATAAGGTAAGCGAAAGTATTTTGACATCTTCGGAATTAGAACAGAAATTATCTATTGGTCCATATAGAATTGAAGGCGGAACACTTTTCTATAACGAAGGAGTTTATTATATAGCCAAAGAACCTGTAAATATAGGAAAAGGCGAAAATAATTGGAAAGAGCACAAATGGATATTTGTACAAATGACTTTATGCTCAAACGAATAGTGATATACTTGTAAATGAGAACAAAGGAATAATACTCGATGTCAAAAATGATTTTGTTATCAGAAAAAAATAACTGCAAAAACAACTCCGGCTTCACCCTGGTAGAGGTCATTGTCACCCTGGTCATCCTGACAATACTTCTCACCGGTGCAGTAATGGGTATCGCCTCTTGGAACCGCAATTCCATATATAAAAAGAACAATGAATACGCGCAGACATTGTTTATCGCTGCGCAGGCGGCGCTTGCCCAGGAAGCGGCAGCCGGCAATACGCAGGAATTGCTTGCATATGTGGAAAACGGCGGTGCGGGTTCCGGGCTGGTTCAGGATTATGACGCTTCCAGAACCCTGTATTATCTGGATATCAGGGCGGATGAAATAGATAACCTGGAGGGGAACCGCCTGTATCAGCTGTTATGTAATTATGTCTATGATCAGAAAATATTTGAGGCTGCTATCCGGCTGGAATTTGATCCGGGGGAGGGCGCGGTTTATTCCCTGAGCTATTCGGATCGGGTTACTTCTTTTAATTATTCGGAGGATGACGGATCGGACGGCGTGACAATGGGGATAAATTCCCGCATCCGTGAAGACGAAGGACTTCGTAAAAAACAACTGCTGGGATATTATGATACGGTGCTTTCCGAACAGGCCCCTTTAGAAAGCTATGGTAAGCCTTCTTTCCAGAAAGCGTCTCTGGATAACGAAGAAATGCTTGTCCTCCGTCTGAAACTGTCCCCAAAATATGAACGGTTTATGCTGAAATATAATTATGGCTTTGAAGTATATGATGCCGCACATAAAAAACGGCTTTCTTTTTATATCAAGGGAAGTGATCTGGGAGATAATGACAATAATACGGCGACCACCCATACCGCTATGGTTAAGGTGGCTAAATTCAATGAAAACGGGGTTGAGAATATTCCTAAGGAATATCCGCTTCAGATAACCGTTAACCAAAGCAAAGAAATCTGTATTGTACTGGATGCGGTGGATTTGCAGGCTTCGGAAATATTGGATGAAAAATATGCGACTACGGTGGAGGGAAAGGAAAGCTACCAGACCCTTCTGGATTCCGGTTTTTATGTGAATACTACGGGTATTCTCCGTTTTATGGGAGCGAATGATGCGTCCTTTGGAATCCCTTTTGATACGGAAAGCATCTATGTCCAGGCCTGCGCGGGCGTGGATCTTCATAATGCAAACACCAAAACCACCAACACGGGACAAAATCCGTTTATGGGGAAAAAGAAGGAAACCGCCAATAAGAACATAACATATGAAATACAAAATGCCCGTCATTTATATAATATGCGCTATACCGAAATCTTTCATGGGCTTGCCGGCTCTCCCGGCAGCGGGGAGCAGACAAAGGTAAGCTACAGCCAGACGGCAGATATCGGCTGGGGCGGAACAGACGGCCTTGTGGGCCATTACCAGCTTTATGATACTTCACGGCCGCAGGGAGAATGGCAGGTTAATCCGGAGGCGCCGTACAGCACACAGCTAAGCAATGCGGACGGAATGCCGTTCCCGTCAACCCCTGTCTTACATAAAAACAGCAGTTATTCCGCGGGGAAGGGTATTTTACCGGGGAATTATCAGATCCGCGGTCTGACTTTGTATGAAGAAAAAACGGCAAAGATATCCGACTATAAACAGGTAAAAAATTATGCACTGGGCCTTTTCCGATGGAATGAGGGTCAGATTTCCAATGTGGATTTTTACGATGTGAAAGTGGAAGGGCAGAATTATGTAGGCACGGTCTGCGGAGTAAACCTGGGATCCATATCCCGCATTGGCGTAAAACGGAGCGAAGAGACAGCGGCCATGACGCAGGACGAACTGGCAGAAGCGAGCTATGTCAAAGGATTGCAGTTCGTGGGAGGAATTACAGGAGGGGATCTTTTTCTGCTGGATACGGACAAAGTAGATGAGACATATCTAACAACGGACGGCAGAGGCCAGCAGCTGAAGGGCTATATACAGCTGCATAACGAGGTTCCGGTTACCGGGAATTCTTATGTGGGCGGCATTATTGGGGCATCCTGTTTTGGAAACGACAAGCTGACCGCTGACGGCAGCGTGATTCAGGAATGTACGAATAAAGGGTCTGTCACCGGATATCTGGGCAAGAAGAAAATGTCTGTTTATCTGGGAGGAATTGTGGGCTATTCGTATGGGGCTAGCCTGAGGAACTGTGAAAGTACACTGGGGAACAAAGATTTTTATGCGATGGAAACGAGTGATTTTGCAGGAGAAGATGACTTTGTCGGCGATTACATGGGGGGAATTGTCGGATATGGTACGGCAGGAAGTACCCTGGAAAATTGCGCGACCAAAGGAGGAACCCTGAAAGGTCATAAATATGTGGGCGGTATTGCCGGCTATCTGGAATACGATGCAAGCATGGGAAATATGATTCTGGATGGTAAAGGCGCAGAAAATAAAACGGATATTATTGCCTATGAATATGCAGGAGGTATTCTTGGGGCAAATGCTTCCCTGGATAACAGCCGGGAACCATTGGAAAACTATGAGGAAGCCAGAATCGTCCAAAACTGGACGAATAAAGGAATTGTGGTTTCTTTTGTCGGATATGCGGGCGGAATAACCGGTTTTAATACAGGAAAGCTGGTGGATTGTACCAGTACTAAGGATCTTACGGATGTAGCTGGGGAAACACAAATAGCGGCGATCCGGAATTGGATCAATTACGATACGGAAGGATGCACCGGAGGTCTGGCCGGTTATAACAATGGTTTTGTGAAGGCGGTTTCTGGAAAAACAAACGGGGATATTGTTGTAGGTACAAACTATGTCGGCGGCCTGGTTGGCTATAACGATGTGGATGGTGTCCTGGATCTGACAAAATATAACATGAAAGGCGGTTATGTGGACGGGGATGCCTTTGTGGGAGGTCTGATCGGATGTAATGTATCGGATTCTATTTTTTCCGGGACAGAGGAAGCGTCTGCGGATAAGCTGCTTCAGGCGGAACCGGATTGCATATCGGGTTTATGGTATGTGGGGGGTCTGATAGGAGGGAATCTGGCCGCCATGGATAATGCGGAGGGCCGGGACTGGTATCTCCAGTGCCGGACCGGAAATCAAATGGGAAAAGTGACAGCCGCGTTTAATGGAAATTCCAAAATAGTGGGCGGAATAGCAGGAGGGTATATCGGCTATAACCGTATTTTATATGTACCGGGCGATTCTGCTATGCGGCGGAAGAGTATCCGGAAAGAAGCGGACTTCCTGGCTGATATAGCAGGCACCTACGTGAAAGATCTGACAGGTGCGGTGAAGGCTGTCCTCCAATGGGAAAAGGATACCGGGAATCTTTCGGGAGCCGGTAAACTGTATCTTGTGGATACCACAGGCGATGCCGGCGAAACGACGGCAAATACCGGGAAGGGAACCCATAGCAATGGCGTGGGGGAAGTCAGCGGCGGTGTAATGATCGGGGGGATTATCGGATATAATGCCCGGGACTCCCGTCTTGAACTGCGCGGCCTGGTGAACCGGGCTTCGGTGTATTCGGAAGGAAATATTTCTTCTACCGACTTCACATCTTTAAACAGCCGGAATGCAGCCGGCCTGACACAGGCTGTACTCGCCTATGATGAAAAGGGTACCCCTTATGTTCGCAGCGATGGGGATCCGGTCAATTATTCCTATACCGGCGGAATCATCGGTATGGCGCAAAATAAGGTGACCATTGATAACTGTATCAATGAAGGAACCGTGACCGCTCAGGCTCTGGGAACTACTTATTACGGAAATCTGACGGAAGTGAATGCCGGTACGGTTATCCGGTGCCAGGCAAAATTGTCGGATACATCCCAGGGACTCTATGCCGGCGGTATTACAGGGAAGAATACCGCAGAAGGAAAAATTATGGACTGTACGGTATCCGGGACTGTAACCGGCAGCCGGATGGCAGGAGGTCTGGCGGCTGAAAACTTTGGACAAATCAGTACTTCCACCGGTGAGCACCCCTTTTCTCTGACAATGAAAGGAAGCGTCAGGACAGAGGATGGCTGTACAGGCGGAATCGCCGGTTTTAATGCCGGCACTGTCAGCGGGGCCAATGCCGATGTGGAGATATCCGGAAATGCGTACCGGGCAGGCGGTATTGCCGGTGTTAACAGAGGAAGCATAGATGCGGGCGAAGCGGAAGGGAAGATTCTTATATCCTCCGGTTCCGGCGCTGCCGGCGGTATTTCGGGAGAAAACCAGGGAAATATAACGAATTGTACGTTTTCCGGGAATGTACAGGCAGCAGGGACGGACTTTACGGGAGCCGGTGGAATTGTGGGACTGGTTTCCGGGGAATCCGTCATAATGGGCTGTGAAAATAACGGCATTATTACAGGAGATCATAATACGGCAGGTATTATCGGCATCGTGGATCAGGCGGATGGCCGGATTACGATACAGGTGGAAAATTGCGTAAATCATGGGACGGTATTCGGGAAGCATGCTGCCGGCGTGGCAGGCAGGATCTCAGGGATTGCCAACGGAACCCTTTTAATACGCAATTGTGTGAATACGGCTGATCTTGATGGAAATGCATCTGTTACAGGCGGAATTATCGGCGTATTGGACGGGAAGGCAAACGGGGGAGAGATTTCTGTAAATGACTGCCGGAATTACGGAAAGCCGGTAAACCAAAACGATACCATGCATGGCATTCTGGGTGAAACAGCAGAAGAGGAACAAGGGACCTTTGAAGCGGACAAGTATTTGAAGATATCGGAATGCATCAATGTGTCGGATTTAAAAAATCCGGTGGCTTCCGATTCCCTGCGTCCTGCCGCTTTCGATAATAACTATTATTTTACGCAGCCTGCTTCCTTTGACGGAAATACCATGGCGGTTACCCTGTATCCCGATCCCGGGACAACGGCTGACAATGCGGCAAACATTGCGGATAATGATAACCGGACCAGGGGAGTACTCAAAAAAAGCGCAGGTGCAAGTGTAAAGCTTACCTTTAAGGATAAGGACGGAAAAGATACCGCTATTAACACGGAATATCTGCGTATTTCCTGGTTCCGGGAACAGGACAGCGAAAGGACGGTTCAATTTACACTTACCGTAGCTTATGAAGGCGGAGAAACCGTAGATCTCAAACCGGCTGACGGAAGCGATTTTTGGAAGGGAAAAGCCGGGGGAAACAAAGACGCGGGAGCATCCTTGGAGGATTGCGAAATGGTATCCCTGAAGGATTCGCAGGGATGGCGGAATGAAAAAGTGGAATCCATTACGATCCATTTAAACGGATACGAGGAAGCAGAGTTTCATGATCTGGATTATTACTCCATATGGGATATCTATGTGGATAACACGCAAACGCCTCCGGAAGAAGCACAGAAAAGAGGGATTGCAGAACCCCTGTATGTAAAGAAAAACCCGAATGCGGACAGCTGGAATGCCTATAGGAAGAGCAGGTTCGACAATGTGCCTTTCATCCGGGATATGTCTGAAAATCCGTGTACCTGGAGCGAAGCCGGCAAAGAATTATATCTGCGGATTGATGATCAGCTCCATTGGAAAAACAGAGTCAGGGAAAAACTGAACCCGCCGCAGGGATTGCAGGTGAAGTTAGAAAACAGCGAGTATCATATATCCTGGGATTCTATGGACGAAGCCTATGGGTATGAAGTAAAGGCTGTTTTGTATACCGAAATGAAGGAAAGCAGTAAGGTAGAAGGCAAGGGAAGCAGTGCATACATCCCTACTGGGACAAACACAGTTATCACCCCTTCTATGGACTGGGCCGGATTGTATCTGCGGATCTCCGTCAGGGCCAAGAGTATTTTCGGGGAAGAATATGACTCGGATGAGGTATATTATGCGGATGAAAATAACAATACCTATATAAAAGTGCAGCCTATGCTGCCTGCACCGGAAATCTATCTGGAAAAACAGGACAGTGCGGCGGGTACCTGGTTTCTGCATTTGGAAAATGCACAGGCCTACAAAGCAGGGACCGGATTTGCCGGTTGCAGACTGGTTATTACCCTCCAGACAGGTGATATCTGGGAGGAAAAAGCAAGCTTTTTAAGTACAGAATTCCAAATGAAAAACGGCGAAGTGGTTATGGAAATCAAGGATATCCAATTTGGCGGGGAGAAAAAGTCGCAGATAGGATTCCAAATGTTTCCGGAGGAAGAAAGTAAATACTTAAAATCTCCCGTAGTTACCATGGAGCAATGGATGTTAACCGGGGAGTATCTGAAAGACCAGGTAGCGGAAGTCAGCCTGGATAGGGGAACGCCTTATTTGACCGGAACCTCTCCGGATACCCTGGGTTATGATACGCTTTTTAAGAGTTTGACGGAAGGACGCAGTACCCTATACCGGACAGAACTGGTTATGTTCGATCCCCAGCTTGGTGCAGAAGTCGCTGCAGGAAGCAGCGATACGGTTTCGGGAAGGGCCAGGGAAGAAATAACCTCGGGCAGTATTTCAGACGTGAACCTGTTACTGGCAGAGTACCAGGCAGAAGGCCTGTATTCGGAAATGGATAACATCAAGGTCAGGACGTATGCCTATGCATCAGGAAACACATTGACAGGGACAGACGGAAATCTGTCGGAAACAGCCGCTTGTTACCTGGGAAGCAGGAAACCATTGAATGAACAGCCCCTTACAGCAGAGCAGTTGGTTTCAAATGGGACCTATCTTACCAAGAATGGAACTTTTACTTTGATGGATAGGAGTGGAAATGCAAAAAACAAAATCAAATATAAGGTTAACAGTGGCTATGTAATAGAACGTGTCGGTGCCCAAAGTGACGGAGAACCATTATATAATGTGTATACCAGATTTTATCTGAAGGATCCGGCTGCTTCATCGAAGCAATATGCGGAACAAACCATTAAGTTAAATGACTTAAAACAGCCTGCTCCGGTTATTTCGGAGGAATACGAACAAAACGGTGATACAACAACCTTCCGCTGGGACGGCAGACAAAGAGACGGCGGTGCCGGATATCAGGTAAAACTGATGGGCATCCGGGAAGATAACAGTGAGGTTTGTCTGGAAAGCCTGAAGGAAACAGAACAGACAAGCCTTACCATAACCGGGTCCGGCTGGGAGGATAACTATAAGACCGTGCGGCTGGAGGTTACCAGACTGGGGATCCAAAAGGAGATAACGGATTCTTTTGGCGGGACAAGGCAGGTAGTTGATAAACTGTACAGTAAATCCGTAAGGGAATATTACAGGAAGCTTCCCGTGATTACCTGGGGAACCGTACAGCTTACGTCACAGGACGAACTGAATTACGATATTTACTGGAACCGTATATTAGAAGAACCGCAGCGCAGCTATCTGAAGGAATACAGGCTGTATGCCCAGGTTTCCTGCGGGGAGGAGGAAGAGAAAGAGGCGCAGGAGCTGGAGGAGAAGCTGAAAAAGGCTTATGGAGATGCTTCTGTGGAGACCCTCAACGATGCTTCAGGAAAACTTACAGGCTATAAAGTATCTCTTTCCGTAAGAAAAAAAGCAATAGAACCTTATGACCCAAGCTATGATAAAAATTATAGTGAAAACAAAGAAGAAAACTTTAGCCTGGAACCTTTCAGCGGCTGGGAAGTGGAACTGTATGTCAATGCAATAGCCACGGATGGAAATGAGGTATACCGCGATTCCACAGAAGGCCGGCATTACAGGGTGAAGATACCTGTGCGCCTGGAATTGCCCGCAGATATAAAAACGGATCTGACAGATGAAAACGGCGGAAAGATTACCGACGGATCCAAATATCCAGAGGACGCTTTTGATAAGCTTTCCATGGAATATGTCCTTCAGGGCAGTGGACTTTCCGGTGAGTATAAACTGGAAGCTGCCGTTTATGCTGAAAGCTATGAAGGAAATGATTTTATTATGACAGACGGAACCATAAATCCCGATTTCCTGGATGAGAGCGGAGTAATAACTGCCCAGCCGCTGGCGCCGAATACGGATCAGCTATGTGTTGTAGTATCGCCGGCATCATCGGGTACGGTTGCGTTTGCATTAAATAAAGACAATTTAACAGGCTGGAGTACAGAGCTTGCCGGGAAATATCTGGTTATCCGGTACAGGGCTACGCAGGAGGAAAGCATCAGTTCCGTTTGGTCCGGTTATCAGATTGTGAAGCTTCCGAAAGTGAAACCGAATGTTGCTTCGCTAGTGAGAGAAGATACGGAAGAGAATATCGGAGTGCATTCTGCTTACAGGGAAACATTCGTGTGGGATTGGAAATATGAGGAAGGGACCTGCCTCATTGAAATCAAAGATTTATCAGGGAATAGCCATAAGGTTTCCGTAGATTTTGCGGAAGGAAAAGTACCTGTGGTTAAAGTAGGCAATACGGAGATAATCATGCAAGAACAACAGGATAATATCTACGAAGGAAACCTGGATTCTATTTGCTTCGATGCTGCATGGCCGTGGGAGAATACTGCGTCAAAGCATTCGGCCAGACTCAGGATTGTTAATGATAAAAAGGATGGAGTAAATATATTCAGGTGCAGCCTTATCCTGCCGGATATCAGCAAAGTTTATGGTACAAAGGAAGGGGAGGAATTCCAATATTTGTTTACTTCGGCGATTTCCGTACAACAAACCTTCGGGGCAGACAGTGCCTGTGTGAATTCAGACACAGTGTTTTTTGTTCGTACAGGGGAGCAGGATAAACCGGAATCACTGTCATGGGAAAAGGGGGAAACCGACAAAACGTTGGATGAAATTCTAGGATCATGGAATAGCGGTGAACTTGGCGGTAAACCAATATTTACAGTACAAGACGGCAAAGTTCCGGTAATACTTCGTAAAGACGATACTACGACAGCTTTTGTCAATGGAAAAAACACCTTATCGGGTAACAGCCTGCCTGCTAAAGAAAAAACGGATTCTGTATCGGACAACTCAATCGAGACTGAAACCGGCATGGAGGAAGAACAGGAATCCGAGTCCCATACAAGCACAGGAACGGTTCCGGAAAAAGAAACGGAAACCGGCACCGAAACCGACACTGGCACCGAAACCGGCACCGAAACGGAAGCATCTACAGAAAGCCATACGGCGCCTGAAAGTGAGTCAGAGTCCCAGAACCGGACAGAGTATGAAAGTCAGACAGAGTCCCAGAGTTATACGGAGTCCCAAAGTCATACGGAATCCCGGAGCCATACGGATCCTGAAGGCCGTATGGAGTACGATCACCAGACAGAGCCCCGGGGGGAAGAACCGAAACCGCAGATATATACACAAACTGCGGCTCTCCCCGGCTCCTATGCCGGGAACGGAACCAGGCCGGCAGACGGAATAAAGAAGGAGGAGCCGGGCCATGTGGGATAAGAAAAGAAAGAGGAGTGACGGGAGCAAACGGATAAATAAAAAGGGAGATGCCATGATAGTTGTGGTTTGCCTCATGTTTCTTTTCACGGCGCTTTCCCTTGCCCTCCTTCTGTCTGTATCCGCAGTAACTGGATCCCTGAAGAAAAATGCCGCCCTTACCCGCTGCCGCATCGCTGCGGAAAGCTTCAGCGAAATGATGGCAAAGGATTTGACGGATACTGCGCGGGTTACCCAATTCCAGGAAGATATGAAAAATTTACTTCTCAGCGACACATCTTTTGATTTCTGCTGGTATACAGGGAAGGAAGGCATGGTATGGGAATTCCAGCCCCAGTTTGATAATGGGAAAGCGGTAAAAGATACCATACGCGGATATGATATTACCATAACGGTTTATTATGGTAATGAAACCGGTTTGGATGCGGATGAATGGAATAACAGGAAAGAGAAGTCAGAGGAAGCATTAAAATATGGCGATCTGTTTCTTTATACGACAGTTACCTGCAGCAAAGGAAATGACAGCTACCACATCCGGCAAAAATATAAGCTTCTTGTTATAAAGGAGGAGGCTACAAAATGGATATTTGTAAAATCATAATAAGATACAAAAAAGCGGTAGCGGATACAAAGGGTACCTCTATTGTATCTGTAGTAGTAGCTTTTTCTATCCTTATGCTGGGTATTCTGATGATGACCACCTCCACAACAGTTTCCCTGAAACTGATCAATGAATCCGGGGCAAAAAGGAAGGTAATTGAGAATGCCGTGGAGGAATATTATAAAACAGGGGAGAAGGGGAGCCTGGTATCCCAGAACTATACGCTTGTTCCCATAAAAGGGAGCGGTATGGAATTACGGATAAACAATTCCCGGGGATATGCCAAAACATATACGGAAGATGGTATCAGCTACGAGTATTACTATTTTGATAAGGACTGAAGAAAATGGGGATTTGGAAAAAACTGCGGAATAAAAAAGGCTATACGCTTATAGAACTGATAGTTACCTTCGTCCTCATCGGAATCTTTATGGTATCCGCCACTGCTGTCATGTCTTCTTTCATGCATGTATTTGCAAGGGTAAAAAGTATTTCCACAGCCCAGAATGTAGCGGATATCCTCTTGACAAAGGCTACAGGAGAAATTGCAGACGGACAGGGCAGGAAATTTACTCCTTTGGAGGAAAGCGCAGCGGATGAAGAAAAAAAATATGCCTTGTATATCCGGCAGCATCAGGATCCGGACGGCAGCAGGCATGACAGCGCTGTGTTCCTGAATGAAGAAGGCATACAAGTGTCTGTGGGGATGTTGGGGGATATACTGCCCGAAACGGAGCGAGCCGGTTTGGACGAGAGCGGGATTATGGATGAAATGCTCCTTCTGCGTTATTGCACAAAAACAGTGGACCCCGAAACAGGTACAACAGCTGCAGATAGTATAGAGTACACCAATTGGTACTATGGAAAGCCGTCATACATGGGAACCCAATTGACAGAGCTGAAAATAGAAAAGGTAGAAGAGGATAAAAATATAATCCGCATTACAGTTACTTTGGAAAATTCCAAAACACATTACAGCCCTCAAACAATTAGCCGGGTGGTGAAGTGCCGTAATATGGATGCTGGTGACATTAATGTTGTTAAAAATGAATATTAATAAACAGTAAAGTGTTAATTATGCCAATTAAAGTGCTAAATTTATAAAACATTAATAATATTTCGTATATTTGTAGAAAAAAACAGGAAATGTTGACAAGTAATGTCGAAAAGCTTATATTAATGATACTAGGATTCTTATATGTAATGACCGGTATATTAAAGAAAACAGCAGGATAGAACCAATTACTGATACCTTCATTCATAATATGAGAATATCCACAGTACGGAAACTTATTGGTAACGGGTTTGGAAAATCCATAGATTATGAGCGAAGGAGGCAGAAAACAGGGAACGGATATGGGATATCCGTAATAACTGCCTTAGGAGGATTGTACGCAATATGCCAGATATATTATGATAAAGGCATGGGAATACAGATTCTGCAGGTAGATAGGTTTTGAGTAATACATAAAAATATGAAGAAAAGAAGGGTTTGATTATGAAGTTGATGGAAAGATTGAAAAAAGATAAAAAGGGATTTACGCTGGTCGAAATGATTGTTGTTATTGTTATTATTGGTATTTTGCTGGCGATATTAGTCCCTGGTATGTTTAAGTATATTGATAAAGCGAAAGACAAACAGTTGCTTGTTGATGCAAGAACTGCATATTTGGATATTCAAATGGCAGCTCAGGAAGTATATGGTAGAAACGGTATTTCTGTTAATGATGTACAGGATACCTTTAAACGAACTTATCAATACGATGCAAATGGAGTTGCGGTTGCTGTTCCAGGTTCAGGTGATACTGTAACTATAGATATTCCTAAAAATGGAACTGCAACGGTTACGGCTATTGATGATAAGGGAAGTATACAAGCTATGACTTATACTCTCGGTAAAAAGTCAGTTGAAATGAAAGATGGCGCTTGGCTGGAACCTACTACAATAACAAATTAAAGGTCTTAAGAATAACTATTATTGGAGCCTAATGTGAAAGAAAAGAAAAATTATTTAAAATATGGCTTCACCTTAATCGAAATGATAGTTACAATAGTTATACTAGGCATTCTATTAGCTATACTTATACCAGGCATGTTTAGATATATTGAAAAAGCTAAAGATAAACAACTCCTTGTAAATGCAACAAGCACATATAAAGCGTTACAAGCAGAGTTACTTTTGGAGTATAGTAAGCCTGATGCTAATTTGGAAATTATAGTAATGACCTATGAGAGAAAAATGGGCTGGACGAATGATGATATTTCAGATATTCCGGTAGGTGCCAAGGCTATTATGGTTTTGAGCGGTAATGCAGATGTAGATACGGTTTTCGAAGAACAGGGTTTCGGAAACTTTATAAATCCAAAAACTGGTGAAATAGAAGCTATGTTATATATAGAAAACGGCAAATATGTGACATATACAAAATATACCGGTTGGGGAGAAGCTAAGGATTTTAATGGCGTAATAATTGAGTAGGATTAATTAAAAGATGGGTAAAATTAGAAATGCGTTGACTCATAGTTTTGTTAGATATTTTATTTATGCTATTAGTATATTATTTGTAATAATAATGGTGCTAATTCCAGCCGTTAACTACTATGAAATACACACCCGTTCCCGATTAATCCTCATGGACACCAAAAACATTCAGTTGGCCATGCGCCTCCTGTCGATTCAGTACTATGGTCAGGATCGCAATATCTATCAGCCCGGCGAGCCTTACGGTATGGCTGAGGATACCATTAAAGAAATCAAGCAGCTTTCCGGTGCAGAAGGTGAGATAACACTGGTATATTGGAATACCTCAAAAGGGCTGCCGGGGAAATTTTTTTACCAGACAGATTCTTTTTTAGCTGTTTATGAGTACGATGACAAAAGAGATGAGCCGGAATGGAATATCTACCGGTTAAAAGAGGTAGTGGCTTTGGGTAAGGAATAGGCAGTGATGAGTATGCCTTATCATAAATAAAGAAACAAGACAGTTTTTCTGCCCGGTATCATCATGATATCCGGGCAGGAAGTTTATTCCTGCGAGCAACGAGCCAAATAGCCATGCTGGCATGGATATTTGGCGACTGCCGCGAGGGTCAAATACCCCGCTGCTCTGTAGCGCTACAAGTTTGATACCCCGTTGCTTGCAGCGGGGTCTTTGATTTGGGAAAATAATTGCAGATACATAGGGGATACATCCGGTTTGTCGGGAAATATGTGTTGTCTCTTTACTGCGGATAATCTATAATAGGCAAAGAGATGGTTTGTTTGAGAGACCGGGAATGCGGGGGCTTGGAATGCTGCTTACAGGACGTGTTTTTATGTACATACTGGTATTTGTGGCGGGGGCCTGCTTTTTTTATCTTTTAACCGGGATAATTTATCTGGTATCCCGGAACGTGGGATTTTCGGAAGGGTACAGAGCTTTTTTCAGAAATGGATTTCAGTTCCGCTATGCAGGAAGTGGTATTCTGGGAGGAATAACGGCGTTGGCCGCGGCAAAATATTTTTTGAATCCGATGTCTGTGATAACAGTTATCTTGTTTTGCGGCCTCCTGTTTGTAGTGGGAGGCGTGGACTGGATTACCATGGAAATTCCTGATTTATTTGTGGCGGCGGCTTTTGTATTAGGTATTCTGTCTGTATTTACGATACCGGCAACGAGTGTGTTTTCCAGGTTTATTGGTATATTCGTGGTGAGTGTACCGCTGCTGCTGCTTACTTTGGCAGTACCGGGTGCTTTTGGAGGCGGGGATATTAAGTTAATGGCTGGCTGCGGGCTATTTCTCGGGGTGAAGCTGTGCCTGCTATCTTTGGCGTTTGCAGTTTTAACGGGCGGTCTGTACGGAATTTGGCTGTTGGCGGTACGGAAAAAGAGCGGCAAGGAGCACTTTGCTTTCGGGCCATTTTTATGTGTGGGCATGGCTGCGGCATTGTTTGTGGGAGAGTGGGTATTAAACTGGTATCTGGGATTTCTATACTGAAGAAAAAGGCACGAAAGGGAACAATATGCCTAAGTACAGCTATAAAGCTAAAGAGGAAAACGGAAAAATTGTGTCGGGGTTTTTGCAGGCAGCTGATGAAAATGATTTGCATCAGAAACTTCGGAATGAAAATAAATATCTGATAAGTGCCAAGCGGGATGAAGAAACAAAAAGACTGCACAGGATTAAGGCGAAATATCTGTCTGACTTTTGCAGGCAGATAGGAACGCTTTCTTCTTCCGGGGTGTCCCTTGTAAGGGCGCTGAATATTGTGGCTCAGGATGAGACAAATAAAATAAATGAGAAAACGGTATATGAAAATCTACTGCGGCAGGTGAGACAGGGGACAGCACTTTCAGATGCTATGGAGGAACAAGGGGATGCCTTTCCCGAACTTTTGATTAATATGTTCCGTTCGGCTGAAACGGCAGGTAACCTGGATGTGACTGCCATGCGTATGGCAGATTTTTATGACAGGCAGTTTCGTATGAACACTAAAATCAGTAATTCCACACTGTATCCCAAAATTCTCAGTGGTATTATTGTAGTAGTAGTGATTTTTATGTTGGGCTATATCCTTCCTCAATTTCAGGATCTTTTTGATCAGATGGAAGAATTGCCCATACCTACAAAGATATTATTTTTTATGAGTGACGGAGTAAAGGATCATTGGATTATTTTGTTAATTATTCTTGCCTTTATGATTCCTGCAATAATACTTATCTGTCATTTGCCAGCTGTAAAGCTTCAATTGGATAAAATGAGGATTAAGCTGCCTGTATTCGGAAAGCTTTTAAAGATTATCTACACGGCCCGGTTTGCCAGAACTATCAGTTCTTTATATTCATCCGGTATTCCTATTGTTCAGGCTCTTCAAATCGGCAGAAAGACAATAGGTAACACTTATATAGACAGCCAGTTTGATACAGCGGTTGCCAAAGTGCGGACGGGAGGGAACTTGTCGGATGCATTGGACGGGATAGACGGGTTTACAAAAAAGCTGACTTCTGCTGTAAAGGTAGGGGAAGAGACGGGAAGCCTTGATACGATGCTGAATTCCATTGCTGATTCGATGGAATATGAGTCAAATATGGCTATAGACAAAATGGTGGCTTCACTGGAACCGGTGCTGATTGTAGTAATGGCGATTATAGTAGGTTTTATTATGGTTTCGGTACTGATGCCTATTTATGGTTCTTATGATGCAATAAGTAATTCCGGGTATTAACAGAAAGGACAGAACTTGCATGCAGACCTGTGTATATATGTCTAACCGTAAGATACAGGTAGCGGTTGGAAATCCGAAGAAGCATTCAATAATAGTAAAAAGGCTGTATGAAACCGAGGCGCCGGAGGGAAGTATTATCAATGGTGTTATTACGGGAGAAGAAGAGCTGGGGGCCCATTTGAAACAGTTTTGGAGGGATAATAAGCTTCCTTCCAGGGATGTTTGCCTGGTACTGCACAGCTCTCAGTTTATGTCAAAAACTTTGGTAATTCCATTAATGAATACAGTGAAAACATTAAACTATATTCAGAGGGAATTCCCCGGGATGGATAACGTTTCTGAAAGCGTTTATGGATATTTTCAGATAGATACGAATAATGGAAAAGGAATGAGGGAAGTCTTTGCTACCCGTATGGAAAGAAATTTCCTGGATTCCTATAGAAAACTGTTTGCATCTGTGGGAATACAAATAACTTCTGTGCAGGCGGCGCTTGGATGTGTGGTATCGGTGCTTCATCAGATGGAGCTTGTTAAAGGGAAAACCTGTGTAGTCCAGCTGCAGGATGGGGATAATCTTACCAGTATTTTACTGGATAAGGGAGTATATTGCTATTCAAGTGTAAGCCGGACGTTCAGTGAGCATGGTACGGAAAGTTATGGTATGGAGGTGGCAAGAAATATCAGCGGAATCCTTCAGTTTGCATCCGCGCAGAAGCTTGAGAATTCTGTGACTGATATTTTTTGGGCCGGATTTCCGGATACGGATATACAAGTATGTGCCCAGACTCTGGCGCAGATGGATCCCAATCTCACGGCGGAGCGTCTGGAGGATGAAAAGGTATTACAATTTTCAGAGGGTTCTGTAGATAATTTCCTTTTTGCAGTCAGCGGGCTATTTAAACTGGAAAAGGAAAGCAATCTGTATTATCGTTATAAAAAAAGTTCGGAGAGCTATAGGAAACGGCATAGTCTGATAAAACAGTTGATTCCGGTATTGCTTCTTTTAGTGATCGTTTTGTCTATTACTGCATTTTTTATGGTTAATTGCCTGATAACACAAAAGAAGCTTCAGGAGGTAAGGGCTTATAATGAGGATCCTGCGGTACTGGAACAAAGTGCGAAATATGATGAGCTGGAAAATGAACTGATGTGGAACCAGACTTTGAAAGCATCTCTGGAACGTGCCAAAAAGAATATAGAATCCTATCCATCCTTCCATAGCTCCATTCGTATGGAAATAGAAAGCTGTTCTTTGGGGCAGGTGGTGATTGACGTTCAGAGTTTTGATGCGGCTGCCGGTATCTTAACTGTGGATACTGCTGCACCGAAGGTTGAGGATATCAATCATTTTATTGATAGGTTGGAAGAAAAGGATATTTTTGAAAAACTGTATTACACAGGATATACGTGGTCGGAAGAAAGAGGAATGTGGACAATAAACCTAATCTGCTACCTTTCGGAGGGTGCCGGTAAATAGGAGGAGTGCAACGTGAAGATAACAACGGAAATTACGGAGAGAGACAAAAAGCTTCTTCTGTTTATGGCAGTATTTGTTATTGTTGTGGTATTTGGTTTTTTTATCATACGCCCTTTGGCGGAAACGGACGCTGCATTAAAGGATGAACTGGTGATGCAGGAAGATATCCAGTTGCGTACCCAGCAGAAGCTGATGCTTTTATCTTCTGTGGAAGCAAATGTAGAGAAAACAGAAGAGGAGCTTGACGCCGCTGCAAAGGAGTTCTATCCTGTGATGAAAAGTCAGGAGATCGACAAGCTTCTGACAGAGATTGTGTTAAAATGGGGATTAGATCCCAAGCAGCTGACGATTCAAATGCCGGAGAGTGAAATGATTCTGGAGCCTTTTTATGCGTCGCAGGCGGCATTGGAAGACGCACTTTCCCGGGCCGCCACACAGGGGGAGGAGGAACAAACAGACAGCACACAGGCAACAGCTTCTTCCTTCTATGGAATATATGCTGCGCAGGCAGAACTTATAGTAAAAGGCGATCGCATGGTAATGGAACAAATGGCGGACGAAATATCGGAGGATTATCCGGCTATCCGGATCACAGGCGCTGCCTGGGGAAGAGAAATCAACAGTTTACGGGATGAAATGGGCGAGTATATTTCTTCTGCCGACGATACCCTCCAGCTTCAGATGGAAATCTACATGTATAAAAGGGACAAGTGAAATGGAAATAGCATCAATAAAGAATATCCGCCTGGGCCAGCTTTTGAAGGAAGCGGGATATGTAACCGAAGAACAGATAGAAAAGGCAGTGGAATACCAGAAGCAGAATCCGGGAATGAGAATCGGGGATGCCCTCATTGCTCTGCATTTTATCACGGAAGGGCAGAAGGTAGAGGCTCTTGCCGCCAAACTGGCTCTGCAGACTACGGATATATCCTCCATATCGGTGGATATTGATGCGGTGGGACTGATACCCAGACAGCTGGCGGAAAAGTATCTTATGCTTGCGGTGGGTAAGAATGGGGATCGCCTTATGGTGCTTACCAATGACCCGCTGAACTATTACGGGATCGAGGATATCCGTCAGATAACGGGAATGCAGATAGAGATCCAGCTGTGTGAAAAGTATGCGCTGGAAAATGCCATTTCTTATTATTATTCGGAAGTATCCGCTAAAATGGCGGCTAATAAAGCAAATACCAGCAGCGAAGATATGGTGGAAGAGCTTCAGATTGAGGATGCGGATGATGACACCCCTGTCATAAACCTTCTGAACACACTGATAGAGAGAGCGGTTAATACCAACGCCAGTGATATCCACATTGAACCTTTTGAACATAAAACTACCGTGCGTATGCGTCTGGATGGTACGATAACCGAATATGTAACTCTGCAGAAACAGCTTCATGCTTCCCTGATCGCCCGTATCAAGATTTTATCCGATCTGGATATTGCGGAAAGGCGCGCTCCTCAGGACGGGCATTTCAGGATCCAGGTAAAGGGGGAGATGATAAATATCCGTGTTTCCGTCATTCCTACGGTTTTTGGGGAAAAGGCGGTACTTCGTCTGCTCACGGGAAATTCGGTAATCGATCATCCGGCTTCTTTCGGAATGAAAGAGGAGGATTATCAGAAATTCCGCAGGCTTCTCCGTTCCCCCAACGGGATTATTTATCTTACGGGTCCTACAGGAAGCGGAAAATCCACGACGTTGTATATGATACTTGAAGAACTTTCGGAAAAGCAGGTGAATATCTCCACCATTGAGGATCCGGTGGAGAAAAATGTACCCCGAATTAACCAGATGCAGGTAAATGTTCTGGCAGGTGTTACCTTTGAATCCGGTCTGCGCGCCCTTCTGCGTCAGGATCCGGATATTATCATGGTAGGTGAGACCCGTGATGCGGAGACGGCTTCCATATCCGTGCGGGCCGCGATTACCGGGCATCTTGTTTTTTCCACGCTGCATACCAATGATTCTGTATCCTCGGTCATCCGTCTGGTGGATATGGGACTGGAATCCTATATGATAGCCAATTCCCTGGTAGGGGTGGTGGCGCAGCGTCTGATGCGTAAGGTATGTCCTTATTGCGCCCAGGCGGAAGCGCCTACGGAAGAAGAACAGGAATTCCTGGAGCGGGATATCCCCAGGGTGATGCGCCCCAAAGGCTGCCGGTATTGTAATCATACGGGTTATAAGGGCCGTACCGCCATCCATGAAATCCTTACCATTGACAGGGCAATCCGGGAAATGATATCCCGCAGGGCAACTATGGAGGAAGTAAAGGACTATGCGATAGACAGGCAGGGGATGCGTACCCTGAAGGAATGTGGTGTGGATCTGGTGGAAGCGGGAGTGACCACCATGGAAGAGCTGATGAAGGTTGCCTATTATGCGTAGGGCAATCGGAGCAGAGGGCAACCCGGAAGGAGTCATTTATGGATATTCATACAATCATAGCTATGGGGAGGCAGACCGGCTGTTCGGACATTCATTTATCGGAAGGGCTTCCTATGCTGATAAGAGTAAAGGGAAGGCTGGAATTTGCCCCCATACAGCCGGGTGAGGAAGAAACCCGGCAGATGATTCTCCAGATGCCGGACGTATGGCTGCAAAAGGAGTTTTCGGAAGGAAAGGATGTGGATTTTGCCATTCAGTCCCCGGACGGAGGCAGGGAGCGTGTGAATATTTTCCGACAGCAGGGAAAGCTGGCCTGTACCATCCGCCTGCTCAATGACCGCATCCCTACTATAGAGGAACTTCAGCTCCCGCCCATACTGAAACAGCTGGCAAATGAGCCGAGAGGCCTGGTTCTGGTTACGGGGCCTACGGGAAGCGGTAAGTCCACGACTCTGGCGGCTATGATCGATTATGTGAATGCTTCCAGGCCGGAGCATATCATTACAATAGAGGATCCCATTGAATATGTCTATGAAAGAAAACAGGCGCTGATCCATCAGAGAGAGGTGGGGAGGGATGTTTCTTCCTTTGCCGCCGCCCTGCGTTCCGCATTGCGAGAGGATCCGGATATCATTCTGGTAGGGGAAATGAGGGATTATGAAACAATATCAGCGGCATTGACGGCGGCGGAAACCGGGCATCTGGTACTTTCCACCCTTCATACAACAGGGGCGGCACAGACGATTGATCGTATTATTGACGCCTGTCCGGCGTCCAGCCAGAACCAGGTGCGCATCCAGCTTTCCGGTGTGCTGAAAGGAATTGTCACACAATGTCTGATTCCTACGGCAGACGGAAGGGGACGGACCGCGGCAACGGAGATGCTTACGGGAACGGATGCGGTTATGAATCTGATCCGGGAAAGCAAAGGGCATCAGATGTCTACCATTATGCAGTCGGGTGCGGCAAACGGTATGCATACGCTGAACGGGGATTTGGCCCGCCTTGTTTCTGTTGGAATGATCTCCAGGGATAATGCGTATAAATATTCCAATGACAAAAGAGATTTGGTAAATTATATCTAGGAAATCAGGGAAAAAAAGTGTATTATGTAAAGGAGGGGAATCAGAACCGGCGCCGGTAAGACAGCCGGTCTGGTTCCTTTTGTTATTTATTACTTAAAACGGAGTTTTAGAATATGGTTCAGTCATCGGTTATTTTTATCAGTGTGATGTCGGCAGCGGGGCTGGCGGTATTGGTTTTTGCAGCATTTCTGGTGTCCCGGCGGTGGGGGCACAGAAGACGGACCCTGCTTATGGACGAAATGGAAGGGCACGATTTTGAATATTTCTGCGCGGATCTGCTGCGGAAAAAGGGGTTTTTGGATGTTGAGGTCACCAGAGGCAGCGGGGATTACGGCGTGGATATTCTTGCGGAAAAGGACGGGGTAACCTACGCGGTGCAGTGCAAGTGTTATAATGCACCCATCGGCGTGAAAGCGGTGCAGGAAGCGTATGCGGGCCGGGATTATTATGACAGGATGGTGGGAGCGGTTATGACAAACCAGTATTTTACCTCGGCGGCGGTGGTGGCAGCAGGAAAATTAAAAATTCTTCTCTGGGACAGGGGATATGTGGAAAGCATGATCGAAGAACGGGATTAGAGGTTGTTTGGAAAAAGGCGGTGGATTTATGGCTTTTGTAGAATTTAAAAATGTAAAAAAGGTTTATCATATGGGTGAAGTGGAAATCCATGCCCTGCGGGATGTTAATTTTGAAATCCAGGAAGGGGAGTTCTGCGTAATCGTGGGAGCTTCCGGCGCCGGAAAAACGACCATACTGAATATATTGGGAGGTATGGATACGCTTTCCGAGGGGCAGGTTATTCTGGATGGAAAGGAAATATCTGCCTATAACCAGAGGCAGCTGACTTCTTACCGGAGATATGATATAGGTTTTGTTTTCCAATTCTATAATCTGATACAGAATCTGACGGCTCTTGAAAATGTGGAGCTGGCATCCCAGATATCCAGGAATCCCCTGGATGCGGCGGAAACACTGAAAAAGGTAGGATTGGATGAAAGAATGTCCAATTTCCCGGCCCAGCTTTCGGGAGGAGAGCAGCAGCGTGTGGCGATAGCCAGGGCCCTTGCCAAAAATCCCAAGCTGCTGTTGTGCGACGAGCCTACCGGGGCGCTGGATTATAATACGGGGAAAGCGGTGCTGAAGCTGCTGCAGGATACCTGCCGGGAGACAGGGATGACGGTGGTGGTGATTACCCATAACCAGGCAATCACAGCCATGGCGGATCGGATTATACGGGTAAAGAGCGGCACGATACGAAGCATGGAAATGAATACCCGCATCACTCCTGTGGAAGAGATAGAATGGTAGCAGTGGGGAAAGCGTAACGGTGAAGGCACGGTACCGTTATGGAAAAGCGTTTCAGCCGGGAGAGGGATGTAATGAAATCCACCATATTAAAGACAACTTTACGGGAAATCAGAGAAAGCCTGGGGCGTTACATGGCGATTTTGGCTATCGTGGCGCTTGGGGTTGGCTTTTTTACGGGATTAAAGGTGACAAAGCCGGCCATGCTTAAGGCGGGCGGGGAATATCTGGAGGATAATAACCTGTACGATCTGCGTCTGCTGTCCACGGTGGGCTTTGACGAACAGGATGTGAAAGCGATCAACAGCCGGGAAGGCGTGGAGATAGCGGAAGGATCGGTGTATACGGATTTTCTGGCTCTGGACGAGGAAGGTTCGGAAAGTGTGCTGCGGGCACATTCCCTGCTGTGGATACAGAACCATGTGGTGGTGCAGGAAGGGCGGATGCCCACAGCGCCGGATGAATGTGTTGTGGACAGCCTGAGTTTTTCCCGGAAGGAAATCGGTACAACGATCCGGGTATCGGAGAACAATGAAGAAGATACCATGGATATGCTGGCCTATAAGGAATACAAGATTGTGGGGATCTGCGACGCTTCCTATTACATAAATTACGAAAGGGGATCCACGGCGCTCGGAAACGGCAAGCTGAAGGGATATATATACATACCGGAGGACGGATTTGATACGGATGCTTATACGGAAATCTTTGTAAGGCTGACGGATAAGTTTCCTCTCTACAGCCAGGAATATAAGGATTATATAGATGATTGCCTTGACTGGGCGGAGCCTCTTTGTGAGGAAGTGGCACAGGCACGGTATGTTAGGCTTAAGGAAGACGCGCAGTGGCAGATTGCGGACGGGGAACGGGAACTGGAAGAGCAAGTGGCCGAAGCGGAAGAAAAGCTTGCAGATGCCAGGGAAGAGCTTTTGGACGGGGAAAAGGAAATAGAGGATGCCAGGCAGGAAATTGCGGACGGCCGGCAGGAAATCGCCGATGCCAGGGCAGAAATCGAAGAAAACAGACAGGAACTGGCGGATTCCCTGTCTGAACTGCAGGATGGAAAGACAGAAATAGCGGACGGTCTGGATCAGCTGGAGGAAAAGAGAATCGAAGCATCCGACATGGAGGGGGACGAAAAGGATGCGTACGAAACCGGCCTGAATCTGAAGGAAGCCCAGGTAAAGGGAAAGAAAACGCAGGTAGAAGCCGGGCTTGCCCAGGCCAATATGGGAAGCCGGCAGCTGGAGGCGGCGGAAAACAAGATAACGCGGGAAGAAAAGAAGCTTGCGGATGCGGAAAAAGAGCTGGCGGACGCCGAACAGGAACTGGCGGACGGCTGGGAGGAATATGAGGAAAACCGGCAGAAGCTGGAGGAGGAGACGGCCGATGCCAGAAAGGAACTGGAGGATGCCAGGGAAGAACTGGCGGATCTGAAAACACCGGAAACCTACGTGTTAGGCCGGGATAAAAATATTGGGTATGCCTGTTTTGAAAGCGACTCGGATATCGTGGAAGGGATTGCCAATGTGTTTCCTATTTTCTTTTTCCTGGTGGCGGCATTGGTTTGTATTACCACGATGACTAGAATGGTGGAGGAACAGAGGACGCAGATCGGTATTCTGAAGGCTCTGGGCTATGGGGAGGCTACCATTATGGGCAAATACCTCTTCTATTCAGGAAGCGCCGCCGTACTGGGGTGCGGTATCGGATTCCTCCTTGGTTCTTATGTATTCCCTATGGTTATCTGGAGTGCATACCGGATGATGTACCGTTTGGGGGATATTCGGGTTATTCTGGACTGGAAGCTGGGCGTTATTTCCCTGGCCGTATCGATTATATGTTCCATGGGAACCACGATAGCCACCTGCCGTTATGAACTGACCAGTGTTGCGGCTGAACTGATGCGTCCCAAGGCCCCCAAAAGCGGCAAACGGATTATCCTGGAACGGATCCCTTTTTTATGGAACCATATGAAATTCCTGCTAAAGGTATCCGCCAGAAATATTTTCCGTTACAAGCAGCGTTTCTTCATGATGGTTTTCGGCATCGGGGGATGCACGGCCCTGCTGCTTACCGGTTTTGGTGTCAAGGATTCTATCAAGAGCATTACCTACAACCAGTTTGATGAAATCCAGATAAATGATATGAGTGTCATTTTCAGTGATCCCTGGCAGGAAATGGACGGCAGAGAGTTTGAAGAGGTGATGGCGGAAAATGCCCGGGAATTTATGCTGGCCTTTGAGGAGAGCGCGGATTTGACCAGGGGGGACAAATCCAAATCCCTTACCCTGGTAGTGCCGGAAAAGGCGGAGGAAATCGGTTATTATCTGAACCTGCATACTACCCGGGAGGAACCGGTTGCCTACCCCGGGAAGGGGGAAGTGGTGCTGACGGAGAAGCTGGCAGATAAATGTGATGCAAAAATCGGAGATACGGTAACCATCCAGGATGACGACAGGAACACCCTGGATCTGAAGGTTTCGGGCATCAGTGAGAATTATGTGTACAACTATGCATATATCAGCCCTGAAACCTGGACGGATCAGATCGGAAAGGAGCCGGAATATAAAAGCGCTTATATTAATGTGAAGGAAGAGAAGGATGTCCACAGCGTATCCGCCGCCATTATGAATTGTGACGGCGTGGCCTCCGTTACTATCAATGACGATATGAAGGTACGTTTCAGCAGTATGATGAAGAGCCTGGATTACGTGGTTCTGCTGATTATCGGCTGCGCGGGATCCCTCGCCTTCATTGTTCTGTATAACCTGACTAACATCAACATTACGGAAAGGCTGCGGGAAATCGCCACTATCAAGGTTCTGGGCTTTTACCGCAGGGAAACTGCCAGCTATGTATTCCGTGAAAATCTGGTGCTTACGGGAATCGGCGCCGGCGTGGGGCTGATCATGGGAAAGTATCTCCATCAATTCGTCATGTATAATATTGATATTGACATGATTGCCTTTGATGTCCATATCGCACCCCTGAGCGTGCTGTACAGCATCGTGCTTACCTTTGTGTTTGCCGGGATCGTGGACTGGGCTATGAATAAAAAACTGGACGGCATCAATATGGCGGAGTCCATGAAATCTGTGGAGTGAGGCGTGCGTCCTGTCCGTTACGGACAGGATGCCGGAGAGATATTTATTTGGAAAATTTGAGAATCAAACCATTTTGATTGAAATATAAGTTGGAGTAAATTATAATGATGGATAGGAAAGCGAAATTATAGTGCAGGCAAAGGAGGAAGCCCCGTTGGATATCAATGAAACACTCAATGAATTGTTGGTGAGGCTGTTCCGCAACATCAACGCGATTGAGGAGCAGGCCATCCGCACGGAAGAATACAAGGATATGACCGCCAACGACATGCATGTCATTGAGGCCATCGGCACCGGTGCGGCCAAGAATATGACTTCTGTGGCCAAAGCTCTGGCAGTCACTACGGGTACCCTGACCATTTCTGTAAACAGCCTGGTGAAAAAGGGGTATGTGGATCGCGTCAGAAGTGAGGAGGACAGGCGGGTGGTGCTTATCTCTCTTACGGCGAAAGGAAAGAAGGCCTTTGCCCACCATAAAAGCTTTCATGAAGAAATGATCCGTAAGGTGGTGGAGGGACTGAGTGAAGAAGAGCAGATGGTGCTGCAGAAATCACTTGGGAACCTGCTGGAATTTTTCCAGGGGATACAGAACGGCAGATAAATTGCAGTAATTCTATAAACAATAAAATTGAACGGTGAAAGCCTCAAAGGGATGGATTATGATATCCACTCTTTTGAGGCTTATTTCATGGCGTTTAACGGGAGAGGGGCAGATTATGTGAAAATACTTTATCTGCAATAAAGGCAATGGAACCGATTAAAGGAGCATCGCCGTTGAACCTGGAGTGTATAACGGTTATCTTATCATAATTGGCTGAAAGAAGAGTACGGGATAACTTGTTTTTAATAATATCTTCTATGATGAATCCATCAAGAGAGGAATCATAGCCCACAATCAAGGTTGCGATATTTAATAAGTTGAGAGTATTAATCAGGGCATAAGAAACATAAGAACAAAATTCTTCAATTGCGATGATGGCAAGATTGTCCTTCTTATTCGCGCAGTCCACGATATCGCACCAGGTCGGGTGGCTGACGGATACCAGAGGAGAGTCGGGATAAAAAGGAGACAACTCCTGAATCTTTCGTCTCATATTGTCAACATTGGCATACAAATCGAGACACCCTTTATTCCCGCATGCGCATTGAGGACCGGCAAAGTTAATGGAGGTATGTCCGATTTCGCCGCTTTGGCCGGTATCTCCATTATACAGGCTGTCCTTCAGCACGAGTCCGGTTCCGATGCCGTTCATTATATGAAGGTATGTAAAGTTTGGAATATCTTTTCCGATACCATATAGCTTTTCCGCAAGCGCTCCGGCATTTGCATCATTTACCAGAAAAGTGGGGAGTCCCGTAAGCTTTTGTATGACAGAAGTAATTGGAAAGTTTTCGATTCCGTAAAAATAAGGGGGATTCAAAATAATGCCGTCGGAACTGTTTAGCGGCCCAAGAGAAGCAATGCTTATAGCCAGAATAGAACGTTCTGTCCGGGCCATAAGGATATGGAATCCCCGTATAAGCATTTCAATTAATGCATCACCGTCTTGCAGCGTGGAATATTCATATGTAATTTGTTCAAAAATAAATCCGCTTAAATCACCTAACACAATTTGGCATAATTCTCTTTTTATAAGCATGCCGCATATACAGGGAGAGTCCGGAGAAAGAGTGAGCATAATAGGTTTTCGGCCGTAATTGCCCGTATTATTTTGCGTAAGCAGGCTGTTTGGCAGAGCTTTCTCGGTAACAATACCCTGTACAATTAATTCTGTCACAATATTTCCCACTGTCATTTTGGACAGACCTGTCATTTTTGCAATATCAACACGGGAAATTCCTTTATTTACGGTAATCAGTTTTAAAACCAGCATACGGTTTTTTTGTTTTACATCCTGATTATTTGAACCCGAACTTTTCTGCATTTCTTTCTCCTTGCTTCCGGACAGCATGATCTTAATAGGTTCTGAAAATTTCAAGAATACATCTTTATTCAAATTATAGCATAGTGTTAACAAAAGACAATAGTATAGACAATTTATTAAATAAAATAAAAAATCTTATAAAATACAAAAATATATACAAAAATAAAGTATTAAAATTGTAATTTATATAGAAAGTGCATTTATATAATAAAATGAATTGACTTTACAATCCATATTTACTACAATTTAATTGTAAATATGGTTTCGTTATCAGCGTACAAAATACGCAGGATGGAGGGAGTATGAAGAAAAAAATATTATCAACGGCTCTGGTCATTACACTGGGGTTATCCATGCTGGCAGGGTGCGGACAAAAAGCGGCGGAGGAGCCGGCTGTAAAACAAACAGCGCAGGAAAGTGAAGCCGTTACTGAAGAAGGTGATGGGGAGAAGGAAACGGAAACTGCAAATTCTGAACTCAGCGGAAAGATCACATTTTGGACGACAGGAGATAAGAGTAATACAAATGACCATACGTATCCCTGGATGGAAGAAAACATAAGACTTTTTGAAGAAAAATATCCGGGATGTGAAGTGGAAGCAACTTTTATTACATCCGGCGAAGATTATCTTACCAAAATTACTACGGAAGTTGCTGCGGGCAACGCGCCTGATGTATTTCGCACCTATTTGACCGGAAGGCTTCAGCCGTTCGTGGATGGAGGAAAAGTACTGCCTATTGAACATATGCTGGATACATATCCGGAAACAAAAGCCATCATGAATGATAAGGCGCTGGCTTTATCCACCTTTGACGGAAAAGCCTATGCCATTCCATTGATTGCCAGCGGAGAAATGTTTTTCTATAATAAGAAAATTTTTAAGGAGTGTAATGCCGAAGTACCTGAGACTTATGAAGAATTATTAGCACTTGCTGATCTTTTTAACGAAAAGGGAGTTACGCCATGTATGTTGGGAATTTCGGATCCCTGGCCGGGAACTATCCCTTACATGATGATATTTAACCGCCTCAATGGAAATGAGCTTTATGA
Organism: uncultured Lachnospiraceae bacterium; assembly: GCA_900548905.1. Lineage (GTDB taxonomy): Bacteria > Bacillota > Clostridia > Lachnospirales > Lachnospiraceae > Eisenbergiella. The sequence continues at coordinate 36,239 of URMK01000024.1, read as the reverse complement.
AAAAGTAGTGCTTAATAAAGAGGCGGATTTCGCTAATGAAGCGTTTGTCAATGCAGGGCAATATCTGCAGGATATGGTAAACAGGAAAATGTTTAACGAATCAATAGTGGCTATCTCTCAGGAAGAAGCGGGAAATAAATTTAAGGCCGGGGAATCCGCGATGATAATTGACGGTTCATGGTCCGTACCCGGTTTTGCGGAAACCTTGGGTGATGATGTTGGAATATTTAATCTTCCCGCCATAGAAGGCGGTAAAGGCAGTGCCAATGACTGGCTTATGAATTTTGACGAGGGATTCGCCATTTCCTCCGGTACTAAAAACCAGCCGGTAGCGGAAGCCTTTTTAGCTTTTATTTTCTCGCCGGAAAGACAGGCGGCTTATGCAGAAACGGGTGCCCTTATTGCCTGTAAAAATGTAGATTATGACACCAGTAAAATCAGCCCGCTCGCCACGGAGGTAATGAGTGCATTTGAAAGTGCTGCATATTCCATTATCCCCTGGGATAATCCGCTTGGTACTGATGTGGGACAGGAATTAAACAATACCACTCAGGCGGTTATTACGGGGGGAGATCCCAAGAAGGAATTTGGGAAGCTGCAGGAATATGCAGAAGATGCCTGGGGGGAATGATAGGATAACCTGCCTTCATAATGGGGGCAGGAACCGCAGACATTGGGTATCCTTACGGCAGCCGTCAAATGGATGTGTATACGCATCCGTTTGGCATGTTGCCAACGGAAATAAAGGGAGATCACTGCATGAATAAAATGTTAAGTAACAAAAAAACGATTGCCATTTTTATATTACCGGCGCTTCTGATTTTTACATTAATTATACCAGTGCCTCTGATTATGTCTGTAGGTCTGTCTTTTTTTGACTGGGATTTACTGTCCAGCGCCAGATTTGTAGGAATCAGAAATTTTGTCAAGCTATTTACAAGGGATGATATTTTCAGGAGGTCAATCGGTAATACCTTTCAATACCTGGGGCTGTCTGTTCTTTTTCAGATTCCTCTCGCTTACTTTCTGGCTATCTTACTGACAAGGGGAAAACGGTTTGAGAAACTGGTCAGAAATACGGTATTTATGCCTGCAATCATTTCCGGAACAGCGGTATCCCTGATGTTTTATTTTATATTTCATCCGGAAATCGGGTTGCTGAATGCCTTTTTAAAAATGATTGGTCAGGAGGATCTGGTCCATTTTTGGCTTGCAGACAGCAAAACGGCTATGGTTTGTGTCTGTATTGCCGTTGCATGGCAATGGGTGGGGTATCATATGGTGATCTTTGTCACAGGAATCACATCTATTTCCAACGATATGATCGAGGCCGCCAAAATCGACGGGGCAAATTCATGGCAGCTTACAACAAAGATTATCACACCAAATATGAAACCGGTTCTGCGGGTCAGCATTGTATTGATAACTACAAGTTCCTTTAAAGCTTTTGATTCTATCTATGTAATGACGGGAGGCGGGCCTGCACATGCAACAGAAGTAATGGCTTCCCATATGTATAATAAGGCTTTTTTGCAGCTGGATTATGGATATGGGTGTGCGATCGGTTTGATTCTTTTTCTGTTCTGCCTTGTTTTTTCCGGGGTGATTCAGACTATATTAAAGGACAGGGGGTGATTGCTTAATGAAGAAAAAAGTGATAAATATCCTGAGATATTTTTTCTTTGCCTTTCTGTTATTGGCAGTGGCTTTTCCTGTCTTATTCATATTCCTTTCCTCCTTTAAAACGACGGAAGAGATATACGGGAATCCATGGGCGCTTCCGCAGATGTTCAGCTTGGATTCCTACATAGCTGTATTCACCGAATATGGTATTTTAAGAAATTTGATTAACAGTGTCATATATTCTTTGATAACGTGTATTGTAACGGTAGTGGTATCGGCGATGGCTTCTTATGCTATAGCAAGGATGCGTTGGAAGCTGAGTAAGCTTTGTATGACGTATCTGCTTATGGGAATCATGATACCAATCCATTCCCTGCTGGTTCCGCTTTATATCTCAGTATCTCGGCTGCACATTACCAACGCCCTGGCGCTTGTTTTAATATACATTGCCGGAGCGATACCGACAGCCGTTTTTATTATGACAGGATATCTGCAGTCGATTCCTCTTGAGCTGGAGGAAGCCGCGGTTATTGACGGAGCGTCTATCGCCCAGTTGTTTTATAAGGTGATTCTGCCCTTGTTAAAACCTTCTATTGCTACAATTGGTATTATCACTTTTTTAAATGCCTGGAATGATTTAATGATGGGATTAATATTTCTGACAAAAGAAAAAAGCAAGACTATTCAGTTATTTATTTCGCAGTTTAAAGGAGACCATTTTACAAACTATCCAATTCTTTTATCTAGTATTATTATTTCAGTTATCCCGATGCTCATTGTTTATCTATGCATGTCTGACAGACTTGTGAGCGGGATGACGCAGGGAGCGATAAAAGGCTGACGAAGAGAGGGCTAAAGAATGCGGAAAACAGTATTGGACGGGGTATGGACATTAGGGATATGTCCGAATGAAACGTATAAAAAGGAAAAAGTAGATATTTGTAATTTGCAAGATCTGTGCAGCAGTGGAATTACGGTGATTGAAGGTCGTGTTCCGGGTAATTATGAAATAGATTTGGAAAAGGCGGGGATAATTGACGATCCCTTTTACGGAAAAAATCTGTTGAAATCTCTGGACCGGGAAATGGATCATCTTTTTTACGGAAAAGAATTTAAATTGGAAGAATTGGAAAGTGACACCTATGTTCTGCAGTTTGACGGAATTGATACGATTGCAGATATTTATTTAAACGGGATCCTTATAGCACATACGGAAAATATGCTGAAAGGGTATTCGTTTGAAATTGGAACAGACCTGTTAAAAAAAGGGAGCAATGAGCTTCTGGTACATATTGTGCCCGTGAACCTGGAAGCGAGAAAGTATGACAATCCATTATTCCAAAATGGACTGAAATACGAAATGGACAGTTTGAATATCAGAAAATCACCCTATATGTATGGTTGGGATATTTTCCCCAGAATGTTATCCGGCGGTATATGGAGATCCGTCGTAATCTATCCAAAACCGGAGTTCCGTTTTATACAAAGCTATCTTTTTGTGAGGAATCTGGAGGACGATTACAGCAGTACCCAGTTGGAATATTTCTATGAACTGGATTTGAATGAAGAAGCGTACCAGGGGTTTGAAGTTGTGTTGGAAGGCAGCTGCCGGGATTCTTGTTTCCGCAAGAGTTGGGATGTGTGGTCTAAAGCCGGACATTTTACTTTAGATGTAAACAATCCTGTTCTTTGGTGGCCGAGGCGTTCCGGAAAACCGGAATTATATGATGTTAAGGTACAGCTGATGAAAGAAGGGGTCTGCTATGCCCGAAAAGAGTTCCGTTTTGGTATCAGAACGGTGGAATTACAGAAAACAAGCCTGACGGATGAAGAGGGGAAAGGTGAATTCTGCTTTATTGTTAACCATAAGAAAACTTTTATATTAGGCACGAACTGGGTTCCCCTTGATTCACTTCCGTCAAGAGGAAAAGAACGGATTGAACCCTCATTGAAACTGGTTGAAGACCTGGACTGCAATATGATCCGCTGCTGGGGAGGCGGGTATTATGAAGATGATTATTTATATGAACGCTGTGATGAACTGGGTATCTTGGTGTGGCAGGATTTTATGCAGGCCTGCGGTCTGTATCCGGAAAACGAGGCATTTCTCAGGAATTTTGAAGACGAAGTGATATGGCAGGTGAGAAGGCTTCGGCAGCATGCCTGTCTGGCGCTTTGGTCCGGCGATAATGAAAATGATATGTCTTATGGATGGCTTACAAATTACAGACTGGATCCGAATCAGAACAGAAATACCAGGCAAATAATACCCCAGGTTTTGCGGATGAACGACTACATAAGGGATTATCTGCCCAGCTCGCCCTATATGGATGAGACTGCCTATCAATTTTCCACTTCCGATTCCTATCTTCCGGAACAGCATTTATGGGGGCCAAGGGATTATTATAAGGGAGATTATTATCGGAATGCACTTGCGCACTTTGCAAGTGAAACCGGGTATCACGGCTGTCCCGGGACAGAGTCAATAAATAAGTTTATTACACCGGAGGGGCTTTGGCCTTATACGGATAACGGGGAATGGCGGCTTCATGCATCATCTCCTACTATGAAGGAGGACGAGACATACGCCTACAGAATTGAACTGATGGCTAATCAGATAAAAGTTTTGTTTGGGGAAGTTCCCGACAATCTTGAGGATTTTGTGTGTATGAGTCAGATATCCCAGGCGGAAGCCAAAAAGTATTTTATAGAAAGATTCCGTATCGGGAAATGGAGAAGGACAGGAATTATATGGTGGAATGTGATCGACGGCTGCCCGCAGTTTTCCGATGCTGTGGTTGATTACTATTATAATAAAAAAATGGCTTATTACTATATCAAACGTTCTCAGGCCAGGACTGCATTGATGTTTGATGAACCTGACGGACACACGGCGCAGTTATATGGAATAAATGACTGTGATGCGGAAAAGCAAGTTCTGTTTAAAGTGACTGACGTTATATCGGAACGTGTTATATATGAAGGAGAATGCAGGATTCCTGCAGATTCTTCTGTCGTGATAGCTTCGGTAGATACGGTTGCCTATGATAAGTTTTTCCTTATAGAGTGGATGTGTGACGGAAAAGAGTATAAAAATCATTATACTTTATGGGCGCCTCCGTTTAATAAGGATTTGTATATGGAATGCATCAGAAAAGCAGGACTGTAATCAGAATCACTGATGCTGCTAATCCGGATAAGGAGAACAATCATGGAGAAATATGCAATAGGCGTGGATATAGGAGGAACCAAATGTTCCGTAGTACTCGGAGAAGGACACATACCGGATAACAGCCTGAAAGGATTTATAATAGATAAAATATGCTTTCCTACAGAAGCAGCCAAAGGACCTGCATTTACTATCAGAAATATTATGGATGCTGTTCATGAAATAATGCGGAGAAACCATGTCTTGCCGGAGAATGCCATAGGTTTGGGAATCAGCTGCGGCGGACCGCTGGATCACAGGAAAGGTATCATTATGAATCCTCCGAACCTGTACGGATGGAACGATATCCCTATTGTAAGGTTGATGGAAGAGGAATTCCGTATCAGGACCCTGATCCAGAATGACGCCAATGCATGTGCACTTGCCGAGTGGAAGTTCGGTGCCGGAAGAGGGTACCGGAATCTGGTTTTTCTTACATGCGGTACAGGTATGGGGGCGGGATTGATACTGGATGGAAGGTTATACAATGGGACAAATGACATGGCCGGGGAAGTGGGGCATATCCGTCTGGAAAAAGAAGGTCCTGTTGGCTTCGGAAAATCCGGTTCCTTTGAAGGCTTCTGCAGCGGAGGCGGGATAGCCCAGATTGCAAAAGCCAAAGTGGTGGAAAAACTGCAGATAGGTATTAAGCCGGCCCTGTGCCCTGAATTGAATGCACTGGAAGGGCTGACGGCTAAAACGGTGGCCCGGGCAGCCGAACAGGGGGATGAGCTGGCACGTGACATCTATAAAACAAGCGGTTATTATCTGGGCATGGGACTTTCTGTCATAATTGACATTCTGAATCCCGAGATCATTGTCCTTGGGAGCATTTACGAACGGAGTGAACATTTGTTACTGCCCAGCCTGAAAAAAGTGATAGAAAAGGAAGCACTCAAAGCATCACGGGAGGTCTGCAGGATAGTTCCCGCCAGGCTGGGGGAACAAATAGGTGATTATGCTGCGTTGTCTGTGGCTTTTGGTAAAAAGGAACAGGAATAAAAAAGAAAGAACGCCGTCAATGTACCGATGGATTATCATCCTGGTCACTGACGGCATTTTCTATTTGGTTAATAATCTATTGCATTGCCAGCTTTTTATCCGTTTTCGTATAAGCAATGGTAGTTCTGGTAACCGGGGTCTCTCCCAGCCGTTTTTCCAAATTGGTAAAGTCCGACGGGCCTGCCTGCAAGAGGAAGGTATGGAACCGAAGCGGGGTGTAATCCTGCCCCCAAAGCTCTTTTGCTTTTTCCTGCAGAGCCAGTATTTCCAGGTAACCCAGATAATATTTCAGATAGGTGGTTGGCTCCGTCCGGATATAATCGTAAATGGCGTCTGCAGTTTCCGTATCCGAAATGCCGAAGGCGGCGAGAGAACGGTATACGTCCTGGCGGGTTGCGCCGTAATAATGAATGGACAGATCCAGCAGGCAATAAAGGTTTACCTGCAGGTTCCGTTCCAGGCAGGCAATATCCACTAACAGGGTGGTAACATTCGGAGCCCCGTCGGCAAGCAGGACGTCGGAAGCATAGCCATAGGCGATATTTTCCACGTAATAGGCCCAGCCTTCCACAAAACCGCCGTAGAACAAGGCGCTTCGCACCGGATTGGCAGTTTGGGAATTTTCATAAAGCTGGCTGTATACGGTCTGATATAAATGGCCCGGGTAGCCCTCGTGCGCCAGTGTGGTATACAGTTCAAGCCCCGGGGAAGTGGAGGCGTTGTTGACATAGATTACATTATCCTCCAAATCATCAATAGGCGGAGTGAGGTAAAAGGCCGGGCTGGTGTAGTCCTCCATGGATTCCGCCACCGTTTTGGTGCGGCAGGTGGGAAGGGTATTTGTAAGCCCGCTGAGCGGGGGAAAGTCCGTCTGGATACGCTGCTGCAAATCGGTCAGGATTTCCTGGGCATTCTCAAAAGGAAATTCCGGGATAGCACTGAGGGTGATGGAGGTACTTCCTGTTTGTTCCCGATAGGTTTCCACCAGAGCCTGGAGGTTCTGATAGCAGCTTTGGAACTGGTCCGAAAGCATGGCCTGTATTTCCTCCGGCGTGCGGAAGCTGCCGGTGTTGTGCCGGAGAAGGTAGAGGTAGTAGGCACCGCCGGAGGGCAGTTCACATAAACCTCCCTGATGAGTGCCGCTTCCGGAAAGAAGAAAGATGGCATCTGCCAGGGCCGTATATGCCGGCGCTACCAGCGTGGTCAGGATCCGGTTATTTTCCGCTATGTAGAATTCCATTTCCTCCCCGGTCAGCAGGCCCTCCTGCACAAGGGATTCCGTGCGTTCCTGAAAGGTGGTCTGGAGAAAATGTTCCCCGGAAGAAAGCAGGGCGGGATCCATAATGGCATCGCATTGTTTTACAATGGAATTGGCATCCGACTCCGTCATAAACATACCTGCGTTCGCTTTCTCTTTTTCGTATTGGGCAAGACTTTCCAGGTATGCGGGGATGCTCTCCAGGATTTCCAGATAATCCTCCAGATCCTCTTTCGTCCGGAAGGAATACTCCGCCAGGAGGACGGGAAGCTGTGACTGCATCCCGGAGGATGGCGTGAGCGGTTCCTCGTAGTATTCACAGTGCGCGCCCGCCAGTTCATTTTCCAGATAGGGAACAAGAAGGGACCAGGTGTAACGGTCCTGTTTATTCAGTCTTTCCGGATTGATCTCCTGCAGAATGAGAAGCTGGTTTTCCAGGACGGCGGCCGCTTCCTGCCGGGACTGCCTGGAATACAGGGGGAGCGTGGCCGGAGACGGCTTCTGGAGATAGTCTGAAGGATCGGCCAAAGTATAGTGCAGGCTGAGGCTATCCTGACGGAAGGACTCTGCAAATAATTCCTCTGTCAGATGGCGGAAGCGGAGGGTATCGTTGTAGAGGTATAAAAAAAGAAACAGCCCTGAAAAAAGAAGAAGGGCCGCGGCGGTGATAATGAGTGGAATGCGTTTTTTCAAAGAACTTATTCCTTGGGGGGTTTTTAACAGTTTATGAGTCCTCGGGAATATTCATGACAGGGAATCTCACTCATTGCGTCCGCAGCAGGAATTGGCTATGTACAAAAATAAAAGTTGTATACATACAACTTTTATTAAATGTATTTTGAAATGTCATTATAATATTGACATGCGCATTTGTTTGGACTATAGTGAAAATAACGGACAGCCTTGCCTGACCTTGGCTTGTTACACGTGGTACAGGAAGAATACAACTTGTAAAAACATAGGTACAACTATGGCAGGAAGGGAAGGGCAACCATTCGGACAGGGAGGGATTGTATGGAGAAAAAAGCCAAGTACAGGGAATTGGCCGACTGGGTGAAGGAAAGGCTGGAAAAGAAAGAACTGTGTCCCGGAGATAAGCTGAATTCTGAAAATGAGCTGAGCGTGCTGTTCGGCTTAAGCAGGCAGACGGTACGTCATGCCATTGGTGTCCTGGAGGAAGAAGGGATAGTGGTCAGGAGGCAGGGAAGCGGCACGTATATCAGTGACAGCCGGTCGGCCGCCCTGGAGAATAAGACGAGAGTAGCGGTGGTGACCACCTATGTGGACGGCTATATTTTTCCCAGGACCATACAGGGGATTGAAAACACGCTGTTTGAAAGAGGCTACTCGGTGCAGATAGCGTTTACCAACAACCAGCTGGAACGGGAACGTACCATTCTGGAGGATATAACAGCCAGGGATGATGTGGCAGGAATCATTATGGAAGCCACCAAAAGCGGCCTGCCCAATCCCAATCTCCCTCTGCTTAAAAAGCTGATGGAGCGGAAAATACCGATTTTGTTTATTAACAGTTATTATCCCGGGCTGGCGCTGCCCCACGTCACACTCCATGACAGGCAGGCGGCGGAAATGGCAGTCAAATATCTGATAGATGCCGGACACCGTAAAATCGGTGCTCTTCTGAAATTCGATGACGGCCAGGGGCATCTGCGTTATGCGGGGTATCTGGATGTGTGCAGGAGGGCCGGCATTCCCGCAGGGGATTCCGGAATTGTCTGGCTGGATACAGAGGGGGAACAGCATCTTCATGATTACCGGGAAAGGATTCTCCGGAATTTTAAAGAATGTACCGCTGTTTTCTGTTATAACGACAAAATTGCTTTTCAGCTGGAAGGGCTTCTGAAGGAAGAGGGAATCCGGGTGCCTGAGGATATTTCATTAATCAGCATCGATGACTCGGAGCTGGCGGAGCTGGCGGAGACCAGGCTCACCAGCGTACACCATCCCACCGACAGGCTGGGGGCCAGGGCGGCGGAAAATCTGCTGGCAGTCATGAAGAATAATACGTTTGACGGAACCTGCGAATTTGTGACGGAACTTGTGGAAAGAGACTCCGTCAGGCATCTGAAGCGGCAGTAAGGAACTGTGAAGGTACCGGACAGTTACCACATATCAATAATTTTATTTAGGAGGAAAAACAAAATGAAAACAGGAAGAGACTACAAATTCTGGTTTTGTACAGGTTCCCAGGACCTGTATGGGGACGAATGCCTGAGAAAGGTGGCAGAGCATTCCGCCAAAATCGTGGAAGGGCTGAACGCATCCGGCAGGCTTCCCTTTGAAGTGGTTCTGAAACCCACTTTAATCGATCCGGCTACCATCAGAAGAACCCTTAACGAGGCAAATGAAGACGGAGAATGTGCAGGGGTTATCACCTGGATGCATACCTTCTCCCCCGCAAAAATGTGGATTCTGGGATTGAAGGAATACCGCAAGCCGCTGTGCCATCTGCATACCCAGTTCAATGAGGAAATCCCTTATGATACCATCGATATGGATTTCATGAATGAGAACCAGTCTGCCCACGGCGACAGGGAATTCGGCCATATGGTGAGCCGTATGGGAATAGAGCGTAAAATTATTGTGGGACATTGGGCAAATGCCGGGGTACAGGATAAAATAGGAAGCTGGATGAGAACGGCAATCGGCATCATGGAATCTTCCCATATCAGGGTATGCCGTATCGGGGACAACATGAACAATGTTGCCGTAACCGAAGGGGATAAGGTAGAAGCGGAAGTTAAATTCGGATGGGAGATCGATCATTACTGTGTAAATGATGCGGTGGAATATGTGAATGCGGTTTCCGAAGGGGATGTAAACGCCCTTGTGGAAGAGTATTACAGCAAATATCAGATGTTACCCGAAGGCAGGGATCCGGAAGAATTCCGCGCCCATGTAGCGGCTCAGGCAAAAATAGAAATCGGCCTTGAGAAATTCCTGGAGGACGGGGATTATCATGCAATTGTTACCCACTTCGGTATGTTGGGCGGACTGCAGCAGCTTCCCGGCCTGGCTATCCAGAGATTGATGGAAAAGGGCTACGGGTTCGGCGGAGAAGGGGACTGGAAAACGGCGGCAATGGTGCGTCTGATGAAAATTATGGCGGCTGGTGTGCCCGGCGCCAAGGGAACCTCTTTCATGGAAGACTATACATATAATCTGGTCCCGGGAAAAGAAGGTATTCTGCAGGCCCATATGCTTGAGGTCTGCCCTACCATAGCGGAAGGCCCCATATCCATTAAGGTGCAGCCCCTGTCCATGGGAAACAGAGAGGATCCCGCCCGGCTGGTATTCACCTCCAAGACAGGGCCTGCGGTAGCAACCTCCCTGGTCGATCTGGGCAACCGTTTCCGCCTGATCATCAATGCGGTTGACTGTAAGAAGTGTGAAAAAGAAATGCCAAAGCTTCCCGTCGCCACGGCATTCTGGACTCCCCAGCCCAGCCTTGAGATTGGGGCCGAGGCCTGGATTCTGGCAGGAGGCGCCCACCACACCGCATTTTCCTATGATCTGACAGTTGACCAGATGGTTGACTGGGCGGCCGCCATGGGAATTGAAAGCGTGGTAATCGATAAAGATACCACGATCCGCAGCTTTAAAAATGAACTGAAATGGAATTCTGTATATTACAGATAAGGAGGTTTTTATTATGGGTATGACAGAAATTAAAAACGCAATTGTTAATGGAAACACAGCTTTGGGGATTGAATTCGGCTCGACCAGGATTAAGGCTGTGCTGGTAGGGGAGGATAACACTCCTATCGCGGCGGGGAACCATGAATGGGAAAACCGCTATGAAAATAATATCTGGACCTATAGCCTGGAAGATATCTGGAACGGGCTGCAGGACAGCTACCGGAAGATGGCAGAAGATGTACAGGACAAATACGGCGTTGCTCTGACAAAGGTGGGGGCACTTGGCTTCAGTGCTATGATGCATGGATATATGGCTTTTAATAAAGAGGGAGAGTTGATGGTTCCCTTCCGTACCTGGAGAAATACCATTACGGAAGAAGCATCCGTGAAGCTGACGGAGCTGTTTTCTTTTAACATCCCCCAGAGATGGAGCATTGCCCATCTGTATCAGGCGATCCTGAATAAGGAGGAGCATGTTAAGGATATTGATTTCCTGACAACGTTGGAGGGTTATGTGCACTGGAAGCTGACCGGCAGAAAGGTGCTGGGTATCGGAGAGGCAGCAGGAATGGTGCCTGTGGATGCGGCAACCAGGCAGTACAGCGGCAGGATGGTGAAGGCTTTTGACGAACTTGTTGCACCGGAAGGATTTTCCTGGAAGCTTCTGGATATTCTCCCGGAAATCCTGGTGGCCGGAGAGAATGCGGGCTGCCTGACGGAAGAAGGCGCACGGCTTTTGGATACCACGGGACAGCTGCAGGCGGGCATACCCGTATGCCCTCCGGAAGGAGATGCGGGAACGGGTATGGTGGCTACCAACAGCGTGGCGAAGCGTACCGGCAATGTATCCGCGGGAACCAGTGTATTTGCTATGGTAGTCCTGGAAAAAGAACTGGCGAAGGTACATCCCGAAATCGATATGGTAATGACTCCTGACGGAAGCGCTGTAGCCATGGTCCACTGCAATAACTGTACCTCGGATCTGAATGCGTGGATAGACCTGTTTGAAGAGTTTACCCAGGCGTTCGGTATGAAGGTGGATAAGAACGACCTGTTCGGCACCCTCTACCGCAAAGCCCTGGAGGGGGATCCGGACTGCGGAGGCCTGCTGGCTTACAACTATTTCTCAGGAGAACATATCACGGGCTTTGAGGAAGGCCGTCCTCTGTTTGTAAGAAACCCGGAAAGCAGCTTCACCCTGGCAAACTTCATGCGTGTGCATCTGTTTACCGCACTCGGTGCGCTGAAAACCGGTCTGGATATCCTTCTGAAGGAAGAAAATGTACAGATTGACAAACTGCTGGGCCACGGAGGGCTGTTCAAGACCAAGGAAGTAGGCCAAAAGCTGCTGGCAGCAGCTGTGAATGCCCCCGTTTCCGTCATGGAAACCGCAGGTGAGGGCGGCGCATGGGGAATCGCCCTTCTTGCCTCCTATATGAAGGATAAAAAGACGGATGAGTCCCTGGCCCAGTTCCTGGAAAACAGGGTGTTTGCAGGAAATACCGGTGTAAAAATAGATCCCGATACAAGGGATGTGGAAGGCTTCAACAAGTTTGTGGAGCGATATACCAAAGGACTGCCAATTGAAAAGGCAGCCGTGGAAAACCTGATTTAAGCTTATACCAGAGGCGCCTTCCCGCGGGAGGGCGCCTGTGTGAGGGAAAAAACATCGTGCAAAACGGACAGGAGGATCGAATATGTTAGAAGAACTGAAAAAAAGAGTATATGAGGCCAATATGCTTCTTCCCCGGTACGGCCTGGTTACTTTTACCTGGGGAAATGTGAGTGAAATCGACAGGGAAAGCGGCCTTTTTGCCATCAAACCCAGCGGTGTGGACTATGACAGCCTCACCCCGGAGGATATGGTGATTGTGGATCTGAACGGAAATAAAGTGGAAGGAAAATATAACCCCTCTTCCGATACGGCGACCCATGTGGAACTGTACAAGGCATTTCCTGAAATAGGAGGGATTGTACATACCCACTCTTCCTATGCCACCAGCTGGGCACAGGCGGGAAGGAGCATTCCCTGCTATGGCACCACCCATGCCGATTACATCTACGGAGAGGTTTCCTGCCTGCGCTGCCTGACCAAAGAAGAGATTGAAGATGCCTACGAGGAAAATACCGGCCATCTCATCGTCAATGAATTCAAAGCCATGGGAAAAGACGTAAAAGCGGTTCCCGCCGTACTCTGCAAAAACCACGGACCCTTCTCCTGGGGCAAGGATGCCCATGAGGCCGTACACAACGCAGTAGTACTGGAAGAAGTAGCCAAAATGGCCTACCGCGCCGAAACCATCAACGTAAATATCCAGCCCGCCCCCCAGGAACTTCAGGACAAACATTACTTCAGAAAACACGGAGCCGACGCTTACTATGGACAAAACGGGGGTAAATAGGGTATTATATTCGTGACCAGGCAGAACCGGACAGGCTCAGAAGGCCTGGGATGGGCAAACATGGATACGCCCCACATCCATGCTTGCCCATCCCAGACCTTCTGAACCTGCCCGGCGAGCGAAGCGACCGAAAGACCGAAGGTCTTGAGGTTCTGCCGTCCGGCTGTCAAAGACATAGAAGCTTAGAGGCGAGCGAAGCGACCGAAAGACCGGAGGTCTTGAGGTTCTGCCGTCCGGCTGTCACCACCCCGACACCCCGGCCCATCACCTCCCTTCCTCTTTCCCGCAGGCGCTCTGGTTACCACCCCACCCCACCCAACTTAAATTTATGGAGGAATAAAATTCATGGATAATCTTGAACTCGCAAAAATGGCGAACGAGATCCGCAAAGGCATTGTAACTGCCGTTCACAGTGCCAAAGCCGGCCATCCCGGCGGATCCCTTTCCGCAGCAGATATTTTCACTTATCTCTACTTCGAAGAAATGAACATCGACCCGGAGAACCCCGACAAACCCGAAAGAGACCGCTTTGTCCTTTCCAAAGGCCATACCGCGCCGGGACTCTACTCCACCCTCGCCCACAGAGGTTTCTTCCCCGTGGAAGATCTCACCACCCTGCGTAAGCTGGGATCCTACCTGCAGGGACATCCCTGCATGCAGCACATCCCCGGCGTGGATATGTCCACAGGTTCCCTGGGACAGGGCATTTCCGCAGCCGTAGGCATGGCTCTGGGCGGCAAGCTGGATAACAGGGACTACCGCGTATACACCCTTCTGGGAGACGGTGAAATTGAAGAAGGCCAGGTGTGGGAAGCGGCCATGTTCGCAGGCTTCCATAAGCTGGACAACCTGGTAGTGGTAGTTGACAACAACGGCCTTCAGATTGACGGCCCTGTTGATCAGGTATGCTCCCCCTACCCTATCGACAAGAAATTCGAAGCATTCAATTTCCATGTAATCAACGTGGATGCCCATGATTTTGATGCCATCCGTGCGGCATTCCGGGAAGCAAAAGAAACCAAAGGCATGCCCACAGCAATCGTTGCCCACAGCCTGAAAGGAAAAGGCGTTTCCTTCATGGAAGGGAATGTGGCATGGCACGGTACCGCGCCCAACGATGAGCAATATGCAGTGGCAATGGCAGATTTGGAGAAAGTAGGTGAAGCATTATGTCAGAAGTAAACAACAAACCTGTTCAGAAAATAGCAACCAGAGAAGCTTACGGAAAGGCACTAGCTGAATTCGGTGCACAGTATCCGGGCCTGGTGGTCCTGGATGCGGATTTGGCAAATGCCACCAAAACGAACACCTTCCAGAAAGCATTTCCCGAACGCCACATCGACTGCGGTATCGCCGAATGTGACATGATGGGTATTGCAGCCGGGCTTTCCACCGTAGGGAAGATCCCCTTTGCCAGCTCCTTCGCCATGTTTGCAGCCGGACGTGCCTACGAGCAGGTACGTAATTCCATAGGCTATCCGCACCTTAATATAAAGATCGGTGCGACCCATGCCGGTATCACCGTAGGGGAAGACGGTGCATCCCACCAGTGTCTGGAAGACATCGCCCTCATGCGTGTCATTCCCGGAATGGTGGTAATCAATCCCTGTGACGCTGTGGAAGCAAGAGCGGCAGTACAGGCCGCCATCGAATATACAGGCCCCGTATACCTTCGCTTCGGCCGTGCCGCCGTACCGGTAATCAATGACAACGACGGCTATCAGTTTGAAATCGGCAAAGGCGTCCTTCTCCGCGAAGGCTCCGACGTTACTATCGTAGCGACCGGCATCTGTGTGCCCGAAGCTCTTCAGGCGGCTGAAAAGCTTGCTGCCGACGGCATCAGCGCCGAAGTCATCAATATCCATACCATCAAGCCCCTGGATGAAGAGCTTATCATCAAATCCGCGAAAAAGACCGGAAAAGTGGTGACAGCGGAAGAGCATTCCATCATCGGCGGCCTTGGCGGTGCCGTAAGCGAAGTGCTTTCCGAAAAAGCGCCCACGCCGGTATGCCGTATCGGAATGAACGACATCTTTGGTGAATCCGGATCTGCAGGCGCATTGGTAGCTAAATACGGTTTGGATGCAGACGGAATTTATGCAAAAGTAAAAGCGTTTGTAAAATAAACCCGCAAAGGTATGCCGGCCCGTACAGGGCCGGCAGTACTTCGCATAAGGAATAGAAAAAATTATGAATATATTATCACCATCCATTCTGGCGGCCGACTGTGCCAGGCTGGGAGAAGAAATCAGCCTGGTGGAGGCGGCGGGAGCCGGATATCTGCATATAGATGTTATGGACGGCATGTTTGTGCCTTCCCTTTCCTTTGGCATGTGCGTGGTTTCCTCTCTGCGGAAAGTGACGGATATGGTATTTGACGTCCACCTCATGGTGGAAGAGCCCATCCGTTATATTGCGGATTTTGCCAAGAGCGGATCGGATATCATTACCGTTCATCTGGAAGCCTGCAGTGATGTGGAAGAAACGCTGGACTGGATCCACAGCCTGGGACGCAAAGCCGGACTTTCCATCAAACCGTCCACGCCTGTTTCCGCTGTGGAAAAATACCTGGATAAAATCGACCTGCTGCTGGTTATGACCGTGGAACCCGGTTTCGGGGGCCAGAAATATATCCCTGCCTCTACAGAAAGAATCCGGGAGGCACGTCGCCTTATTGATGCAAGACAGGCCCGTGTGGATATAGAGGTAGACGGCGGAATCACCACGGACAACGTACGTACGGTCCTGGATGCCGGTGCCAATATCATCGTGGCAGGATCTGCTGTTTTTAACGGAAACAGCACGGAAAACGTTAAGAATATGATGGAAATCCTGGCTTCCTGCCCGGATGGAAAAGAAAAGTAAAAAGAATGGCTGCGGCCATTCTTTTCTTCAACTACACGATTGCGCCTGACGCGCGGAAGGAAGCGCCTATGAAAATCCTGGTAACCCCTCCCTTCACGGAGGAACAAAAAAAGCAGATACTTTCTGCCGCAGCAGATCCCCGGGATCTGCAATTCTGTTTAAAAAAAGATATCACTCCCGCTCTTTTAAAAGAAGCGGAGGTTATCCTCGGTAATCTGGAAAACCCGGATCAGCTGCAATATGCAGAACATCTGCAATGGATCCAGCTTAATAATGCGGGGACGGAAGGTTACTGCACGCCGGGCAGGCTGCCTGAAACGGCAGTGCTTACCAATGCCACCGGCGCATACGGACTGGCGATATCCGAGCATATGCTGGCCTGCCTGTTCCTGCTGCGTAAAAAACTGAATTTGTATTATGTCAACCAGCTTCAGTGCCGTTGGAAGAGCGAAGGCCATGTGGGTGTCATTCAGGGAACAACGGCCCTTATAATCGGCCTGGGCGATATCGGTACTGCCTTCGCCGCCAAAATGAAAGCCCTGGGCTGCCATACCATAGGGATTAAGCGCCGTGTGGGGGAAAAGCCGGCCTGTGTGGATGAAATATACGGAATGGAGGCGCTGGACAGCCTTCTGCCCGAAGCTGACGTAGTGGCCATGAGCCTTCCGGGCAACCCGTCCACCTACCATATCCTGAACAGGGATCGTATCGCCCTGCTTTCCCCCGGGACAATTGTTTTGAATGCAGGCAGGGGGACTGCTATAGATACGGATGCCCTCTGTGAAGCGCTGTATGCCGGTAAAATCGCAGGGGCTGCCCTGGATGTAACGGATCCCGAACCGCTTCCCGCCGATCACCCTCTGTGGAAAGCACCGGGGGCAGTCATAACGCCCCATATTTCAGGAGGCTATGCGCTGCCCGAGACGCTGCAGCAGATAGCCGGAATTTTTGCGGAGAACCTGAAACGGTACCAGTCAGGCGAACCGCTGATAAACGTTGTGGATCCGGAAACCGGATACTGTAAATAAGAGAAAAATCATCGGGAGGCAGAGAACTGCCTCCTTTTATGTGCTGTTTTTCCGCCTTCGCAGCCGCCTGTCCGGATATTCTTTCGCAAAATTAAAAAAACATTTATTTTTAGAGGCATTCCATCCGATGAATAAAATAAATATGTCTCTGCAATTCGGGCGCATCAGCTGTCCGGGAATAAGCGGAAAGCGGAGAAACAGAGTAAAGGGATGGGATGATAAAATGGATGGAGAATCAAAAAAAACAATATTAATCGTAGACGATGTGGAAATGAACTGCAAGATGCTGTCCGTAATTCTGTCGGAGAAATACCATACATTGGAGGCGGACAACGGGAAAACAGCAATGGAGGTCCTGAAGGAAGCACAGGAACCGGTTTCCCTGATACTGCTGGATATCATTATGCCGGTGATGGATGGTTTCCAGTTCTTGAAATGGATTCAGTCCGCCGAAGCGTACCGGAATATACCCATAATTTTTGTCACCTCTGAAACTTATGAGGAAAATATTCTGGGCGGTATTAAAATGGGCGTGCGGGATGTAATAGCAAAGCCGTATAATCCCGATCTGGTATTGAAAAGAGTGGATAACCTGATTCTGCTTTCGGAGCATGCAAAGGGGAAGGAGAAAAATCCGTCACTCCATGGAGAAGAAGCCGTACCGCAGCGTCCGCTGTCCAATACCGCGCTTATTGTGGATGATATTGGAATCAACAGGGCTATTATTAAGAATGCCCTGACCGAAGAATATAAATCATTGGAGGCGTCCAACGGAAAAGAAGCCCTGGAAATTCTGGAAAAGCAGGGCGATAAAATTGCGGTGGTGCTTCTGGATATTATTATGCCTGTGATGGATGGGTATGTGTTTATGCAGGAAGCAAAACGGCAGCATCTTCTGAAAAACATACCGGTAATCGCCATTACATCGGAGGACTCTCCGTTGAAGCTGGACCGGCTCATGAATTTGGGAATCTGCGAAATTATCCAGAAGCCTTTTACACCTTCTGTAGTAAAAAACCGGATTGATTATATGGTAAAACTGCAAAGATGTACCAAATAAAGCATCTGTTATCCGGGAAGCGGTAACGATACGGGGCTATAAGCCCGCCTTGTAAAGCTCCTGAAAATACAGATTGTGCTGCATAAGCTCCCGAAAGCTTCCATCCCCCTCTATACTTCCGTTTTTCAAAAGGATTATCCGGTCAAAGGCCCGGATGGAATTTAGCCGGTGGGCAATGGCAATGATGTTTTTTCCGTCCGCCAGGCAGAGCACCTCATTCATGACCAGCTCCTCCGTAACATTATCCATGGCGGAGGTAGCTTCATCCAGGATAATGAGCCGGGAGGAAGAAAACCAGAGCCTTGCAAGGGCCAGCCGCTGCCTTTCCCCGCCGGACAGCTTGATGCCCTTTTCTCCTAATTGGGTATCCAGGCCGTCGGGCAGGGCGTCGAACCATTCCTGCAGCTGCACTTTTTGTAACACGCGGACGGCGTCTTCCTCAGGAAAAGAGGCGTCGAAAAGCAGGTTTTCCCGGAGGGTACCGTCAAAAACAGGACTTTCCTGGGGAATATAGGTAATATGTCTGTAATAACTGTCCAGGTTAAGGCCGTTCAGATCGTGTCCATCCAAAAGAATGGATCTATCCTCTGCTTTAAGCAGGCCCGCTATCAGTTTGATGAGAGTGGATTTCCCCGAACCGCTGTTCCCTGCCAAAGCCACTTTTTCGCCGGGGGCTATGGACAGGGATATCCCCCGGATCACCGGATTGCCGTTATAAGAAAAGGCGGCCTGCCGGATGGTTATTTCCCCACGAAAATCCGGCAGCTCTGTGCCTGCAAAAAGCCGGTCCTCTTCCGGCAAATCAAGAAACGAGGTATAGCGTTTGAAGGAGGCGGAGTCCAGTCTGAACTGGACGAATAAAACATTAAATATCGCAATCGGCGTATAGGCGTTATCCACCAGGGTGAGCAAAGCCACAACGGAACCGATGGAAATGGAACGGGTATGCCAGGCATACAGGAGCAGAGCGCCTTTTATCAGGATGATGAGGATTGCAAATGCGGCGAAAAAAGCTTCGTGGATAAAAGAAATCCCTATTTTTGATCGGATGATGTGATCCCGTGCCTTTTCCGCCTTTCGGATTTCCGCCGGGAATTTCCGGTTCAGGCGGAAAACAACCATTTCCATAAACCCCCGGGTGAGAAAATGATTCAGCAGCTCCTCATTATCCAGAACCCTTTCCTTCATGCGGTACAAAAGCTTCAGCAGGATATTGGTAATAAGAAAAACAAGGAGATAGCCAAGGGCTACGGTACCGGCTATGACCCGGTTGAGCCTGTAGATAAAAAACATGCTGAATAAGGCGGAGGGAAGCAGGTTTTGTAAGATTTCAAACCAGAACTGGCACAAGATGCTTTTTCCTGCCAGGGCGCCGTTTTCCACCCGCTGGATCAGTTTTCCCGTCCCCATGGATTGATAAGCCAGGTAATCGATACGGCTTGTTTTATGCAGGGCGAGAAGCTTTAAATCCAGAAAGATACCGTTATTCAGCTTCTGCATGGGGTATTCATCCAGATAACTGCCCACACAATGCAGCAGAAGAAGCCCTGCGTATAATAAAATATAAAACAGGGACAGTGTCCCGTCCGTAAATTTATCGATGACTTTCTGGAAGAAGCTGATGCTGTAGTTGGACAGAAAAGATAGCCCAATCCCCAGGCTTATGTAGATGCTGATCCAGAGCTTGTTTTTTCTGACAATATTTTTTAAATAATTCATATCTGTACTCCTTTGGCAAATGGTTAAATGGCTGCATTAAAGTCAGTACAGCTATGCCCGTCAGCCGGAACGGATACTCAGTACAATCAGCCGACAGCTTACATAAACTGTACTGAGCTTCTACCTCGTTTCTGTCTCATAAGAGCCCACCTCCTTACAATGCACTGCCCTTTTTGGCATTGCATCCGGCAATTCATGATGAAATTCCCCGCCGGCCTCTGCAGGCGGGCGGGGAACTTACAGAACATATAATAAAACCGTATTAATCCCGTTTTACAACCGCAGCACAGCCCATGCCGCCTCCCACACACAGAGTGGCCAGGCCGGTCTTTACATCACGTTTCTGCATTTCATGGAGAAGCGTAACCAGGATGCGGCAGCCGGAGCATCCTACGGGATGTCCCAGGGCGATGGCACCGCCGTTTACATTCAGCTTATCAAGGTCGAAGCCCAGATCATGTCCAACGGCCACGGACTGGGCGGCAAAAGCTTCATTTGCTTCTATTAAGTCAAAATCATCTATTTCCATACCGGTTTTTTTCAGAACCTTCCGGGTAGCCGCCACAGGGCCGATACCCATGATGGAAGGATCCACGCCGGCCAGCTCTCCGGCGATCCAGGTCGCCATAGGCGTGATGCCCAGCTCCTTCGCTTTTTCTTCACTCATGACAACGATAGCGGCGGCGCCGTCATTGATGCCGGACGCATTGCCTGCGGTGACCATACCGCCTTCTTTTTTGAAGGCCGGTTTTAATTTGGCAAGCCCTTCGCTGGTAACCCCTTTTCTGGGGCCTTCGTCTGTATCCACAATTACCGTTCCTTTTTTCGTTTTGATTTCCACAGGGACGATCTCATCCTTGAAACACCCGTTTTCCATGGCGGCTTCGCATTTCTGCTGGCTGTTTGCCGCGAAATCATCCAGCTGTTCTCTGGTCAGGCCCCATTGCTCACAAATATTTTCAGCTGTCATGCCCATATGATAACCGTGGAACGCATCGGTGAGGGCATCCTTCAGCAAAGAATCCTCAAGCGGGGCATTGCCCATACGATAGCCGTACCGGCCCTGCTGAACCAGATAGGGAGCGCGGGACATATTCTCCGTACCGCCTGCAATAATAATGTCCGCGTCACCGCAGGCAATCAGCTTGGCCGCTAAATTGACGCAATGAAGCCCGGATCCGCATAATACATTAATTGTGGTAGCCGGAACCTCTACCGGAATGCCGGCGTTAACAGCGGCCTGCCTTGCCACATTCTGTCCCTGCCCTGCCTGGATAACACAGCCCATATATACTTCGTCAACCATATCCGGAGTGATTCCGGCTCTGTTCATTGCCTCTTTTAATACGATGGTTCCAAGATCTGCTGCAGGAACGGTGGAAAGTGCTCCGCCCATAACGCCGATTGCGGTTCTGCAGCCGCCGGCTAATACTACCTTTCTACTCATATATCCTCCATTCAGCCATTATCTGGCATTTTGTGTTTGTATGAATGTATTTTAGCACGGGGCCGTAAGAAAAACAAGGCGCACGCAGGACGGGACAAGCGGGAGAGCAAAGCTGTACCGAACGCCAAAGGTAAACTTTTATTTATGTGGTAAAACCTTAATAACAAGTGTAAAATAAGAGTATAACTACATAGTTACAGGAAGCAGCGGGGGGACGCATCATGGAGAAAATCAGCCGTAAAAACTGGATCTTGATCTGGGTACTTGGAATGACCGGGCAAATCTGCTGGAATATTGAGAATTCCTGGTTCAATACGTTTGTGTATGACAAAATTGCGCCGGATCCGGCCATTGTATCCTGGATGGTGGGCGTGAGTGCAGCGGTTTCCACCTTCTGTACCTTTCTGGTGGGAACCTGGGGGGATCGCAGGGGGAAAAGAAAGCCCTTTATCTGCTGGGGATATATTCTGTGGGGAATTTTTACTTTCCTTTTCGGGGCTACGCAGATGATTCCTAAGAATCCACTGTTTATCGCGGCGGCCTGTGTGGTATTGGCGGATGCGGTGATGAGCTTTTTCGGTTCCGTGGGGAATGACGGGGGATTTGGCCCGTGGACGACGGATATCTCCAATGAGAAAAACCGGGGAAAGCTGGGAGGCGCGCTGGCGGTTATGCCTGTATTCGCCACGATTTTCGGTGCGGTGGTTTCCGGGATTATCATTGAGAAAATAGATTTCTTCGCTTTTTTCGGCCTTATGGGAGGGCTGGTGGCGGTGGTGGGCATTTTTGGCCTGTTTACGCTGGAGGATGCGCCGGGCCTGCGGCCGAAACGGGATGAAAAGGGGTTCCGCCATCAGTTCCTGACGGTTTTTAACTGGAATACCGTGCGGGAAAATAAAGAGCTGTTCTGGGTGTTTCTGGTGATGACCGTATATTTTATTGGGTTTAATGTGTATTTTCCCTATATTACGATTTACTTTGTGAATTACCTGGGGTATGGATATGGGATGACCGGTATTATTCAAGGTGTGGGCCTGCTGGCAGCAGCGGTTATGACGATTCCTGCCGCGCGGTTCATTGACAGGGGGAAAACGCCGCAGGTAATACTGGCGGCCCTTATATGTAATACCGCAGGGCTGCTTCTGGTCAGCCTGTCACAAAGTCTTGTTGTGCTGCTCATCGGTGTGTTCGGGGCCGGAATCGGATATATTCTGGTGCTGCAGGCGCTTACCGCCTGGATGAAGAATCTGTATCCGGAGGATCAGCGGGGGCAGTTTGAGGGAATTAAACAGATTTTCTTTGTCTGTGTGCCTATGATTATAGGGCCGGCCATTGCCACACAGGTGATTAACCGGCTGGGGGTGGAGATGGAGGTCAGCGGTACGGTGGGGATGGTGCCTGGTCCCAGCCTGTTCCTGGTTTCGGCGGCGCTTACGCTGCTGACTCTGATTCCTTTGGCGGCAGCGGGGAAAAGAAATAAGCAGAGACTGTTAGTGCAGTATGAAAAGCGAGGGGGATGAATATGGAAAAAGAACTATTGAAAGAAGGGCCGGTACTGGACGGGAAGGGGCGTCCCATACCGGGGTATTCCAGAAAAAGTACGCTGGTGTATGACAGGAAGGCGATTAAGGCCCCGCCGTGGAGAATCAAGGAATGGGACTTTTATCAGATTTCCAATGACAGGCTGTGCCTGCAGTTCACTATCGGCCATGCCGCTTATGCGGGGCAGGTGAGCCTGATGCTGTTTGATTTTGTGAAGGGGGAGAAGCTGCTGGACCTGAGTAAAATACTGGTTCTGCCCTTCGGTTCCCTTCATATGCCGGAAAATGCGGAAAAGGATAACACCCTTATCTATAAGAAAGACGGCGTATCCATGCGTTTTGAGACAGTGAACCAGAAACGGCTGCTGACCTGCCGCTGGGAAGATGCGGAAGTAAAAATCCGTCTGGAACGCAGGAATCCTAATTCCCTCGTGATCAATCTTCCTTTTGATGAATATGCCCATGCTTTTTATTATAACCATAAAATGAACTGCATGACGGCGGAAGGGTATGTCAAAGCGAAAGGCAGGGAGTGGAAATTCGACAAAAAGAATTCCTTCGGCATTCTGGACTGGGGCAGAGGCGTGTGGCCTTTTCATAATGAATGGTACTGGAGCAACGGCAGCGGCTGGCTGGACGGGGAAATGTTCGGTTTTAATCTTGGCTGCGGCTTCGGAAATACGGATACTGCCAGTGAAAATATGCTTTTTTATAAAGGAAAGGCCCATAAGCTGGGAAAAGTGGATTTTAAACTGGGGAAGGAATATATGCAGCCCTGGCATCTGACGGATCGGGAAGGGCGGCTGGATCTGACATTGGCGCCCTGCTATGACAGGACGACCAGAATCAAGCTGCTCTGGGTGAACAATTGCTGCCATCAGATGTTCGGGAAATTTACGGGGAAAGCGGTGCTGGATGACGGAACGTGCCTGAAGATAAAGGATGTGGTGTCTTTTGCCGAACACGCGGTAAATAATTGGTAATAATACGGTAATACTATGTTGCAAGCACCGGCCGGTTTGACAACCTGGGGGTATTGTGATAATCTGAAGTTTATACAGAAAGCAAGGATGAAGAAAGTACATCCGGGAAAGCTTTACAGAGAGGTTCCCCGGGCGGACAGCAGGCTGCTGCCGCCGCAGGCTGAGAGGGAACGGGCGGATACGGATGGAAAATGGCTTCGGAGCAGCGCACCGAACCGCCGGGATACCGGGGGCAAGGCTGCGACAGGCGCCGCCTGTTACAGCGGCAAGGTATTGAAGGGACAGGAAACTGTTTCGGATGTACCTGCAAAGGCCCTGTTCGTGAGAACCGGGTAAAAAGAAGTGGTACCGCGGGCGTAAGGCTCGTCTTCTTATTTTTAACAAGAGCTTAAAAATAAGAAGACGGGCTTTTGTTAACGGGATCAATCAGGAAAAGCAGGAAAGGAGCATTTTGACAAATGAGCAAAGGAAAGTATTATATTACAACCGCCATTGCCTATACCTCCGGCAAGCCCCATATCGGGAATACCTATGAGGCGGTTCTGGCGGATAGTATCGCCCGGTTTAAACGAAAAGACGGCTATGAGGTGTTTTTTCAGACCGGGACGGACGAGCATGGACAGAAGATTGAATTAAAAGCCCAGGATGCAGGCGTAACACCCCAGGAATATGTGGACAGGGTAGCCGGTGAAGTAAAAGGGCTGTGGGATCTGATGGGCACCTCTTATGATAAGTTTATCCGTACCACGGATGGCGATCATGTGAAGCAGGTACAGAAGATTTTCAAGCGCCTGTATGATCAGGGAGATATTTATAAGGGACATTATGAGGGCCTTTATTGTACGCCCTGTGAGTCTTTCTGGACGGAGTCCCAGCTGGTGGACGGGAAATGCCCCGACTGCGGACGCGAAGTAAAGCCTGCCCGGGAAGAAGCTTATTTCTTCAAGATGAGTAAGTATGCGGACAGGCTCATTGCGCATATTAATGAGCATCCGGAATTTATCCAGCCCGTATCCCGCAAAAATGAAATGATGAACAATTTCCTTCTTCCGGGGCTTCAGGATCTGTGTGTGTCCAGGACCTCCTTTACATGGGGAATCCCTGTGGATTTCGATGACAGGCATGTGGTTTATGTATGGCTGGATGCGCTGACCAACTATATCACCGGTATCGGCTATGATGCGGACGGAAAGCACAGCGATCAGTACAAGAAGCTCTGGCCCGCGGATCTGCACCTGATCGGAAAGGATATTATCCGGTTCCATACCATTTACTGGCCTATTTTCCTGATGGCTCTGGGCGAGCCGCTTCCGAAGCAGGTATTCGGCCACCCCTGGCTTCTGCAGGGGGACGGCAAAATGAGCAAATCCAAAGGAAATGTGATGTATGCCGATGATCTGGTTACTTTCTTCGGTGTGGATGCGGTGCGCTATTTCGTGCTGCATGAAATGCCTTTTGAAAATGACGGCGTGATCAGCTGGGAACTGATTGTGGAACGAATTAATTCCGACCTCGCCAATACCCTGGGAAATCTGGTAAACCGCACGATTTCCATGAGCAATAAGTATTTTGACGGCATTGTGGAAGACAAGGGAGCGGCGGAGGATGTAGACGCGGATCTGAAGGCTGTCGTGACAGGGACTTATGCAAAGGTATGTGCTAAAATGGAAGATCTGCGTGTGGCGGATGCCATGACAGAGATTTTCTCCCTGTTCAAGCGCTGCAACAAATATATTGATGAGACACAACCCTGGGTGCTGGCAAAGGATGAGGCGAAGAAGGACCGCCTGTCCACCGTTCTGTATAATCTGGTGGAGGGCATTACAATCGGCGCTTCCCTTCTGGAACCTTTTATGCCTGAAACCTCAGCCCAAATAGCCGCACAGCTGCAGACGACGCTTCCCGCTTTTGAAGAATGCACTTCATTCGGTCATTATCCCGGCGGCAATAAGGTGACCGATAAGCCGGAAATCCTGTTTGCGAGGCTGGATACCAAAGAAGTGGTGGAGAAAGCCGAAACCATGTTTGCCGCCCGAAAGGCGGAGGAAGAAGGAACCGGGGAAGACGCCGGGGAAAACACGCCCGGGGTTATCGATATCCCGCAGAAGCCGGAAATTACCTATGACGATTTTGCGCAGCTGCAGTTCCAGGTAGGGGAAATCATTGCCTGCGAGGAGGTTAAAAAATCCAAGAAGCTGCTCTGCTCCCAGGTGCGTGTAGGAAGCCAGGTAAAACAAATTGTATCCGGCATCAAAGCCCATTACAGCGCGGAAGAGATGGTAGGCAAGAAGGTGATGGTGCTTGTGAACTTAAAACCTGCGAAGCTGGCCGGTATTGTATCGGAAGGCATGCTTCTGTGTGCGGAAGATGCCGAAGGGAACCTTGCCCTGGTGATTCCCGAAAAGGAAATGCCGGCGGGCGCGGAGATTTGCTGACACCCGGATGCCAGAGAGGCGGGCGTCTGCCCGCCTCATGAGAGGATAGACGCGAAAGGAGGGGCTGCCAATGAAGAAAAAGGATTTTTATTATGATTCCGGTGACGGTGTTACCAAAATCCATGGGGCGGTATGGATACCGGACGGAAAGCCGGTGTGTATCCTGCAGATTGTCCATGGGATGGCGGAATATATCAACCGCTACGATCGTCTTGCGGTTTACCTGGCACAGAAAGGGATTCTGGTAACCGGCAACGATCATCTGGGGCATGGGAAAAGCATATACGAGAGCGCGCAGGAAGCTGGAAAAGGCGGGGAAAGCAGCCATCCATACGGTTATTTCTGCCGGCAGGATCCGGCGGTTACAGCCGTGGAGGATGTGCACAGCCTGAGAAAGAAAACGCAGGAGGAAAATCCCGGAATCCCTTATCTGATTATGGGACACAGCATGGGATCCTTTATCCTGCGTAATTACCTTTGTTTGTACGGGGCCGGTCTTGACGGAGCCATTATCATGGGAACGGGGATGCAGCCCAAAGGATTGCTGGGCTTTTCCAAAAAGCTGGTGAAATTTCTTACGGTTTTCCAGGGGGAAAAGCATAAGAGCGCATTGGTAAACGCCCTGGCTTTCGGCAGCTATAATAAAAGAATTCCCCATCCGGTTTCTTCCATGGATTGGTTATCCAGAGATTCGGTGGAGGTTGCCAAATATAATGAGGATCCTCTTTGCGGCTTCACCTTTACCCTGGGAGGTTTTGCCACCCTGTTCGAACTGATAGACCGGCTGCATGACAAAAGCAGGCTGGAAAACATGCCGAAGGAGCTGCCCATCCTGTTCATGGCGGGAACCGAAGATCCGGTAGGGGATTACGGGAAAGCCGTGGAAAGCGTATATCGGTCCTTCCGGGAGCTGGGGATGAAACAGGTGTCCCTGAAGCTGTATGAAAACGACAGGCACGAGCTTGTGAATGAAAGCGACCGGGAGCTTGTCTGGAAGGACATCTTTGAATGGTCGGTCAAAACCGCAGCAAAAAAGGAAGCAGGCAATATTGAAAAACAACACATATAAAAAATCAGCGGTAAAAATAACGGCAGCTTTCCTGGCGGCGTGCTGTCTGACGGCATTGCCGGCCTCCGTGGCGTATGCCGCGCCGGCGCAGCCGGAACAAAGGGAATCCTGCGATCCGCAGGTGCTCACTCTCAGTGACGGAACCGGCTTTACCCTTACACAGGAGCAAAAGCAGCTTCTGGAAAAGATGAAGGAAAAGCTGGATGCCGGGGAACTGGAAACGGAAGAGCAGATCCGGGAAGCTGTCGGTCAGTGTGAGGAAGAACTGGAAATCACACTGACGGAGGAACAAAAGGATCAGATCGTGGCATTGGTCGGTAAGATGAATGACCTGGGACTGGATTCCGATGAAATCCTTTCCAAAGCCCAGGAGCTGTATGAAGAATACGGGGAACAGATTAAAAAAAGTGCGGATGCCGCCATTCAGGAAAATGTGGTGGAGCCTGTGAAGGAAGCTGTGGTGGAGGGAACCAAGTCCGCTATCCGTGATTTCTTCCGGGATATGGGTAACAGCATCCGTAATTTTTTCACGCGTCTGTTTTCCTGATGCAAAAGAACCGCGTGTCCCTTATCTGTATAAAAGAATAAAAAAAGGCCTTCTGCGTACACTAGATAAAAATATTACAGTTATCCAGGGGAAAGGAAGGCCTTTTTATGCGTATTGCATTTTTCAGTACAAAGCCCTATGACCGTATCTGGTTTGAACCAATGGCAAAGGATTATGGGTATGAAATTCACTTTATCGAGCTGCCCTTTAGCGAGGAAACCATGTTCCTTGCCAATGGCTACGATGCGGTTTGTATCTTTGTCAACGACCAGGTAAACGACAGAATGATAAATTATCTCTATGAAAATAAAGTGAAGGCATTGCTTCTGCGGAGCGCAGGCTATAATCACGTGGATGTGAAAGCGGCAAAAGGAAAAATTGCGGTTCTGCGTGTACCCAGCTATTCACCCGAAGCGGTGGCGGAATTTGCTATGGCCATGCTGCTTACGGTAAACCGGTTTACCCATAAAGCTTATGGGAGAACCCGTGATTTTAATATGAATATTAACGGTCTTATGGGGACCGATCTTTATCATAAGGTGGCGGGCGTGATAGGCACCGGGAAAATCGGCCAGGCCATGATACGTATTTTCCATGGTTTCCGCATGAATGTGCTCGCCTATGACCCTTACCCGAACCAAAATCTGGATGTGCAGTATGTAGGGCTTTCGGAGCTGCTTTCCAAAGCGGATTTTATTTCCCTGCATTGTCCCCTTACGCCGGATACCCACCATATTATCAATGAAAAGACCATTGCCGAAATGAAGGAGGGTGTATATCTCGTAAATACCTCCCGGGGCGGATTGATAGATACCCAGGCACTTATCGAAGGGCTTCTTTCCAAAAAATTCGGGGGAGTGGGACTGGATGTTTATGAGGAAGAGGAAGGCTTGTTTTATGAGGACTGTTCCGACGAAATCATTCAGGATGAAAACCTGGCAAGGCTGACGACCTTCCCCAATGTTCTCATCACCTCCCACATGGGATTTTTTACCGTGGAAGCTATGCAGGCCATAGCCCATGAAACGCTGGAGAACGCATATGCCCTGGAAAACGGGATGCCTCTGCAGAATAAGGTGGAATGAACCGGACGCGCCAAGATGTACAGATTATTAATAATTATTTTATTTGCACTGAAACCCATCCCGTAGTATGATATTTACTATAAGTGTTGGCGGGCAGATAATTATGTCCGTATTATAGAACAGGTACAGGGAGAAATACAAATGGGTAGATTTTTTAACTTGGACAGCCCTCTTATGACATTTTTATCGAAGATGGCGGACTTAATGATTCTGAATCTTTTAACGTTGATCTGCTGTATTCCGATTATTACGGCAGGGGATGCGATGACCGCTCTTTATTACATGACTGTCAAAATGGTCAAGAATGAAGAGTGCTACATAGTGAAGGGATATTTCAAATCCTTCAAGGAGAATTTCAAGCAGGCTACCATTATATGGCTGATAGCCCTGTTCGTGGGGATTATCCTGGTGGGGGATTTCATGATCCTCAGAAATTCCACCCTGTCCTTCGGTAAAGTAATCATGGTGCTGATAACGGTGGTTGCCGTTGTGTATATTTTCACCATGATCTATATTTTCCCCGTATTGTCCAGATTCGAAAATACGGTGAAGAATACCATCAGAAACGCTTTCCTGATGAGTGTGCTGAATCTGCCCAAGACCATTCTGTTGGTAATCATCAATCTGGTTCCCACAGTTGTTTTGCTGGTGACCCTTCAGGCAATGCCTATTGTTATCCTGTTTGGATTTTCGGTTCCGGCATATGTGGCCAGCATGCTTTTTGTAAAGATATTCAAACGTTTTGAGCCGGAAGAAGAGGAAGAGAAATCGGAGGGGCTGGAGACCCTTTCTTTTATCCGTGAGGAACAGGAAGAGAAGCAAAGGGCTCTTGAAGAAGGGAACGCAAGACAGGAGGCAGGAATACAGGAAGAGGAAAATACCCCTGAGGCACAGGATGTCCCGGCGGAGGAAACTGCACAGGAAGGAAATAAGGACAAAGAATAATAGCTGTTTACAGAAAAAGGCGGGGGGAAAGAATGGCTATGGAGGATTCGTCCAAACGATCAGCGCTGCTTCAGATAATGGGACTGGCGCTGATTTTCATAACCGTATCCGGTTTTGTTTTGGGGAATTTTTACTATAAGAGCCGAAAGGTAAACTACCAATCTGTAGAAGATATGTGCAGCGCCGCCGCTGCGGCATATGGGGAGGCATTAAACAAAGAACTGGACCTGCTGGCCGCCCGGGGAGAAGCTGTCAGCTTACTTCTGGGGGAAGAGGCGATGTACGGCGGGGAGGAAAGCGCCGGGTTTCTCCGGCTGCTGACAGAACATACTGAAGCGTATCTTGCCGCTGCCGCGGAACCGTCGGGAAAGGGGATGGACAGTGAGGGAAGAAGCATAGACCTTTGCCGGATGGATTACTTTGTGGATTTACAGGAGCAGAGGTTTTTTTATGCGGAGGATGACGGAATCACCGGGGAGAAAGCGTTCATCGTGTCCCTTCCCTGTATAAAAGACGGTGCGCTGCAGGGGGTGCTCTACCTGTATGTATCGCCGGACAGCATATCCGGCGGTATTCCCATACCGGAGGAGATGCAGGATGCTTTTTTCCTGGCCGCGGACGGCAGGGGAAGAGTACTGCTGCAGCAGGGGGATACCAAAGGTTTCGTCAGGGACGGTAACTTCAGAAAAGGGCTGGAAAATGCGGAATACAGCGGTAAAGAAACCATGGAATCCGCTTTGATTAAGGCAAGGGTATATAAGGAGGGAAGCATCCGGGCGACTGTGGACGGGGAGAGCTATACCTTGTTTTTTACGGCCGCAGGCCGGAATGACTGGCGCGTTTATATCGGGGTGAATGACGGGCGGATCCGGCAATACAGGCAGGAACGAATGGAACCGGTAAAGAACGTTATAACGGGTATCCTGTTTTCTGTAGGTTTGTTTGCCGGTCTTCTGCTTCTGCTTATCTTCCTGAATAGATATTTTTATAATGAACATAAGAAACGTCTGGAGGAGAAGGCCAGCAAGGATCCCCTTACCGATTTGAGCAATAAGGTATCCACCGAATACCAGATTAAAGAGTATATCCGGACACACCCGGATTCCCAGGGCCTGCTGTTTGTCCTGGATGTGGATAATTTTAAGAAAATTAATGACACGCTGGGCCATGCGTTCGGGGACGAGGTGCTGCGGGAACTGGGGAAACGGCTGCGTGGCGAATTCCGGATCACGGATATTGTGGGACGTACCGGCGGGGATGAATTCATTATTTTCCTCAAGGATATGGAGGAAGAAGGTATTTTTTTCCGGGAAGCCAGCCGGCTGCGCCAGTTTTTTAACAGCTTCCAGGTGGGGGAATATGTAAAATATTCCCCGTCCGCCAGCATTGGAGCCGCCGTATATCCCAGAGACGGCAGAACCTTTGAAGAACTGTATAAAGCCGCTGACTGTGCACTCTATACCGTTAAGCGCGGAGGCAAAAACCAGGTGGCTTTTTATGGAAACGAAACATACGTAAAAGTGGAATAAAGGCTTTGCGAAAAGGATCAGGATGCGTCGAAAACCGCGCAGGATAGCGGAATATGGTCAAAGTGTATAATATTAGAATGCCGAATTCGGCAAGTTGACAGGCCCTAAAAATTCATTCTCCTTTTCTTAGCAAATTTTACAATGTCACGATAAATATTTGTGGAATTGTGGTATAGCCAAAAGGAGGGAGTTACGTTATACTTAGTTCAGGCTCAGTTGTGGGGACACAGCTGGAAACATGTAAATAAAAAACATAGGGAGGCTAATTAAATGGCAAGTTTATCTTTAAAGAACATCTGCAAAGTATATCCCAACGGATTTGAAGCAGTAAAAGACTTCAACCTGGAAATCGCCGATAAAGAATTCATCATCTTCGTAGGACCGTCCGGATGTGGTAAATCTACTACACTTCGTATGATTGCTGGTTTGGAAGACATTTCCTCCGGTGAGTTAAAAATCGGTGACAGAGTAGTTAACGATGTAGAGCCTAAGGACAGAGATATCGCGATGGTATTCCAGAACTACGCTCTGTATCCTCATATGTCTGTATATGATAACATGGCTTTCGGACTTAAGTTAAGAAAAGTTCCGAAGGATGAAATTGATAAGATGGTTAAAGAGGCAGCTAAGATCCTTGACCTTACTCCTCTCCTTGATCGTAAGCCGAAGGCTCTGTCCGGTGGTCAGAGACAGCGTGTTGCTATGGGACGTGCAATCGTACGTAATCCTAAGGTATTCCTGATGGACGAACCTCTTTCCAACCTGGATGCCAAGCTGCGTGTTCAGATGCGTATTGAGATCGCTAAGCTGCATCAGAGATTAGGTACCACCATCATCTACGTAACACATGACCAGACAGAAGCTATGACACTGGGTACCAGAATCGTAGTTATGAAGGATGGTGTTATCCAGCAGGTTGATACTCCTCAGAATCTGTATGACAAGCCGCAGAACCTGTTCGTAGCCGGATTCATGGGATCTCCTCAGATGAACTTCATGGATGCTGTTGTTGAAGTAAGCGGTGACAATGCTTCCCTGAAGGTAGCCGGAAAATCCATTCCTCTGCCTCCTGCGAAATCAAAGAAGGTTATCGAAGGCGGTTATGCCGGAAAGACTGTTACATTTGGTATCCGTCCTGAAGACGTATATGACTCCCAGATGTTTATTGAAACAGCTAAATGTACTTTTGAATCTACCATTAAAGTTTATGAATTGCTTGGTGCAGAAGTTTATCTGTACTTCGATCTTGCAGATTACCCGATTACAGCAAGAGTAGATTCCCGTACAACAGCAAGACCTGGCGATACTGTTAAATTTGCATTCGACGTTGAAAAGATTCATATTTTCGACAAAGAAACAGAGCAGGTTATCACCAACTAATTTAAGAAACAGGGGGGAAGATGCAATGCATCTTCCCTTTTTTCTTGCATATTTGGAGATTTTGCTATATAGTTAATTGTAACAAGGAAAGGACGTGAAGAGAGATGATTTCCAATCAAGTAATACAAAACAGCATTGATGAATTACGTGCAATTACAAAGGTTGACCTTGGGGTATTTGACGTGGAAGGCCTGAAAGTTGCGACGACGGTAGACGAGATTGATATTTCCAGGGACATTATTGAAAATTTCGCTTCTTCACCGGCAGACAGCCAGGTAGTGGGAGGACGCCACCTTCTCAAAATACTTGACGATGGGGAACCGGCATATATACTAGTAGCCCAGGGACCCAGTGATGATGTCTACATGGTAGGCAAGATAGCGGTAAGCTCTATTCAGAATTTAATCGTGGCATATAAAGAGCGCTTCGACCGCAATAACTTTTTCCAGAATTTACTTTTGGACAACCTGCTTCTCGTGGATATATATAACCGCGCGCAGAAGCTTCATATTGAAGTGGAGTGTCCCAGAATAATCTATCTGATCGAGACTAAGATTGAAAAAGACAACAGCGCTATGGAAATGCTCAAGAGCCTTTTCTCCAGCCAGAACGGTGATTATATCACTGCTGTGGATGAGAAGAATATCATTCTGATCAAAGCGCTGGAAAGAGAAGACGATCTGGAAACGATTGAGAAAACCGCAGATATGATCGTTGACATGATGAACAGTGAAGCTATGATGAATGTCCGTGTTGCTTATGGCACGGTTGTCAGCGAGCTGAGAGAAGTATCCAAATCCTACAAGGAAGCTACTATGGCTATGGACGTGGGAAAGATCTTCTATGCGGAAAAATGTGTTATCTCCTATGCGAAGCTGGGTATCGGCCGTCTGATTTATCAGCTGCCTGTTAACCTGTGCAAGATTTTCATTGAAGAGATTTTTGGAGACAATGTACCGTATGATATGGATGAAGAGACCCTGACTACAATCAATAAATTCTTTGAGAATAACCTGAATGTATCGGAGACCTCCAGACAGCTGTTTATTCACAGAAACACGCTGGTTTACCGGATTGAAAAGCTGCAGAAGAGCACCGGCCTGGATATCCGTGTATTTGACGATGCACTTACGTTCAAGATTGCGCTGATGGTAGTTAATTATATGAAATATCTGGAAAGTATTGATTATTGATATAGGGAACTGCTACAGTCAGAGAAAAGCTGCATTAATAGGGAGCGGGAAAACAGTACAAGCTGTTCTCCCGCTCCCTTTTTTTGCAGGACTATTGTTTTATCCCTGCTATAAAAATTCAGTCATATCTTTCGTCCCTTCCGAATACAATAGAGACTATAAAGGAGGGACAAGGTGTTGTATTATAACAGGCAGATTATATACTTAGACCATATGGAAGCCGGAAATAAAATAAAAAATGCAGGATTTCTCAGACGGGAAGAAACGGAAGATACCATAACCTGGAATATGCAGATAAAGGGCCTGTATGAGACAGACACGGGTTTCTTTGATTTGCGGGATGAAACAGGAGCCATCATCGACAAAATCCTTCTGAAAAGGGGGACAGGTTCCTACACCAGAGAATTTACGGCGGACGGAACCAGCCGGGGCGGTAGGAAATATGATGAAATATGCGGCATCTGCATCCGTCTGTTCGGGGGCAGAGAAGTAGTGGGAAGATGGCAGGGAAAAGGTGAAATATTATGCGCCGCCAATTTTCCTTCCGTGGAAAAGTTGCCGGTACAGCAGGAAAAGGACTTATTTCGGCTGGAAAAACAGTTCCCCATGGAAAAGGAAAATCCATCCCGGGAGAAAACAGAACCTGTCCGGGAACAAACAGCCTGGCAGGAGGAACCGGTGAAAGAGTCTGCGTGTCCCAGGGAAACACCGCCCAGGCCTCAGGCCCCGGTATCCGAAGAGGCTCCCCTATCAGCTGAAAAGCTGTGCAGGAGATGTCTGCACAGAAAATACGAACCTCTGCAAAGAGAAGAAAAACAGGAAACTATACAAAAAACCGACTCAGCTAAAACAATGGAACCTGCACCTAAAGCTGAGGAAAACGATCCTATGAAGGAAGAGTTCTTTGAAGATAAATGGGAACAGCTGTGTCATATCTATACCACAATCCATCCCTTTGGGGATGAAAGGGAATATCTGTCCATAACGCCCAGAGACTTTGTGGTACTGGCATCCGAATATCAGAAAATGGTACATAACAGCTTCCTTCTCCATGGCTATTACAATTACCGCCATATTATCCTGGGGAAATTTACCACCGCGGATCAGGAAAAATATTATCTGGGAGTACCGGGCGTATACTATGACAGGGAAAAAATGGCTGCAGAAATGTTTGGCTTTGAAGCTTTTGAAGGAAAACTGACGCCTGCCGAGCCGGGAAGCTTCGGCTACTATATGAAAAGTGTGCGGATATGAATATGGCACCGCCGTGGGCCTCCCAGTCAGAGGTCACGGCGGTGTCATACCCATACCCAGGAAGTTACCTGTAACTCATATCAATCCACTCCGCGCAGGGAGACATTGGATATATAAGGCTTTAACAGAACCACAAATTCCGACAATTCCTCTTTCGTATACGAAGAAAACTCCTTACAGATTACGCCGTCGCTTTCCACATAAGACTGCAAAAAATAAGCTCTGCAGCCCTGCAGCCATTTTCCGACAGATAAAAAATCCTGTGTACTATGCAGCTCCCGCACCACTGTCGTGCGGAACTCATAAGCCGCGCCGCAGGAACGGATAAAATCCACCGATTCCCGAATACGCCCCATATCAAGTGTTTTTACACCTGCCGTCCTCGCATAATTTTCAGGGGAATTCTTAATATCCATGGCAAAATAATCCACAAGCCCCCTGTCAAAAAGAGACTGCAGAACCTCAGGCCGGTACCCATTTGAATCCAGCTTTACCAAATACCCCAGATCCTTAACCCGCGAAAGAAACACATCCAGATCCTTCTGCAGTGTTGGTTCTCCCCCCGACACACACACCCCTGTCAAAATTCCCACCCGCTTACGAAGAACACCAAAAACCTCCTCCTCACTGATAAGAGGCAGATCCCCCCCATGAAGCACCAGATCCCCATTCTGACAAAAAGGACACCGAAAATTACACCCCCCCGCAAACACCGTACAAGCCACATGCTCCGGAAAATCCAACAAAGTAGTCCTATTAAACCCACAAATTTGCATTTTATCCTCTTTCTTGGTACACTTTTATCTAGCTACGAGCCGGGCGGCGGTAAGGATATGGAAAACCGCTGGGGAGCTTGCTCACCAACGATTTTCCATATCCTTACCGACATGCGGCGACAGCCGCAAAGCCTTGGGATGCGCAGCATTCCAAGGCGTACCCGGCGGGCTCCCGGGAATCCACCCTTCCGCCCCTAATACCTCATTACCCCCCCCCATTATACCCCACC
>URMK01000023.1 GCA_900548905.1 uncultured Lachnospiraceae bacterium | reverse complement strand
CTGGCTTTGCTGCTTTTTAAGGAGGTGACTTTACATTATTTTTTACTTTCCATTATCCAAAGATTACGGAGTCCCCCAGAACCGGGAGCGGGTGTTCATTGTCGCAAATCTTAGAAGCAGAGGCGGACGGGAAATATTACCTGTCCAGGGAACGGACGGAGCGGCTCTTAAGCAGGTTATAGGCGGAAAACAGGGAGAACGTGTCTATGATCCAGATGGGGTTTCCGTTACATTACTAAGCAGTGCCGGAAATTTTGGCGGAAAGACGGGGCTTTACTTTGTGGATTATACTTACAATCATCCAAAGATTACAGAGAATGCCAGAGGAATAATTGCCCAGTATAATGCAGGAATTACCACATGGGGTTCCAATTCCGGTGTGCTGGAGGCACATGCGGTACTCACACCGGACCGGCTGGAGAAACGGCAGAATGGCAGACGGATGAAAGCTGACGGGGAGCCGATGTTTACGCTGACGGGGCAGGATCGTCATGGTGTTTTCTTATGTAAGGAGACCGATGCATCCGGCAGTCCGGTGCTGAGGATAAAGAACTGTACAATAAAGGGATATGAAGAGGCTGAGGTGGGGGATGGGATTTCCCTTGCTTTTCCGGAAAGCGGTACAAGGAGGGGCAGGGTGAAAAAACAGTGTTCGCAGACTTTGGACTGTGCCTGTGAGGTAGGGACGGTGATGAAATGCGGACGGATACGGAGGCTCACACCAAGAGAGTGTTTTCGTCTGCAGGGATTCCCGGATGAGCTTTATGAGCGGGCGGCATCGGTCAGTTCGGAATCCCAGCTTTACAAACAGGCAGGTAATGCAGTCACGGTAACGGCCGCGTTTGCGGTGGCCATGATGCTGCCGGAATCAAGAGAACAGGACTGAAAAGAAGAGTAAACGGTTAGGTCATGAATGAAATATGAGGGAAATGAAGGGAGGTGTGATGGATGGCCCAGAGAGGAAGAAAACCAAAGCCCACAGCATCCAAGGTACTGGAAGGAAATCCGGGGAAACGGAATCTGAATCCCTATGAGCCGAAACCTGATAAGAAAGCCCCAAGATGTCCGGCATGGCT
The DNA here is from genome assembly GCA_900548905.1 of uncultured Lachnospiraceae bacterium. GTDB lineage: Bacteria > Bacillota > Clostridia > Lachnospirales > Lachnospiraceae > Eisenbergiella. The sequence continues at coordinate 91,315 of URMK01000023.1, read as the reverse complement.
GGAGGATGAAGCAAAGAAGGAATGGAAACGGACGGCAAAACAGCTGGAACAGCTTGGAATTCTGACAGAGATTGATATGGCGGCATTTGCCGGATACTGTCAGGCTTATGCCAGATGGAAAGAGGCGGAAGAGTATATTTCTGAGAATGGGGCGGTCATGAAGGCTCCGTCCGGGTACTGCCAGCAGGTTCCACAGGTATCCATTGCACAGACTTACCTAAAAATCATGAACCGCTTCTGTGAACAGTTCGGTCTGACTCCGTCTGCCAGGAGCAGGATTGTGGCAGACAACGGGGCGGATAAGGAGAGCGATGCCATGGAGCTTCTGTTGTTCAAAGGGGGAAGCGGATAGTGTATGATAAGGCGAAGGCACAGCGGACGGTGGATTTCATCAGCTGCTTAAAACATACCAAAGGGCGTTGGAGAGGGCAGAATTTTGGACTGCTCCCCTGGCAGGACAGCATCATCCGGGATGTGTTTGGCACGGTAAAGGAGAACGGATACCGGCAGTATAATACGGCTTATGTGGAGATCCCGAAGAAGAACGGGAAGTCCGAGCTGGCGGCAGGTGTGGCTCTTTACATGACCTGCGGGGACGGGGAGTGGGGCGCGGAGGTTTATGGCTGTGCTTCTGACAGGCAGCAGGCATCCATTGTCTTTGATGTGGCGGTGGATATGGTGGATCAGTGCCCTGCATTGAAGAAACGGATCAAGCCAGTGATGTCTGTGAAACGGCTGGTGTATCAGCCGACCAACAGTTTTTATCAGGTGCTTTCGGCAGAGGCGTACACGAAGCATGGGCTGAATGTCCATGCGGTGATTTTTGACGAGCTGCACAGCCAGCCGAACCGGGAGCTGTTTGACGTGATGACGAAGGGCTCTGGGGATGCCAGGACACAGCCGCTGTTTTTTCTGATCACAACGGCGGGGACGGACCGGCATTCGGTGTGTTTTGAGCAGCACCAGAAAGCGGAGGATATCATCCTTGGGAGGAAGATTGACCCCACTTTCTATCCGGTGATCTATGGTGCTTCCGATGATGAGGACTGGACATCGGAGAGTGTGTGGTATCAGGCAAACCCATCTCTGGGGCACACCATTGATATTGAGAAGGTGCGGAATGCTTATCTGAGCGCAAGGGATAACCCGGCAGAGGAGAATATTTTCCGGCAGCTTCGGCTGAACCAATGGGTGAAGCAGTCCACACGGTGGATGCAGATGGAGAAGTGGGATGCCTGTGCATTTCCGGTTGATAAAAAAGAACTGCTTGGCCGGGAGTGTTATGGGGGATTGGATTTGTCCAGTTCCATTGATATTACGGCGTTTGTATTGGTGTTCCCTCCGAGGGATGATACGGAGAAATATGTTATCCTGCCGTATTTTTGGATACCGGAGGAGAATATGAGGCTCCGGGTGAGGCGTGACCATGTGCCGTATGATGTGTGGGAGAAGCAGGGCTGCCTGATGACCACGGAGGGGAATGTGATCCATTATGGGTTTATTGAGAATTTCATTAACGAGTTGGGGAAGAAGTTCCATATCATGGAAATCGCTTTTGATCGATGGGGAGCGGTGCAGATGGTACAGAATCTGGAAGGGCTTGGGTTTACGGTGGTTCCCTTTGGACAGGGTTTCAAGGATATGTCACCGCCGAGCAAGCGGCTGATGGAATTGATTTTGGAGCAAAAATTGGCCCACGGAGGGCATCCGGTGCTGAGGTGGATGATGGATAATATCTTTGTGCGGACGGACCCGGCGGGGAATATCAAGCCGGATAAGGAGAAGTCCACGGAGAAGATTGACGGGGCGGTGGCCGCGGTGATGGCACTTGACCGGGCGATTCGAAATGAAGGAAACCACGGCGGCAGTATATATGATGAGAGAGGGATTTTGGTGTTTTAAGATGAGGAGATTCATGCTATACTGAGAGAAAAAAATTGGAATTGACCGAGCAGGGCGAGGGATACTTCTTGAATGATAGTTCAAGAAGATGGACTTAGTGAAAAATCGGAAGTGGAGGTAAATGATATGATCTTGAAGAATCAATATCCCATATGTGAATTTGATACCAGTAAAAATCCAATCATTCATCCGGAGAAATTATTGACGAAAAGTCTTCCGGAAAAATGTGTGATTACCTATTTGAGGAAGGAATTGGAACGATTTGTAGAAGAACACAAGCTTTCGATCATTGGTTACCTTAACTCCGAGGTGTTTGATATACCGATTTATGAATATGTAGATGGTGCAGACAGACTTTGTATTACAATGGCACTTTGTGGTGGGCCTGGTGCAGCAGTGGCACTTGAAGAATTACATGCCATGGGGTGTGAAATGGTCATCGTTTGCGGTGGAGCAGGGGCCTTAACCAATGACAGCAAGGTGGGTGAGATCGTTGTCCCGGTCTCTGCGGTCCGGGATGAGGGAACCTCTTATCATTACTTAGAACCTTCCCGTGAAATTGAATGTCATAAAGAGACTGTTGAGAAGGTTGTTTCATGCTTAAAAGAAATGGGAATTCCATTTAAAACCGGAAAGACATGGACAAGCGATGCCATATACCGTGAAACTCCGGATATGATTGAACGCAGACGAAACGAAGGTTGTATCACGGTGGAAATGGAAACAGCGGCTTTTTTTGCGGTGTCTCACTATTATCATATTCCACTTGCGCAGTTATTGTATGCAGGTGATGATGTAAGTGGTGAGGAGTGGGATTCCCGAAACTGGAATACCCAAAAGAATATACGATATGAATTGCTTCGCACCGCGATTGAAATTGTAAAAAAATTATGATGGAACATTTGCTTATCGGTGAAAGACCGGGATTTTATATTCCCTTTTAAGGCTGTTAGGATTAAAACATTTTTATAAAATAGATAAATAAAAATTTTAGAACTACGGAGGATAATGCAAAATGGGAGAATCAATGTATATGATGATGATTGAGAAGAGCAAGACCTATAATAAAATCACCAAAAAAGTGGTTGAAGAACATGTTGGGAACATAAGAAAATTAGATGATGAGGGTAAGCTGGAAATCTGTGGTGTGTTTAAGGGATATCCAGGAATGGCCGGCATGTATATCTTGAAGGTGGAAAGCCGGGAGGAAGCAAAAGAACTTTGTGATAGCGAACCATTGGTTGCTGGTGGGTATGCAACATACAAACTGATTGACTTTTTTATTGCAAATCGTGAAAATAATTATTTGCTTCAATAGAATCTCACATAATTATTGTGGTTCAGGTATGAGAAAAATCATTTATAAATAATTTTGCATTCGTGGAGGTGGAAATGGAGTTTTCAAAAGACGAGCTAGTAGAAGCGCGAAGGCAGATTGATTCAACGCTGCACAAATTAAGGGAAACAATAAAGACTTTTGAGGCAAAAGAAAATGTGGAGCGGTACAAGTCACAGATTACCCTGGCAAAGAGGCGGGTGAAAGCTTTTGAAATTGCAAATTATTTCATAAGCAAGGAGATTGAGAGAGATAACTGACTTTCAGTTGTTTAGAAAGTGAAATCCATAAGGTTATTTTGGAAAGACATCTCTTCGGAGGTGCTTTTCTTTTACCCATTTTTAGGAGGCGTGTATGAAATTATCATTCATTTTAGGAATGCGGGGTGCGAGGGATAAGCCAAAAGCCAGTTACGGAGGTTCGGCTTATTCTTTTTTCTTTGGGAGGAGCACCAGCGGAAAAGCGGTGAATGAGCGGACGGCTATGCAGACCACGGCGGTATATTCCTGTGTACGGATTTTATCGGAGGCAGTGGCCTCTCTGCCAATCCATGTGTACCGTTATACGGGGAACGGAAAGGAGAGGGTGTATGACCATCCGCTGTATTATCTCCTGCATAACGAGCCGAACCCGGAGATGACTTCCTTTGTGTTCCGGGAGACGCTGATGAGCCATCTGGCAATATGGGGTAACGCATTCGCACAGATTATCCGGGACGGGAATGGCAGGGTATTATCACTGTATCCGCTTCTGCCGGACAAGATGGAAGTTGACCGGGATGAGAACGGGCAGCTTTATTATATCTATACCCGGAACAGTGACGAGAACCCGAACTTTGAGGATTATGGAAGGGTATATCTGCGGCAGGAGGATGTGCTGCATATTCCGGGGCTTGGATTTGACGGTCTGGTAGGGTATTCCCCCATTGCCATGGCGAAGAATGCGGTGGGGATGACGCTGGCCTGTGAGGAGTATGGGGCTTCTTTCTTTGAGAACGGGGCGAACCCTGGGGGCGTACTGGAACATCCGGGTGTCCTGAAAGACCCGGCGAAGGTGAGGGAAAGCTGGCAGTCGGTGTATGGCGGGAGCAGGAATGCCGGGAAGGTGGCGGTGCTGGAGGAGGGGATGAAGTACCAGCAGATTGGCATCCCGCCGGAGGAGGCACAGTTCCTGGAGACAAGGAAGTTCCAGGTTAACGAGATTGCCAGGCTGTACCGGATTCCGCCCCATATGGTGGGGGATTTGGATAAATCCAGCTTTTCCAATATTGAGCAGCAGTCGCTGGAGTTTGTGAAGTACACGCTGGACCCGTGGGTGATCCGGTGGGAGCAGTCTTTGCAGAAATCGTTGTTTCTGCCAGGGGAGAAGCAGGAGTATTTTGTGAAGCTAAACGTGGACGGTCTGCTCCGTGGGGATTACCAGAGCCGGATGGGCGGGTATTCCGTGGGGCGGCAGAACGGGTGGCTGTCAGCAAATGATATCAGGGAGATGGAAAATATGAACCTGATTCCGGCGGAGGAAGGTGGGAATTTATACCTGGTTAACGGGAACATGACGAAGCTTAAGGATGCCGGGATATTTGCAGGGCAGCAGGTGGAGGAACAGGAAAATCGAGAGTAAGTGGATTTTTAATAAGGCGGAAGACAGAGCCAACAGGTGTAAGGAAGCATCTGCTGGCTTTTTCTATGCCGGAAAGTGAGGGATGCAGTTGAAACGGAAATTTTGGAACTGGGTAAAGAATGCGGACGGGGGAGGCAGGACGCTGTACCTGGATGGGGAGATTTCAGATGAGACCTGGTATGGGGATGAGGTGACGCCGGAGTTGTTCCGCAGGGAATTGGAGGCCGGACAGGGGAGTATCACGGTCTGGATTAATTCTCCGGGAGGGGATGTGTTTGCGGCGGCGCAGATTTATAACATGCTTATGGAGTATAAGGGGGACGTGACTGTCCGGGTGGACGCGCTGGCGGCATCGGCGGCTTCGGTCATTGCTATGGCGGGTACAACGGTCCAGATGTCCCCGGTTGCCATGATGATGATTCACAATCCGATGACCATAGCCATCGGGGATTCAGAGGAAATGAAAAGGGCTGTGGCGATGCTGGACGAGGTGAAGGAGAGCATTATGAACGCCTATGAAATCAAGACAGGATTGAACCGGACAAAGATTTCTCATTTGATGGATGCGGAGAGCTGGTTCAATGCGAAGAAGGCGGTGGAGCTTGGCTTTGCGGATGGGATTTTAGGGGACAAATGCGGAAGCGGGGAACGGGCAAAGAAGGATGAGGCGGAGCTGGAGGGCATGATGTTTTCCAGGGCGGCTGTCACAAATTCCCTGTTAGATAAGTTAATACCAAAGCGGCGGGATGGGGAGGTTCCGGTGGAGCAGTTGGAGAAGCGGCTGAATTTATTGGCACATTGAGCAGGGAGGAAAATCATATGAGCAAAGTTTTGGAGTTAAGGGAGAAAAGGGCAAGGGCATGGGAGGCAGCCAAGGCGTTCCTGGATACGAAGAGGGGAGCTGACGGGCTTCTGTCTGCCGGAGATACGGAAATTTATGAAAAGATGGAAAAGGATGTGGTGGATTTGGGGAAGGAGATTGAGCGGCTGGAACGGCAGACTGCCATTGATGCGGAACTGAACAGGCCCACTTCCACACCAATCACCAACAAGCCGAATGGAGACCCTGACGGAGAAGCAAAGAAGGGGAGGGCATCGGACCAGTACAAGAGGACGTTTTGGAACGCCATGCGCAGAAAGAATTATTTTGATGTGGATAATGCCCTGCAGATTGGCACGGATTCCGAAGGCGGGTATCTAGTGCCGGATGAATTTGAGAGTACGCTGGTGGAGGCCCTGGAGGAGGAGAATTTCTTCCGCAGCATTGCCACGGTCATCCAGACTTCCAGCGGTGATAGGAAGATTCCGGTGGTGGCAAGTAAGGGTGAGGCAGCCTGGATTGACGAGGAAGGGGCGTTTACGGAATCGGATGACACATTCAGCCAGGTTTCCATTGGGGCTTATAAGGTTGGCACCATGATTAAGGTGTCAGATGAACTGTTAAATGACAGTGCATTTAATTTGGAGGCTTACATCTCTAAGGAGTTCGGCAGAAGAATCGGCTCTAAGGAGGAGGAAGCCTTTTTGTCTGGGGACGGGACCGGGAAGCCTACGGGGATTTTCCATACCAGCGGAGGTGCAGCGGATGGGACCACAACTTCCACGGCAAATATTTCTTTTGAGGATGTGATGGATTTGTTTTATTCTGTGAAATCCCCGTACCGCAAGAAGGCTGTCTGGGTTCTAAATGACACGACTGTGAAAGCACTCCGTAAGTTGAAAGATAATAACGGGAATTATATCTGGCAGCCGTCTGTCCAGGCAGGGCAGCCGGATATGATTTTAAACCGCCCGTACCATACTTCCTCTTATGTGCCGGAGATGGAGGCCGGGAAGAAGGTGATGGCTTTCGGGGATTTTTCTTATTATTGGATTGCGGACCGGCAGGGCAGGAGCTTTAAGCGGCTGAATGAGCTGTTTGCGGCAACCGGGCAGGTAGGCTTCCTGGCAAGCCAGAGGGTGGACGGCAGGCTGGTTCTTTCGGAGGCGGTAAAGACGCTGGCGATGAAATCCGGGGCTTAAGGCCGGACTGTAAAATCCAGGAGGAAGGAGAAGGAAGATGCTTGTGACGTTGGAAGAAATCAAGGAATATGTGCGGATTGACAGCGGGGAAGAGGACGGCCTTCTCCTTACTCTGGAGGCAGCTGCAGAAAGCCTGTGCAGGGATATTCTCCGCCATGGGTTTGAACCGGGGGCGGAGGTGCCGGAGCCGGTCAGGACGGCGGTGCTGTATGGGGTTTCCTATCTGTATGAGAACCGGGAGCAGGCTGATTTTAAGGAGCTGGCAATGACACTGAAATGTCTGCTCTTCGGGCAGAGGGATGAGGTGTTCTGATGAAGATTGGGCAGTGGCGGCAGAGGATTGTGATTCAGCAGAACCGTATGGTAAGTGACAAGGACGGGAACCAGCGGAATGAGTGGGCGGATTATTATTCCTGCTGGGCTTATGCAAACCACCTTTCGGGGAAGGAATACTGGGAGGCGGCACAGGTGAACCGGGAGGCTTCCCTGTTTTTCATCGTGCGGTATTGTAAGGAATTGAAGGACCTGGACAGCACGAAGTACAGGATACTGTTTCGGGGAGGGATTTATAACATTACCTTTGTGGATTTCATGCAGTACCAGAATAAGACTGTGAAGCTGCGGGCGGAGAAAGTGAAGAGGTAGGATATGACGGACAGGAGGCTGCAGGTGGACCAGATGGCGGAGGCACTTGCCCGGACCATGGCGGAGTATGCGGAGCTTTCCAATGAGGTGATGAAGGGTTGTGTTGTGGAAGTCAGCCAGTCTGTGAAGAAGGATATCCAGGGAAACGCTCCGGTGAGGACCGGAAAGTATAAGAAAAGCTGGACTGCTAAAAAGGTGCAGGAAAACGCCAATTCGCTCACTATGGCGGTACACAGCCGTGACCGTTACCAGATTGCACACCTTCTGGAACACGGCCATGCGAAGCGGGGCGGAGGCCGGGTACAGGGTGTACCGCATATTGCCCCGGCGGAACAGCGGGGAGCGGAGGAACTGGCGGTGAAGATAGAACGGGGGTTATCTGGATGACGCAGGAACATGTGGCTGCCATGGTGGAGGAGATGGGGCTGCCTTTTGCATATGACCATTTTGCCGAGGGGCATTCACCGGAACCGCCGTTTTTGGTGTTTCTTTTCCCGGAATCCCGGAATTTTGCGGCGGACGGGGTTGCCTATTATAAGAAGAATAAGCTGCATCTGGAGCTGTACACGGAGTATAAATCGGTGGAGCTGGAGGGGCAGATAGAGGACGTGCTGGAGAGGCATGGCATTTTCTATGGGAAGAGTGAGGCGTGGATTGAATCGGAGCGGCTGTATGAGGTGCTGTATGGAATGGAGGTCTGAGTGATGGGAAATAAGGTGAAGTTTAATATCTGTAATGTACACTATGCCCCTTTGACTGCTGGGGAGGATGGGGCGGATGCGTTTGGGACGCCGGTGGCAATGCCGGGGGCGGTGTCTTTGAGCCTGGACCCGAACGGGGAGCCGGAATCCTTTTATGCGGACGGTGTGGAGTATTATGTGATTAATAATAATATGGGCTATGACGGGGATTTGGAGCTGGCTATGATACCGGAGTCTTTCCGGACGGAGATTTTGAAGGAGGAAGCGGACGACAATCAGGTGCTGGTGGAGAACTGCAATTCGGAGACGGGCAGCTTTGCCCTGCTGTTTGAGTTTGACGGGGATGTAAAGAAAATCCGACATGTGCTGTATAACTGTTCGGCTTCCAGGCCGAAGATTGAGTCCAAGACGAATGAGGAGTCCAGGGAGGTGCAGACGGAGACGCTGACGGTGAAGGCAAGGCCTCTGGCAAGCGGGTATGTGAAAGCGAAGACGGGGGACACCACCACGGCGAAGGTGTATGATGACTGGTATAAGGCGGTGTATCTGCCGGCAGTGACGGCGGAACCGGCAGAGCCTGTCAGTTATTCGTTAAACGGTGGTGATACCAAAACTGCTGCGGTAAAACCGGCAGGAAAGGAGATGGCGGAGAAATGAGCATGATCAGAAAAATAGAGATTGACGGGCGGGAGGTGCCTTTCAAGGCATCGGCGGCTATCCCACGGATTTACCGGTTGAAGTTCCAGCGGGATATTTATAAGGATTTGCGGGCGTTGGAACAGAGTGTGAATGGGTCGGAGGAAGGGGAATCCGGCCTTGACCTGTTTTCCCTGGAGATGTTTGAGAATATCGCTTTTGTGATGGCAAAACATGCGGATGGTTCGATACCGGATACGGCGGAGGAGTGGCTGGATGGGTTCAATACGTTTTCTATTTACCAGGTGCTTCCGAAGCTGATTGAGCTGTGGGGGCTGAATGTGCAGACGGATGTGGAGGCTAAAAAAAACTCCGTCCGACTGAACGGGAGATGACAACACCGCTGTTCCTCCTGCGGTGTGTGCAGCTGGGGATTTCGATACAGGAGCTGGAACTGCTTTCTATTGGGATGATAAATGATATGTATGCGGAGAGCAGGAATGATGAGTGGAAGTATGCCCAGGTGGCTACGCAGGAGGATATGGATAGGTTCTGATTTGCATTTGATAAGCCAGACTTTTCTTGTTATACTGAGAATAGAAACATGTGGCGGAGTCAGTGTGAATTTAGTGAAAGGATGCAGAATGAGGGAGATTGTATTTTATAGAGAATTAAAGATATTGATAAATGGTGTACGTTCATATGGGATTCAGCATTGTTGTGATAAAAATATAGATAACTTGATATCAGATTCCGATAAGAGGAATAATTTTACTATCCAGGTGCATAAAGGTTTTTTCCTAGCACAAAAAAGTGCGATTTTCTTATTACAGAAAATTATAAAAGAACAGAAACGGTTAAAGGCAGATTTAAAACAGGCAAGAAGAGATAGGGATAAGGATAAAGTAAATATAATAAACGATTTAATCAAAGAAGCGAAGTATCAGGAAATGGTTGTGCGTAAATCAATGGATGCTATTGCATGGCAACTATTTGGTTATGATCTTTCTGTTATGCGGAGATTGTACTATGGACAGGAATTAATAGATATTACGGATTCTAATCTTGATTCGGAGTTATGTTATATAGATGAATTTGTAGAAGAGAATCCGGATGGTTTTGTTCTTATTAGTGATTTGACCTCATTTATACAAGTAGGAGATGTTGTTACGTTTGCTCCTCAAAAAGGAATTAAAATAGGAGAGTTGAAAGAGGGAAAGACAAATCTTGAAATGTTTCAGTTAATAGATAATGCTGTAAAAGCGAATTGTCCACGTTATCTGAAAAGTGTGTTGGAACAAATGGATGAAAAAAAGAAAGAGCAGTTTCATAGAGATATAAAACAAATTGATAGAAATGTTAAGACAATACAAACACTTAATGAAGGAAAGGGAATAGATCTTCTTACTGGTCTTCCTGTAACAATAGATAAAGATGAAATACAATTAAGTACATTTGAGGATACAGTTAATGAGTTATTAAAAAAATGTTCTAAAAAAGGGTATGCTATTACTGTTATTGAAGAATGTTTATTGATTGGGGTGTATGAAACAGATAAATTTCCAAGTGTTGCTTTTGATGCATGGGCTAAAGGATTAGGAATTAAAATGCCTATCATAGATCTCAGACATAGTATGTTTGATCCACTCGGATATCCTATTTTTTTACAACCATTTAAGGATGACCATATTTTAGATATCATTAAAGGAAAAAAGGTTGTGAAAATGACAATTGATATAGAAACATGGATGAAAACATTTGAGAATGATGGGATAAAATGGCGGTGGTTAAGTAAAAAAGAAACAGCGCGGATAAATTCAAATCTAAAAGGTAAGTATGGAATTTTTAGTCTTGAAGGTAAAGGGATAGAAATTGAAAATGAAAATGGGGTGGTGCAATATATAGGAGAAGGTGTATTTTCGAGAGTGTTTACAGGACTTAACACCCTATCTTCAATAAAAAAATTACTAATTACATCGCTGGAAAAATCTGAATCATTTATGTAACTTCTGTAAATCATAAGAAGGTGTATTAAGAAACGGATACAAAAGTGATTTTTTATAAGTTTTTCGCTACAAAAGAATATGTTAGGAAACTACTAGACGATATGATAATTAGGACTGATTAATTGATAGTGCCAGGGTTGTCCAAATAAAATATTATAAAAAAATAGTACCTTTAGCAATAGATAAATAAAGATTACATAGGCATTTGCCAGAACGACAGGTGCCTTTTCCAAACATTTTGAGCCTTAACCGGCTCTTTTTTTGTGTCTAAAATCAGGAGGTAAGGTATCGCATGGCCAACCGAATACAGGGTATCACGGTTGAAATCGGCGGTGATACCACCAAACTTACAACCGCATTAAGAGGTGTCAATTCCGAAATCCGTAATACTCAGTCGCAGCTTAAGGATGTGGAGAAGCTTTTAAAGCTGGACCCGCATAATTCGGAGCTGCTGGCACAGAAGCAGAGGCTCCTGACGGATGCCATTGGGGAGACCAAGGATAAGCTGGAAGCGTTGAAGTCCGCCCAGCAGCAGGTCCAACAGCAGTTTGAACGGGGAGACATCACGAAAGACCAGTATGATGCCCTCCAGCGGGAAATCATTGAAACGGAGCAGAATTTAAAGGATCTGGAAAGACAGGCGAAGGAAACCAATACCTCCCTGTCCGGGTTCACACAGGCAGCGGAGAGGGTTGGGAAGTTCGGGGATGCCGCTACTTCCGCCGGAAAAAAGATGTTGCCGGTCACTGCCGCCATTACAGCGGCTGGCGGGGCTTCCGCTAAGATGGCAATGAATTTTGAGGATGCCATGGCGAAGGTGAATACCATTGCGGATACCACGGAGGTGCCGCTGTCGGAGTTGGAGAAGGCGATTCTTGACCTGTCCAACCAGACGGGTATCAGTTCCTCTGAGATTGCCAGCAATGTATATAACGCTATCTCTGCAGGGCAGAAGACAGGGGATGCAGTGAATTTTGTCTCCAACTCTACGAAGCTGGCGAGAGCCGGGTTTGCGGATGCAGGGAGCGCATTGGATGTACTGACTACGATTATGAATGCTTATGGCCTGGAGGCTTCTGATGTGGCGAGGGTGTCGGATGTGCTGATCCAGACACAGAACCTGGGTAAGACTACAGTGGGAGAGCTTTCTTCTTCCATGGGCAAGATTATCCCGACTGCCAAGGCAAACGGGGTGGCTTTGGAGCAGGTGGCGGCGGGTTATGCCTTGATGACTTCCAACGGCGTGGCAACTGCGGAGTCCACAACTTATATGAATTCCATGCTGAATGAGCTGGGAAGGTCCGGCACGAAGGTATCGGATACGTTAAAAGAGAAGACCGGAAAATCATTCCTGGAACTGATGCAGGATGGGGCCAGCCTTTCCGATGTGCTGCAGATTATTTCTGACAGTGCAAAGGAGCAGGGGCTGGCCTTTGGTGACCTGTGGGGGAGTGCAGAGGCGGGTAAGGCGGGGCTGATCCTGCTGGGGGACAGTGCGGCGGTATTTAACGGAACTTTGGAGCAGATGCAGAATTCCACAGGGGCAACGGAGACGGCGTTTGGAAAGCTGAATACCAATTCCTATACCATTCAGAAGGCATTGAACCAGTTAAAAAATACGGCTATTGAGCTGGGTTCTGCAGTTATGAGTGTGCTGGCTCCTGTTATTGTGGCCCTGGCGGAGAAAATCCAGGCGTTTACCACCTGGTTTTCCGGGCTGTCGGACGGCACGAAGAAGATGATTGTGGTGATTGCCGGTATTGTAGCAGCTGTGGGACCGGTGCTGATTATTATCGGAAAAATTGCCACGGGGATTAGTGCAGTTATGAGTGTGGTTGGGATGATTGCACCTGCAATATCCGCCCTGATTCCGGTGATTGCCAGCGTGGGTGCGCCTATCCTTGCCATTATTGCTGTGATTGTGGCTGTCATCGCTGTTGGGAAGCTGCTGGTTGAGCATTGGGATGAGATTAAGGCGGCCTGTATCAATATCTGGAATGCCATTAAAGAGTTTTTTGCAGGGCTGTGGGAGGGCATTCAGCAAACAGCAAGTGCGGCATGGATGGCGATATCACAGTTTTTCTCCACGGTGTGGGAGGGGATTTCCACAGTGGCACAGACAGTCTGGAATGGGATAGCAGCTTTCTTTTCTGCTGTCTGGGAGGGGATTAAGACGGTATTCAATACGGTACTGACTGTGATTTCCACCATTGTCACAACGTACTTCAATATCTATAAAACTATTATTACTACGGTGCTGACCGTAATCCAGACTATTTTCTCTACGGTCTGGAATGCCATCCAGACGGTGGTTACTACGGTGGTAACGGCGGTGCAGACTTTCCTTACGGCTGCCTGGAATACCATCCAGACCGTGATTTCCACAGTGATGAATGCGATTCAGGGGATTGTATCTGCTGTCTGGAACGGGATTCGGGATGTGGTGTCTTCTGTTATGAATACGGTGGGCAGTACCATTTCCAATGTGTGGAATGCGGTGAAGGAAACGGTGTCAAATGTGTTGAATGCCATTAAATCTACGGTTACAAATATTTTTAACGGGATTGTCGGCGGGATCAGCAATGCTATGGGGAACGTTTACAATGCCGTGAAAAGTGGGTTTGAACAGGCAGTGGGATATGTGAAAGGCCTGGCTTCCAGCGCATGGAACTGGGGCGTGGATATTGTGAACGGGATTGCAAACGGCATCCGGAACGCTGTGGGGAATGTGGTGGATGCGGTGAAAAGCATAGCCGATAAGATTGCGGCTTTCCTGCATTTCTCCGTACCGGATGAAGGGCCGCTTACGGAATATGAATCCTGGATGCCGGATTTTATGGGAGGTTTGGCGAAGGGGGTTGAGAAGAGCAAAGGTCTGGTGCAGAGGGCTGTGGACGGCGTGGCGGCGGATATGGTTGTCAGGCCGGGAGTCCTGCCAATGACGGCTGCACAGAGCCAGGCGACATCGGTGGATTCAGTACATCAGATGCTGGGCGGTATCCGGGAGATATTTGCAGGAGTGCAGAGCATGGGGAATCCGGGGACTATCTGTATTCCGGTATATGTGGGCGGCACCCTTCTGGATGAAGTGGTGGTGAATGCGCAGGCAAGGCAGAATTTGAGGTCTGGAGGGAGATAAGCATGGCGTTTTTACAGTATCTGGTATTTGACGGGGTGCCGCTTCCCCTGCCGGATTCTTATGAGATTGGGCTGGAGGATGTGGAAGCGGATTCCGGCGGTGAGACGGAGGCCGGGACTATGCAGAGGGATGTGGTACGCCTTGGCGTGGTGAACATTTCTGTGTCTTTTTCCGTCAGTCCCCGGTGGCTGAAACTGCTGACGGGATTTAAGCAGCAGGAGAAGATCAGCGTGGATTATTTGGATACGGAAACTCTGGAAATGAGACGGACAGGGATGTTTATGGAAGGTTATAAGGCAGGTCTGGTGAAGGATACCTCTTTTAAGGGACTGTGGAAGGTTTCTTTTACCCTGCGGGAGTTTTAGTTTGTCTGAGGGGAGAAAGGGGTGTTTTCATGTATCCGGTGAGTGAGGCGTTTCTGCAGGCGGTGCAGGAGAACACCCGGAGTTTTTATTGGAGCGGGAGGATTACTGCCAGGGACGGAGCGGTGTATGGGTTTGGCAATGAGGATATCGTGAAAGGCTCCGGCTATATATCCAGCCAGTGCTGCGGCAATGCGGAGATAGAGATTGGTACGGTATATGCGGCGGAGATGGGGATTACCCTGTTTTCGGAGATTGACCGCTATACGCTGGAGGGTGCAAAGGTGGAGCTGCTTTACCATCTGCGTGTGGCTGGCGGAAGGTATGAGGAAATTCCGATGGGGATTTTTGAGGTGAGCGAGGCGAACCGGACCCTGCACTGCCTGGAAATCAAGGGCTATGATTATATGCTGCGGTTTGAGAAAAGCTTTAACGGGTTTGAGACCGTGGGGAATGCATATGCGTTTCTGGCCCTGTGCTGTAAGGCGTGTGACGTGGTGCTTGCCCATACCCAGGCGGAGATTGAGGCTATGCCAAACGGTTCCGAGCTTCTGTCGGTGTATACGGAGAATGACATTGAGACGTACCGGGATGTGCTGTTTTATGTGGGGCAGGTGCTGGGAGGGTTTTTCTGCATCAACCGGGAAGGAAAGCTGGAACTGCGTAAATTTGGGAATGTTCCCGTGATGACGGTTACGGACAGGCAACGTTTTTCCAGCAGTTTTTCGGATTTTATTACAAGGTATACGGCTATCAGTTCCACGAACATCAAGACCCAGACGGCGGAGTATTATGCGCTGGAGCAGGATGACGGGCTGACCATGAACCTGGGGGTGAACCCGCTTCTGCAGTTTGGCCTGGAGGAGACAAGGAAGGAGCTGCTGGAAAATATCCTTGCGGATCTGGCAGTGGTGAAGTATGTTCCCTTTGATTCTGACACCATTGGAAATCCGGCGCTGGATGTGGGGGATGTGCTGGTGTTCTCCGGCGGCCATGCGGATGAGACGCAGATGGCCTGTGTCACGGGGTTTCAGATTAAAATCAATGGGAAGCATTCTTTGAAGTGTGTGGGGAAGAACCCCAGGCTGGCACAGGCGAAATCTAAGAATGACAAGAACCTTTCCGGTCTGCTGAACCAGATTGAGGCGGGGAAGATTGGCATCCATACGTTTACGAATGCTTCTGACTATTCGGTGGGCAGCACGGATGTGAAGATTATCAGTATTGAGTTTGCGGCGGCAGAGGAGACCCATGTACAGTTCTTTGCCATTGTGACTGTGGATGTGGCGGCACAGGGGCTGGAGCAGAAGGGGAAAGCAGAGGGAACTGTGGTGGTTCCGGTTCCGTCAGTGGCAGAAGATGGCAGCCCAACGACTGAGGAGGTCACGGTGCAGGTGGAGCTGCCGGTCATGGTTTCCACTGATGGGAAAGCCTTTGCGTATGTGAGATATGAATTGAATGATGAGGAAATCCTGGTCCATTATCCGGCGGAGACCTGGGGCAGCGGGAAGCATGTGCTTCCTCTGTATTATCCGATTGAAAACCTGGTTCCGAACTTTACCAACACTTTTCATGTGTATCTGAGGATGGAAGGAGGAACGGGGAGGATTGAGACAGGGGGATGCATTGCTTCCGTCAGCGGCCAGGGCATGGCGGCGGCTCCGGCCTGGGACGGGAAGATTGTGATGGAGGAGACGGCGGGCAGGATCCGGTTTGGAACGGGGCTGGCTGCCAGGGGATTTTCGGAAACCATTGGCATGGAGACGATGGAGCTTGTGCAGAGGCAGATGGCGGACCGTATGGGAAGGGTTTCCGTTGGCGCATTTGGGTATGTGGTGGATACCGGTTAAGGAGGGTGTTATGAGGCTGGCAGGAACTATGAGGATTGAACTGACGGATGTGAATACCGGGGAGGTGGAGGCCGTGGCGGAGGAAAATATGGTCACGAATGCTGTGAACTATATCCTGGGTCTGAATCCGATGGGGGTATTTTATGAAGCCGGGGACAGTATTGACGGGATTGAATGGAACGGGAGCCTGCTTCCTATCTGCCCGAACATGATTGGAGGTATCCTGTTATTTTCCCAGGCATTGAAAGAGGATGTGGAGAACATCTACAGTATGTCGGGGAATCTCCCGGTTGCTTATGCTTCCAATAACGTGAATTCCACGGCGAATACGGCGAGGGGGAGCCTGAACCTGACGGAGAGCAAGAAGCTGGATAACGGATATAAGTTTGTGTGGGAGTTTACGCCAAGCCAGGGGAACGGGACCATTGCGGCGGCGGCTCTGACAAGCGCAAAGGGAGGGGAGAATGGCTATGGCAGTCTTGTGAATGACAGCAGTACGTTTCTGCAGTTGAAGAGCGTAAAGCTGGACGGCCTTTCCATGGCAAAACAGCTGGTGCTGTTTGAGGCGGTGGAAGTGGATTTTGAGAAGAATCTGCTGTATTCCATCACCTTCCAGGATACCGGGGTGAGGATACGGAAGGTTCGGGTTCCCATATTCAGCATCGGGTTGAATGAAAGGCTGGATGACACTACCTATACGGTGCTGGATGACCGGGTGATTCAGACAACCTCGTTCCGGTTCTTGGGGGATTATACGCTGTATGGGGAATTCCTGGACGGTGGGGATGGGTATTGGTACGGGTTTTCCAATGAGGGGAATTCTTCGGGCAGTGCCGCCATGGTGTGGGTGAAGATTAAGAAAGAGGATTATTCCATGACGGAGGGGGAATGGACATTTTCCAATGCAAAGCTGATGGATGTGGGGAACAGGGATGAAAGCAGTTCCTTCCCGGAGCGGTATGTGAAGTGCTGTATGAGGGATGGTTTTCTGTATGTGATGGCGAATAACAAGAAGGGGATTTATAAAATCAATACGGCGAATTCTTCGGATGTGACGCTGATTCCCCTGGGGTTTACCTCCAAGTGGAGGCCGTTGTGTGAGACGGGGACCTGTGAGGTTTATATGACGCTTATCGGGGATTTGATTGTGGGAGGAGATTTCCAGATTACGGTTGAGGATAAGGTGGTCCATACGCAGGGGAGTTTCCGGCTGAATAATGCGGCAACGCCACTGTTCCAGTATAATAATTTCCTTTTGGGGTGGGGAGGGAGCTACGGTTCGGAGTACCGGACCATGTATCTCCTGACGCCTTATTTGGCATCCATCAATAATCTGTCTTCGGCTGTGGTGAAGACGGTAGATAAGACGATGAAGATTACCTATACACTAACGGAAGAATCCGGTGTGTGAGGTAGGGCAGCGGAATACAGGATAAGCAGGAGCAGGCGGCGGCCCATGGAGGGCTTCCGCTTTTTCTTTGCCTAAAACAGGAAAGCGAGGGAAAAAGATGAAGGAATTTATGAACATGGTGCAGTGTGCATTTGCGGCGGTTGGCGGTTTTTTAGGCTGGTTTGTGGGAGGTCTGGACGGGCTTTTGTATGCCCTGACGGCTTTTGTAGTGGTGGATTATGTTACCGGCCTGATGGCTGCCGGGCTGGAGAAGAAGCTGTCCAGCAGTGTGGGCTTCCGTGGGATTTTTAAGAAGGTGGTGATTTTCTGCCTGGTGGCGGTGGGGCATGTCATTGATACCCATGTCATCCAAAATGGGAGCGTGCTGCGGACTGCGGTGATTTTCTTTTATTTGTCCAATGAGGGGATTTCCATTCTGGAGAATGCGGGCAGGATTGGGCTGCCTGTCCCGGAGGGGCTGAAAGGTGTCCTGGAGCAGTTGAAGGAGGAGAAGCGGGATGAAGGTAAATAGGGATTTTGTGTCGGAGAATAACACTTATGAGGGCAATGACCCACGGTATATTGTGGTGCATAATACGGATAATTTTGCGTCAGGGGCGGATGCATCTGCCCATGCCAGGGCGCAGCATAACGGGAATTTAAGCACTTCTGTCCATTATTATACGGATGATAAGGGTATGGTGTACCAGGCGGCGTCCCATGGACGGGGCTGCTGGCATGTGGGGGTGAATTATGGGGGAAGGCTGTTTGGAACGGTGAATAACAGGAACAGTATTGGCGTGGAGATGTGCGTGCAGGCGGGATATGACTTTCAGAAGGCGTTTGGAAATACGGTGGAGTTTATCCGGCTGCTGATGGCAGAGACGGGGATTCCGGCAGAGCGGGTGGTGCAGCATTATGATGTGTGTGCGAAGAACTGTCCTTCCCAGATCCGGGGGAAAGGGATGTGGGAGGAATTGAAGAGGTTGATTGGGAACGGCGGTTCGGGGCAGGAGGATGGTTCTTCCTATACAAAGATTATGGGGAAGGCTGTGGCTTCTGTAGAGCAGATGAGGGAGTATGTCAGGAAGGCGAATCCGTCTGTCAATCAGTCGGTATTGGATATGGTTCCGATGTATTTGTCCGAAGGGGAGGCAGAGGGCGTGAGAGGGGATGTTGCTTTTGCCCAGTCCTGCCTGGAGACGGGGAATTTTGGGTTTTCCGGTTCGGCGGTGACATTGGAGCAGAATAATTTTTGCGGGATGGGCGTGACTTCTAATGGAAAGAAAGGGAATTCCTTTGAATCGCCACAGCTTGGCATCCGGGCGCAGGTGCAGCATCTGAAAGCGTATGCCTGTACGGAGGAGCTGGTAAATGGGAATGTTAACCCACGTTTTAAGTATGTGGCCAGGGGTGTGGCTCCCTATGTGGAGTGGCTGGGGATTCAGGAGAACCCGCAGGGGAAGGGCTGGGCAGCCGGAGCCGGATATGGGGCGAAGATTGTTGCTATTTTGAAGGATATGATTGGGGATGGCGGGAATGCAGAAATAGATGGGGCTGTCCAGCCAATCAAGCCGCTGTCCGGGTTTGTGAAGGTTTTCTATAAAGGACGGGATGGGCTGAATGTGCGGAACAGTCCATGCATGGGGGACAACGTGGACCAGGTGGTGTTTGACGGCGTGTATACAGTAATGGGTATCAGTGAGGATGGGGCTTGGTATAAGCTGAAATCAGGGCTGTATATCACAACGGACAGGCAGTATGTACAGTTTATGGAAAAGCAGTCTCCGGAGTTTTCTTATCTGGTGAGGGTGGACATTGCGGACTTGAATATCAGGAAAGGGCCGGGGACGGACTGTGCAAGGACCGGAAAGTATACAGGAGCTGGAGTGTTTACCATTGTGGAGGAAGCGGATGGGGCCGGGGCTTCCAGATGGGGGCTGTTGAAATCCTACCAGAAGAAGAGGGATGGGTGGATTTCTTTGGATTATACTACGAGGATTTAAAGGATGGAAGAAGAGGATGTTACAGAACGCCTTTTAAGCAAAAAGAACACTCTATAAGCATTAAGTGGGGACATAAATTATGGATACTGATATGGCTATTTTTGCTGAATTACTTGCAACTCTCATAACCAAATATTCTGATAAAATTGACTTGGAAAGTTTACCGGACCCGCCTTTACCAGACCCGCCACAAGAATCGACAGATTGAATGGCTGGTCTTTTTCTTTGTTATTCCAAAATCTCATTGTATTATCTTATCGTATTTGATATAATTAGCACAACAAATAAATTGACGTGTGGTGTAAGTCCAAACTTTTACGGGGTGATGATATTGAATAAAAAAACGAAAGTATATACATATAAGAGAGTGTCCACCTCCATGCAGGTAGATGGATATTCTCTTGATGCCCAGGATGAGCGGATTACGAAATATGCTGAGGCCTTTGATTTTGAAATCGTTGGTGAATATGTGGATGCAGGCAAGTCTGGTAAGTCTATTGAAGGCCGTGCGGAGTTTAAGAGAATGCTTGAAGACATAGAATCCAATAAAGATGGTGTTTCCTATGTGCTTGTGTTCAAGCTGTCACGTTTTGGCCGGAATGCCGCTGATGTGCTAAGTACGCTTCAATTTATGCAGGATTATGATGTGAACCTGATTTGTGTTGAAGACGGAATTGACAGTTCCAAGGATGCAGGTAAGCTTATGATATCTGTGCTTTCAGCAGTAGCCGAGATTGAACGGGAAAATATTCTTGTGCAGACCATGGAGGGACGGAGGCAGAAAGCCAGAGAAGGAAAATGGAACGGTGGTTTTGCGCCCTATGGCTATCGTCTGAATAGTGGTAAGCTGGAAATTGAGGAAAGTGAAGCGGAGGCAATCCGTCTGATCTTTGATAAGTATGCGAACACGGATATGGGTGCTAATGGCATAGCAAGGTATCTGGGGCAGCAGGGGATAATGAAAAAGGAGAGACAGAACGGTAAAAGCCCGTTTTTTTCTGCAAAATTAATAAGGGAGATATTGGATAACCCTGTTTACAACGGAAAAATAGCTTTTGGGCGGAGACGGACTGAGAAGATATCCGGCACAAGGCAGTACCATATCGTGAAACAAGATGATTATATGGTTTGTGATGGAATCCATGAAGCAATCATTGATGATGGCATGTGGGAAAAAGTGCAGGAAAAACGCAAATCACAGGCAAAGAGGTATGAGCACGTTAATAAGGGAAAGGATGAAAAGATTCATCTCTTGTCCGGCCTTCTGTGCTGCCCTATGTGTGGTGCGGGTATGTATGGCAATAAGTCAATTAAGAAGAAAAACGGCAAGCATTATAAGGACTATTTCTACTATGGATGCAAGCACCGGAGCATGATGCAAGGGCATAGATGTACTTATAATAAGCAGCTTCAGGAGGAAAAGTTAGACAGTGCTGTGGCGGAAGTCATTGGTAAATTGGTTAGTAATCCTAAATTTGCGGATATGATGAAAAAGAAAATCAACATCAAAACAGACACGAGCGAGGTGGACAAAGAAATTGCAAATTACCAGAAGCAGTTAAGCCAATATATCGGTACAAAACGAAGTCTTGAAAATCAGATAGACTGCTTAAATTATGATGACAGGCATTATGATAGAAAGCTATCCGACTTGCAGGATCGGCTGGATAAGATGTATGATAATATTGATGATGTGGAACATAGCTTAAAAGATTGCAAGGACAGGAAGCGGGCTATTGAAGCCGAAAAGCTGACTGGCGATAATATATATAAAACTCTAATTTATTTTGATAAGCTTTATGGTGTAATGGAGGATGCTGATAAAAGGGCATTACTGACAGCATTGATAAAAGAAATTCATGTGTATGAGGAGGAACAGGCGAATGGTCAGTGGTTAAAGTCGATTGTATTTAAGCTTCCGATTGTTGAAGATAATATGGATATTAGTTTGGACAATGATACACATGTTGAAACCGCCGTGTTGCTCGTGCGGAAACCTTGATTCTAGGCGGGTTTGCGGGATTATTTGGAGAAAATGGAGTTGTGTTTCTATAGGAAGTGGCATGGATAAGTTTCCATAGAAGCAAGGTGGGGTAATGCTGTGTGAGTTTAATATGGAGTAGAAAATGGGTTTTGCCAAGGAGTTTAAACAATTTGGCATAACCCATACTTTTTAGCAAAAGCCATACTCCGTGGAAAAAGTCAGAAATTGCTGAAATTTTCTTGTCACTATGCTATACTTATCGCAACAGGTAGCGACAGAATGGATTTAAGTCATTGATATATACACATAGATGCGCTTCCAATACTGCGGAAGTAATTCGCTCGGATTATTTACATGGAATACAAAATTCAGTAGAGAAGGCACTTCAAAATGCAGAATATATTATAGCAACATTAGTAAGTGCAACAGATAAGGCAAGAACGACAAGAGTACGAGATAAATATATAAAGCAGTTAAGTAAGACCAGAGTATATTATCAGGCGTTATCGCATACAGCACTTCAGAAAATTGAATTAGAATTAAATGATGGTGTAAAAGTGAATTGTGCTAAGTCCCAAGGCGTAGAAGTATCAAATGAAGGTACAAAGAAACAAACAATAGATTTATTAGCAAAAATATAGAAGAGGAGGTTTTCATATGTGGACTGATAATGCATCTCAAATAGACATGTTATTTTATAAGCCATATGCAGAAATTGTATCTAAAATTGCAATTGAAACAGATGAAGATCCGCTGACGGTTGGTATATTTGGTCTGTGGGGAGCTGGAAAATCAACATTATTAAATCTTATTCAGAAGAATTATGATGGAAAAGATGGAATAATCTGTGTGATGGTAAATGCATGGATGTTTGAAAATTATGAAGATGCAAAGATTGC
This sequence comes from uncultured Lachnospiraceae bacterium, assembly GCA_900548905.1. GTDB lineage: Bacteria > Bacillota > Clostridia > Lachnospirales > Lachnospiraceae > Eisenbergiella. The sequence continues at coordinate 68,817 of URMK01000023.1, read as the reverse complement.
GATTATGGAAGCCTTACTTCAAGAATTGGAAGAAAATGTACCGAAAGAAGAATTAAAGAAAAAGTTTCGTGGCTTGAGAAAGCGCATTGATCTGTTCAAGGTAGGTACAAAAGTCGTGTCGACTGCAGCTCCGGTTATTGCGAGTATTGTCACCGGTAATCCTTTGCCGCTAATTTTGAACTTGCCAAAAGATGTAAAAGAAATAGGAGATACCATCAAGAATTTATCTGATTCTGCTCAAAGCATGAGAGAAAATTATCTGAAGGATGTAGATGAAGAGAAGGATGATGGAGTTGTTAGTAATGTAAGAAAATTCAGAAAAGAATTTGAACAGTCACTCCAGAACGATGACATTAAGAGGGTTGTTGTACTGGTTGATGATTTGGATCGTTGTCAGCCGGAACGAATAATTGAAACACTAGAGGCTATAAAATTGTTTCTATCGGTTAACAGAACAACATTCATCATAGCTGCTGATGAAAATGTAATAAAATATTCCATAAAGCAGAAGTATCCACCGTTGGATGATTTTAAAGTTGAATTAGACAAAGAATATATAGAGAAGATAATTCAACTGCCAATACATATTCCGGAGTTGTCATCAAAAGATATTCAGAATTATTTACTATTGTTGGTAATGCAAAAGTATATGAGACCAGAGACATTCGCAGATATGATTAATAAGATTGATGAACAAAAAAGGATGATTTTGGATACACCTATTTCGTTAGAAGATTTGAACAAGATAAATGACGGAAAAGATGTATATTGTAAGGATTTACAAGAGGAGTGCTTGGATGTTGCAGGCGTAATTCTAGGTATTCGCCAAATAGCAGCATATACATTAAAAGGCAATCCACGACAAGCAAAGCGATTTTTAAATACCTTTATTACAAAACGTCAATTATCAAAGCTATACTTTGAAGATGAACTTGATATGAGAATTATGGCAAAATTGTTGGTATTAAATAAACTTGATTTCAGCTTATTTAATACACTTAACGAATGGAATAAGAATTTTGATACAGAAAATGAACAATTCAGATTGATGCGTGAAGGCGTCAAAGAGCATAATAGTGATTCGGAGTATCATAAATGGTACAAGAAACGCATTTTAACTTGGCTTGAGTGTGAACCACAGGATTTGGAAAAAGTTCCGTTGGATAAGTATTTTTATCTGACGAGGGAGATTTTGAATCAAACAACAGATTTAGAATCAAATTTGAGTGATGCAAGTAAAAAAATACTTGAGAGAATTGGTTCGGTTTCATCTGCATTAGCCCCAAGGTTAGTAGACGATATGAAAGCACTCAGCCCAGATGATATTGAAGATGTATTGAAAATAGTATATGAGAAAATAAGCCAAGGACAAATAGAATCATTTCTGTATTCTTTGATTTTTGTTCAGATGAAAGAATCACAAATTGGAATAATCAACGCTATTTCAAAATCAAACAAGAAAATTGAGCCAGCGGATATGATTTCACTTAAGAATATGAATGATTGTAATAGTGAGTTAATTGAACCTCTTTTGAATGCACTTGTTGAAAGCGGAAAAATGAAGAAAGACATCTTGAATGAATTCACGAAAGAAGGTAAATAATATGGGCACATCCAAAGGTTATATAGCACCGACAACGGTTCCATGGTCACAAGCAAAACGTGCTGTGACAGGATACATAAACAATGGTGATAGTGATTCAAGGGCAAACGCAGCCAGTAAATTTGCAACAGCAATGAATCACGACATTGCATCTGGCTCTGCATTTTCACAAGCGGTAGGTAATATCTTATCATTTTCACAATCAGTTTCTCGTGGTGGACTTGGTAATGCATTACGAGAATATGGACGAGATGATTTGATTGGGAAATCATCCGAAGAAGTATTTCAAAGTTTAATACATGAATTCACAAACAATGGAAGTACTACAGAAGATTATCTTGCAGCAGAAGCAATTTCTTTAGCACTTAAAGAATTAGATATCCACGATATGGAACAAATAAATGATGTTAGTCCAGATGTTTTGTTGAAAGAGATGATAATAGAATACACACAATTAAGCTTCGCATTCCGATATGAAGAAAAAATTTCAATGAAACGAACACCGGCAGAAACAGACAAGTTAATTAAAGAAATGGATAAATATATTTCAAATAAACTTCATTCGGAACTGGATTTAGCTAGTTTGAAATCTGTAGATTTCAATAAAATGGATTCGTCAGAAATTGTTACACAGACATTGCAGGATGCGTACCATGTGTTTGAATTATTCTATGAGGAGGCATAACACTATATGAAATGTTGGATAGATAAAGAAAATGAAATGCTTCCATGTGATGAATGGAAGGACTCATATGTTTTTTCATTAAACAGAGAAAGTTATAGTACAATTTTTACAGGAATTGCTGACACCTGGTATAGAATGGACTGTATGTCTATACCAGATATCTATGAGGATTTATTTGTCATCGGAATCAGTATATTTGCTTTGGACAAGCGAATATCAAGGCGTAAATTTACAGATTGCTGGACAAGATTTATTTCAGTATCTATTCCGGTACTGTGCTATGAGCAATGGAATAGAACCGAAGAACAATGGAACAAAACACTAGGATTCCTGACAGGAGATAAATGGAACATTCAGTTTAGGCAATGTGAGAAAAAGTATAGTCAGAGAGGAAATCCAAACAGAGTTCATTTGGAATTAGATAAGTGTGACTGCGTAAGTTTATTTTCAGGTGGTTTAGATTCCTTTTGTGGAGCAATAAAATTATTGGAAGATGGATTGTCTCCATGCTTGGTTGGTCATAATGAATATCCTAAATTAAGAACGAAGCAACAAGACTTTGTAGATACTTTTAAAAATATATATGCAGATCAAAATGTAAAATTTGTTAGCTTTTCAGCGAATTCTCGTGCACCTAAGACAGTAGAAGGAGAAGTATTGAAGGGAACTGAAAATACATCTAGGGGAAGGTCATTACTCTTTTTATGTGCTGCTCTATCGATTGCAGGAATTCTGGGGGAAGATGTTCCGATATATATTCCTGAAAATGGTTTTATTGGTTTGAATATTCCTTTGACGAATGGAAGAAAAGGAACTTGTAGTACTAGAACGACACACCCATTTTTCTTAGGTGGACTTCAAGAAATTTTGCAAACTGTTGGAATAAGAAATCCAATACATAATTTTTTCGCATATTTATCCAAGCGAGAAATAGTGAATTGTGTGAAGAATAAGCAAGCCTTCAAAAAGCATTATATGGACACAATTTCGTGTTCGCATCCATGTCTTGCACGTTGGAATAAAAAGGGGAATAACGAGTATCCGGTAAATTGTGGTTATTGTTATCCTTGCTTAATTAGAAAAAGTTCATTGATTGATGTTGACGATTTAAAGTATTCTTTTAAAGCCGAACGTATTGAATTTTTAAGACAATATGGAGAGACGGAAAAATCTAGTGATCTTAGAGCAGTGATGAGTACCGTATATAGATATAAAAAACTCGATGATGATATGATTAGACAGATGATAAGTTATGCGGGATTAATCAATGAGGAAACTACTGAAAAATTTTTAAAATTGTACAAGTCAACAATGGAAGATCTATTGGAACTATTTTCAAAGGATGAAGAAATGCTGAAATTGATTGAGGACTAATATGATTGGATTGATTGATACCCATTTCCATTTGGATATGTATAAAGACTATATGGAAAAATATAAATATATTACAGAAAATGGCCAATATACTTTGTGCATGACAAATTCGCCAGGAGTTTTTCTAAGCTGTAAGAATATGTTTTGGGATAGTAAATATGTGAAGTTTGCACTTGGATTACACCCACTGAATGATAAAATGCAGGAATCTGATTTACGAGATTTGTTTCATTTACTTTCTGATACACAATATGTAGGTGAGATTGGATTGGATTTCTCAAAAAAATCTAAAGTTGACAAAGAAACGCAACTCAAGTTCTTTGAGCGAATAGTTAAGGTGTGTGCAACAAAAGAGAAGATAATGTCAATACATATTCGAGGGGCAGAGCAGGAAGCATTAGATATTCTAGAGAAATATCATCCTACTAGGTGCATCATACACTGGTTTACTGGTAATCAAGATGTATTGCAGAAATTCTTGAATATAGGTTGCTATTTCTCAATAAACGCCAATATGGTACTGCAAAATACAGAGATGATTATGAATATACCTAAAAGTAGAATATTGATAGAAAGTGATGGTCCGTATTCTAAAGTGAATGGAAAGAAGTATTCGCCGGAGATGCTTAAGGATGAATACGAAATAATTGCAAAAGCTTTAAAGGAACCGGACCTGATTAAAATCGTTTGGGATAACTTTGCCAGAATATTAATACAATAATAATCATTGGAATGGAGGATGCAGATGTCAGAAGGATACAAATCACCTTTTACTATGACAGAGGAAATTACCAATCTGGTAATTAAAATAGCTGAGATGACAGGGTAGGTCCTATTGCCGGATGGCTGGTACATACAAGAGTGGAGAATGGCCGGGAAATTATAGAGAATGTTCTTTCAAAGAAAGGGATCTTTGCTGTTGTTTTAAAAGCAACAGACCTTCCGGTGGGAAGTATTGCATTGATGGTGGGAAAGGACAGTAACCTTGAAATCCCTGAAACGGAAGCAGAAGTAGGCTATTTGATTGGCGTTCCCTATTGGGGGAAGGGGCTAATTCCGGAGGCTGTACAGGAACTGATACGGTATGCCTTTGAGGAATTGAACGTGGAGAAACTATGGTGCGGATATTTTGAAGGGAATCAGAAATCCCGCCGTGTGCAGGAAAAATGTGGATTTATTATCATTCCAATGAAAACATGCATTGGAAACTGATGGATGATATCCGCACAGAGCATATCACATGTATTACCAAGGAACAATGGAGAACGTATCGTGATTAATGAAACTGGACTGCTTCAGAATATAAATAAGTTACATACAACGGAGTTAGGTGCTATTCGGATTAAAAGAAATCTTTCACTTGAAACAGAGGACGTTGTTGCTTGGTGCAGGGCGAAGATTCAACTGCCATCTGCGTTAATTGCAAAAAATGGAAAGAATTGGTATGTGAAAGCAGATAGGTGCATCCTGACAGTGAACGCCCACAGTTACACAATTATTACTGCACATAAAGAACAGTAATGTGGGGAGGAAATATTGATGAAAGATTTCATAAGAAATGATTTATTGTTTTCCCTCTGTGGTTTGAATTGCGGATTATGTCCCATGCATCTGGATGACCATTGCCCTGGCTGCGGAGGTGGGGAAGGCAACCAGTCCTGCAAGATGGCAAGGTGTAGTCTGAGTCATGCAGGAGTAGAGTATTGTAATCAATGTTTAGATTTTCCATGTGAAAGATATGAGGGAATAGATGAATTTGACTCTTTCATTACCCATCGCAACCGGATGAAAGATTTTGAAAAGGCCGGACAAATTGATATGGAGGCTTATCAGGCAGAGCAGAGAGAGAAAATGGAGATTCTGGATTTTTTGCTGGCAAATTGCAATGATGGCAGAAGAAAGAGCTTCTTTTGCTTGACAGTTAATCTCCTGGATTTAGAAGACTTAAAAACTGTGATAGGAAATATTGCGGAAGAGAATGGGTTGGAAAGCATTACGTTGAAGGAAAAGGCAGTTTATGTGGTAAAACAGCTTCTGACTTTAGCGGAACAGAGAGGCGTGGTTTTGAAATTGAACAGAAAACCTTCTAAATCGAAGTAATAGTACTTGTAAAGCATTTGCGTATCGTTTAAACTATTCCTACCTAATTATACAATTCTTAAAGCGTATCGTTCGGGTTCTCCCCGGTTTATTCAGCATGAAAAGTAAAGGAGAAGCACATATGGCATTTGGATTTATTGATTTTGCGAGAGAAGTATTAGAGGCTTCGAGTAGCCCGATATCTGTAGAAGAGATGTGGGAGGTAGGATGTAAACTGGGGCTTGACGGAAAGCTAGGATCCTCCGGTAAGACACCTGTACGCACGTTATCGGCCAGAATTTATGTAGATATTAAAAATAATCAGGATTCGCTATTTACACAGGTCAGTAAAAGACCGGCGAAGTTCTCTCTGAGAGGAAAAGATTTTGCATCAAGCCAGGAGGATATTTTGGAAACAGATGGAAGCGGGGAAACGGACAAGTTTCATGAAAGGGATTTACATATACTTTTGTCCAGCTTCGTCTGTGCAGACGAGCATTTTAAATGTATGACAAAAACAATTTACCACGAAGTTTCCAAGAGGGAGAAAAGCGGCAAGAACAGATGGTTGCATCCTGATATTGTTGGGGTACATTTCCCGTTTGAGTCTTATACAGATAATACATTGAAGCTGTTTGATGTGCTGAAGGTCAATCCATATAAGTTATATTCGTTTGAAATGAAAATCAGTTTAAGCCTGTCAAACCTGCGGGAATGCTATTTCCAGGCGGTATCAAATTCAAGCTGGGCTCATGAGGGATATCTGGCTGCACTACATATTTCAGAGGAACCAGAACTGATGGATGAACTGCGCAGGCTAAACAATGCTTTTGGAATTGGGATAATCCGCTTAGATGCGGAACACTTCATGCAGAGCGAGATTTTATTTTCAGCAAGAGAGAAAGATTCTCTTGACTGGGATACAATTAACAGGCTGGTGGATGATAATCGAAATTTTAAAAGCTTTCTTAATGATTTAATGGAAGATATTAAAGTTGGGAAGATAAAAAGTAAATATGACAGAGTTTATGAAGATGAGGAGACGGCTAAAAGGGAATTTTCAGAAAAAGGAATGATTGAATAGCAGGAATGAAAAGAGACAGTCGAAGTATTTAGATTGTTTCTTTTTTGCTATATCGATTATGGGTAATTCAATATAAGTCTTTCTTGAAAGGGAATACTTTATATACATGGAAGTTTGTGGAAAGTAGGTTTGTGTGATGTGCAGGCGCAGGAAACTATAAACGTTCATGAGTATGAGCGGTGCTGCCAGGAAGGAGAGCGAAGATGCCTGATCCTGCGATTCTAACCCATAAGGTGTGGCTGGAACAGAGAATAGACACCACAGACAATTATCATGTAAAAATTTTTTATCTGTATCACTGGGAACACAGAAATTATAAAAACAAAATAGAATATCCACCGGGGCATTCCCCATGTGGAAAAATGCGAATACAGACCACAGAAAATCTGAAACAAGGATTTCTGCGGTCTGTATTCGCATTTTTGGAAAAGGACATTTGTTCGCACCTGGCTTTACTGCAAAGTAAAGAAGGTAAAGACAAATGTCAGAACGAAAAATCAAAATTCAGTCTGGAAAAAAGGCCGTATGGATGGACATTACAGAAGAGGAACATCAAAGATATTACCGCCCATGGTGGCAGCAGAAGAAACGGGAGCAGAGGAACAGGGAAGCGATGGAGAAGAATGGGTATACGGAGGAGTCCTATGAAGGATGGCGGGATAGCCTGTCAGAGAACATGGGGGTGCCGGATTTTAAAGCGGCGGATATGGATGAACTTCTGGAGAAAAAGATGCTGCTGGGGGTTCTGGAGGAAGCACTGGATTCTTTAGTGCTGGAGGAACGGGAACTGGCAGTTATGGTATTTGGAGAGGAAATGAGTGTCTGTGAATTTGCTCGGATGAAAGGCGAGAACCGAAGGACACTTGCTTTCCGAAAGAATAAAGTGCTGGAGAAGCTACAGAAATTCTTTAAGAACCGGGGATTTGATATTTAGAATTTTATGTATTCGACAGGATGTAACATGTCTGTCGAATGCTTTTTTAAAAAAGTTATATATTTCATTGCCAGTTTTCAAAAAAGTGTCATTACGAGTAGTAACCTGCAAATATTAAAAATTTTTAGAGACGTGGTTAGTCTTTATTATTTAAAAGTGATTCCTAGTTGTGAATCTATGGGGTAACCCTGTCAGGTTCTTTTTATATTAAAGGAAAGATCTCCTGCCGGAGAACCCTTGAACTAAAAAGGCCCGCTACAAGCGGGCATAATGAAACAGACGGTGGCTAAAAAAATTATATAGAAGCCTTCTTCAAATCCATCATCGCCGAGGTCTTCATCTTCAGTTAAAAAGTAATGCATATCCAATAAATCAGAATCGGTCATGCCTCTGACCAGTTTGGGTGTCATTCCTTCTGGAGGATTTTTGATATATTTTTGTCTGAGTTCATCTACATATTTTTGATCCATTTGCAACTGCCTCCCATATGTAATAAATGTTGTATAAATCAAATGGGAGGGAAAGTCAAGCGGAGCGGGACCGGGGATAAAGGGCATGCCTTATCATTGTCCTTTTGTATAATTCATCCAGAGGAATCCGTTCCTGTTTATGGTACAGCTCTAAAAAGACCATTTGATGTTTGCAGTTTGGGCATTGAAGCGGATCGTACCTCATAGTGAGAAGGAAATGCTTACGCCAGGTATTGAAATCGAAGAGAATTCTGTGCTTGGATTTGGAGACAGCTTTATAGAGCTTATTGTCAATCTCCCGGTGTCTGGCATAAAGGCCATAGTACCGTGTCATCTTAAAATTCTTTTCAGGGATATGCTGAATGAGCAGTTTAATAAAATCAATGGCAGGAAGCGTCCTTTGAACGAAAGAGTAGTCTTCATGCTTATTGTTATGTAAAGTCACCGTTTCGCCATCGTAAGAATTAATCCTGGAAAGGGCAATGACCGGACGGCCAAGATAGCGGCTGACATATTTAAAGATGGATTTGGGATCGCAGAGATTGGGGTTGGCATAAACGTAAAACCATTAGATCCGGAAATCGCGGATGAGGTGAGGAGTGGCTGGACGGATTTAATACCTTTTCCATTTATCAGGTCCTGTCGCAGCTGATTAAACTGTGGGGATTGAATGTGAAGACGGATGTGGAGGCTAAAAAAACTTCGCCCGACAGAGCATGAGATGACCACGCCGCTGTTCCTGATCCGGTGCGTGCAGTTGGGGATTTCCATGGAGGATATAGACCGGTTTTGACAGGCAAAAAGAAACGGCAAAACAGCTGCCGTTTCTTTTTACAAATCATGTTTAAGGATGCGTTTTTGTGCAATCGCATAGACTTCGTCATCTTCCCGTGCGCCGATTACAACAATCAGCATACCATCATCACGGCGGATGAGCTGGTAGACGATACGCAGTCCGGCACCACGGAGTTTGACTTTTAGAAAGCCGGAAAGATTGGTGTTGTTTTTGTTTCCCAGGAGTTTTCCATAGCCGCCTTCGTTTTCTGGTAATGGATTCTGGCAGACTTTCTGAATCGCTTTCCGAATCAGGATTTTCTGGCTGCCATCCAGTTTGCGGAGGTCTTCAAGGGCTTCAGGAAGGTATTTGACATCCCAGCTCATTCAAATTCAATGCCGTCCGTTTCTTCATAGTCTGTGGGGATGAATCCAAATTCCCGGTCCACCTGTTCCTGGGAGATAACGGTGGAGGGATTAAAAGCAGACATGCGCTGTGTGGCAGTGGCTAAGAGCCTTGCATCATTTACCTCATCCAGAAGGTGGATATATTCTTCCGGGGAAAGCAGGACACACTCCGGAGAGTTGTTCTTCATGACAACCTTGGCACCATGGCGCTTTACTTCTTCAAAGATTTTTCCGGCTAATCCACGGTTGAACTGAGAAATGGGGATTGTGTTTTCAATCGCACTTCTAATACTCATAATCATCACCTCTTTACTATAGCATATGAAATATCAGGTAAAAAGTCAATAGATTTACTGTTATAAATACTGCTTAAATATATTTTGTGCAATTCTACATAATTTATCAAAAAATTAAATCAGTCTTTTACATAGCATCCGGCTAATGACGCACTGGTGAGAGGGAGCTGGATAAGTTGCGGGAGAAAGCTCGTGAGATGGGTGCTAAGACAAAATTTTCCACTTCCGAGGTGGCAGAGGCCATGAATTACATGGATATAGCGGGCTAGAAGACGGGGGATATGCTGGACGGCATTGAGGGAGTCATGAACCTTGCGGCTTCCTCCAAAGTGAACACGAATGTTGCCATGATGGAGGAGACATTTAAGTATTGTGCACCTGTAGCCAGGGCATTGGGGTTTTCGGCGGAAGATACGGCGGAGGCTATCGGGCTGATGGCGAATGCAGGCATCAAGTCCTTCCAGGCCGGTACTGCCATGCGCACCATGCTGATCAGCCTCACCGGGGATGTGACCTTTGTGGGGAATTCCTTCGGGGAGCTGACGGTGAAAACGGACGGCAGCATGAGGAGCCTCGGGGATATTATGACGGACTGCCGAGCGGCGTTTTCCCAGATGACGGATTCGGAGAAAGCGGCCAATGCGGAGGCGCTGGTGGGGAAGAACGCCATGAGCGGGTTCCTTGCTGTGATGAATGCGGCTCCGGTGGATATTGAGAAACTGAACGGGGCAATCAGCAACTGTGACGGCACGGCGGAGAAGATGGCGGCTACCATGCAGGACAAACTGGCCGGGTAGCTGACCATCCTGAAAAGCCAGCTGGAGGAGCTTGCGATTTCCGTGGGGGAAATCCTGATGCCTTCCATCCGGCAGATTGTGGAATGGGATTGTTAGACAGTCTGGAACGGGCTTGCTTCCTTTTTTACATCCTGCTGGCAGGGGATACAGATCATGTTCACTACGGTGTGGAATGCCATTAAGGGTGTGGTCACTGCGGTGGTTGGGGAAATCTAGTCCATTACCACAGCAGCATGGAATGGTATCAGTTCAGTGATGCAGACGGTGATGAACACCATCCAGTCGGTGGTGTCCGGGGTGTGGAACAGCGTGAGGTCTGTGACTTCTTCCGTATTGAATGCGGTCAGGTCTGCGGTGTCCAATATGTTTAATAACGTGGTTTCCAGTACCCGAAACGTCATGGGGAATGTTTATAATACCATTGTTTCCGGGTTTAACCAGGCGGATGGGTTTATCACGGGGCTGGCTTCCAGTGCGTTCCGGTGGGGCACGGATTTGATCAACGGCATTGTGAACGGTATCCGGAGCTGTATTGGAAACGTGGTGAGTGCCATTTCAGATGTGGCAAATACTATACAGTCTTATATCCATTTCTCTGTGCCGGATGTGGGGCCTCTGACGGATTATGAGTCCTGAATGCCGGATTTTATGTAGGGTTTGGCGAATGGGATTGAGAGGGGCAAAGGTCTGGTTCGGAAGGCGGCGGACGGTGTGGCAGCGGATATGGTCATCAGTCCGGGGGATGTCTGCTATGCAGTCAGCACAGGTGCAGACTGCTTCGGTGGATTCCATGCGGCAGATGATATCCGGTATTCAGGAAATGTTTGCAGGGATGCAGAGTAGGGATAATGTGGGGACCATCTGCATTCCCGTGTATGTGGGCGGCACGCTGTTGGATGAAGTTGTGGTGAATGCGCAGGCGAGGCAGAACCTGCGGTCAGGAGGGAGGTAAGGCATGGCGTTTATTCAGTATCTGGTGTTTGATGGGATGCCGCTCCCTCTGCCGGATTCTTATGAGGTGAGTATAGAGGACGTGGAAGCGGATTCCGGAGGGGAGACGGAGGCCGGGACCACGCAGAGGGATGGCAGGGCTGGTGAAGGATACGTCTTATAAGGGGCTGTGGAGGATATCGTTTACACTGCGGGAGTTTTAGAAGTGGATGACTTTTTGGGGAATAACCGATATAATAGAGTAGTAACAGAACCTTGTTGTGGAGGGCTGTTACATCCCATTTCATTGGAAAGAGGATTTTTCAGATATTAAAGAACATGCAGATGAAATCGAACAGCGCATGGATGATACATGGTGTACCATGGCTTCTGTGCTGGAAGACAATGCGTATTATCTTGAAATGTGCCAGAAGTATGGCTGCAATTATATTTTAATAGATGATTGTTATCACGTAGATATTGAGTTATACAATTGTATATTTGGCGGAGGGAAATACCAAAATGGAGTATGAAATAATACGTCTGACAGACAGATCGGAAATAACGGGACAGGCCACAGTGTGGTTTCATGAAAAATGGAATATTCCGTTGGAAGAGTACAGAAAAAGCATGGAAGCCTGCCTGACGAAAGAAAGCGCCGTTCCCCAGTGGTATGTGGCAATGGAAGGGGAGCGGATTATTGGAGGATTGGGAGTGATTGAAAATGACTTTCATGACAGAAAAGACCTTGCGCCAAATGTGTGCGCAGTTTATACGGAAACGGATAAGAGGTGCCAAGGAGTGGCCGGCGCACTGCTTAATTATGTATGTGCCGACATGAAAAAAAGCGGGATTGAAACGTTGTATCTTATAACAGACCATACCTCTTTTTATGAGCGCTATGGTTGGGAGTTCCTCTGTATGGTGCAAGGGGATGGGGAGCAGGATATGACAAGAATGTATGTCCATAGAGGATGACGGGCTGACATTCTGGCATTCCGGAAAATTCAGGGAGGGATATTATGAGAAAGGTTGCTTTATATATTGCAATGAGCCTAGACGGGTATATTGCAGACAGCAGCGGAAAAGTGGATTGGCTGAATGGGCATGGCAGCGAGGAAGAAAACGTGGATACCTATTCCGCTTTTATCAGGGATGTTGATAAGGTCATTATGGGCTGGAATACTTATTACCAGATCACAACAGAATTGTCTCCTGACGAGTGGGTTTATAAGGGATTGACAACTTATGTCATTACGCACAGGAAGTTCTCCCCGACAGAAGACATAAAATTTGTACAGGACAATCCATGCAGTGTTGTTGAACAGTTAAAATCGGAAGAAGGGAAAGCAATCTGGATTTGCGGCGGTGCAAGCATCATTCAGCCCTTAATGCAGGGCGGACTGATTGATGAATATTATATTTCCATTATGCCCACAATTCTGGGTTCCGGTATCCGGCTCTTTGAGGAACGCCAGGATGAAATAAAACTCAAATTAGTGCATACACAATCATATAATGGAATAACGGAGTTGGTTTATGCCCGAAGATAACTTTGGGCGTATTTAATTAGGAAAATCATATTGACGGGGGATGACGGTGGTGATTAGAAAATACAAATCATCGGATTGTGATCAGTTAGCGGAATTATTTTATCAGACGGTTCATACTGTAAATGCGAAAGATTACGCAAAAAAGCAGCTGGATGTATGGGCCACAGGGTGTGTGGATTTGGAAAAATGGGATAAATCTTTTTCTGAACATTATACGGTTGTCGCTGTATAGAATGGTGTAATAGCCGGATTCGGAGATATAGATGAAGCAGGGGATCTTGACAGGTTATATGTCCACAAAGATTATCAGAATCAGGGGATTGGCACTGCTATATATGATGAATTGGAACAAAACGTTCGGGCAGATAAGATAACTACACGCGCTTCGATTACGGCGAAGCCATTTTTTGAATATAGGGGTTACAAAGTAGTCAGAGAGCAGCAGGTAATAAGGGGCGGGATTCCTTTGACTAATTTTGTTATGGAGAAGTAACTGCATTTTTAGTGTATTCATATTGATTTTTGTATAGGGCATCAGCCAGAAAACGGCTGGTGCTTTTTGTATGGGCTTTAGCCTGTTGAGGGCATTGTAGTTTTTCGCGTTCCGAAAAATGGATATGCCCGAAACGGAAACCCACTTGTTATGTGGGTGGAGACAAATCGTTATACAAAAAAATCAAATTTCCGTTACAATAGAGTTGTTCAGGCAATTGTAAGAAAGGAAAGGTGATTTTACGGCAAAAAAGAATAACGATTTAGCTCACACAAAATGGATGTGCAAATACTACATCGGTGCGACCTGCGGTCGTTGTTTGAAGTGCGCAAATGCGCTATCACCTCCATTCGTGATATTCCTACCACGAAATGCCCAGTAAGTAATGAAAGGTGTGGAGCAGTGGAACAATGCGGGCAAGTGGAAGTCACATCCGCCCATCTGCTAGGAATGGATGCACATGGCTAACATAAGTGAACCATCGCAAGGGTCGTGATACTTGAGATGGTGAAAGTGACTGATACACCATTACCAAAACGGTTAGAGGGCGTGGACTTGGCGGTTTCGATGTGCGCTGAGCCGAATGGACGAAGCACCTCCGGTCTAAAGATGGAGCCTAAATGCATCGTAATAATTCAAACAACGGAACTGGGAAACCCTCTTGCGCTCCTTTATAGGTAGGTCGATTGTAAGAGAGATACAATGCGTAGGAGGAAAGGATGCCGGAAGAAGCGAATGCTGTTGTGTAATGCAGCAGATAGGGATTCAAACTTTGTCCCATCCGAAAGGAGGCAGACGTCTGGCGCGTGTCTAATCATATGAAAGGCTGGGAATCTATGAATGCACAAGGTTCAATGACGCTATTTGCGGGGACAATGCAGACATACAAGAAACTGAAATGGAAAGAAATCAACTGGAAACAGGCAGAATTGTATGTTAATAGAATACAGGTACGGATTGTGAAGGCGGTACAGACTGATAAGTGGAGATTCGTAAAGAGTCTCCAAAAGTTAATTACTAATTCATTTTATGCAAAAGCCCTGGCAGTCAGGAGAGTAATAACAAACAAAGGTAAGAATACATGTGGAATTGACGGAGTTATCTGATCAACAGACAAAGACAAAATTCAAGCAGTTTACAACCTCACGGCTTACTCATACAGAGCCAAACCATTAAAAAGAACTTATATTGAGAAGTATGAAAAAAAGGAAAAGCGCCCACTTGGAATCCCCACTATGATTGACAGGGCTATGCAGGGTCTACAATTGCTGGCTCTTGCTCCAATAGCGGAAACAACAGCGGACAAGTTTTCCTTTGGATTCCGACAAAACAGAGGTGCACAAGATGCAATGGAATATATGTTCAAACTCCTATCGAGAAGAACATCGCCAGAATGGATATTGGAAGGTGATATCAGAGGATGCTTCGATAACATAAGTCACGAATGGATGCTCAAAAACATTCAATTGACAAAAGGATAATGGAACAATTCTTGAAATGCGGTTACGTGGATAATAAGAGATTATTCCCTATGACAGAGGGAAGCCCTCAAGGTGGGCTGATCAGTCCAACTTACGCAAATATGACATTGGACGGACTTGAGCGATTGTTGCTTGAAAGATACAGCACGAGCAGTACCGGACATTATAATCCGAATTACAACAAGCATAAAGTCCACCTATGCCGTTACGCCGATGTTTTTATTGTAACAGCGAATAGCAAGGAAGTTCTTGAGGAAATTAAATATGTGGTCGAAGAGTTTATGAACGAGCGAGGTCTAAAACTGTCAGAGGAAAAAGCAGTGATTGCAAGTATAAAAGATGGATTCGACTTTCTGGGGTGGAACTTTAGGAAGTTAAAAGGGAAACTTTTAATCCAACCATCGGCAAAATCCAAGAAGAAAATCACAGAGAAACTTAGTCAGACAGTAAAATATTACCGTGAAGCAAAGCAAGAATTTTTGATTGTAAAGCTAAATCAGATAACAAAAGGATGAGCAGAATACTACCACTGCGTCTGCGCAAAAAGCACGTTTGCACTAATGGACCATAGACTCTGGGAGATGCAATGGAAGTGGGCAAAAAGGAGACATCCACAGAAAGGCAACAAATGGGTGAAAAGCAGATATTGGCATCCGAAATGTGGGAGACAGTGGTCATTCAGAACAGATACAATAATCCTTTATCAAATGATGGACATGCCAATAGTGAGGGTTAAATCGCTGGATTTGAATAAAAATCCATTTCTGGACAAGGACTACTTTACAAAGAGAAGGGTGGAACATAGAATGAAGAGGAATTTAGCATATCAAAAGAGTACAGCCGCAAGTAGTGGATACTACGTGTTATAGATGCGTGAGCGGAATGCGGTGAAAGCCGCACGTTCCGTTCTTAGGGGAGGGACGGTCAGTAATGTCCGTCTCTTACCCGACTATTCCCTCCAAAGTATAGACGAAAAATAATCTATAATTAATTAAAAGTTGCTATAAGAGATATTTTGAAACAGTTATGTTCTTACAAAGGAGTAGAGATTATTGAGGGGCATTTAATGCCGGATCATATTCACATGCTAGTAAGCATACCGCCAAAGATGAGCGTCTCAAGTTTTATGGGATACTTAAAGGGAAAGTCAGCACTTATGCTATTCCACAAGACATGCAAAATTAAAGTACAAGTTATGTTCTGGATCAATATTTATGATTCAATTTCAATGTAATTAATATCACGATTTTTTGTGATAAAAAAATTAATATATTTTTTATTATCATGCTAAGTCATAAAAAGTCTTAGTTAAATCATTTTATATTAAAATATGGGTCTGGAACGAAATAAACCTACTTTTTATGCCTTTTACTGTATAAATAAGTTCGCGTATTTGGGAAATAGATGGCCAATCGTTTCTTCCAACGATAGTAAGTGTCGCTGGAAATGTTTAAGAGGCTGACAATTTCATTATAAGTAAGTTCTGTGTTGTATACCAAATGGCTAAAGTGAATGAATTTGTTAAAGTCAGTAGGGATTCCTGTCCCCCCTGAGAAAGTCGCGTTGCAGTTTTTGCATTTGTAACGTGTTTTTGAAGTGGCAACTTCTATTAATATGTGTCCGGATGCACAACTTGGGCAATTCTGTAATGCGGCGGATTTAGGATATGTTTTGTGGCATATGGGACAATAGAGGGAGGGCTTCGCTTTTTTATGGATAAATATGTTCTTTGAACAGCATTTTGGACAGACGAGAGAGGGAACAGGGGATTTTGTTATAGGCTCTTTGCCAATATATTTGATACAGAGATTTAATGCATTGCTTAGGCTTTGCGATAAGAGGTGGATGCTCTCGCTGTTCAGAGGTGTTGGGGCGGGAGAGAACAGTTTCAATAAATTGCTTAGATGGTCAGCATCAGTTGTTTTTATTCTCATAGTCTATCAACTCCATAGTTTTTGTGTTCATATATTATCGTGAAAAATGATATTTTGTCAATCCAAAATTTGGAAAATGTAAAAAACTATGATATTATGTCTAATAATGATAAATAAAGTTAAAACGGAAGCGTAATTTTGTAGAAATATGATAAATCAGGCAAGAGGGCTGTTATGAAGGAAAAACCCAATTTAAAGTCTCTGGGAAACATATCGGAGTTAAGATATATAAATGCAGATAATGTAACTCGTTATAGGGCGATTATGCGTTATCTCTATTTACAATATGAGCGTTTAAGTTATTGGCTTAGCCCTGAACAAATTTATGCAGGGGTAATGGAATGGAACGTTTTGAAGAATTATACGCAGGAGCAGTGCCAGTTGGATTTGGATCAGTTAGTAGCATGGAAAAATCTTACATATCGGCATGATGGTACGCGGGCGAGAACTGTTGAGGAATATTTGCGAAAGAAGTATCAGTATTTGATTACGCCATATTCAATTGAACTGGAACGTTTCCTTGAGCATCTGGGAAGCGTAAAGGGGTATGGGGGCTCGTTGGAACCAACCTTGTTCGATAAAATTGCAGATAGTATTTCTGATATTTATGAAAATAAAGGGAATTATGAACCGAAAACTGCTTTGGAAGTTTGGAACTCACTATATGAATCATTTCAAAAATTAAATCAGACCTCAATGGATTATATTGCCAGTCTGCATACCGGAGAAGCGGAGGATTTGATGATGACATCTGCATTTTTACTGTATAAAGATTCTTTTACAATGTATCTTCAGGATTTTGTTCAGGCTTTACAACGCAGATCGTATCGGATAGAGGGGAATCTAAAGTTAATTAACCGGGATATACAAACTCGTTTTTTTACTTGTGTACTAGAGGGCGAATGGTTAATTCCAAAGGTAGAGGAGTTTTTTACGAAAGAGGAATACCAGCAAAATTTGGGACGCAGATGGAAGCAATTATGTCGCTGGTTCAGCGGAGATGAAAATACACAAAGCGAGCTGTTTCTTTTGGAACAGGCGTCGAAAGATGCAATTAAGAAAATCGTGAGAAGCACGCTGCGCATTCAGGAGAAACAGCGTTCTATTGTCAGCAGGCGCCAAGATTTGGATTTTCTGGGGAAATGGTTTTATCGCCTGGAGGATATAAATGAAGCCCATAAACTGGCGGCCTATGTGTTTGGACTGTTTCCAACCCGTCATTTGCAGGGGGAGGACAATCGTGATTCTGACAGCCAGGACATTTCAATGTGGGATGAGATTGCGATTGAGCGCGTAATCAGGAGCAGGAGCCGAAAGCGTAGTGGAAAAGGAAGCGGAGAAAGTGAAACAATTGTTGATAATAGCTTAAAAAAGGCTGAATTAAAAAAGCAGATTGTCGAGTATCAAAGACGTGAACTGGACTTTTTAATCGAAATGACAGAAAAGGGGAATGTTAAAATTTCAGAGCTTGGCTGCTTATCGGTAGTTGCAAGAATTCAACTGCTGGGGTGGATTGGCAGGTGCGTTTCTTCAGAAGAACAGGCATTTTATACTCCGGAGGGGATCAAGGTCACACTGTTTATACCAGAAGAAAAAGCGGATACAACGTTAACCTGTGAAGATGGAACATTGACGCTTTTGGATTATTCATTTACGTTTGAAATAGAAAATCCGGAAGCTTGGCAGAATTTATTAAATGGAATGGCTGGTGATTTAAATGGCTAATGGAATGGAGAAGCAAGGATTAGCCGATCTGGGTGATATGGAAGAGCGGCGAAGGATATGCATGAATGCATTACTAAATCGTCCGTGGATTGAACGGGATAAAGATCCACAGTTGTATTATTGGGCGAGAGAACAGTATCTTGAGATTCGGGACTGGTTTGCTGGTTATCCCGGGTACTCGGTTATTATGAACAGAAGACTGATCAAACTGGAAAAGGTTCCTGTTGAGGCCAGGAGTTGGATGGGATTTGAGGGATTTAAAGAACCCATAGATTATGCACTTTTTACTTATGGTTTATGGTATTTAGAAGACAAATCTGCTGGAGATCAATTTATATTAACCGATATGGTCAAAGAGATAAAAGAATTTATGAATGAACAGGGTTTAAATGTGGACTGGAAAAATTATTTTCATCGGTTATCGATGGCCAGGGCATTGAAAAAACTAAAGAGTCTGAATGTTTTATATAGTATTGACGGTCAGGAGTCAGATTGGGCAGCAGATGCAGAGAACCATGACGTATTGTATGAGTGTGCACCCTGCGCCAGCTATGTTCTGAGAACTCTTAATAAAGAATTATCATCGTATCAATCTATGGATGAATTGTGCGATTTACCAGAGGAAGAGGATAGAAGGAAAAGGCAGTTGCTGTATCGGAAGTATCTGCTGGAACCTTTTGTGGGGATGAATTCATGGGAACAGGATTTATTCTATTTTCATGGGCAAAAAAATCACCTAATTGCACAAGTTGATAAAATGTTTGGTTGGAGTGGAACCAAGTATAAAGAAGGAATTCTGTTTTTCTCTTTCGAATTGGTGGGTGATACAGAACTATTTCCCACATTATCTGCGATATCGGACCTTGCTCTGTTATTTTGCGGAAAAATAAGGATGTTATACGAACTCGGTGAAGTGCATAAGGAAACTGTATCATCGGGTATCATCCGTCTGACAAGAAGTAGAATTGAACAGGTATTGCTTGAACTGCAGTATGAAAATGGAGAGCGCTGGACGAAAGAATATCGGAGTATGAAGTCGCCGCTGTTAGCGGAAGCCGTGTGTGAGCATTTGGAACAGTGGGAGTTTGGCCGGTGGCAGGATGATATGTTCTTTTTATTGTATCCGGTTGGAGGACGATATCATATTCAATATGGAGATGTAGAGATTGAGGAGTAGAATATGAAACGATGGCAGATGAATCGAATGGGGGTTCTGAATTTCTGGCTTTATGATGAAGAGGTATTTGAATTAGAACAGGGAAGATTGTTATTTAGAGGGGCAAATGGATCAGGAAAATCAGTTACGATGCAAAGTTTTATCCCTCTTGTTCTTGATGGAGACAAACGTCCGGAGAGGCTGGATTCTTTTGGCTCAAGAGATCGACGTATGGAATATTATCTTCTGGGTGATAGTGAAACTGGCCATATGGACCGGACCGGTTATCTCTGGATTGAGTTTTACCATGAAGAAAAGCAAATATATAAAACGATTGGAATTGCTTTGCGTGCCAGAAGGGGCGCAGCGCAAATGGTATTTTGGGGATTTTTGCTGGAAGATGGCAGGCGCATCAATCAGGATATCTACCTATATGATTATCCTAACTGGCTGGAAACAAAGAAAAAGGTACCATTAACGAGGAAAGCACTGACCGAGGCCATTGGGGCTGGCGGAATTGTGGTTCAGGAACAGGCTTCTTATCGTGAGATTGTACGGAAAAATATATTTGGATTTAAAGAAAATGATGATACCTATAAGGATTTATTGAAACTTCTACTGGAAATAAGAAGTCCGAAACTCTCCAAAGAATTTCGTCCGTCGTCGATTTACAGTATTTTAGCAAATTCACTTCCGGCATTGACTGAAGAAGAGCTGGGTGATTTGTCCGATGTTTTGGAGGATATGGATCAAATTTCTGAGCGATTGGAAGAACTGCAAATTCAGATTAGAGAAATGGAAGGCCTGGACAGACAATATGATAATTACAATAAAGTTTTGCTGTATGAAGCTTCTTTGAATTTGAAAGTTTTAAATCGTAGTGGCGATGAACAAAAGAAAGCAATGAATGACTGCCGGCGAGAATTGGACGCTGCCAATGACTGCGAAATTGCGCTTCAGAATAAGATCACCAACTCTGAACTCGAAATTATGAAAGCTCAGTCAGAGTTAGATTATCTTATGCGAAGTGAAGGATTAGAAAAAACCAGAGAGTTGGAACATTTACATGCACAAAATAATAAATTGAATGAACAATATACAACAATCAATAAACGGCTGATTGAAAATCATAATCGTATACAGACATGGCAGAAAGAAATAGAGGAAAAGAAAACATTATGTGATTCCCTGTTCAGAAATCAAGACAGTTTAATGGAAGACTTAGAGAGTTATGCAAGAATCATGGAGTTTTATGAGCATGATATATACCATCGGCAATGGAAACAGGGGGGAGAAGATTATGTTCGCTGTGCGGAGCATTGGCTGCATGATTTGCAGGTCCATCAGGAGAAGTTAAGCCAGGCAATTCAGATTGCTGAAGGAGAGCGGGAAGCTTGTTCTGATATGACAAAGGAAAGAGAGCGCTGGGGAGAATTATACAAAAAGCGAAATCTTGCAGAAGAAGAATATGTTCTTGCGGAAGAACAGTTTAATTCTAGCAAAATGCAGTTGAAAGATAATATTATTGGTTGGCGTCAAAGTCTCGTGCAATTCGAAATGGATCATGAGGCTGTGGGTAATATATTAAAAGCATTATCTGAATTTGATAAAGATAATCGCAATTTTGAGACTGTAAAATCAACGGTGTACACTTTGTTTCACGAGCAAAATCAACGATTAATTAACAAGATACTCGCTTTAGAACAACAGCTTAGAGAAGTAGAAGAGAAAAGAGAACTTTTGCAGGCTGAACTTGATTCATGGAAGAGCAAAAAGGAACCCGAACCTGTGCGTTCTGATTTAAGAAGTGAGTGCCGTAAGGTAAGAGCAGAACGGATGGGGGCGCCCCTGTATGCGGTCTGTGACTTTTCCACTGGTTTGACGGAAGCAGAAAAGGCGCAGATAGAGACGACTTTGGAGCAGGCTGGGATATTAGATGCATGGATTTTGCCCGGCGGAAAGATGGGGTATTTTGCTCGTGAAAAAGATGAGGAAATATGGATTGAACCCAGCGAACAGTTGGGAGTGTCCACGTTATGTGAAGTATTAGAGCCATGTCCGTTTCCGGAAAGTGGATTAACAAGAGAAGATATTGCGTTCGTGCTGTCCAGCTTCTGCTGGAACAAGAATCATGATTATGAACAAGACTCTCCAGAGCTGGCAGCAGTGAACCAGATCGGGGAGATGGGGTTTCGGTTGGGAGCTTTGGCGGGACGGAACCATACGAAAGAGCAGGCAGAATACATCGGGATTGAGAGTCGTAAAAGGACAAAGAAACGGATTTTAGATAAATTGGAACAGCAAATTTGTGAGTTGGACAATCAGCAAAGCGGTATTCGGGAAGAAATTCAGCAGGGTTATAAAAAGCAGAATACCTTGATTGCAGAAAAAGATTGCTTTCCAGATGATAAAGATATGCAGTCATGCCTGGATTTTCTGATTAATAAGGGACACCTTTTTCAGGCAGCGGTGAAACAGGAGCAGGAAGCAGAAAGTGTTTATCACACAAAGGAGACTGTTTGGAAGGAACGAAAGGTTGAGTTAACAGAAATAACTGCTGCATGGACAAGGCTGAAAACTTTAAATGTACTTCAGGAGGCGATGAAATATATTGCCGATTACAGACTGTTATTATCACAGTTGAAAACAGAGTATGTTCATTACCTAAGCCTGCAAAATGACTGTGAGAACTATCAAACGTATATTGACGAAACAAATGGGCAGCTCGGTGAGGACAAGCAGGAACTAACCATCGTCCAGACAAATAAATTGCTGATTGAGAGTCAGATCAGCCAGCTTAAGGAATTGATAGCAGCAATAGGACTTGAAGAGATTTATACAAAAATCGACGAGTGCAAGAAAAAGAAAGAAGCGCTGAATGGAGAAGTGAAAAAATTGCAGGAGGAGCTGCGGGCTAATAGTAAACTACAGGGTTCCTTGAGCAATGACTTGAACACGAAGCAGGAACAGCTGGCGGAGGTAATGGAGAGTCTGGAAGAAGCTGTTTTAAAATGGCGGGCAGAGATGGAACTGGGTTTGGTGTCTGTAGAAAATATTGATACGTATGATCTGACTGTGTATCAAAACGCAGTGTATTTATCGGAACAGCTAGTAGCAGAGTATAAGAAGGTTTCGGGGAGTCTGTTAAAAGACAAGGTGATAAGCGACCTGATTGCGGAATTTGGCAAAGTAAATGTGAATCTCCGTGAGTATGTGTTGGAACGCGAGTCCCTGGAGAATGGACGGACGATTATTCTTTCAAACCGGGATCGCATGAATCCCATGACACCCAAACAGCTGCTGAAGGAATTGTTGGAGAAAGAGGCGGAACAAAAACTTCTTTTAACGGAGCAGGATCAGAAGCTGTATTCAGAAATTATTATTGGCAGTGTAGGTAAATCAATTCAATTTAAAATACATCAGGCTTACGATTGGATCGACAAGATGGATCGGTTGATGAAGCAGAGAAACACTTCCAGCGGCCTGAGATTATCTCTTAAATGGATTCCGATGTCACAGAGAAGCGAATCTGAGTTAGATACAGAAACCCTTGTTCAACTGCTTTTAAGTGATACGGAACGTCTGGAAGATAATGAAATCAATAAGATGATTGAACATTTCAGAAAAAGGATTCTACTAGCGAAGGAGTCGGCAAAAGAGGAACAGGGATCTCTGCGAAAGTATATCAATGAAATGTTGGATTATCGGACATGGTTTACCTTCCGGTTAGATTTTCGTAAGGGAGAACAGTCAAATTACAGGGAACTGACGAACAGCAGATTCAACGTACTAAGTGGCGGGGAGAAGGCAATGGCAATGTATATACCGTTGTTTGCAGCAGCAAATTCCCGATATAGTAAGGCGGGGGCGGAGGCACCCAAAATTCTGGCATTGGACGAGGCTTTTGCAGGGGTGGATGATTCCAATATGCGCGATATGTTTGAACTTTTAACAGATATGGATTTCGATTATATTATGACATCACAGGTTCTGTGGGGGTGCTACGATACGGTTCCCAGCCTGGCAATCTATGAAATCCATCGACCTAAAGATATTGATATGGTTACGCTACTCCACTATCGGTGGAATGGAAAACAAAAATTATATGTGGAGAATTAGCAGCGGATATGGAGCATAAAAGGAAGGTAACAGCAGAGGAATACTATGGGGATCCACTTTTGAAACCCATGCTGAGTGCTGTTTTTATCAAGTACAAAAGCTATGGGAGCGGAAGAGGAAAGATTAAACTTGATATTTCCAGTCAGGAGGAAGCGCAAAGGTTACAGGCATTTTTTGGACCACAGATTCGAGGTCTGTTGAATGCAGGTGATACACTGAGAATGGAAGTGGGAGTGATTGAGGAAGAGTTGGGGAAACGTTTTATGTTGACAATTCCTTCCTTATATGAGTTGCTATATCACGAGCCGCTGTTGACCAAAAAGGAAAGCATGGTAAAGGCAGATACAGAGTGGGAATCCCTGTTTATCAAAGCAATCGAGTCTCTGGAAAACGAGAAAAATATAAATATAGTAAATAAACAGTTTTGTGACTTGACGTATGATTGGTTATACCGTCTCTGGAAAAAGGAACCTCGGTCAGGTTACCGGATTCTGCAGGCTGGATTGAAAAATTATAATGATTCCCTTGAATCTCTCCAAACCTGCTTAAAAGCTCTCTGGTATCTGCTTATGGATTGGAAACGTCTGGAACAGGAAAATATAACAAATTCTGATAAAATATATGTGTCCATGCTGGCAAATTTTGTGGCATGGGATCATGCGCTGGATGATAAAAAAACACTGGCAGGCAGGCTGTTTTTGCGGGCATTGGAAGATATTTATCTACAAAAATACCGTGAAAATGGAGAAGTGGACCCTTTGGAACATGTTCCGGCTTTTATGCGGAAGCGGATGATATATCGGTTGTATCACCTTAGCGATGATTCCGTCAGTTCGTGCTTCCATAAGGCTACATTGGATATATACGAATCCATGAAAAAAGAGACAGTCAATCTGAGTAACGTGGAAGAGATGGGTGAATTTGAGGTCAAGTCTAATCTGTTTCTTATCGAAAATCCATCGGTGTTTCTTTATTTGGTAGACCGTTTGAAGGAGTATGCTGATAATAATAATATTTCAAAGGATCTAATAAGAGAAAGATTTCCCATCCTGATCTGTACATCAGGTTGTTTCCAAACGGCAGTGTTAGAGTATGTTAGAAAATGCATAGAAAGGAATTCAAAATGCCGTGTTTATTTTTCCGGTGATTTTGACCGTGCCGGGATTGAGATGATGGAAAAGATGAAAGAGTATTTTCCGAAGAATGTATCTCCGTTTCAAATGAATGCGAAAACATATCTTTCAGGACTGGATGGAAAATGCAGGAACCTTACGGAAAAAGACAGAGAAATACTAGCTGGAAAAAGTAGTGAATTAGCCAGATTAATGGCTTTGCATGGAAAAAAGGTTTATCAGGAGAGTATTGCTTCTGATTTGTGGGAAGTACTTTTGCGAGAAATTCAGTGTGTAGAGACGATCTCATATCAAACATATGGAAAAGGGGAGAATGCGATGGAAAATCGTAAAATAGAAATATTTTTGTCCTATTGTTGGCAGGATGAAAAAATTGCATCAGATATCTATAGTTGTCTAAGCAAGATACCAAATGTGAACATTCATAAAGATACGATAGATATAAAAAAATGGGATAGCATTAAAAAATATATGTACAGTATAGGAAATATGGATTATACAATTTTACTAATTTCCGATGCGTATCTGAGATCCAGAAATTGCATGTATGAAGTTTTGGAACTTATGAGAGACCGCATGTATAAAGATAAAATCTTCCCCGCAGTTGTGTCAAAGGAAATATATAATCCTGTAGTAGTCGCGAATTATGTAAAGTATTGGCAGGATGAACAGCAGCAATTAGAGGCGCAGCTGAGTAATCTGCGGATTCAGAATTTAGGAAGTTTGCATCAGAAACTGAAGATGATTCAGGATATAGCCTCTAATACCGCTGATTTCCTGGATTTAATTGGTGATATGAATAATCCCGATATTGATGTGATAACGATTGAGATAAGTAAGAAATTAGCGGAGTGGGGAGTGATTCCTCCTGAAAAATAAAGTTAGCAAGAGCAGAAGAAAAAGAGGAGGATAGTAACAGAGGAGTTGTTGGATCAGACCGCAACTGTCGCGAATTTTGCGATAGTTCAAAATGAAATTTTAATGAACCATGACAAAAATACCTGTTAAGGAGGCCACAGTTTATGAAAAGACAAGCCCCGTTTGATATAAACTACATACCTTTAAAGATTTCCCTTCTCTCATTAAAACGTGCTGAATTACCCCCTTATCTCGGATCAACACTGAGAGGAGTGATTGGGCAATCCCTGTACCGGACAGACAGAGAAGCCTATGAGTACCTATATGTAAATGGCAAAAAAAGTGAAGGCGTGCAGGATATTGTCAAGCCCTATGTGATCATTCCGCCTGAGACTCATAAAGCTCAAATGGTTATAGAACAGGGAGAAGAACTAAATTTTGAATTTTTACTTTTGGGCAATGCAGAAAAGTATGTGTCTTCATTGGTAGTGGCCTTGCAGAACATATGCCGCTATGGTTTAGGGGCACAGCGTTATCCATTCTGCTTATCACGGATTATGAATAGCCAGGATCAAAGACTCCTTTGTCGGAACGATACATATTACGGAATGGGAGCACATGACATAAAACTGCCTTTTTATGAATTGACAGATGTTACGGGCACAATAATCAGGTTGTGTACGCCGCTACGGATTCGTCACAAAGGGCAGTTGTTAACAGATATATCGTTCCTGACTTTGATTCGAAACATTGTAAGCCGGATTGCGGCTTTAACGGAGCGATACGGAGGAACGATAGATCGAGAAGAAGCCGACAGGATTTTGCTGCTCGCTGCAGAGATTAAGGTGACGAAGGCAGACTTAAGGCTGGAACATTTAGAACGGTATTCAAATCGTTTAAAGGAAAAAATGGATTTAAGCGGTTTGCTCGGAGAAGTGGAATTCGAGGGAGATTTGACTCCGTTTATTCCGTGGCTGCTTGCCGCTCAGATTTTACATGTTGGCCGAAATACGACCTTTGGGATGGGGAGGATAGAAGTGTTTTTCCTCTGAAACAAATAAAAATTATAAGGAGGTACAGATGAAACAGAAAGAAGCAGAATATGCAGATAAATATGCAAATGCGGATCAGCAAACCATTGGAAATATCAAAGATAATTATGAACGGACGGAAAAAGGAATTGTAAATGAATTATTTTTTCAGGTACCTCATGGCGGCACGATTGGCAATCATCGCGAAAAGATTTGGGGTAAGATGTTTGAAAATATAGTACCCCGAAAGTTTGTGATTGAACAGTCTGTGTTTATTATTGATTCCTATGGTAAGGTATCGAATGAGGTGGATTTGGCTATTTTTGATGAAACCTACACCCCGTATATTTTCAGATATGCTCAATTGAAATTTATACCCATTGAAGCTGTGGCATGTGCCATCGAATGTAAAAGTACATCTATGAATAAGGAAAAGTTAATGACTTGGACGAGTAGTATTCAATCGTTAAAGACTTCTCCCAAATCATTTGTCCGAACTATTGGTAATATTGCATGTGCGGAAATAAATCCTGTAAAAACACAGACAGCTACGCGTCCTCTGCGTATTCTATGCTGTTTAAATGAAGAGGCTAAAATGTTAATAAAAGAAAATGAAAGATGTTTTGATATCACTATAAGAGCTAGAGACGGAGAGGATAAATTGAAAATCGAGTGGGATGATAAAAAGGAAAATCTATTTGATTGGTATACATCTTTAAATCATGCAGGTGGATTATCAAATTGTGGTGAGAATTCTGGAATTAAAGGGGAGGAAGAAGTTAAGAAATACGGTTTGGATAACTATCTGGTCCATCATAAAAATTCAGAACTGACTCTGCTGACCTTCAATTTTCAGTTAAATCAGCTTCTCATGCTGATTAATAATCCAATGTTGTTTCCGCATGCTGCATATGCGGAGATGTTTGATAAAAACGGTAATGGAAAGGAAATACATAATGGTTGAACAGATAGTTGCGTTATCGGTAGATAAGATCCAAACATTTTTGACAGAAGTTATACATTCTCATGTACAAGAAAAGCAAACAGAAGATGCCACATTAAAAGGAATAAGAAATTCATCATACCAGATATCGAATAGATTTTTTAAGTCGATACAGGATACATTCCCTGAATCCGATAAAGATGTACTTTTGGAATGCTCAGGGGTGTATATCTTTCGGTGCACCTTATCGGAAGAGGAGCTGGAGAAACGACTCAATGCATTATTTTCAGATTATTATAGGGAATCACAGGGGCAGAAATTGATCCGGTGGGTGCATTTTTCTTCGGAGGGTTTAAGCAATATCGCTGCTATAAACGAAGCAAAGAAACGATTGAAGCAAACAAAAAACTGGAATGAGATAGTAAGGAAGAACCAGGATTTACTTTTTTCTTTTTGTCAGGTGCCCAAAGAGGATAATCAATCTTATTTTTATAGGAATCAGGAAACTTTTCCGGCATTTGCAGAGGATATTAATTCATTATACGGAAGAAAAGATGGCGAGAAAGAAGATGACGTAAATGAGGGTAAAAAGCGTTTTCGTATCGCTGTCTTAAAAGCTGATTTAGATAAAATGGGGGCGATGTTCAAGGGTATTAAGGATTACCAGGACTATAGAAATATCAGTCAGATTTTGAATGAGATGATTTCTTTGACAGGGCTGCATCAGGCGGCGGCTGAATGCGCTCCGAAGGGAAAGAACGGATGGCTTTTTCCGTTATATATTGCGGGAGATGATATTTTTTTTGCGGTAGCCCTTGAAGATTTGATTGACGGAATTAACGTCTGCAGGCAGATTATGCAAACTGTGAATGATAAAATTAATAGTACCGGCAATCCAACAAAACTTGCCATGAGTATTGGCGTTGAAATTACGTTTAACAGAGAGCCTATTCGCTATTATATGGAGATGGTTGAGATACAGCTGAAGAATGCAAAGTCTCAAACTGTGCCAAAAGCCTTGGAGCCGTTTTTTATAATGAAGCTCTCTGTGGGTAACCTGACCTTTTTTAATATAGATTATGGGATGATAAAAGAGACGAGAGAGGCATTGAAGTGCAGCGAGGGAGGAAAAAGGGGATGCAGATGTGAGAATTGCAGCATGAAATTAGAAATAAAACGACAGCTGCAGAATGTTCCTATTTGGAATTTCTTTCTTAATGATGTGAATGTCCTGAATTATATAAGAAGTAGTAAAAGCGGTTGCTCGGAACAGTTGGGTAAGCCAAACTTTTTCTATACACTGCTAGAAGACATTACAGAGGAAGCGATCCGGAATAATCCAGTAAAATATATCAACCATATTCTGTACCACTTAATGCCAGCCCATCTTGAGGATGCCGAACAAAGAGTTAGTAAACTGGAACAGATTTTGAACAGTAATATTATTAAGCAGCTATACCAAAAGGATAGTCACGGTTTAAAGCTTGTTGTAAATAGAAACACAATGCAGCGTTTTGAGACATATCTGAGGTTAATGATATTTTTCTGTGATGCCCGTTTTCGGATTTCTAATCAAGATGAATGGGAGACATATGAAAAAAAGTATCAACAGGATAAAAAGGAAATTAGCAGTTATTTGTTTAAGCAGCCGGCAAAACATCTTTATGAAAATTGTTTAATAGGCAAAAATAAACAATTAACGGATGTTTTTGTGAAAATAGATAAAATTCCAAAGTCACATAAAGAAGGTTATCGGCGGCTTATGATTGAAAAATCCATGTTTTTCCGATTGAGGGATGTGGATTCCATACCGATAGAAAAGGCGGCGGAAATAATAGAATTGCGGAATCCATCAACGCAGGAAGAGTTGCAGAAAATTAACTTATGGAATGAAAAACGTATAAAGGAAGGCAAACATCCTAACCGCTTGTATTTTGATAAGAAAAGTTTTATCAAAATAGCAAAAAAAGATAATGTGTGGAGTCCTGATTTTATTGACTCCCTGATGCTGTTTTATCAGTACCACGAAATGGTGATGATATCCCAAAAAAAAGATCGTGAATAGGAGACTTTGTAGAATGAAGAATATTATAAATGTAAGAATAAAAACTCTTTCAAATCTCTTTATCGGAGGAGCGCCGATGCCATTTGAGATTGGCGGAATTGATCAATGGACAGCAGTAGATGAAGAAGGATTCCCGTGCATTCCCGCTTCCTCATTAAAAGGAGCTCTTCACGCGATCGTCAGGGAGGATCAGAGTGAAGAAGCATTCAGGATTGCCCGGTTGTATTCAGATATTATAAAAAAAGAAAAGGAGGAGAACTGGGAGCAGATTAAGGAATGCTGTAAGGAAAATAAAGAGGCGCTAACCCGAACTGAAAAGAGATATTCACATGCGATATCACATGCATCGGCAGCGGACCTTTTTGGGATTCGAGAGTTTAATAATACTCCTAAGTTGTTATTTAATGACTTACGGTTAAAAAAGGAATACCGGGATTTAAAAAAATGCTTTTCCATTGATGCAAAGACATCGATAATTTATGATGGAATGGAACCAAAGTCGAACCCGCGTACTTATAAAACAGCAAGGGTTGGCCTGGAATTTGAAGGAGAGATTGAATTATACCGTTTTATACCTAAATATTTTAATGAAAACGACGCTCAGATATGTAAAGAGTATATTATCTATAATCTGACAAAATTTAATGAGGGTGTTTACCGGCTTGGAAATTCAAAAAGCCGCGGTTATGGAAAGATATATGTATCTGTCATTGAAAACGATGGAGGAGAGGGAAGTGAAAAATTATAAAATCTTATTAAAATCTTCAAGTGCAATTACTCAGCTTCCCGATTCTCAGAAAGTATTTGGAGCGCTTGCTACGAAGTATGCGGAAGCAAACGGTAATGATAAAGCGGCACAGATGGTAAAAGATGTTTTTGATAAAGAAAGTCATTTGGCTTTATCTAATGTAATGCCATTACATTATTTCCCCATGCCTCAGGATTATGTTATAGATAAGCTGGCAGGAAAAGGGAAGGATGGAGAAGATATAAAAGAACGACGAAGGGCAGTTAAAGAGAGGGCTTATGTGAAGTATGGAGATCTAATACGACTGCAGGAAGATCTAGATTTATGCGATAAAATATTTCCATATATAAAGCAGTCTGATGGACAGCAGCTTAGGGCTTCGATAGAAAGCGTTATTTATGGTATCGAAGGATTGGAATCGAAATTGTACACAGTCCCTATCTTAAAACTGAGGGAAGTGAAGCGGAATAAGTATGGCAAGGAAACCGCGGGTACGGTATCCGATTTTTGCTTTTACCTGCAGGGAAATGAAGGTGGGTGGTTAACTGCTATGCTTGAATTGATAAACGAAATGCTGCAAAGCGGGACAACACTTATTTTAGGGAAACGGGCATCTCAAGGGTTAAATAAGTATCGGATAGCGGGCGTTGAGCAAATAGAACTTCCTGAAGCAGAATGTTATTTAAATTTAGGTATGCTGCTTCCTGATAAGATTAACTTTACCTCTTCTACATTAAAATTATTTACATCAGAAAGGCGTCCGTATGTAATGGCGGGGGGCTGGAATAAAAATGGCAACAAATATTTTATAAGTTTCATAGAAAGTGGAAGTATTATCGTTTTGCGTGACGGAGTGGAACAGGCAGGAAAGTGTGTGCTTTCACCATTTAATAAAGGCAGAGATATCGTATTTGGAAATGCATTTCTGTATCCTGTCGTTTGGAGAAAAGAGGGAGACGCATGAAAAAGATTACATATGCTTTGAAACTGGAATCCAGCTTAATTGTATCCCCAAGATCCGGAAGGGCTTTATACAGAGAAATGGATGAATTTTGTACGACACCCGAAGTAGAACCTGTTGAGAATAATCAAGAACGAGAAATAAAAGTGGTCTATCCGTTTTATCAGTATGGAGAATATCGAAAATACGATCCCGAACATACCGATTATTACCTGCCGGGAAGTTCGGTAAAAGGTGCACTAAAGGGAGAAAATACGGCTGGAATTCAATTTATGGCAGATGATGTAATGGTTCCAACGGATGGAATTGTTCTTCGAAATTTGTGGAAAGCACAATATCTGAAGGAAGAAGAGAAGGCTGAATTTGCTGTTTTTTTTAATAATGTTGGTATTGAAATGATAAAAGATGGAACAAATTTATATGGAGAGCTATATTTGGACGAAAACATAGAGTTTGCAGAACTATTACGAACTGCAAATAAAGCGACAAAAGATAAAATAGTACAGATGTGTGCGTATCTCCAAATGCTTCTGACGAAGAATTATAAAGAGGAAGCTTTAAAGAATTATCTGCTTGAAATAAAGAGAAACCTGTCTGCCTATCAAAATAAAAATGATGTCATTTTGCTTGGCGGATATAAGGGATTGCTTCATTCTATGTTACTGGATTGCAAGAAACGGGAGTTGACGGGAGGCTTGTTTATTGATTATAAGACTAAGCTGCCTCATGGACTTGTAAAAATGTGGGAATGTTGTTTGACAGCAGAATAGGAAAGAGGCTTTAATATCATTTATACCCTGCGTCACTGCCTCTCATCCCTCACCACCCTACCATCCGCAATACCAATAACCCGTTCTGCCTGCAGCGCAATATTTTCATCATGCGTAACAAGAACAAGCGTCTGCCCGTATTTTTTATGGCTTTCCTTCAGCAGACGTATTATTTCCTGTCCATTCCTGCTGTCCAGGCTTCCGGTAGGTTCATCGGCGAGCACAATGGCGGGCGCATTCATCAATGCCCGTCCGATGGCGGCCCGCTGCTGCTGCCCGCCGGAAAGCTGATTCGGCAGATGGTTTTTGCGGTCTTCCAGACCAAGCAGGGACAACAGGTCGTTCAAGCGTTCCCGGTTGACCCTGCGCTTATCCATGAGTATAGGCAGGGTAATATTTTCCTCCACACTCAGCGTTGGGAGCAGATTATGGAACTGATAGATCAATCCGACCTGCCGTCTGCGGAAAATCGCAAGCTTTTCACTGCTCTGCGCATAGATATCCTGCCCGTCCAGATATACTTTTCCGCTTGTCGGCGCGTCAACTCCTGCAATCGTATGCAGTAAAGTGGATTTCCCGGATCCGGAAGAACCTATAATAGCGGCGAATTCTCCTTTCTCGAGCTTAAGGGATACATGGTCAAGTGCGGTGACCCGGTTTTCATCTCTGCCATAGATTTTACATACTTCTTCCAATTTGATAAATTCCATTTGGGGACTCCCTTTCCTGACTGATAAACAAGATATATAGCATACCTCTTCCAAGTTTGTGATTTTGATGTGAGAAACCGTTATTTGGGAAAACGGATAATAAACATGGCGCCGCCCTGGGGATGGTTCTTGGCAGTGATGGTTCCGCCCTGTCCTGTAATAATCGTTTTACAAAGGGCCAGTCCTATTCCATACCCGGCAGTGCTGGAATTCTTTCCGCGGTAAAATCTGTTAAAAAGGCAGGGAAGCTCTTCTTTTTTAAATCCTGTTCCGCTGTCATGGATAGTCAGCTCCGTGAACAAAAGGTTATCTTCACAGGTGATTTCAATTTTTCCATTATCGCCTGCATTTTCCATGCAGTTTTTCAGGATGTTTTGAATGGCTTCCGAGAGCCAGTTTATATCGCCGGAAATCAGGATACCTTTCGGCACATTTATCTGCAGCGATATATTATGAAGCTCCAGAGGAATCATAAGCTGGCGGAGCGCGGCAGTGAATACCTGGTTCAGTTCAACCGGTTCTTTTTGGAAAACAACAATACCTGCATCCAGCCGTGATAATTTCAAAAGAGAGGTGAGCAGCCAGTCCATACGCACAAGCAAGTCCTCTGTTTCCCGTAACAAGCTTTTACGTTCCTCTTTATCCGGATTCGTTTCAAGGAAAGACAAAATAAGGGTTATGGACGTGAGAGGGGTACGCAGCTGGTGGGCGATATCGGCCAGGGAATCTGCGAGATGTTCTTTCTCTTTTTTCAAAGCATCATTTTGCTCCCGGATACGCAGCATCATTTTTGTTATTTCGCTTTCTAGAATAGAAAGCTCCCCTTCCTCCGAATCCGTAATAAAAAGGTGGCCGGCATTATGGAGGACAAGGTCAATTTGTTCGGAAATCTGCATGATGCTTTTATATCTGGCGTTTGTGAATACAAAAAAGGCCGTTCCGAAGGCGGCGGAAGAACATAGGGCAAGTATGCCTGCCGCCCGGTCCATACGGAAACCCAGTGTCACGGAAACAGCAGCTAATGCTAAGAATATAACGGCGAACCGCCGGTATTCCTTATTCCGAAGCATGTCCGTCCCCCATTCTGTAACCTGTCCCGCGCACAGTTAGAATAATTTGCGGATTGGCCGGGTCATTTTCTATCTTTTCCCGCAGACGTTTGATATAAACAGTCAGTGTGTTGTCATTTACAAATTCACCGGCAGCATCCCATAATTCATCCAGCAGTCTGCTCCTGGTGATAATACTTTTGGGGTTGTTGATGAATACCAGAAGCAAGCGGTATTCCAAAGCGGAAAGAAAAACTTCATTACCGTCTTTTTTTACAACACCGCTTGCCGTGTCAACATGCAGGCCGTTGCTTGTAAAAACAGAAGAGGAACCCGTGTTTTTCCGGAGAGCGTTTTTTATACGTGCGATCAGTTCGCGGGGACGGAACGGCTTGGTGATATAGTCATCCGCGCCCATATTCAGCCCGGTGACAACACTGGCTTCATCACCGAAAGCGGTCAGGAAGATTACGGGTATAGCCTGGGTTTCTTTGACCTCCGTACAGACCGTAAAGCCGTTTCCGTCAGGCAGAGAAATGTCTATCAGCGCCAGGTCATATTTTTTCCCCGACAGCGCTGCAAGGGCGTCATCCCGCGTGGGTGAGTGGGTTACGGTGAAGCCCTCCGTGCGGAGCAGAAGTATTAGATTTTTGGCGATAGTCATATCATCTTCTACCAAAAATATTTGTTTCATATTTCACCATCCTTTGTTTTATATTGTTTTGTAAATCGTAAAAAAGTATGGCGCCGGCAGGTAAATATAAGCAGATTGATGGACATGTCAATAATGCAAATATAGTGAACAATAGCGATTTAGTTAATACATATTATTCTATTATGATCTCTATTATTGCATACATAATGGATAAAGTATATCCTCATGTTAAAACAAGGATTAAAATTGGTACATAGAAAAACAAAAAACTTTGTTGTTATTTTAATATGAAATGCCCGGAAATTGTAGTCAAATAAAAAATTTAATATATATTGGATTTTCTATAGATTAGTAAAGAAAGAGAGAAAAATAAATTGGTTAGCCATATAGAAACTGCCCATTTTATTATAACCTTTAATGAATTTGATAAAAAGGTCATGTATTCATGATTTATTCAGGAAAATAAGCATAAGCAGGCCCTGTTCCGCATAAGCTTTATTAGTAATTCAGAATGGAGGAAGAAAATCGATGACCATATATCCCCTTTGTACAAGCTTAATGAAATTCAATACATATCGCAATATTGTGGAAAAGTATTATGCGTATAAGGTGAAAAGGCCGTGTTTTCTTCTGCATCAGAACGATAAATGGACAATAGTGATGATAAATATGTAAATATACCGCCATAAAAAGAGGTCCTTTCTCGCGTACGCGAGAAAGGACCTAAAAAGAGAGCAAAGCGTTCTGTGCTTTTGCCCTCCGGCTTACTGTAATGCATGACCGCTCTCCAAAACGTCCAAACTCAGTATACACGGCATCAGTGAGCGCAGCAAGGCTCTCCCATGAATCCTCTTTCTTAAAACTTGCTACAATTGTTTTTTAGGATATTAAGTTCAATTTCCGGCAATTTGTCCACATCTCTGCCGCGGTCTGTCTGTACTTCCTGTTTTTCCTGGTTACAACTCACATTAATTAAATATAACAAGAATAGTAATGTATAGAAGTATATGGTAAAATGAAAAGGGTTCTTGTCTTATTGTAAGTTAAGCAGAAGAAAGTAAGGAAACATACATATAAGGAAAAGAAAGGTCGGAAGCCATGATGACGGTGAAAGAATGTTACGAACGTCTTGGAGCAGATTATGAAGATGTATGCTGCCGTTTGCTATCGGAGGAAAGAATACTCCGGTTTTTAAAGATGCTGCTTCGGGACGGCAGTTATCAGGAGTTGTGCGATGCCATGGGCCGTCAGGATTATGAAAGTGCCTTCCGTGCGGCGCATACCCTGAAGGGCGTCTTTTTCAACCTTAGTCTTTCTGACCAGGGGAAATGTGCTTCCGCCCTGACCGAGGCGCTGCGCAGCAGACAGGAGAATGAGGAAATAAAGCCGCTGTTTGAACAGATGGTTTCCAGTTACCGGGAAATGTACGAAGCCATAGAAGAGCTGTCCGAAACGCAGACGGGAGGCGGCCGGAATGGATAAGCGTAACAAAATTCTGATTGTGGATGATTCGGAAATCAATCGTTCTTTGCTTGCGGATATGCTTTCCGGGGAATACAGTCTGATGGAGGCTTCCGACGGCCTGGAGGCGGTGGCCCTAATCAGTCAGCATCATACGGAATTGTCCATGGTGCTGCTGGATATTGTCATGCCGGAAATGGACGGGTTTGAAGTGCTTGCGTCCATGAACGGTGCCGGGCTGCTGGAGCATCTTCCTGTGATCATGATATCCGCGGAAACCTCCGCGGCTTATATTGATCATGCCT
This sequence comes from uncultured Lachnospiraceae bacterium, assembly GCA_900548905.1. Classification (GTDB taxonomy): domain Bacteria; phylum Bacillota; class Clostridia; order Lachnospirales; family Lachnospiraceae; genus Eisenbergiella. The sequence goes on along the minus strand of URMK01000023.1, from coordinate 32,233 downwards.
ATGAGCTGGGAGCGGCGGAATATATCAGCCGTCCTTTCGACGAGCAGACGGTCAAACGGCGGGTAAAAAATACAATTACGCTGTATTCCAAGCAGAAGAGTCTTGAAAATCTGGTTACGGAACAGATCCTGGAAAAGGAAAAAAGCAACCAGGTTATGATAGAAATTCTCAGCCATATCGTGGAATTCCGGAACGGCGAAAGCGGGCTTCATGTCCTTCATATTCGGATAATTACCGAAGCGCTTCTGAAGCAGCTGGCAAAGCGTACCAGCCGGTATAATCTGACTGCAAGGCAGATTAATCTGATATCCAATGCGTCGGCCCTTCATGATATCGGAAAAATCTCCATTCCGGAGACGATTCTTAACAAGCCGGGCAGATTGACGCCGGAGGAATACGAAGTCATTAAAACCCACAGTGTTATAGGGGCGGAAATGCTGGAAAATGTGCCTTATTATCAGGATGAGGAGCTGGTCCGCATGGCCAGGGATATCTGCCGCTGGCATCATGAGCGGTATGACGGCGGCGGGTATCCCGACGGGCTGAAGGGGGACGATATCCCTGTTTCGGCACAGGTGGTGGCGTTGGCGGATGTTTACGATGCCCTGACCAGCCGCAGGGTATATAAACCTGCCTATTCCCATGATGAGGCCCTCCGCATGATTCTGGATGGGGAATGCGGGGCGTTTGGCCCCTTACTGCTGGAATGCTTATGCAGTGAGAAGCCCTTTCTGGAAAAAGAACTGCAGGTACGGTCCGCAGGCGGGATTTCCAAAATAGAACTGCAGAATATGACACGCAGCCTGATACAGAACAGCAATGCTTCCAACCGTACCCTTGCATTGCTTGAGCAGGAAAGGACCAAATACCAGTTTTTTGCTTCCATGTCCAAGGAGATCCAGTTTGAGTATTCCAGGAGTTCCGATGTCCTCACCCTTTCCGAGTGGGGGGCCGCACAGCTTGGGGTCAGTACGGTGATCGTCCATCCTGTGGAAAACAGGGAAGTCCTGCGGATATTTGCCAAAAAGGATTTTATGGATCTGCTGCTGCATCTGAATGAGGCCAGACCCGAGGATCCCATTGTCACATGTACTTACCGTATTAATATGCAGGGAACGCCGAGATGGTGTAAGGTGGTGGCCCGTCCGCTCTGGGTGATGGAAGAAACGGACGAACTGACAGGTATGATCGGAAAGCTGATCGATATTCATGAGGAGCACATAGAACTGGACAGGCTGAAGCAGATAGCCCGCTTTGATTCGCTGACCGGGCTTTATAACCGGGCGTATGCCTGCAAGGCCATAGAGGAAGCGCTGCTGGGGAACCGTGCGGGAAACAGAAGGTTTGCGCTGCTGCTTTTGGATCTGGATTATTTTAAGAATGCCAATGACCAGTACGGGCACCAGTTCGGGGACAAGGTATTGGAAGAAGTGGCGGGAAAGGTACGTGGGAGCGTGCGTTCCAACGATATCTGTGCCCGTATCGGGGGAGATGAATTCCTGATTTTTATGGAATATAAGGATAACATTGCTTTGTTGGTAGAGCGTGTATACCGGGCCATCGGCGGCCAATATCACAATTTCCGCATTGCCGCCAGTATGGGTGTGGCGCTTTCCCCGGAAAACGGTATGGAATATGATCAGCTGTTTCTCCATGCGGACAAAGCCCTGTATGCTGCCAAAAAGAACGGGAGGCACCATTACTGCTTTTATGATGACACTATGCAGGAGCTTCTCTCTGTACTCTCACGGGTAGAAGAAGGGACAGAGAAAACAACAGAGAAAACACGGTATTGACAATCCCCGCCCTCCTTGCTATACTGGAACAAATAAACGACAGGAGGCTGATTAAATATGAGAAAAACTTTTTCACATGGGAATTTTATAATCAATAAGTCAGCCTGCTATGTGAGATAAGTAAGAGCGTTTTACCGTGATTCTTTTAACCACAGTTTCAGACTGTGGTTTTTTTGTACGCTTTTTACCGCAGGCAGGCATTCCGTACCCATAGAAGGAATGAAAAACTGGCTGGAAAGCGTGTTATATATGGAAAACAGAATATTGAATCTGGGCATTATGGCCCATGTGGATGCAGGAAAAACAACTTTGACAGAGAGCCTTCTTTATCACAGCGGTATTGTGAAAAAAAGGGGGAGCGTGGACAAAGGGACTACCATTACGGATTCCATGGAACTGGAGCAGAAAAGGGGCATGACCATAAAGGCGTCCACAGTTTCCTTTTCCATCGGAACGGTAAAAATCAATCTGATAGATACACCGGGGCATGTGGATTTTATCGGGGAGGTGGAACGCTGCCTGCGTGCACTGGATGGAGTGGTTCTTGTCGTATCGGCACGGGAAGGGGTACAGCCACAGACCCGTATCCTGTTCCATCAGCTGAAAAAGCTGCGGATGCCGGTCATCCTGTTCCTCAACAAAGTAGATCGCCTGGGAGCGGATTATCAAGCAGTCTGTGACCAGATACGTTCCCAACTGACAAAACGCCTCCTGATCATGCAGGATGTGGAACAAAGCCCGGATGGCTGCCGGATCCGGGACTATGGGTTCGGGGAGGGCACCTTTATGGAGCAAATCCTGCTCTGTACGGAAAAGCTGCTGGAACGATATCTGGACGGGGAAACGATAGGGGAGGAGGAGCTGGCGGCGGCCATCCGGTTCCGGACGGGAAAAGGACGGCTGTATCCGGTCTATGCCGGTTCGGCGCTGAAGGATCTGGGGATCAGGGAGCTGATGAAGGGAATTGTCCGGTGGCTTCCTTCGGGTAAGCCGGGCGGAGACAGTCTTTGTGCGTATATTTATAAGGTGGAGCATGACGAAAGCGGGCACAGGCTGGCTTATTTCCGAGTGTTTTCCGGTACCGTGAGGCAGAAAGACAAGATATCGGCTCCCGGTATGGATCAGGAAATTACCGTAAATAATCTGCAGACGGTAAGAGAGGGAAAACAGCTTCGTGTCCCGGAGGTGGGCACAAACGATATCGGAATCCTGACAGATGTGCCGGCGTTAAGGTGCGGCAGCTTTATCGGAGTCCCGGCATCCGGAAAAGATGCGGGGCGTCTGATGGAGCCGATGCTGTGTGTCAATGTGCAGCCGGTCCTGGCGGCGGACCGGTACCGGCTTCTGGATGCTTTGAATGTGCTTCTGGAGGAGGATCCCCTTCTTCGTATCCGGGTTCAGGAACAGACCGGCGAAATCCTGGCGGATCTTTATGGTAAGCTGCAGATAGAGATCCTGCAGGCTGTCCTGTGGGAGCGGTTCACCGTACGGGTGGAATTCTCCGGGATGAAGACGATAGGCAGGGAAAAGCCGGCAGGACCGGCGCGTGCCGATATTCGTCTGGGGGAAAAGGGAAACCTGCACCGGGCGGGAATCGGAATCCGGATAGAGCCTTTGGCGGCGGGGGAAGGAAACCGGTACGAGACGGAGGTATCCTTTGGTTATATCGAAAAATCTTTTCAGAATGCGGTGCAGGAAGGAGTAAGGAAGGCTCTGGAGGAGGGGCTTGCCGATGAGGTGACGGATACGCTGGTGGTATTTGAGAGTGCGGACTATGACAGCGTGACAAGCACACCGGCGGACTACCGCAGGCTTGCGCCGAAGGTAGTTCAAAAAGCGCTCCGCCAGGCAGGGGTCATCACCCTGGAGCCTTATATGAGCTATCGCCTTATCGCTCCCGCCGGGGAGGAAAAAAGAATTATGGGGAGGCTTGCGAAGATGCAGGCAGTTGTCGGAAAGGTAACCTACAGTGAATGGGAAATGGAGGTTACCGGAGAGGTGCCCTTTGATACGGCGAAAGAATTCCAGGTGGATTTAAAAAGTATGACGGACGGCAAAGGAATTTTTGAAATGGAGTTTTTGGAATACAGAAAAGCCAGGCAGGGGTAGCCGCCCCTGTATTCCCGGGGAATAGAAGCTTACCGCGCCTTTAACAGGTGAGGTAAGCTTTTTTTGTTTCATAGGAAAGTTCGTCCTATGAAACAAAAACCTCCGGGGGATGCACACTCCGCGCAAAAGAAATATGGCCGCTGAAGCGACCGCGCTCCGGCGCTCCGGACTCTTTGTTCCATACTACCGGCAAAATCACAGGTATTTTTGTACAGATTCGGATTTTGCACAAAAAGGAACTTCTCAATATTTTTTTGATTTGTTATAATATCCAATATCAGGTAAAAAGGTCCGGGTAAAATGGTGAAAGTATACAAAGAAAAGAGGGCATATGTACAGGGTATTATTTGCGGAAGATGAATTGCTTGTGCGTCTTGGCTTGAAAAATGCCATCAGGTGGTCCGATTATGAAATGGAAGTGGTGGGGGAGGCGGATAATGGGATCACGGCTCTCGAGTTGTTTGAGGAGTTGAGGCCGGATGTGCTGATTACGGATATTAAAATGGGCGGGATGGATGGGTATGAGCTGATAAAGCGTGTGAGGGAAATTGACGGAAGCTGCGCCGTGGTGATCATTTCCTGTCTGGATGATTTTGAGACGCTGCGCCGGATGATGGGTTACTGCATCATCGGCTACATATTAAAGGCCAGCATGACGCTTGAAGAGATCGGGGATGTGTTGAACCGTACCAGGCAGTATCTTGTAAACGTACGCAGGCAGCAGGCCGTACAGGAAGAAAATAAGGAGGAAAAAAGAGAAAATGCGCTGCGGAATTACTTGTGCAGCGATACCAGGCCGGAGGAAACCATCCGCTGGATGGCGGACTGGGGGATTCCTCTGGAAAACATGCACACGCTGATCCTCCTGTCCCTGCGGGAAGCGGACGGGAAGAAAATCAATGAACTGGGCATGAAGCTGGCCCGCCAGCTTTTGTGCCAGAGCCTTCCGGAGGCCGTCTGCGTGCAGACCGGCACTACCTGTTTGGCGGCGATTTATGCGGGAGAGGGAGAGACGGAGGGACAGCTGCTGAAATTTGACAATGCCGTCGGTAATCTCCTGGATGTAACCTTTGGTAAAAAGAAGGGGCGCCTTTCCCGGGAACATTCCGTGTGGGAGACTTACCGTACTCTTCAGATGGAAAAAGAAGCGGCCTGGGAAGAGGATCCGCTGATGGAAAAGGCTGTCCGGTTCATGGAGGAGAACCATGGAAAGCAGATCACCCTTCAGGAAATTACGGAATATCTCTGTATCAGCACCAGCTATTTCTCCTCACAGTTCAAGAAAAACACCGGAAAAAGTTTTGTGGAATATCTCAATGATATCCGTCTGGAAAAGGTGCTGGCCGAGCTTGTCAGCTCCCGGGATAAAATAGCCTGTATTGCGGAACGTCACGGTTTTGGCAGCCAGGAGTATTTTACCCGTTTCTTTAAGAAAAAAATGGGGCTGTCCCCGATGAAGTGGAGACAGCGGCATTTCGGAAAGGATGGTGATCTGCGGTGACGAACCGGCTTAACTGGAAAATAAAGCTTGTGATTACCATAATCGGCGCCGTCAGCCTGGTGGTGGTCATCCTTTATCTGGTGACCTATCTGTTTTTTTCATCCCAGCTGCGCAGAAATGATGAAAAGATCGCCCAGATCAATTTCAGGCAGGCGGAGGAAAACCTGGAAGAAATAATTAAACTGGGGATCCGGGATGCCAACCGCTATGATATGGATATGCTGGCGTGGAATTTCGGAAACGGGGATTATGCCGATGATGCCGGAAGAACGTCGCTGAACCGGAAAATGATCCTCCGGTTTGAAGAGATCCTCGCCATTAACCCAAATCTCAGTTCCGTGGCCCAGATGAACGGGAACGGGCAGACGGTCATTTCCACTGTTAATAAGAACCGCAGCGGTATGACCATGATACCGGAGGAATTCCGGGAAATCCTGCAGAGAAGCACACAATCCTATCCCGCCTTCCAGTGGGTGTCGGGGGATATCCTGGGAGACACGGAGATTCTGTGCAAGGCTGTGGAGGAGCCTGCTATCCTGGGAATACGTTCTATCGGCAAGTCCGATTCGTCGGAGGAGGACAGCTATATCGTCCTCGGTATTTCGGAGGAAAGGATACGCAGGTGCTATGAATCGGTGGTCTATAACGGAAGCTCCGCCATGCTTCTGGACGAAGAGGGGAAGATTATTTCCAGCACACGGGAAGGGCTTCTTTACCGTACCTTTGAACAGGAAAAGGACTGCCAGATCGTGGTTTATCCGTTATCTTACAACAACTGGACACTAGTTAACATGATACCGGTTAAAAACTACCAGAGGGATATCCGTACCTTCCGCAATTTTTCCCTGGCGATTATCCTGACCGCTGCGCTATGCGTCATTTTTATTGGGGTGAAGTGGAGCAGACGGTATACGGCCCCTATCCAAAGTCTGATGGACAATATGGAGAAGGTGGGCAAGGAACAGCTTGATATTGCTTTGCCGGAGAAAACCGGCCTTTCCGAGCTGGATAATCTCAACCAGGAATTCTGCCATACGGTCCGCAGACTGAAAACCTATATCGCAGACCTGCAGCAGGCGGAAAAGGACAAAGCAGCGGAAGAGATAAAAGCCCTGCAGTATCAAATCAACCCTCATTTCCTGTACAATTCCCTGAATTCGATCCGTTGGATGGCCATGATGACCAACAATGGGAAGATCGCCGATTCCATAGTCATGCTGACCAAAATCATCACGCCCGTTTTCCGCAATCCCAGCCTGACATGGAAAATTCGTGACGAGCTTGCTTTTCTGGATAATTATATCGGAATGATGATGCTGCGTTATGCAGGGAATCTGCAGTACCGGATGGAGTGCGGGGAGGAGCTGTATGAGGAGGTCTTTCCCCGGTTTGTACTGCAGCCGGTGATAGAAAACTGCTTTGTCCATTGTCGCAGCAAAACGGACGGCATGGAAATCCGGGTGCGGATCCGGAAGGAAAACGGCGGCTACCGGATAGAGGTGAGGAATACCGCGGATCAGGTGGATGAGGAACGTCTTGCGCAGGTTAACGAACAGCTGAGGAGCCGCCGGGAATCGGGAAAAGAAGATGTGGGCCTGATTAATGTGGTGAAGAGGCTTTCTTATCTATATGGGGAGCATAGCAGTGTGATGCTCAGGGCAGAAGGAAAGGAAGTTGTCGGTGAAATTGTGTTTTCTGCATAAATGTACAAAAATAAGAAGATAAGTCAGAAAAGATAAGGCAAAATTACAAGAGAAATGAAATCTGACAAATAAAAAGTAAAATAAGACAGATAAAAATCCCCCATATTTGATAGAGTTTATACACAGGTAGCACAAGACGTCTTTTGCACAACTGTATCAAACGATTATTGGAAGGGGATGTACTATGAAAAAGAACAAAATTGCGGCATTAATTTGTACAGCGGCACTGATAACCGGCTGTCTGGCCGGCTGCGGCCGGAGTGACGGGGGAAATGCTGTTCCGGCGGATTCCGATAACAATACGGCGGCGGGTACACAGGACAGCGGATCCGCAGAAGGCGCGGCGGGAGATATTTCCGAGCATGTCGCCATCTCAATCGGCGGAATCAATGTGGGGAATTCCAGTTCCGCTGACGGGTGGCCCACGGAAATTGTCACCTATATAGAAGAGAAATTCAACGTGACGCTGGAAACCAAATCCTATGATAATGAGAGCCTTAATCTGGATTTATCGGGAGGGACCACCTGTGATATCCTGCAGATCAATGATGAACATATTGAATCTATTTTAAAGGGGAAACATGCGGTGGAGCTGTCCCAGTACCAGGATAGCCTGGCGGCCAATATTTTCTCGGATGCCTATTCCTTCCGGAATGAAGTCCTGAAAAGCTTTAAAAGCAATGGAGAAGATAAACTATATTTTGTGACGCCGCGTGTGACCTCGGACAATGCCCAGTCCACCTATGGCGCTACCTTGAATTACGGTTATGTTGTGCGTTGGGATCTTTATAAAGAAATCGGCTGTCCCGAAATAAAGAATGACGACGATTATGTGGACGCTTTGGTTCAGATGAAAGAGATTTACCCGGAAACGGAGGACGGCCTTCCGGTCTATGCCCTGAGCGCTTACAATGACAGCAATCTGCATCCTTATTTCTTCATCGGCTGTCTGACCCAGGGCTATTCCAATATGGAAAGCGGTTTGTATGTAAAGGACATGAAAACGAATGCCCTCATTCCGGATATCTATGATGTGAATCTGGACGGGCTTACCACTCCTTTCTGGGCGGGAATTTCCTTCTACAATAAGCTGTATAATGCCAATCTTCTGGATCCGGACTGCTTTATTACCAAAGGAGAGGATCTGACGGAAAAATATACGAAGGGCCAGTATCTGGGCGGCTATGTAAACTGGCATTACGGTAATTACAATAAGAACGCCAGGACGGCGGATCCGGAAACCCTGAAACAGTACGTGATCCTTCCTACCTATATGGGCTGGGCAAACGAAAGAAATTATGCCGGATGGCAGGGAAAATATTTTCTGGTATCCTCCCACAGCAAAAATATGGAACGTGCGGTCATGATTCTGGACTTTTTACAGAGCGAAGAATGCGCCAGAATCGTTGACTGCGGTGTGGACGGCAGATGGGAAACCGGTACGGACGGAATACCGGCCCTGACGGAGGATACGATTGACATGAAATCCAATACGGCCCGTGCCGATGAGTGGACAAAGAGCGGAATCGGCTCCACCTTTTCCGATATGGTTGGTTATGATTCCAATAATATCGCATCCGACGGCAGTGCTGTAAGCCTCTGGGAACAGCAGGATATTATGGTGAGGAACCTGACGGCGGCGGAAAAGGATATGTGTGCCACCCTTGATATCGAACTGCCTTCCGATCTGCTGAAGGAAAAAGTGGAATCCGGAGAAAGTATGGATTTGAATGCAGGTAATTCCGCTATCCAGTTCGGTATGGAGATCGTTCCCAGTGATATCGGAAGGATTGACAGCAACTGTGAGCAGATCACCATTAATGCGATTCCGGGATTGGTCCAGGCCAAAACGGAAGAAGAGTTCCGGGCGGCAAAGGATGCGCTGATGGCCGAGCTGAAAGCGGCGGGCGCCGAGGACTCCATTGCCTGGTGGACACAGGCCTGGAATACCTCCAAAGAAGCGGTTGAAAAAATGCAGTGATTGTACATTCTGCGGCGGACAGGGCTTCTGTCTGCCGCAGTCCGGTAAAGACGGAATCAGGAGGTTTGTGATGAAAAAAATGACTGCGATACCGGGGCGGAGGAAAAAGTATAACCTGCTTTTTATGACCCTGCCTTTTATGGTTATAGTGCTTCTGTTCAATTATGTACCTATATTCGGCTGGATTTATTCGGTATTTGACTATATACCCGGCGTATCCATTCTGGAGTGTGATTTTGTGGGACTGGATTATTTCCGCCTGATCTTCCGGGACGCTAATGTGGTGAGGACTCTGAAAAACACTTTTATTTTTGCACTGATAGGCATTGTGCTCACCCCTCTGCCCATGTTTTTTGCCATTCTGCTCAATGAGATCAAATGCAGTCCCGTGCGGAGAGTGGTACAGACCTTCACCACCCTGCCCAACTTTATCAGCTGGGTTATCATCTTTTCCCTTGCGTTTTCCCTGTTTGCAACCGACGGTGTGGTCACCTCCCTCATCGCGCGGATAACGGGTAACGAAGTGACTTCGATTTTAAGTTCGGGAGAATCGGTTTACTGGTTCCAGACCCTGCTGGGAATCTGGAAATCCCTGGGCTGGAGCTCCATCATTTACCTGGCCGCCATTGCCGGCATTGACCAGGAGCAGTATGAGGCCGCCAGAGTGGATGGGGCCGGTTATTTTCAATGTGCCGTTCATGTAACGGTTCCGGCCCTGATGGAAACCTATGTGGTGCTTTTTATCCTGCAGATCGGCAATTTCCTCAATACCGGCTATGAGCAGTACATGCTGTTTAAAAATGCGCTGACAGCCAATAACATAGAGGTTCTTGATCTGTATACCTACCGTATCGGTCTGGAGAACATGGATTATTCCTACGGAGTGGCTATCAGCATCCTCAAATCCCTGGTCAGTATCTCCCTGGTGGTTCTGGCGAATATGGTAGCCAAAAGGATCCGGGGAAATACGGTAATTTGACCAATTGAATTAATGTCCGCTGAAGCGGATAAGGGGTATAAACATGAAAATAAAACCGTCTAAATCAAGAATTGCTTTTCAGATCTTCAATTATGTGCTGATGCTGCTGGCTACCTTTGTCTGTGTGTATCCTTTCTGGTATATTGTTATTTATACCTTCAGTGATTCCGCAAAGGCCGGGATAAACAGCCCTATTTTCCTGCCAAGAGGGTTCTCCGTTTCCAACTATGCGGATATCTTCAAACTGAGCGGTTTTTTTCCGGCACTGGGGATTTCCGTACTTCGTACGGTGGGGGGAACCATAGCGGCCGTGCTGGTATGTGCTTTTCTCGGCTATATGTTCACCAAAGAAGAGATGCCCGGCAGAAAGCTTTTATACCGTTTCCTGGTAATGACGATGTATATTAACGGAGGACTGATCTCCACCTTTATCGTGATGAAATCCTACGGGCTATTGAACACCTTCTGGATCTACATACTGCCCATGCTGATTTCCGCCTACAATATTGTGCTGATAAAGACCTACATGGAATCCCTCCCGGCATCCCTGGAGGAATCCGCCATGCTGGACGGGGCGGGGTATATCCGGGTATTCACAAGTATCATCCTGCCGCTTTCCAAACCCATTATCGCCACGGTGGCGGTATTTGTAGCGGTGGGACACTGGAATTCCTGGTTTGATAATCACATTTATACAAGAGGGGAAAGCTCCCTGACAACGCTGCAGTATCTGCTGTACAACTACCTGAACGAATCACAGAGGCTGGCGGAACAGATTAAAAATACCAGTAACCTGAGCAGTATTGAAAATGCCATGCAAACAATATCCCCCAAAGGGGTGAGAATGACCATAACCGTATTGGCTTCCCTGCCTATTTTTCTGGTATATCCGTTTATGCAGAAATACTTTGTAAAAGGGATTATGATCGGAGCGGTGAAGGGATAAATACAGGAAAGGGATAAATACAGGAAAGGACGGACACAGCGGCAAGGACAGAACAGCTATAAAAAATACGCAAAGAAGCAGGAGGAAAAAGAAATGCGGTCTGAAGAAAGATATCCCGGATTTTGGGAAGATGTGAGGCTGACGGGCGTGGTTCCGTCGCCCAGGCAGATTGCCCATCAGAAAATGGAGTATTTTGGTTTTATCCATTTCACAGTCAATACCTTTACCGGGAAAGAATGGGGAAGCGGGGAAGAATCCCCTTCGCTGTTTCATCCGGAAAAGCTGGATGCAGGACAGTGGGCTGAAACAGCGGCCAAAGGAGGCATGACGGGCCTGATCCTTACCTGCAAGCATCACGATGGGTTCTGCCTCTGGCCAAGCGCCTATACGGAACACAGCATTAAGAATTCGCCTTATAAAGAGGGAAAAGGAGATATTGTAAAAGAGCTGTCTCATGCCTGTCGGGAACAGGGGCTTCAATTCGGCGTCTATTTGTCGCCCTGGGACAGAAACCATCCGTCCTACGGAACGGGAAAACCCTATGACGACTATTATGTGAACCAGCTTACGGAGCTTCTGACGAACTATGGGGAAATCTTCACCGTCTGGCTGGACGGCGCCTGCGGAGAAGGGCAGAATGGGAAAAAACAGGTATATGACTGGGAGCGGTATTATGAAGTGGTCAGGCGCCTGCAGCCCGGAGCCAATATTTTCGGCTGCGGACCGGATGTGAGGTGGTGCGGCAATGAGGCCGGAGACACCAGGCCCAGCGAGTGGAGTGTGGTAGCTGCCGGGCTGGCCGATGCGGAAAAAGTGGCGGCCGACAGCCAGCAGGAGGACAAGGCGGATTTCCGGGAGAAAAAACTCTCCAGCACGGATCAGAATCTGGGCGGCAGGGATATCCTGAAGGAGGTAAGCAATCTGATATGGTATCCGGCTGAGGTGGATGTTTCCATCCGTCCGGGCTGGTTTTACCATGAGGAAGAAAACGACAGGGTGCGATCCTTTGAAAACCTGAAAGAGATATACCTGAAATCGGTGGGAGGAAACTGCACGCTCCTTCTGAATATCCCTCCCGATAAGAACGGATTGATCCGGGAAGAGGACAGAAAAAGCGTGTTTCTGCTGGGGAATTTTATCCGGGAATCCTTCCGCGTGAATCTGGCGGAAGAAGCCGGAATGACAGTGCGCCCTTCCGCTGACTGCGAAGGAAAAGACGGCAGGGTTCTTCTTGAACCCGGTGACAGTACCTGGTTCCGCAATCCGGACGGACAGCGGGAGCTTCAGATAACCTTCCGTTGGGAAGAGGAACGCAGGCTTGCCTACCTGGTAGTGCAGGAGGCTATTGCCTTCAGCCAGCGGGTGGAACAGTTTGAGGTGTGTATGATGGAAGAGGACGGAAGCTGGAAACCGTTTGCTGCGGGGACTACAATCGGATATAAACGGATCGTGGAGCTTGGCGGAATGCGGACAAAGGGGCTGCGGTTTACAATTACGGATGCAAGGGTTGCGCCTGTCCTGGCTTTTATCGGCGTGTATTGATGGTTTGTTTTTCTTATGGATACGCACTTAAAAGGATACTTTAAGATTTTATCAAACATATAGCCGATTATTGGAGGCAAGCAGAAGCACCGGTCAATTCCGTGGATTGCAGGAACTGACAGGTGCTTTTTCGTGCGCTGTGTTTCTGTTTGATTTTATACGTTCTTTTTTACAGAATATCTTACGGCATCCATGATCGCTTTCATTATTTATTTGACTGGAATTATATATATTATAAGAAAGATGAGGAAAAAAAGTGATTGTAAATATTTTATTAATTTGTTTTATGCTTCATTTATTTTTCTGCCAATGTTAATTTATTTAGGATTATCCTTTCTTGTTGATGAATATAAAAAGTTTTTAGGTATTGCATATATGCTAATAGGATTATCATCGTTGTTTCAAATATTAGAAAATATTGAAATAATAAAAGTAAGGAGAATTACATACAAGATATATACGAAGAATAAGACATATATGACAGTGAAAAAACCCGTTAGTAAAGGGAATTCCACTGTAATCAAAATCATAGATAAAGAAGGAAAGATAAAGGAACTTATCGAAATTCCAAGTTCAGCAGTATTAATGATAAAACATATTATCGATAATCAAGAAATAAAAGAATAATTTGAAATTAATTAAATTCAAATTAGCTATGATTGGATAGAATTTATCAAGAGTTAAGTGAATGGGAAATTATGATAATATCAATAACTAAAAAACAGAATCGGCCATCTCAGATGACCGGTTCTGTTTTTTCAATATATTCCACCAACTCCGCAAGCGGCAGCGGCCGGCTGTAGTAGTATCCCTGATAGTGGTTACAGCCTAACTCCGCAAGCATATCGCGCTGCTCCTTTGTTTCCACGAATTCCGCCAACACACGTAAATCCAGACTGTCAGCCATCCGGATAATGCCGGATATGATATCCTTGGAACGTCCGTTGCCCGGAAGCTGGGTAACAAGCTGGCCGTCCAGCTTGACTTCATTAAAAATGCCTTCCTGGAGGTACAGTATGGAATTATGCCCCATACCGAAATCATCCAGGCTGAAGGTGATGCCGCTGCTTTTCAGCGTGTTCATGTCATGCAGCAGGGAATCAGAAATCTTCATGGCGGCCCGCTCCGTGATCTCCAGCATGAAATGAATCTGTTTCAGTTGATAGCTCTCTATGATGTCCCGTGTTTTATCAAAAAAACCATTTTCCTCCATCTGCTTTGCCGATATGTTCACCGATAAAATCAGATCCTCGTTCAGAAGGGGTTCCAGGGTATGGGCATCCCGGCAGGCACGGTGAAGCAGATAGCTGCTCATTTCGTATAAAAAGCCTCCTTCATAGGCAAGGGCAAACACCACCGGAGGAGAGATATAGCCGGTGACAGGGTGTTTCCAGCGAAGCAGAGCTTCTATTCCATGCAAATTCCCTTCCACGGTGGTCTGGGGCTGATAAAACAGTTCTACCTGGTTGCGCCGGAGCGCATTTTTTAAATCCAGGGAGAGCGTCTTGGCGTAGTAATTGTGGGGATATTTGTGGCTGAGAAATAACGGCAGCGTGCCGCTGCTTTCCCCCGCGGCCATATCAATCTCCATACACCTGACGATCCGCTGGAATTCGGCAGTTTCCTTCTGCTCGCTCCGTTTGATAAAGGGAATGTAAATGCAGACTCCCAGCAGAACATTAATAAGCTGTAGGAAGCTTCCCGCAAGGGATCCGGTTGCTTTATAACCGCTGAACAGGAGCGGGACCGTCCAGTCAACAGACTGGGTCACAACAGGTACAAGCCCTGCGGCAGCTGCGAGGTAGCTGGTGAGGGTCAGCACCACGGGAGTGAGAATAAAGGGAACCGCCATGGTGAAATTGAAAATGATGGGAAAGCCGAAAACGGCAATTTCACTGATATTAAATAAAGCAGAGGGCAGCGCCACATAGGCAATCTTCCGGTTATGGCTTTTTCGGGAGGCAATACAAAGGGCGATGACAAAACTCAAAGCGCAGCCGCATCCCCCCAGAAATACAAAGGTATCCAGAAAGGTCTTTGAGAAAATTTCCGTAGGTACATTTCCGGCCAGCAGCAGAGACTGATTGATGGAAACATTAGGTTCCAATAATCGTCTGGAAACGGCCTCCAGCGTGTTGGTACCATGAATGCCGAAGAACCAGAGGATATGGGTAATGATGACATAAAGCAGGATGCCGAACAGGTTATTGCTGGACTTGTCAAATAGTTTCAGGAATATATAAGAACCGAAATTGGTAATATTACTGCTTCCCCATGCCGAGCGGAGCAGATATCCCATGGCAGCAAAAAAGACAAGAATGAGGATAACGGGAAACAGGCTTTGTATGGAAATATTGAATAAATATTCTGCGCCTGTGGTATGCAGCCTGTCAAGACGGTTGCTCAGTTTCAGTATCCGGCGGAACAGAATGCAGGAAAGCAGAGTAATGCACATGGCGGTAAATACCCATTCCGCATTGAAGATATATTCCTCATGCTCCTGGATACCTCCGCAGAAAGCCAGATAGGAGCATACGGAAACAACGGGATAGAGGATAAACGTATCCGGTTCGGCCAGAAGCCCATAGGACAGACTGATGGTGACGGACAGGATAAGAGCCAGCGATCCCAGACTGATATTGTATAGGGTATCAAGGAGGGCAACGGCAGCGCCATCCAGATAATTTCGTATAAATAACTGATAACTGTCACTCGGGAAGTTCCTGAAAAGCAGGGAGAAGGATCCCATGATAAGAAACGGGATAGCCAATGTGAGGCCACGCCGTATGGACTGGGAGGCGATTGAATTTCTAAAACGGGTCATAAGACGATTGGATTCCATGTGTACCTCTTTCGCCATTTGGAGGATTACTGTTATGTTCTACATAAGAGTTACTTTAACAGTGTATAATAAACCTGCGCATAAAACAATAGAAAAAATATACACTACCCATCAATTCAGCTTCCTGAATTCCAGCGGCGTAAGTCCGGTCACCTTTTTAAACATGGCAATAAAGTGGCTGGTATCCAGAAAGCCCACCCGCAGTGCGATTTTCTGAACCTCCATCCGGGGATCGGTCAGGAGGAATTCCTTTGCCTTATTAATTCGGTATGTGGTCAGATATTCATAGGCAGAACATCCCAGAAAACGCCCGAACAGGCGGGAGAGGTACTGCGGGGTAATATACACCGTTCCGCTCAGCCCCTTTACGGTGAGTTCTGAGTCATAATTCGTTTCAATCTCTTTTATTACAGGCGCTACATATCTTTGATACAACGGATCCTCCATGAGGTCACGGGTATATACACCGTCCACAAAATGCAGTAGCAGGCCATAGCAGTCGAGGGAAAGGGCCTTTGCATCCGCTGGAGGATTCTCATATTTTTTCATGATGGAAACGATCAGGGAGGCGATCTTTCCCCCCTGGTCTTTATCGATGAAAACGATTTGCCGGTTTCCAAGTATTTTAGCAATGCTGCTTTCGATTGTTCCGGTAAATGAGGCAAACAATCTAATCCATTCCTCTGTTTTTCCGGAATAGGAATGGCGTACAAAGGGAGCGGTTAACACGCCTTCCCCTTCATTTAGCAGATAAATTTTCCCCTGGATTTCAATTTGCCCGCATCCCGTTTCCGTCTGAAGGTAGTGATAAAGGGGATAGCCCTTCGGGCGCCGGACGCTTTCCTGGTTCCAGTGGTTTCCGATGGAATCAAAGGTTAAGGGTTCGCTTACCGGGGTGCTGCGGAATATGATTGGCATATACTCACCTGTTTCATAATGTTATATTATTTAGCTTAACATATTACACATCCGGCTGTCCATCCATAATATAATGACGGTGTTAAAGCCGTATCTGTCCGCAGCCTGAGGGATGCGGAGTGAATGTGCAGAAGGGATAAGGTAAGAGCCGGCTCCTCTGGCAAGGGGGAAGCGCATGAGGAAGAAAGGACAGGATGTTATGAAAAGTCAGTTTAAGCGAATTTTATACGGGGGAGACTACAATCCCAACCAGTGGCCCAGGGAAATATGGGAAGAAGATATGCGGATATTTCGAAATGCCCGCATTAACAGTGCAACGGTAAATGTATTTTCCTGGGCTAAAATACAGCCGGCAGAGGAACGGTATGATTTTTCAGAACTGGATGATATCGTGGATATGCTGAGCCGGGAAAACTATGATATTGTGCTGGCAACCTCCACGGCGGCCCTTCCGGCGTGGATGGTGAAACGCTATCCGGAGGTATCCAGGACCGATTACGAAGGAAGGCATCATAAATTCGGACAGCGCCACAATGCATGCCCGAATTCCCCGGTTTACCAAAGATATGCCTCTGCCCTTGCAAAAAAGCTGGCGGAGCGTTATGGAAAGAACGGACGTATTGCCTGCTGGCATGTGAATAATGAATATGGCGGGGAATGCTATTGTGAGAACTGTGAAAAAGCATTCCGTATAGGGCTGCGGAAAAAATACAAGTCGCTGGAGGCCCTTAATCTGGCATGGAACCTGGAGTTCTGGGGACATACCATCTATGACTGGGATGAAATTGTGCTTCCCAATGCATTGAGTGAAGGACTGCAGGGCGGAAAAACAGCTTTTGCAGGAATTTCGATAGACTACCGAAGATTTATGTCCGACAGCATGCTTTCCAATTACAGGATGGAAAGGGACAGTATACGCCATTTTGATAAGGAAGCGCCGATTACCACGAACCTGATGGGGACTTATAAAGGGCTGGATTATTTTAAATGGGCGAAAGAAATGGATGTAGTTTCCTGGGATAATTATCCCAGATACGATACGCCCTGGAGTTACACGGCTATGTGCCATGATTTGATGAGAGGTTTAAAAGATGCACCGTTCATGCTCATGGAACAGACACCCAGCCAGCAGAACTGGCAGCAGTATAATTCCCTGAAAAAGCCTGGGCAGATGCGCGCCCAGAGTTATCAGACCATAGCCCACGGGGCGGATACCATACAGTTTTTCCAGCTCCGCCGCAGTGCGGGTGCCTGTGAAAAATTCCATGGAGCGGTGATTGAGCACGCAGGAACGGATGATACCAGGGTATTCCGTGAGGTACGCAGGCTGGGACTGGAGCTGGAACGCCTTTCGGCGGTGACTCCCGGTTCTGTAAATGAGGCGGAGACCGGTATTATCTTTGACTGGGATAATTACTGGGCTTTGGAATACACCAGCGGCCCGTCTGTTGACCTTACCTATGTAAAACATATCCATCAGTATTATACCTATTTCTATGAACGCAATATTCCGGTGAATCTCATCCCCTTCGATGCGGATTTCAGCCGGTATAAGGTGGTGGTGGCACCTGTGCTTTATATGATAAAGGAAGGGATGAAGGAAGCGCTCACCTCTTTTGTGGAAAAGGGAGGTGTGCTCATTCTTACCTATATGTGCGGAATTGCCGATCAGTCGGATAACGTGTTTCCCGGAGGTTACCCCGGACCGCTGCGGGAGCTTGCCGGCGTGTGGGTGGAAGAAATCGATGCCCTTTCCCCGGAACAATCCAACAAAGTGGTTTTCAAAGATGGTACAAAGGTATCCTGCGGGCTGGTATGTGAACTGATGCATACGGAAGGGGCCGAAATCCTGGCGGAATACGGAAGTGATTTCTACGCCGGACGCCCTGCCGTTACAAGAAATCATTTTGGTGAGGGAGTTGTCTATTATATAGGTACCAATGCGGAGGCAGAAGGCCTTTCCCGGGTAATGGACATGGCTGCGGCGGATGCGGCGGTACAGCCTGTAATAAGCGGCGCGGGGGGACTTGAGATCACATGCAGGGAAACGGAGGTCTGCCGCCTTTATTTTGTCCTGAATTTTAAGGATCAGGAACTTCCGGTACCGGAAGGGTTGACGGGATATACGGATATGATCACCGGTGAGAAGGTACCGGAAGGGGAAATGCTTTCCAAATATGATGTGAAAATAATCCGTGTGGAAAAATAACTAGTATACCGGATACAGAAGGGCCCGCGGTTTTCCGCGGACCCTGTTTTCATGGCTCCTGTTTCCGCGGATCTCTATCCACGGCTCTCTTTCCATAGAAGGAGCCTTATTTTCAGGAGATTGCTTCTGCCTGAAGGGTGCTGTAATCCAGGATACGATGTCCCTGTTTTCCGTTGTTCTTTACCTGATACATGGCGGCATCCGCCGTGGCGATCACCTTTTCTGCGTCCGGGGCTTCGTCCGGGAAAGCGGCAAAGTCTATTTGTACGGCGCCGATGCAGCAGAAGATAGGCAGCCGGCAGCCGCTGCCGCGTACTACAAACTGGCTTCGGGCGGCTTGTTCGATCCGCAGCAGACACGGATCCAGATTACGGACATTTTCCTGATCTTCCACGATCACCAGGAATTCATCTCCGCCAACCCGCCCTACCGTGCCGCCGGATTCCCGGGTAAGCAGGGAGGTCAGAAACAACAGAACCTGATCGCCCACATAATGTCCGTAATTGTTATTAAATATTTTAAAATCGTCGATGTCAAGGAAAAGTACGGCAACTGCTGTGCCGTCAGAACGATGCCTTTCCAGGGATTCCTGGAGAAACTGGCTGATTCGTTCCCTGTTCAGCACCTTGGTTAGGGCATCCTGTTCGGCTTTTTGCTGCAAAAGCCGCTGTGTCTGTGCCTTATACAAATTTTCTGTTTCAATATAATCAATCAGATTATTGATTTCCACAGACAGGCTGCCTATCTCATCCTTGCGTCCTGCCGGCACCCGGAGAGAATAATCCTGGGTCTGCCGGATATTTTTCAGGGTATCGGAAATGCTTTTTACCGGATGGACAATACGTCTGGAAGCAAAGGATCCGATCCATACAGCAAGAATAGAGCACAGGAAAACCATAAAAAAGGCCATGACATAATATACACTTTTCCGCGACTGATAGTTATCCAGATTCACTGACAGCATAATCTGCCAATGCGTATATGTGACATCGGAATAGTAGGTGATATAGTTTTTGCCGCCGACCTTATATTGGAAGCTGCCCCGGGGATTGGTTTCGAAATCAATTTCCCTGTATTTATTGAGGTAATCTTTCCGTTCCGCGGCGGAAGTGACAAAATTGTCCCGGCGTTCTTCCACCGTACCGGCACTGATAATCTGCATTTTTCCGTCCAGAAGATAAAAGGTGGCATCGTTCCACAGCTCCGCCCGTTTCCGTATATTTTCGTAAAAATCCAGATTGATTTCCATTAGGGAATATCCAAGTGTTTCTCCCTGGTGTTCAATCCGTGCAATAGCAACCAGTGTTTTGCTGCCCTGACCATCAATTAAAATATCGGAAAAATAAAACGGCTGCCCGTCCATGTTTTGGATTAATGTACGGATCCCGTCATCAGCTATATCACTGTGCTCTTCGCTGCAGGCGGCTACACGGAAGTCCCGGTCAACCAGGGCCAGCACCTTCAGATAGTTCATGCTTTCCACCCTGGAGTAAAACATATTATCAAGGTACCTGTGCATATCATCGTCCAGTTCTCCCCGCATCGCGGCGAGACAAATATCCATAGAGCCGATCATAGTCAGGTAATCCTTCTGCTGCTCACAAAAGTCCGTCATTTCCGCCACCTGTGTACCGGCTACCACCTGCAGGCTTTCTGTGAGTGCTTTTTCCAGTCTGGAAGAGTATATATAGGTGATTACCATGCTGAAAAGTAAAAAAGGAAGAGCTATGAGCAGGAAAACTATCCGGTACATAGAAGTTCGAATGTTCATAAAGAGCCACCTCATCGAGTCGTATATTTCGCACCGAACGGCAGCCGTACAGCCCTGGGAAGGCAGTTTAGATCCGGGGTACTACCTTCATTATAAACTTCCTGGAAATACCGTCAATAGGAATCTCTTTGATTCAGTTCCACTATTTCTCCGTTGGCCGGATGGCGGACATCGCAGACCGCTTCTATGAGCATTCCATGACAAGCTACGATTACTTTATTATATTCCCTGTATTTGTCCAGTACGGCCATAGCCCTTTTTTTCATGGAGGTACAGTCTTCCCATTCTTTTTCTTCTCCGGCAGGGTATACGCCGCCGGAGGAAAGGAATTCATGGTAACTTATTTCTGCCTTTTCGTCCGTTTCGTATAGGTAGTGTTTGTTTGCAATCCATTCATGCAGATCGGTTTCCACGATAATATCTGCGCGGAGTTCCCGGGATAATATGGCGGCAGTCTGCAGCGCCCTCGTATAAGGGGAAGACAGGATAATATCTGCGCCCTGAAGTCGGCTGTCCTTCGCCGAAGCTTTTATTTGTTGCACTCCTTCCGGTGAAAGAGGGGCAAGATTAACGCCGAAGTCCTGATATATTTTTGTGTTCCGCTCCGAATAGTCGGTGGAACCATGTCTGATAAAATAAAACATTTGCTAATAACCTCCTGCAGGCAGATATAAACGAAGTTTACTCCGCCCTGGTTCTTTCTTAGGTTTTACGATACACTTCGCTTCTTTTTTAACAGTTTACTCATGGATTCGCCCATTTTAACGGGGAAAAGATAACATAAGGCCGTCTGCAGCTGCTGCCTTGCCGTATGGCAGATATAGAAGCTTTTTTTGTTAATACGGCGGGCAAGGCCGTGTCCCACCGCTAGCGGATCGGCCATAAAATCCTTGGGGACCGGAAGCGGGGCGGCGGATTTGGTCCGGGTAAGAGGCGGATGAAAGAGCTGAAACCGTATCCCTTTGTCCATATATTCAAGGTTCAGGCATTTGGCGAGGGCTTCCACGGCGCCTTTTGAGGAGGCGTAGGGGCTGATATCGGGAAAACCCATTACACCTACGCCGGAACTTGTGAAAATCACCCTGCCTTTTCCCTCCTTTTCCATATACGGAACAACAGCTCTGGCAAGCCGCAGCGCCCCATAATAATTTACATTGAATACTTCTTCATATACAGGGTTACCGGTATCCTTCATGGAGCCAAAGGTACAAAGGCAGGCATTATGGATGGCGATATCAATAACGCCATAGGTATCGGCACTTTTTTGCACGGCGGCCTGCATACCGACCGTATCCCTGACATCACAGACAATGGGCAGAAGCTGTCCGGGATATTTCTCCTGCAGTGTAAGCAGCTTTGTGGTTTCCAAATCCAATACGGTCACCCGGTGTCCCAGTTCCAACAGACCTTCTGCCAGATAATAACCGATTCCCTGATTTGCGCCGGTGATAAATATATTCATATCAGTTCCCCTTCCGATAGGTTACTAAAAAACTCTGTGCCGCAGACATTACCGCTTTCCTGAAGCGTTCCTTCTCTTTCTCCGTATAGGAATGGTTCATATATTGACTGAAATATAAGAAGATCGGAGAATAGTATTCCAGGGCGATATGGGCGGGATCCTTTCCTTCCAGATAACCGATGTCCAGCAGCTTTTTCATGACCATTGTCTGAAAGGCAAGAGGCTTTTCTATACACCAACGGACATATTGATCCCGGATTCTGTCATTATGGCTGCGTTCATGATTCATGAGCATAATCATCCGGCTGATAAAAGGATCCAAAAAAAAGTACCGGATGTATTGTTCCGTAACCGCGTAAAAATGTTTATCATCCATTGCCGTAATGTGGCCCAGCCCTTCCTCCAAACGGTCCATCATCTGCCGGGATATCTGGATATACCGGTCCATGAGAGAGTCCAGTATCGCCTGCTTATTCTTAAAATGAAAATACAGGGAACTGTCCCTGATTCCGGTTTTTGCCGCAATATCCCGCACCGAAGAGGAATCAAAGCCCTTGTGTGAAAATAAATCCAAAGCGGCTTCCTGTATCAGCTCCTTCGTTTCCATGGTATGCCTCCTTTACGTATGTGACATTTGCTTTATATTATTATACCTAGCAACTGCTAGGCAGTCAAGAACATAAAAAACTTATGTAAATCCATATCTATATCAATGAAGGAAATTTAGGAAATACAGCAAAAAGAGGAAGGGGTGCCGTCAGGAGAAGATAGTTCTTCCGATCATACGTGAATTCATAGCAGAAAAGGTTAACAATTAGCAAAGTATGATATTTACTTAACGACTGCAATTCCGTATAAATGAAGTATAGCGGTGTAAACGGGCTGCAGACAAGGATTGCGGTGAGTGACAGCCCTGGGGGGGAGTGTCCGACACACGGAAGGAAGGAAAATAAGAAATGGCTTTTGTATTTGCTTATACCAAAAAAGGGGAACCCTGTTATGACAGCGGAAACAGCGGCAATTATCCCGGGCTTACGGCCAGGAACTGTGATGTGAATGATGCCATGCACCTGGCGGTAAGCCGTGACGGTAAGGAATATATTCCGCTGCGGAATAATACGGGTATCCTGTTTCCTGAAGCGGATTTTACAGAAGGGAGACCGGGAGGGACGACCAAGACACTTCTGGAACCCTGGCTTTTCCGAAAACAGGATGGAACCTTCGGCGTCTGTGCCGTACGCCGAAACCAGGGGGCACCGGATCCGCTGAGCACGGGTTGCATCATGCTGTTCTGGTCTGAAGATCTGGTGCGTTTCCGGGAAGGCGGATTCCTGAAGGCTGGCGGGGAAGAGATACGCCGACCCCGGTGCCGTTGGGAGGAAGAAAAACAGTCCTACCGTCTGGAATGGGAGAATAGGAAAGGGCATATGTGCGGCCGCACCCGTTTTTTTCAGGAGATGGAAGAGATACAGGTTTGCCCGGAGACGGTCTTTGAAGAAGCCGGAAACTGCGGGATAGACAATGCCGTACCGGGGAGTATCCTGGAGGTGAGCGAGGAAGAAGTTCAGCGGATGGAACGGTATCTGGGGGAGATATACCATACCGACACCGCTCCGGTTACGCTTACTGTGAAAGCAGGGAAAAAACCGGAATTTGGCAGTTTGCCGGGAGCTGTATGTCTGTACAATGACGGTTCCTCTCATGAAAAGTCCGTCTGCTGGAACCGTGAGGAATGGGAAGCCATTGACTTTTCCTGTCCCGGCAGAGTCAGTATAAGCGGGGAAATAAGGCAGAGGCATTACCCGTTCCCTTTCCTGGATGCGCATATGTCGGATCCGTGTATCTGCCGGATAAACGGTAAATTCTACTTATCTGCATCCGGCCAGAGGAGCGTAACCCTTCGGATCAGCGATACCCTGGAAGGGCTGGCGGAGGCAGAACCGGTTGCGGTGTATACCATGCCTGAGTCCGATACCATACATGCCAATATGTGGGCTCCGGAACTGCATGTCATCCGCGGAGTCCCTTATTTGTTCACTACGGTAGGAGAGAAATCCTGGACGACGGTACGAAGCCATGTGCTTCGGTGTAATGGGGATCCGGCAAAACCGCAGGATTGGGAAGCTCCCCGGCTGGTGGTGAAACCGGACGGCACGGTATTGCGGGAGGACGGTATTACCCTGGACATGACCTGGTTCTGTGTGGACGGTGTACATTATATCATGTGGTCGGACCGGTGTTTTGCGGATAAATCACCGGATCATACAGTTGCCGAATCGGCAGACATATATATAGCAACAATCGATCCGGCAGCGCCCTGGCAGCTGACTACTAATCCGGTCCGAATTCTCCGGCCTGTATATGGCTGGGACCGTTATGAGACGGAGGTGGATGAAGGCCCTTATCTGCTCCGGCATGGGGACGATCTGTTTGTTACCATATCCGGATCCAGTACCGGGCTGGCGGATTTGTACTGCGTCGGCCTTCTCCATACCCGCAGAGGCAATAATCTGCTTTCACCGGACGGCTGGGACTGGCTGCCTTATCCTGTCCTGACAAAGGAAAGTGTTCCGGGGGAATACGGGCCGGGACACAATTGTTTTATTAAAGATCCGGAAAGCGGGGACGACTTGCTGATATATCATGCGGTGCCCCATGACAGAGAAGGTAAGACATTGGGAAGGCATATGGGTATCCGGCGGGTACACTGGAGCGCGGTGGGGTACCCTTATCTGGAAATGACGGAAGACAAGGATCTGAATCCGGACTTGCGCAAGGTAACCATGCAAATAGAAATTATGTTATAAAACAGGGTAAACGCAACGACTCAAACTGCACAGATGCCAAATGCCCCTTCACCCGCTGTCTGCAAAGTTTGAGTCATTGATAAAAGGAACTGCGGTAAACGGAAGGCGTGGTTCCTGCAATTCGGCGGAACTGTCTGTAAAAATGGATTTTGCTGGAATAGCCGCTGGCCTCGGCGATATCCTCTATGGACATGTCCGTATTCTGCAGCAGGCCCTTTGCATATTCAATACGCATCCGTATCAGGTCGGAACGCAGGGAAATATGGAAAAATTCTGTATACAGGTGCTGAAAATAAGAGGCGCTTATTCCCAGAGGGCCGGCCAGAAGCGCCGGCGTATACTCACGGTAGGGTTCGGATGCCAGGGACAGGCGCAGGTTTTGCATTTTGGAAAAATAAGGACTGCAGAGCCTGTCCCTGGCCTTTTGCATGCAGGCAAGCCGCAGGTTATTAAAGAGAACGCAAAACAACATATGGATATTCTGGTTCCTGTACTCCTCCGATATGCAGGACTTTTCCAGCAGGATCTGCCTGATATAAGAGGATGACATATCCGGATTGCCGATGGGGATGCTCATATGAAAATCAATACCGGAATTTCGGAAGGCCTCTGGATCCGGACAGAGGAAACTCAGCCAGTCGTCGGAATATTCGCTGCCGGTGCCATGGTACCGGTATGGGGTATTCGGATGAATAAGGACAATGCTGCCGGATTCAGCCGTAAAACTGCGCCCGTCTATACAAAATGCGGTCTGTGTTCTTACCAGGAGCAGCAGAAAGTGATCGGAGCCTTGGGGACGGGAATTGAAAAAGGTCCGGGAATGGCGGGTATTATAGCCTCCTTGCAGGCATGTAAACATAGGAAACCTCCCAAAACAGATTGCGGGTTACATCAGCCAAAATAAAATAATTCTTCGAATTTCTTGTCCAGTGCAATGCACAGGATGAGAGCAAGCTTGGCAGTTGGGCTGAACTGTCCGGTTTCGATGGAGCTTATGGTGTTGCGGGATACGCCTACCAGTTCCGCCAACTGGGACTGGGACAGTTTTTTTTCATTTCTGGCTTCTTTCAGACGGTTCTTCAGGATGAGGTCTTCGTTCATAATACCACCGCCTTACCGTACTGCCGGTGCCGTGAACAGGTTATAGATATGTGCTGCGGAGAGCGCAAGGACAAAGACGATATAGAACACCGACATTGCGATTTCATGCCTGCGTCTCATGCGGATGGCTTTCACGGTAAAGGCGGCCGCAGGGATAGAAAATACCACGGCATACAATCCGTAATTGATCCCCCCGCCCGCTGTTATCTGCAGAATAAAGAACAGGGTCGCCAGGATTCCGGCGGCAATACCTCCGATATTCCCGCCTTCTTTCAGAACCTCTTTTTCAAAAATATCCCGGTTCTTATTTTCCTTACGGCTTTTTTCCAGTATTTCTTCCTTTTCCATAAAGAGATACCCCTTTCCGAATGCCAAGTTAACTTGTCAAATACAGAATAACACTGCCAAGTTAACTTGTCAACAGATTCTTTCGGTTATCCGCGCAATAAAAGTTACCATTCACAGCCTATTTGCCCGCTGCCGCGGGTTCAAAGCCTCTCTGTACGGTATGGAAGCTGCCGAAGCGCGGCGGCGGAGCATTGTCACCCGCCGGGGGCGGATACACCGGATGGATGCTGTTGTTGCAAATGTTTTTTGTAGAAATATAACAAAAAAATTGTATAATAAGATATAGTGTTATATAATATAAATAATGCAGAAGCAGATGCTTCGTTCGGAATGCTGTAAATATTACCAAAAACAAAGGAGATGAAGTATGGCGGAGGGAAGAGAACTGATTCTGAAACTGGGTCAGAAAATAACGGACCGGATCGGCGTGAAGGTGACCGTGGAGGATCCGGAGTACTGGGGACTGGCATGTGTGATAACGGATGAGATGGCGGAGGTTGCCCTGGCCATGAAGGTGAGGGTCCCGGCTACGGCACAGTGGATTGCCGGGCGGTGCAAAAAAAGTGTGGAGCGCACCGAAGAACTGCTTCAGGAGATGAGCGTCATCGGCCTGATTGAATACAACTGGGAGAATGAGGATCACCATAAGCAGTATGTGCTTCCTATGTTTGTCCCCGGCTGTGCGGAATTTATGATGATGAACGCAAAGCAGGTGGAGGAGCATCCGGAGCTGGCTGATTTCTTTGAACAAATGGCCAGGCTTCCGCTGGAAAAAGTAACGCCTATGGTGCCTTACGGCGGAGCGGGAATCGGTATGCATGTCATTCCTGTGGAAAAGGCGATCCCGGCCAGACAGGAGTCGGCAAGCATCGAACATATTTCTTATTGGCTGAACAAATACAAGGATAAATATGCGGTGGGTGCCTGCTCCTGCCGGCGTCAGCAGCGCGTGCGGGGAGAAGGGACCGGCGATTTGGAGGATGATTTATGCATCGGTGTGGGGGATATGGCCGATTACCTGGTGGAAACAGGGAAGGGCCGCTATATCGATATCGGCGAAGTCATGGAGATCCTGCAGCGGGCGGAGGATAACGGCTATGTCCATCAGATCACCAATATCGACGGGGAGGAGAAAATTTTTGCCATATGCAACTGTGCGGTGGGCGTGTGTAACGGCCTGCGGACTTCCCAACTGTTCAACACCCCGAATATGTCCCGCTCGGCCTACCGTGCCAGCGTGACAAAAGAGGACTGTGTGGCCTGCGGCAGATGTGTGGAATACTGTCCTTCGGGGGCCGCCAGGCTGGGGCAGAAGCTGTGTACCCAAAGCGGGGAGATTGCATATCCCAGGCAGGAACTGCCGGATGAAACAAAATGGGGCAGGGAAAAATGGAGTGTGGACTACCGGGATAAAAACCAGATCAACTGCTATGATACCGGAACGGCTCCCTGTAAGGCGGCCTGTCCGGCCCATCTTCCGGTACAGGGCTATATTAAGATGGCTTCTCAGGGCAAATATAGGGAAGCCCTGGAGCTGATTAAGACGGAAAACCCGTTCCCGGCGGTATGCGGCGCAATCTGTAACCGTCGCTGTGAGGATGCCTGTACCCGGGGGACGGTTGACAGTGCGGTGGCAATCGACGAGATCAAGAAATTCATTGCGGAGCAGGAGCTGCATGCCCGGACCCGATATATTCCCCAGATGCTGAATTATTCCGGAAAGCCTTTCACGGAAAAAATAGCCGTGATCGGAGCGGGGCCTGCGGGAATGTCGGCTGCTTTTTATTTAAAAAGAAGCGGATATCCGGTTACTGTTTTCGAAAAGGAAAAACGTCCCGGCGGTATGCTGCTGAACGGCATTCCGTCGTTTCGGCTGGAAAAGGATGTCATTGAGGCGGAAATTGATGTCCTGCGGGCTATGGGGGTGGAATTCCGGTGCGGTATTGAAGTGGGGCGGGATACTACTATAGAGAAGCTGCGCGGGGAAGGCTATAGGGCGTTTTATGTCGCTATTGGTGCCCAGGACGGACGATGGGCGGGAATCCCGGGAGAAGAGGCGGAAGGTGTGCTCACAGGTCTGGAATTTTTACGTTCCGTTAACCAGGACGCGGCTGACATCCGGCTAGCCGGGCACACCGTGGTAATCGGCGGCGGGAATGTGGCGGTGGATGTGGCCAGAACGGCTCTGCGTGCCGGTTCCGAAGCCGTAGCCATGTATTGCCTGGAAACGCGGGAATCCATGCCCGCGGCGGCGGACGAGGTTGCCGAGGCACTGGAAGAGGGGATCGCCGTATGTAATTCCTGGGGACCGAAGGAAATACTCACGGAAAACGGAAAGGTATCGGGAGTGGTATTTAAGAAATGTATTTCCGTGTTTGATGAGAGCGGCCGCTTTCATCCCCGGTATGATGAAGAACAGCTTCTCCGGGTGGCATGCGAGTCTGTTCTGGTATCTATCGGACAGTCCGTCCGGTGGGGGGAACTGCTTGCGGGAACGAAGGCGGAATGCAACAAGAACGGAACTGTAAAAGCCGATCCTCTGACTTATCAGACAGGTGAGCCGGATATCTTTGCGGGCGGTGATGTTTATACCGGGCCGAAATTCGCCATAGATGCCATTGCGGCAGGAAAAGAAGGCTGTGTATCCATACACCGGTTTGTGCATGAAGGGCAGAGTCTCACAATAGGCAGAAACAGGAGAATGTTTATTGAGCTGGATAAAAAGAATCTCAGGCTGGATCCGGAATCCTTCGATAATGCGAAGCGGCAGGTACCGGGACGGAAAAGCCCGGATGCCGGGACGGACTTTAGTGATTTACGCAGCACCTTCACCGAAGAGCAGGTAAAAGCGGAAGCGAACCGCTGCCTGGGCTGCGGGGCCACGGTGGTGGATCCCAATAAGTGTATAGGCTGCGGCATCTGTACCACCAAATGCGAATTTGATGCGATTCATCTCAGCAGAGATCTGCCGGAGGCCAGCAATATGTATAAGGCGGAGGACAAGATGAAGGCCATTCTTCCTTATATGCTGAAGCGTGAAATCCGGATTATACGAAAAGGAAAGAAGGGACGGGAAAGCGGGAATGCATGAATTGGGTATTATCGTACATATTTCCCGGACGCTTGATGCGGTGGCAGAGGAAAACCGGCTGACAGAAATCGGATCGGTGACGCTTGAGGTGGGAGAGGTGAGCGGAGTGGTTCCGGAGTACATGACGGACTGCTGGAAGTATTACCGTAAGAAATCGGAGCTGTTAAAGGATTCGGATTTGAAAATAGAAATACTTCCTGCCGTGACGCTTTGCGAAGCCTGCCAAAAGACCTACCCCACCGTGCGCTACGGGCGGCAGTGTCCCTGCTGCGGCAGTTGGGATACCTGTCTGGTTACGGGAAATGAGTGCAGTATTAAAGAAATTGAGGCCTGCTGAAAGCGGCTGACGGAAAGAAAGGCGAGGAGGGGAGTTTATGTTATTTCATGTTTACGGCAGTAATGCGCTTTATCAATGGTTTGCCATGCTGTCTGTTCTGGCGGCGCTTATCCTGCTGAATGAATTTTCAAGAAGGAGCAAATTCGGAGGCTTGTTCATGTTCGGCGTCCTGCCGGCAGCGCTTACGGTTTATTTTGTGGTGATAGCTGCTGCGGCCGGGCAGGGGGCGGAGTGGGCGCTTCAGAACCAGACCCATCTGTATATGAACGGGTGGTTCCATTATGCCAAGCTTTATGCGTCACTGGCCGGCTGTATCGGTTTTATGATGATTAAATATGGCTGGGGTATCGGCAAAAAGCATTGGTTCAGGGCATTTCCTTTTGCTATTGTGGCGATTAACATCCTGATTGCCGTTGCCAGTGATTTTGAATCGGCGGCTAACGGCTGGAATTCCTGGTGGATGTCGTCGGAAAGCGTCTGGCTGTATGGCGGCTGGCATAATATCATGAACGCAGTCGCAGGGATTCTCAACATTCTGTGCATGACCGGCTGGTGGGCGGTTTACGCTTCCAGGGATAAAAAAGACATGATATGGCCGGATATGATCTGGGTCTATATCGTGGTATATGATATATGGAATTTCGCCTATACTTATAACTGCCTGCCCACCCACGCCTGGTTCTGCGGGGTGGCGCTGCTGCTGGCCCCTACGATTGCGGCTCTTTTCTGGAACAAGGGCGGCTGGATCATGAACCGCGCCAATACGCTCTGTATGTGGTGTATGTTCGCCCAGGTTTTCCCGCTTTTCCAGGAAACCTTCCCGGACGGCTCCGCAGTATATAAATGGGCAGCCATACCGGTTCAGTATGCGGACGGCACCATGAACGGTATTGCCGCGGGAGGTGCGGCCAATGCCAATCCTGCGGCAATGTTTGTTGTCAGTGCCCTTGCGCTGCTCACCAACGCCGCCGCACTGGGCTATATTGTATACAAGTCGGTGAAAAATAAGAAGAATCCCTATACCGGAGAAGTGTTTACCGAATTTAAGTATTATAAGGATGCCCTGGCAAGAGCGGATGTGAAATAGGCCCGGAATACAGGGGGCAGGGATACGTAAAACAGATTGATAAAACGGCCATACGGTAAAAAGTATGGCCGTTTTTCCTACAGGCAATTACCCGGCTTATTCCTGTTTCTTGGTTAAGGGCGTAATATCCCGTATCTTTCTTATAACGAAAGTTGGATCATACGTTAGGCATTTTGGAAACCGGCGCCATCAGGACCTTTCCGGTGCCCCGGTATACATTTACAAGGCCTTCGCCGGAGGCAGCGGAACCAATCAGGGATTTTCCGGAGCGTTCCACCGTAAACTGCAGGCTGCCGCTCCAGGCGATTGCCATATTCCCGTCTACCTTCAGCACATCGTTCTGGAGGGTGATTTCCACCAGTTCCTCCTTCGGGCAGTCCGCTTCGATGCAGAATACGCCGCCGCCGTTCAGGCTCAGGTTAAACAGGCCTTCCCCGCCGGCGACCGCAGAGGAGAGGTTGGAACGCATAACCGCCTTATGCTGGAGTCTGGAATCGCAGGCGAGGAAAAGGCCGTCATCCAGGACGACGGAACCGCCCCAGTCCGCGGCTTCCATCAGAATCAGATGCTTGTATGTAGGTTCCAGTACCAGGACGCCGTCCCCGGTATATTCCGGCTTGATTGCGGATTCGCCGGTAACCTTGCCACGCACGGCTTTTCCGAACAAGTCGCCCACTCCCTTAATACCGGTGGTGGCATTTACGTTTCCCAGCATCCACTGCATGGCTCCGGCCTGGATGGTCACATTGGCCTTGCTCAGGTCGCAGACCACCTGACGCTTACGCACATTCATTTTACTGCTGAAATAGGCCACTGTGGCAGATGAGGGCATCACACTGAGATCCCGCTCGTATTCAATAACCGTAAACGGGCCGGCATTTGCCAGCGTCTTGATATCGTCATTGTCCATGAAATTAGAAATCTGATACATTTTCATACCTCCTTCAAAGGGTTTATATAAGTTAAGTGTAGCATTTGGGAAGGGGGATGACAAATTAAGATTTCATGAAAATGGCGGTGAACGGAAAGCATCCCTTTTTCTATACCACGAAATACGGGAATGCGGTATTCAGACCGTTACCGGTGCGCTATCCGGCCTCAAGCGTCTTCCGTCTTTATACACCTCTCAAAAATCAGAATGGTCTGATCTATAGTTGCATTGAGACTAATCTGGATAAACATCATAGGGCTTACCGTTTTGCCTACTTCATTTACAAAAACAGAATGGAGCCTCCATCCTTGTTCCGCATATTCTCTCAGCGCCATATTAAAGGCATTGCCGTCAATTTCCCCGGTGGATAAATCGTTTATAATGACTGTTTTATATTCATATAGAGGATTCTTTTTAAGCTGGGCTTCTTTCTGCCTTTCTTTTTCTTTCTGCTGTTCCTCTCTTTCACGGGCCAGCTGCTCATTAGCGTAACGGATATTGGCTATTTCATTGGAGTTTATCACGCGTCTGTGAAAATAACTATAATGGCAGTTGAAACATTCCTTTACATCATCGCCGATAAGTTCTCCGCAGTTGGGGCACTGTTTCATAGGAAATCCCTCCATTTCTTCCTGTGTACTTTATAAAAATTCTACCACAATAAGGGGATAATTGCCAGAGCGTGTATTTCATAATTCATTCCTTCTAATGGAAACGCGTAACAGTTCAGACGGCCCTTTGTGTCCTGCGGCATCCCCCTCCCCTGCATTTC
>URMK01000022.1 GCA_900548905.1 uncultured Lachnospiraceae bacterium | reverse complement strand
GTATGAAAGAGGTTTTGGAGAAGATTAGATTCAATGTTCGGTTTTGAGGGTATGGATTTTATTTGCTATTATTTTACCTTATCTGTGTGTAGATAAGGTTTTTTTGTGTTATAAATCCGGTATAAAGGGTAAGAGTTTACATCCCTTACTGCCGTACATCCTTACTTGAAGCGTAGTTCCCAATATGTTACTATTAACAGGGTTATGTAACACAAAGAGATGTGCTTTGCTATCTGTCTGGTGTGGTTAAGGAGAATGATTACTTTATGATTTTATGGAAGAGGAAGAAAAATGACGAATGAATTGCTGGAAAAAATTGCGGATTCCCAGATGATCCTGATTGGAATAGGGAAGGAAATGGAAGAAGATTATCAGGGTATGAAGGAAGATGATTTTTATAGGCCCCTTCTTGTCCGGGCACAGGAAGAAAAAGACAGTGCTGCTCTTATCCAGTATCTCAGGTGCCATTATGTACGCAGGCATCCAAATCAACGTATCATGGAATCTTATGAGAAGCTGTCGGATATTTTAAAGGACAAAAATTATTTTATTGTATCTCTGACAGAAGATGATTATATATATAATTCAACTTTGGAAAAAGAGCGTATTGTTACGCCCTGCGGCGGATTCAGAGCTTTACAGTGTGAAGAGGAATGCCGTATGGATCAGGAAGCGCTTGTAACGGATGGACATGTCATTTTACAGGTGCTTGATGAAATAGATCATTGTGACGGTGACCTTTCCTTTGTGGATTTTCCGGTTTGTGCGCAGTGTTGCCATACGCTTTGGTTTAATCAGATAGGAACACCCGGTTACAGGGAAGAAGGGTACCTGCCCCAGTGGGAAAAATACACCCGATGGCTTCAGGGAACTCTTAACAGAAAACTCTGTATAATAGAACTGGGGGCAGGCATGGAATATCCTTCCGTAATTCGGTTTCCATTTGAAAAAGTTGCTTTCTTTAATCAAAAAGCTTTCTTTTTCCGAATTCATGACAAGCTTCCATACGTAACAGAAGAATTGGCCGGAAGAGCGTCTGCTGTCAAGGTTAATCCTGTGGATTTCTTATTGGGTGACGGAAAATAAGGTAACAGGTCATAATTGTCTGAACGATTACAAAATGAAGGGTGAAATATTGCAGAGATACCTTAAGTATGCTACACTACGGTAATGGAATAAAGTAAAATGCCTAAGAAGGGATGAAAAGCATGATAGCAATTATAGATTATGATGCCGGAAATATTAAGAGTGTGGAAAAAGCCCTGCAGGCTTTGGGCGAAGGGGCTGTGATTACAAGGGAAAAGAAATGTATTATGGAAGCTGATAAGGTAATACTTCCCGGTGTAGGAGCCTTTGGAGATGCCATGGAAAAGCTATGTTCCTTTGGATTGACAGACATCATTAAGGAAGTGGTGAAAAAGGGAACTCCATTCCTTGGAATCTGTCTTGGTCTTCAGCTATTATTTGAACGGAGCGAGGAATGTGAAGGGGTGGATGGGCTGGGTATTCTTCCGGGAGAAATTCTTCGTATTCCGGAGAAGCCCGGAATAAAAATTCCGCACATCGGATGGAACTCTTTATCTTATCCCAATCCGGGGCGTCTTTTTGCAGGAGTGAGAGAGAACTCTTATGTCTATTTTGTCCATTCCTATTATTTGAAGTCGTCGGAACCATCGATTATTACAGCAGAGACCGAATATGGTACCCGCATTCATGCGTCGGTGGAAAAGGATAATATTTTTGCCTGTCAGTTCCATCCGGAGAAAAGTTCTTCCGTGGGACTTACAATATTAAAGAATTTTGTTTCTCTTACATAATAAGGAGATATGGGGATGCATACTAAAAGAATTATACCTTGTCTGGACGTACATAACGGAAGAGTGGTAAAGGGGGTAAATTTTGTTAATCTTCAGGATGCCGGTGATCCGGTGGAAATCGGCGAAGCCTATGACAAGGCGGGTGCTGATGAACTTGTCTTTCTGGATATTACCGCTTCCTCCGATAACAGGAACACCGTAGTTGACATGGTACGCAAAGTGGCTGAAAAAGTGTTTATACCATTTACCGTAGGGGGAGGAATCCGGTCGGTAGAAGATTTCAAGGTTCTTCTGCGTGAGGGGGCGGATAAAATATCCATTAATTCTTCGGCTATAAACAGACCCGAGCTGATATCTGAGGCGGCGGATAAGTTCGGGAGTCAGTGTGTGGTGGTAGCTATGGATGCCAAAAGACGCCCGGATGGCAGTGGTTGGAATATTTATAAGAACGGCGGAAGGGTTGATGTGGGAATTGATGCCCTTTCCTGGGCGGAAAAGGTAACCCGGTTGGGCGCAGGAGAGATTTTACTTACCAGTATGGACTGTGATGGGATGAAGACAGGGTATGATATTGAATTGACACGCAAAATTGCGGATCTGGTTCCTGTACCGGTGATTGCTTCCGGCGGAGCAGGAACACTGGGGCATTTTTATGATGCGCTTACAGAAGGAGGGGCGGAAGCTGTTCTTGCCGCCTCCCTGTTCCATTACAAGGAATTGGAGATCCGGGAGGTTAAGGCCTTTCTTCGGGCCAAGGGAGTTTCCGTACGCTTATAATAAAAATAACGAAAAGTGGGAGATACAAAAGATGGGAATGATTCAGAATGACTGGCTGGATGAAATCAATGAGGAGTTCAGAAAGCCATATTATGCGCAGCTATTCCGTTTTGTACAGAAGGAATACTCCACATATGTGGTGTATCCTCCTGCCGATGAGATTTTTAATGCTTTTCATTTTACACCGTTAAGTAAGGTAAAAGTAGTAATTTTAGGACAGGATCCTTATCATAATGAAAATCAGGCGCATGGCCTCAGCTTTTCCGTAAAGCCGGAGCAGAAGGAAATACCTCCTTCTCTGGTGAATATTTATCAGGAGCTGCAGGAGGATTTGGGCTGTTATATTCCCAATAACGGTTATTTGAAGAAATGGGCCGATCAGGGAGTGCTTATGCTGAATACCGTATTAACGGTCAGGGCACATCGGGCAAACTCCCATCAGGGACAGGGATGGGAACAGTTTACAGATGCTGTGATAGAAGCGGTAAACCGTCAGGACAGGCCGATTGTATATATGCTGTGGGGCAGACCTGCCCAGAGCAAAATTCCCATGCTTACCAATCCGAAGCATTTAATATTAAAGGCACCGCATCCAAGCCCGTTGTCTGCGTTCCGGGGATTTTTTGGATGCAGGCATTTCAGTAAAGCCAATGACTTCTTAAAAAGCAATGGTGTGGATCCTGTTGACTGGCAGATAGAAAATATCTGATAGGCAGGGCGCTTAATACAAATCTTTTACAGTAAAAAAAGTCTTGTCAGGATAAAAAATCTGATGAGACTTTTTATTATTTCTGTTTTTCCGACTTGACAAATGATATAGGAGAGTTTATAGTGTTCCTGTATAAAACTACTAATGAATTAAAGATGAGGCAGCTTATGGATGAGATGAGTTATATTGAAAAACTGATGATGTTTGGTCTCACCAGACAGGAGGCATCCATTTACCTGTGTCTGAACAGGAACGGAACGCTTACCGGATATGAGGCGGCAAAGCTGACTGGAATTTCACGGTCAAATGTCTATAATGCTTTAGCTGGATTAACAGAAAAAGGTGCCGCTTATTTGATGAAGGGCAGCAGCAGTAAGTATATGGCCGTTTCTGTGGAGGAATTTTGTGATAACAAGCTGCGTATGCTGGAGAGTACCAAGCAGTGGCTTGCAGAGAATATGCCGGCGGCCGACGAACCCAGTGAAGGTTACATCACTATTGAGGGAGAGCAGCAGATTCTTGATAAGATGCATCATATGATGGAGCAGGCGGAAAAGCGGATTTATCTTTCTGCATCAGGAACCAGACTTGCGGATATGGAAAAGGACTTATTGCAGCTGCTTCAGAAAAAAATAAAGGTGGTACTTCTTACAGACAGAGTTCCGGAACGGCTGAAAACTGCAGTTTGCTATAAAACGGAGGGAAAGGAAAACCAGATCCGTCTTATTTCCGATTCCAAATATGTCCTGACAGGCGAATTGACAGGGAGCAGCAGGGATATTTGCCTGTATTCCGGCCAAAGGGTATTTGTAGATGCCTTAAAGGAAGCCATGCGGAATGAGATTAAACTGATAGAACTTACAGGTAAAAAAAAGAAAACAAAAGGAGACATAAGAGAATGAATAAGATACCTTTCGTGACCAAAGAACAAATAGAGGAAATTGTGAAGACATATCCCACTCCTTTCCATATATATGACGAAAAAGGAATCCGGGAAAATGCGAGGAAGCTGAAGCAGGCTTTTTCCTGGAATAAAGGTTATAAGGAATTTTTTGCGGTAAAGGCTACTCCTAACCCCTTTTTAATGGACATACTGAGAGAATTCGGCTGCGGCTGTGACTGTTCTTCTCTGACGGAGCTGATGCTCAGCGAGGCTATGGATGTCAGCGGAGAGGATATCATGTTTTCTTCCAACGATACCCCTGCTGAAGAATTTGCTTATGCGGCAAAGCTGGGAGCCACAATTAATTTGGATGATATCACACATATCTCGTTTCTGGAAGGTATTGTGGGAAAGCTTCCTGAGACTATAAGCTGCCGTTATAATCCGGGCGGCGTATTTAAAATAAGCAACAGTATTATGGATAATCCCGGAGATTCCAAGTATGGATTTACCACAGAGCAGATGTTTGAAGGCTTCCGTATTCTGATGGATAAAGGGGTGAAACATTTTGGGATTCATGCTTTTCTGGCAAGCAATACGGTTACCAACGAATATTATCCTGTTCTCGCAAAGGAAATGTTTGAACTGGCAGTGCGGCTGAAAAAGGAAACAGGGGCGGATATCCGCTTCATTAATCTCTCTGGAGGTATCGGGATTCCTTATTTTCCGGAACAGGAGGGGAATGATATACTGGCAATCGGAGAGGGGGTCAGAGCGGTATATGAAGAGGTCCTGATTCCTGCCGGCATGGGAGATGTGGCTATTTATACGGAGCTTGGACGGTTTATGATGGCACCATACGGTCATCTGGTTACCCGGGCCATACATGAAAAGCATACGCATAAGGAGTATATTGGCTGTGATGCCTGTGCAGTAAATCTGATGCGTCCCGCAATGTACGGAGCGTATCATCACATTACGGTTCTTGGTAAAGAAAACCAGGCCTGCGATCACAGGTATGATATTACAGGTTCTCTGTGTGAAAATAATGATAAGTTTGCTATTGACAGAATGCTTCCCGAAGTGGAGATGGGTGACTATCTGGTCATTCATGATACCGGGGCTCACGGGTTTGCCATGGGGTATAATTATAACGGTAAGCTTAAATCTGCCGAACTTTTGCTGAAGGAAAACGGAGATGTTCAGTTAATCCGCAGAGCAGAGACCCCTAAGGATTATTTTGCAACATTTGACTGTTTTGATATATATGATAAATTTCATTTCTAAGTCTGACGGAACAAAGTTTTTGAAAAAGTAAACTGAAAAAGCTTGTCAGAAACTTCCGGATATGGTATTATTAATTTCGGCTGAATTGGAAACAAGGAAGCTGGAATGCCGGCGTGTCGGAATGGCAGACGAGGCAGACTCAAAATCTGTTGTGGGCAACCACGTGCGGGTTCAAGTCCCGCCGCCGGCAGTGTAAAACCCCTGAGTTTATCAGGGGTTTTCTTTTTGTGTTGCATTTCGTGTTACACTTTTGGGGATTCTGCTACAGAGAGAAGAAGGTTTATGGATTATACTTTCTTTTTGAATCGTGCTGTAGAATACGCACATGCTTAATTTGTTATGGGCAGCTCGTCAGAGCATAAAAGAGGGGAGCAATCCCCTCTTAAATAGTTTCAAAGTTTGTATAAACAACACTTTTACTCATCATATTTATTCAAAACAGAAGAATATATATCACTTATATTTATGTAAGTGATTTCTTTATTCTCTTTAGAAATGCTGATGTATGCTTGAATTCCGTCTTTAAATTCCATATCTCTGATATTAACAGCATCGTTTTGTTCATATTTATCACCA
Organism: uncultured Lachnospiraceae bacterium; assembly: GCA_900548905.1. Classification (GTDB taxonomy): domain Bacteria; phylum Bacillota; class Clostridia; order Lachnospirales; family Lachnospiraceae; genus Eisenbergiella. The sequence goes on along the minus strand of URMK01000022.1, from coordinate 93,253 downwards.
GTCTGTTTATAATTAATATTGCTGTCAAAATGCTGCCCGTCCAGTTCGAACCCATATTTTTCATAATCGGTGCTGCCAATGCCTAATCCATTTAGTAATGTAACATCTGAATCTCCACTAATTTTAATAGATGTTAAAAGGCCTTCGGTATAAGCTAGGCTTATAAACCCATAATCATATGTATGAAAAACGTCATTATATTCATATTCATAATCGCTCATGATGTCTTCTGCTTTTTCACGGCTCATATATAATTCCAGTTTTTTTCCTGACGGAAGTTTTACCCCAAACATTTTCTCGGTGGAATTACCGGAGCACGAGCATAAAAGCATTCCTAAAATTATAACAAGCGCAAGAGATAGTAATTTCTTTTTCATAGATTTCCCCCTGATAAGTATTTTTTAATATAAACATAATAATGCATTTACAGATAATTTACAACAGAATAATACTAAAAATATAGTATGAGACGTTCGGAGACGCTTCGGGTGTCCCCAACACCCGGAGCGGTTGTTTACTGAAAAGCTTTAAATGCAGTCTGCAAAGTATCGATACATTTTCAGCTCATAATTATTGCTCTTCCTCAGAGACTATTTTCTCAAGAACGTTTATCAAATCATAAACATTATTTATTTTAACATTTCTTTCTAATATATTATTTTTTAAATTAATGGATAATGTTTCGAATTTTTCCCGAACTTCCGGGGATACATATGATGCCATGCTATCACCTCTTTTCGATAGTATGTGCAAGTGATAGTAAGTTATGTAATAAGTCTGAAAAGAAACTTATGCAGGAATCTCAATTTCATCAAACAAATTCATTTTCATATAGTATAACTGGGGCAGCATAACAAACAAAAGAAGGAGCGGTCATAATGAAAAGATATCCTTATTATTGTCCCAACTGTCATTTCCTGGGAAGTGCCGAGCATAAAACGCCGGATGAGTACCAGGAATGTTCAGAATGCCAGTCTTCGATGGTTTATACCGGAATAACAAAAGAAGAGTGGGATACAAAAGTCCGGAGGAAAAAGACGTAATTAAAGCACAGTTAAAGGAAAAATATACTTCACCGCAAAATACTGGTATGGATTCGTATTCTGCTTTGATGGATCTCCTCCGGCAATCCGGAGGGGATTGTCTGTATGGAATTAACTTAGGAAATAGTCCAACAGCCTTTCAGTCAGATACTGAACAAAGACCATTATTACAGCTATGAGGATTTCCTCTTTCATGAGCAGACACCTCCCTTCCTGTGTTTGAAGGGTAAGCTCTGCCGGGCGGTTAAAACGATGCTGTTTGGCCTCTTAGGACCCTTTCGCATGTAAAAAAAGTTGACATGGTTTACATTTGTTGAAGAAATGATTTAATTGTCCGGATGCGGCAGCAATTCTGACTTGTCTGAACGGTCTGTATTCGTTATCAAAAGACTCACAAGCTCTGAGAGCGGGGCAGAGAGATGTTTATCCCTGTGCATAACCAGAAGAAGTTCATTTACCAGGGAAAGACCTTCGATTTCCAGAGATATCAGACTACCCTTTTCCAAAGCATTTTTTACCAGTATATCCGGCAATATGGCAATGCCAAGACCTGCACTGGCGGCTTCTATAAGTGCGGGGGAATTCACGCTTGTCCACAGGGGATAGGCAGTATAGCCATGAAGATACAGAGCGCTGTCCAAAACATCACGGACAGCGCTTCCCTTTTCCCGGAGAAGAAGCCGTTCTGCGCATAAAGCGGCGGGGGAAAGCGGCCGGGAGAGATGGGGATAATCCGGTGCACAGACGGCAAGCAGGGGATAGGAGGAGAAGGGGATACTGCGATAGGAGCCATGGGGAGGCAGCCCTTCTATAAGAGCGAGATCGGCATTCCCTGCCTGCAGCTCCAATATGGCATTTGCCGCACTCACCACGTTTACGGTTACGGGGATTTCCGGGTGGACGGCTTCAAAGCGCCGGAGTGGATCCGGAAGGAAATAAGAAGCAATGGTGATGCTGGAAACAAGTTGTATGGGAGCGCACTGATCCAGTTTTTTGATTTTGGATTCCAGGGCTTTGCAGGAAGCCAGGATGGGGAGAACATCCTGCAGAAGCAGACTTCCGGCCTCCGTCAGCCGGACCGTTTTGGACAGGCGGTCAAAAAGGAGAGTACCGGCTTCTGTTTCCAATTCCTGTACGGCATGAGATACCGCGGATTGTGTAATGTATAAAAGACGGGCTGCTTTTGTAAAGCTTCCGGTTTCGGAAACCGCCTTCAGGATCTCCATATGCCTTATAGTCATGAATATTGTTTCTCCGTTCTGCGATAATGAATAAAAGTAATAGATTTAATTAAAATATATCATTTTACTAATGGATAGGCAAGTTATATAATAAACCGGATGGGAGGATATATTTATGGGCAGAGAGAAAAGAAAGCGGTATTTATGGCTGCTGGGTATTCATATGTTTATCAGTGCCTTTACCTTCGGAGGAGGGTATGTGGTCGTTCCTATGATAAGGAAATATTTCGTGCTGCAGAAAAAGCTGTTCGGGGAGGAAGAATTGGCGGAAATGGCCGCTGTATCACAATCTGCCCCAGGTGCAATTGCCGTAAATCTGGCGGCGGTTACCGGTTACCGTGTGGCTGGAGCAGCTGGTGCACTAATCGGTGCATTTGCATCGGTGCTGCCGCCTTTTCTGATTATGGCGGTGATCTCGCACAGCTACCAGGCGTTTATCGCCAACCATGTGATGGCGGCTGTCCTGAAAGGCATGCAGGCCGGGGCGGCAGTGCTGATTGCAGAGACTGCAGTAGGGATGTGCAGGAATATATGGCGGGAACATAATTACCTGTTTACATTGATGATACCCGGTATTTTTATATTCTGTTTTCTTGGAAAGGGAAGTGCAGCATTGGCTCTGCTTGCGGGATGTATCTTGAGTCTTATGCAGGCGTTGTACTTTTTCCGCAGACATAAAGAAGATACAGGGGCTGTGAAGGAGGGACAGGAATGGGAATTATAGGAAAGCTGTTCGGCGTATTTCTTCAGATTGGGCTATTCAGCATAGGCGGAGGTTATGCGGTTATCGGCCTGATACAGGATAAAATTGTAGGCCGATATGGATGGCTGTCTGAAAAAACGTTTGGGGATATCATTACGATTTCACAGATGACGCCGGGCCCTTTGGCTGTGAACGCTTCCACTTTTGCAGGCTTCCAGCTGGCAGGGACGGGGGGAGCTGCCGCCGCTACTGCTGGCTGTGTGTTGGGAGGAATTGTATTGTCGCTGCTGTTATATGTTTTTTTCAGGAAAAAAGGCGGATCTTTTTATATGACCCAGCTTCTTAAGGGATTGAAAGCGGCATCTACGGGACTGATTCTTTCTGCGGCCGGTACGATTGTACTGCTTACCTTTTGGGGAAGTTCCGACATCAGTCAATTGTCCTGGAGGGACATCGACGTGAGCAGCGTTGTACTTTTTGCATCGGCCTTGCTTCTTCCGCGGATAGTGGTACCTTTTGTTACCAAAGGAAGAGGGAAGGGGCTCGGCCCTGTTGCCCTGATGCTTCTGACAGGGGCGGCCGGTTTCTTCCTGTATCGGTAGGTCAGCCGGCCTGAATGGATATTTCTATTACATAGTTATCGGATTCTCCGGTCGCCAGATAGTTGAGCAATTCATGTTCGTAGGAATTGCCTGTTATCTGAAGGCCGGATTTTTTGATGTAATCCTTGAGAACAGAATAGGAACGGCAGAGGGTTTCGTAGGATCCCTTATGGTTCAGCATGGCATAGGTCCCTGCCGGCTTAACAAAGAGAAGCGGGTTTTGTATAGGGGCGGAAAGCTTGCTGCAGTAAAAGTCCTCTTCACTGCTGTCGCAGCAAAGGTTTTCCTGTAAAATAATGGATCCTAACGGATACTCCTCCCCGAGCAGATTGGCTTCCAGATATTCCAGCAGGGCTTTAACCGTTTCAGACTGGTTCCGTTCATAATCCTCATATTCTTTGGAAAAGGGCATCGCTATGAAATATTCCTCCGGACAGGCCTTGAGGAAGGGAACATTATATTCTGTCTGAAGAGCGTGCTTTGTCAATGTGATGGTATTACGCATCAGGCGGTGGGTATGCATCAGCCGTTCCAGCTCCGCGGACAGGAGCTTGTCCTTTTCTTCCATTAACGCAAGAAAGGAGGCCGGTTCCCTGGAAGTGATATATTCCCGGATTTCCTTTAACGGCGTGCCGCATTCCTTCAGCATTGCTATGATATCAAATAAATAAAGCTGATTGGCGGAATAATACCGGTATCCATTGTTATGGGTAACTTCCGGTTTCAGCAGCCCTATTTCATCATAATAGAAAAGGGTGTCCTTTCGAATATTACAGAGTTTGGCAAATTCACCTGAAGTGAAAAGCGGTTTTGAATTATTGTTCATGATTCCTCCGGGGGCGTACCCTGCAGATGCCCGGGAGAGAGGCATCGGGGTATAAAAAGGTATTGACTATGGGGTTACTCCATACATTATAGTGGGCTTTTGCGGGGCTTGCAAGCCCTGTTAATGTGCAACAGGACAGGAGGACGGAACATGAGCCATTCTATTTCACAGAACTTTAATGGAAGGACTTTATTAAAATTTGCATTCCCTACTATTATCATGATGGTGTTTATGTCCATGTACACTATGGTGGATGGATTTTTTGTGTCGCGGTTTGTGGGGGCGGATGCCCTGTCGGCAATCAATATTGTTTATCCTTTGATCGGTTTGGTCGTAGGTATGGGGATTATGCTGGGAACGGGCGGAAGCGCCGTGATCGCAAGGCAGCTGGGATTTGGACAGGCAGAGGATGCAAGAAAAAATTTTACCAGGATCCTGATATTCGGCCTGGTTCTTGGAATCCTATTCACTATTTTTAGTATGGCATTCCTGGATCCTTTATTAAGGCTTATGGGAGCAAGTGAAAGGCTGATGGGGTATTGCAAGGAATATATGGTTATCCTTCTTCCTTTTATGGCGTTTCAAATGCTTCAGACAATACTGGGAGTCTTTTTTGTAACGGCAGGAAAACCAAACCTGGGATTGGGGCTTACTATTGGATCCGGTCTGGCAAATATGGTACTGGATTATATATTTATAGCAGTTTTAGGCTGGGGCATCGGCGGGGCCGCCCTTGCGACGGCGGTTGGGTATGCCATCATGCCCGTATATGCCTTTTTCTTTTTTTGGAAACCCAGGACCGATCTATATCTGGTTAAGGCATCTTACCAGGGAGCGGTGTTGTGGGAAAGCTGTATGAACGGTTCCTCGGAAATGGTCAGTAATCTTGCCGCCAGCGTGATTACCTGGCTTATGAACCTGCTGATGATGCATTTTGCCGGCGAGGACGGCGTGGCGGCAGTTACGGTGGTTCTGTATACCCAGTTCTTTTTTACTGCTGTTTTCCTGGGATTTTCCAATGGAGTCGCCCCGGTAATCAGCTACAATTACGGCAGCAGAAATACGAAACAGCTGAAAACCGTATTCCGGATCTGCATGAAAAGTATGGTGTTGTGTTCCTTTTTAATGACAGGGGCTTCCATACTGCTGGCAAAGCCGTTGGTAGGCCTGTTCCTTCCCCCGGGAACGTCAGCGAATGAGCTGACCTATCAGGGATATTTATTGTATTCCGTCAATTATCTTTTTGCCGGAATGAATATTTTTGTATCCTCTTTGTTTACGGCTTTGTCCAACGGAAAAATATCGGCGATGATTTCCATGATACGTACATTTGGTTTTACGGTTGCCGGAATTCTTCTGTTTTCCTGGCTGTGGGAGATAAACGGGCTGTGGCTGGCAGTTCCGGCGGCAGAATGCGCCACACTGCTCCTGGCGCTGTACCAGGTAAAAAAATACAAAGCTGTTTATGAATATTAAAAAAATCTTAAATAGGAAAAGCTAAAAGAGTATGATATAATGTCGAAGGACGAGTTGGAAAAATCCAGAAATTTTACAGGACAGATTGAGAGGAATTGATGGGAACGGATGCGAAACCTGTAATTCAGGTTAAGAATTTATATAAGGTATACCGGGTGGGTGACAGCCATGTGCGGGCGCTTGACGGTGTGAACCTGGAAATATACAAGGGTGAATTCTGCTCTATAGTAGGCACCTCCGGTTCCGGTAAATCCACCCTTCTTAATATGCTGGCAGGGCTGGAGAAACCTACCAAGGGTGAAATTATCATAGCAGGAGAACATATGGAGAATAAGACGGAAAACCAGCTGGTTAAATTCCGCAGGGAACATATTGGTTTTATTTTCCAGTCTTTTAATCTGATGGGAACCATGAATGCGGTAGAAAATGTGGCTTTGCCCCTTACGTTTCAGGGAGTGGATAAGGATATCCGTATGAAGAAGGCATCCAGGGTTCTGGATATGGTCGGACTGAAGGAGCACAAGAAGCACAAGCCGACGCAGATGTCCGGCGGGCAGCAGCAGCGTGTGGGTGTAGCAAGGGCTTTGGTAGTGAATCCGGAAATCATTTTTGCTGACGAACCTACCGGCAACCTGGATTCCAATACCTCGAAGGAGGTAATGGAGCTGATGCAGAAGGTGGTCAGGGAGCAGAAGCAGACTCTTGTCATGGTTACACACGACAATTATCTGGCCAGCTTTGCCGACCGTATTTTTCATATCATTGACGGCAAGATCGTAAAGATAGAAGATAGGCGGCAGACAATACAAGAGAACGCATAAAGAGTACAGAGGGGAAGAAAATGAACGCAGGAAAAAAAATCATCATCAGCATCAGTTTAACATGTGCTTGTATAGCGCTGCTTACGGCAGTGCCGTTTCAGGGAAATGTAAGGCAGGCAGCCGCCTCGGCAACAAGCGGCAATACAATTGACCGTTCCTCACCCAATGTAATAACCGACGACGACAGGGCGGATGCCGATGCCCAGCTGAAGGCGCATGTGGACAGTATCCTGAAGAGAACACATCCGGATGAGTACACGCTTCAGAAGCTGAACGATACCTTTTACAGCGCGGTATATTATATAGCGAATACGGAAATGAGTGTCAGCGAACTATGGGCGTATGTAAGTGAGATGAAGGCTAAACTTGACGCAGTGGTGCCCGATACGTCGGTAACCAAACCTACAACGGAATTCCTTCAGGTGGGAAATAACTGGGAAACGCCGTCGGTAAGCTATGGGCAGCAGGTTTCCATTGTTCTGCCTATTATAAATCTGGGAAGTGAGACCCTAACGGATCTGGTGGTAAAGCCGGTGGTTTCCAATGATGTTAAGGTATGGCCGTTTGAACCGGATACGACAGGTTATGTACAGTCCTTTGCCGAGATACCGGGCAATCCCTTCGGCGGAAATTATGAAGCGGGAATGTTTGCCAGAAGAGAGCTGACCTATAATTTTACGGTAAGGGACGATGTCATGACCGGTTATTATCCGCTTACGTTTGAAATCTGGTATACAAAAGCGGGCGTGAGGTGTGAAGAGCCGGTATCCATTTCCGTTTATGTATATACCCAGGGGAAACCGGGGGCCGGCCATATCGGCGGAGATGACGGTGCGGTGGAATCCAAACCCCGTATTATTGTAACCGGTTTTGAAACGAATCCCAAGGAAATATATGCCGGTGATACTTTTATGGTAACCATCCATGTAAAGAATACCTCCAGGGATAAAGCGGTTAATAATGTATTGTTTGATATGCAGGCAGTGGAAAGCGGAACGGAGGCCAACACAACTTATGCCGTATTTCTTCCCACATCAGGCTCCAGTTCCGTTTATACCGATTCAATAGCTCCCGGAAGCGAGTTCGACATTAATATTGAAATGACGGCAAAGACGGATCTTACCCAGAAACCGTATGTTATTACCGTAAAAATGAAATATGACTCGGGAAAGGATATCGACCTGACAGATGAGGCCAAGGTATCCGTTCCGGTGCTTCAGGAAGCGAAGTATGATACGAGCGACATTGAGGCGATGCCTTCCAGCATTTCCGTAGGCAATCAGTCTAATGTTATGTTCAGCATTTACAATACAGGTAAGACCACTTTTTATAATCTTCAGGTAAAATATGAGGGGGCTTCCATTGAAGGCGGAGACACCTTCCTGGGAACGCTTAAGCCGGGAGAAACCGGAAGCGTCGATTCTATGATTACCGCTGTTGCACCCAATACGGACGACGGGACCATTAAGGTGACTATTTCCTTTGAAAATGAATCAGGAGAAGTGGTGAGCTTTGAAAGGAACTTTGTGTTGGATGTGTATGAGGAGGTTTATACCGATCCCATGATGCCGGAGGACCTTCCCCAGGAAGACCAGGGGGGCATCAATCTCGTACTGGTTATAGGCATTGCTGCTGCTGTGACAGCTGCGGCAGCCGTGATAATAATCGTGGTAATCAGAAAAAAGAAAAAGAAAGCCGCAGCTCTGAAGCTGGAAGAAGAACTGCTGGACACGGACAATGAAGAATAACCAGGGGCAGGAGCGGATATGAAATTTTTGGATTTGCTGCGGTTAAGCAGCAGCAGCCTGTGGAAAAGAAAAGTGCGTACCCTGCTTACGGTACTGGGTGTAACTATTGGTGTGGCATCCATTGTAGTAATGGTTTCTCTTGGACTTGGACTGAATAAATCGTCCATGGAGGAAATGGAATCCTATGGCAGCCTCACTGCAATAACCGTCAACCTTTCCGGAGGTAATGGGTATTCCTACTCATCCTCCGGCGCTATGATGGTGCAAAGCTCTTCTTCAGGTAAGGAAGAAGAGGAAAAGCGTCTTGATGATGAACTGGTGGAAACCCTGAAGGCGATTCCTCATGTGAATCTGGTTTCTCCGGTTTTGAGTGTGGATGTAATAGCCAGAAGCGGAATTTATGAAGGGAATTTCAGGGTACAGGGAATGACGCCCGAAGCCTTTGAAGCGATGAAACTCCCTCTGGGTGAAGGGACTTTTCCTCAGAAAGATGCGGAAAAACTTGAATTTTTTTACGGGAACATGGTTCTGCAGAGTTTCTCCAATTCCAGGACTGGAAGCTATCCTTACTATGAGAAGGGGGAACTGCCGGACGTCGATTTGCTTAAAGATCCTATTTTTATTATTTTTGACACGAACGCCTATTATAGTAATAAATATGGCGACAGCAGTTCCTCTGCGGCAAAGTCCCCTCCTCCCAAGAAGTATCTGATTGGTACCTGCGGTATGATAGAAGGCGGGCCGGAAGACTGGAGCAGGTACAGCTATGATGTTTACTGTGATATAGATGCGCTGAAAACGGAATTGAAGCGAATATTTAAAAACAAGGCGATACCGGGACAGCCCACCACAAAGACAGGCAAACCATATAAAGAAATCTATTACAGTTCCATTTATGTGGATGTGGATGATATGGAAAATGTGGCGGAGGTACAGAGTGCAATTAATTCCATGGGATATCAGGCATCCAGCAATGCGGAATGGGTGCAGGCCATGCAGACCCAATATGGATATGTACAGCTGGTGCTGGGCGGCATCGGAGCGGTGTCTCTCCTGGTAGCCGCCATAGGAATAACCAATACGATGATGATGTCCATTTATGAGCGGACAAAAGAAATCGGTATTATGAAGGTACTGGGCTGTGATCTGAGGAATATTCAGATGATGTTTTTAATGGAGGCGGGTTTTATCGGATTTATAGGAGGCATTGTTGGGCTGGTATTCAGCTTTGCCATATCAATCCTCATTAATCAGATAGTGGCTTCTATGGGAAATATGATGACACTTTCCTATATTCCACCCTGGCTTGCTCTTTTATCTCTGGTATTCGCCATTTTGGTAGGAATGGTTGCAGGATTTTTCCCGTCCCTGAGAGCCATGAGGCTGAGTCCTCTGGCAGCAATAAGAAACGAATAATACAACAAAAAGGCTACCGCATTACTGTAATAATGCCGGTAGCCCCTTTGTTTGGTGTGCTACCCGTCAAGTAGACATTTTAAATATCGAAAGGTTTTTGCCTTTTGCCGCCCGTAACAGGGCGGCATTTTTACGCTGCTAACATCATTTTTTGGTGATACTCTGTCGGTGTTAGTATTCCCAGCTTTCTTCGAACACGTTTGTTCGTGTAATAATTCATATAATGATGGATGGCCGCTATCAGTTCTTCCTTCGCTGCATACTTTTTCGTATAATACATCTCCCTTTTCATCAGGCCCCAGAAGCCTTCCATCGGTCCATTGTCAATACACCTTGCAACTCGTGACATACTTTTTCTCATACCTGCCTTCACTATTCTCTGGCGAAAATCGTTGCTTGTATATTGATAGCCTCTGTCTGAATGGAACAGCGGATGTATATCCGGATTTTCCTTTATTGCATAATCGAAGGTGTCAAATACCAGCGGATTGTCATTATGATCGCTAATTATATAAGAAACTGGTCTCTTATCACAAAGGTCGATGATGGCACTTAGATATATTTTACCTGCTGTCTCTGTACCAACCCATATTTGAATTCTGTGACATCTGTTACCCATTTTTCATTCGGTCTTTCTGCCCCAAACTCACGGTTCAATATATTCTCTGCTACATAAGCCGGGTCTGATGCCGGTTTTGTACAGCAATTATGACGGCCTTTCATGATGGATTGGATCTTCTTTTTACGGCAGATGCGTAATACCCGTTTCTCGTTCACACAGATGTCTTCATCATGTTCGAGGGCATCCCGCAAACGCCGGTATCCCATATCTGGATGTTCTGTATGCATAGATTCGATTCTTTCAGCGATCCTTTTATTCAGCGCATCATTTGGGCTGTCCGTGTGATTCAGCCATTTATAATAAGCGGCACGGCTTACTCCCCCTAATCTGCACAATTCTATTACGGAATAACCGTTGTGTTCTCCTGTTAATTCCTTGATTGCAAGATATGCAGTTAAATGCCGTGTTCTTTCTAAAACCGCCTCCTCTCTATTTCTTCGAGTTTTTTTAAGAAATCAATCTCCATCTGCTGCTTTTTATTTTCAGCTCGTAACATTCGGTTATCAATCTGAAGACATTTCTGTTCCGATAAAGTCTCCTCAGTTTTTGACTTGCCACGTCGGTCAACCAGTTTTTCCGCTCCACCGGAATTGTATTTTTTTACCCATGAATAAACCTGTCCATAGGAAACCTGGAATTCTCTGGCGCTTAATGCATAATTATTATCGTTCGCAACACAATGCTCCACAATCCGTATACGTTCCTCTAATGTTGTTTTTCGTGTTGTATCTTTAACCATGTTAAATAATCCCTCCGGCCTGGAATCCATTAATTCTTCATGGTTATTATACATCATTACCCATTGTCTTACAGTAGTTGGTGCAAATATTTCGTTTTCAGCTGCTACCGATTGATATGTCTTCCCTCCTGCAAGATAAGCGTTAACTACCTGCAGCTTAAACTCTGCCGAGTAATTAAGATTTGAATGGTTGGCAGTCAGATAAGCATCGCTAAATTGTTTATACAATCTGCACCAGCTTCTTACACATTTAGCATCTACACCATATGTCTGCCCCAGCTGGTAGCATGAGATTCCCGCTGCTTCGTGCTCTTGAATGACTTTTCTCTTAAATTCTTCATCATATCTTTTCCTGGACATAGAAATGCTCCTTATATAGTAGATTTTTCATATTTCATCTGTCTACTATATAGGGAGCATATCAGTTAAATTGTTTTTCAAGAATTAAGTAATGCGCTGGTAATACAATTGGCTAACAACTGCGCGCCGGGAAGGTTCGGATGAACACCGTCGCTTGTGAAAACTGATAAATTATCATAAGTAATACCGCAGTTATATACATCAATTATATGAGCTCCATATGCAGTGGCAATGGAACGGATTTGTTTATTAAAGTCAGTAATTGTATTCCCATTTCTATTTACTGGAATATTCGTTTTTGGCTCCCGCAGTCCAGGATCTCTGGCAAAAAGTGTACAGCAATATATAGAAGCATTCGGATACAATATTTTTATTTTTTGCAACATCAATTCGTAGGCATTACTGAATGTGGAAGGTACTCCTTCCGATTGAACAGATGGTGTCTGGAAATTTCCAACAGGGATATCCCTGGCAAAATCATTGACACCCATGTAAATAATAATAATATCAGGAGAAGAACCGTCTGCTTTTTTCAAATCCATGATACGGCGGAAACTACAACCGGGAGCAGAACCGTCTGCGGCAAGAGAATTCCCTGTAACATTAGTATTTGAGGAAGAGGCATTACTTCCAAGTTCCATTCCGGTAAATGTTAAAACCTGATGCCACCATGTCCCTTCAACCATAGGGATAGCACCGCTGTTAGGATAAAATATATTATAATCACTATAAATATAATCGTTAAATGTAGAAATACTATCTCCTAATATCGAAAGGCTAAGGCCTGTATATTGGGTAGATACATTTGATGACCCGATTGTTTTTACAGGAGAATTATTAGAAGCCTGGACAGTAATGCTGTTATTCAGCAACGTGATAAACATTAAGGAAACAGACACGGCCAGGGTAAGAACGTTATTTTTTTTATGCATAAAACAAAAACTCCTTTTCTTAATTGCATTCCAGTAAAAAGGTAGCATAAAGAATAGGAGTTTGTCAAGTTCGTAGAATAGTTAAATTATTTTTATATGAGTTCGTAGAATAGTTAAATTATTTTTAATATAGTAAGGCATTGGTAATATATTCCCCTATAAGGCGGGCACCCTCTGCATTAGGATGGGTGCCATCACTGGTATAATCCCCTAATGTATCATATGTTATCCCGCAATTATGCACATCAATTACAGGATAATTATAAGAAGAAACAATTGTGGCTATTTCAGCATTAAAATCTGCGATAGTATTTCCATTTTTATTTGTAGACGGAAATTCATCAGGGTGTTCATCTGTATCGCCGGCGTTGGTTTCCAAAAGCGTACAGAAATAAATTTGTGTATTTGGGAAGGTGGCTGCGAGTTTTTGAATCATTAATTCATAGGCATCGCAGAAATTTGTAATGATACCTTCTTGCTGTAACTCAGGTGTTACAAAATCACCTAATTCCACACTTCGCAGGAAATCGTTTATTCCCATAAAAATAATAAGGATATCAGGTGCAGGCCCATCATCCCCTGGTGTCAAATCATTAATTCTCTTAAAACTGCAGCCGGGAGCACTTCCTGTAGTATCGGTGGAATCTCCGGATACATCCGTATTGGAAGAGGAAGCATTGGCATTCAATTCCATGCCGGTATTGGAAAGGACTTGGAACCACCATGTTTTTTCCACAGATGAAATCTCACCGCTGCCAGGATAGAAAATATTATAATCGGTCGGTATATAGCCATCAAATGTGGATATGCTGTCCCCAAGTATAGAAAGCTTAAGCCCAGAGAGGTTCCGCGCTTCCTTTGCTTCAGAGGATTCCTGAATGGATGAAATTGGATTTTCCGTTTGGAGTGTTGTATTCTCTGTCATTTTATTAATCTCTGAAAACGTTTCTGCAGCATTCTCTTCATCGGATGTACTGACAGGAGGCCGGCTACAGCAGACAAAGAAAATGCTGAAAACGGCTACGCATAAAAACAGCAGACATAAAACACCTATGCCGAATAGATGACCGGATGATTTTCTTTTTTTCATGAGAACTCCTACCTGATTATTTTAGTATAAGTCTATGCTTGTTATTATAACATGATTCATAATGAATGAGCGGAAAAATTTTCTTAAGAATATTTCTCTGCTGCGTGAAAGTGATAGCATGCAAAAGTGAAGGATTGGATATTTTATATATAAGCAGAAGAAACAGGATTGCCGGAAAGAACGCAATTTGGATGATATGCATAAAAACAAGGCTTGAAATCTGTGAAAATGACACGAATTTACCTGTATACCCTTGACATTGATTGTCAAGTTTGATATGCTCAATTCAGTTGAGGGAACAAGATAAATAGTGAGTGGGTTGTTACTGTCAGGCAGGCAAAACCAGATTTTATAAGTTAGTCGCAGCAGGTACGTTGTGTACAGGTTGATGAGGTTAACTTATAAGATTTGGTTTTTTTTATTAGCAAATTACATTCCGGATGACATTTTGGGAATGCTAACAGCATAAGAGAAACCTGAACCCAGAATTATACTTCAAATCTCCATAGCAGAGGACAGGTATGATAATCGGAAAAATAATCAATAATAACGTGGTATCCTCCTGGGATGAGGAGGGTAAGGAAATAATTATTATGGGCCGCGGCCTTGGCTTTCAGAAAAAAACAGGGCAGGAAGTGGCGGAGGATGGCATCGAAAAAATATTCCGTCTGGAAAGTAAGGATGTGCGGGAACGCTTCAAAGACTTGCTTGCCAGCATGCCGTTGGAATATATACAGGTATCTGCGGATATTATTTCCTATGCAAGAAAAAATCTCAATACCAAGCTAAGCCAGAATGTGTACTTAACGCTAACCGATCATATCGGATTTGCCATAGAACGCTTTAAAGACGGAATGGATTTTTCCAATGCCCTTTACCGTGAAATTAAACGGTTTTATCCCCAGGAGTTCGGAATTGGAATGCATGCACTCTGTCTGATTGAAGAACGGACGGGGATCCGCCTGCCGGATGATGAAGCGGCTTCCATAGCCATTCATCTGGTGGATGCTGAATTTGATATCAAGGTCCGGGATACATGGGCCATGACCAATATGATCCAGGATATGATGCAGATTCTTGAGGGGAGCCTGTACCTTCCGCCGGAGGATTCCCTTTACAGGGACAGACTGGCGTCCAATCTGAAATTCCTTGCTCACCGCATGCTGCTCCTTCCTCCTGTGGAAGGCAGGGAGGATGAAGTGTTCCGGGAATTTGTAAGGAATCATTGCAGCAGGGAGTATGAACTGGCGGAGAAGGTGAAAAACCATGTTAAAGAGCAGTACGGCTGTGAAATGACCGGGGAAGAACAGATTTATCTGGCCCTTCAGCTGAAACAGGCCGGTAGTTTTACAGATATCATGCAGAATAATAGAAAATAATCAGTCAAAAAAGAAGGGATGGAAGAAGATGGGATTATTCGATGTTTTTAAGAAAAAAGGAATTGTTCTCGGAGCGCCGCTGGAAGGGGAATGCGTTTCCCTCAAGCAGGTGAATGACCCTACATTCAGCGAAGAGATACTTGGGAAAGGGATAGCGATTGTTCCTGCCGACGGAAAGGTTTACGCACCGGCCAACGGAGAAATAAGTACGGTATTCCCCACGGGCCATGCGCTGGGCCTTACCACGGAGGACGGTGTGGAGGTCCTGATTCATATCGGGCTGGATACGGTTAAGCTGAACGGACAGCATTTTACCATCCGCGCAAACGCCGGCGATAAAGTAAGCAAAGGGGATTTGCTGATAGAAGCGGATATCGAACAGATTAAGGCTGCCGGCTACGATGTTATTACCCCCATGATTATCTGCAATACAACGGATTATGCTTCTGTTGAGGGTAAGACCGGAAAAACGGTAAAACCCGGCGATGATTGTCTGGAAATAACCAAATAAAATTTGGGAGGAATAACCATGATTAAATGTTCCGGCAAAAGTGTATTAAAAGGAATTGCCATAGGAAGAATATATCTGTATAAAAAGCAGGAGTATGTCCTGAAGCAGGAAACGGTAGAAAATCCGGAAGCGGAAGCGGAGAGGCTGGAAAAGGCCAGGGTAACTGCCGGTAGCCAGCTGGAAGAGCTTTATCAGAAAGCACTTGCGGAAGCCGGAGAAGAGCAGGCCATGATCTTTGATGTGCATAAGATGATGCTGGAAGATGAGGATTATCTGGATTCCATACGCGGCATGATCCGGGATGAAAAAATGAATGCAGAGTATGCAGTAAGCCTTACGGGTGACAATTTTGCAGGTGTTTTTGCTGGTATGGACGATGACTATATGAAAGCCCGTTCGGCAGATGTGCTGGATATCTCAAAACGTCTGATCCGGGTACTGGCGGGTGTCGGTGAAGAAGGGATTGTATCTGAGGAACCGGTAATACTGCTGGCGGATGACCTTTCGCCAAGTGAAACGGTGCAGATGGATAAAAGCAAAATACTCGCTATTGTAACCAAGCATGGATCCACCAATTCCCATACGGCAATACTGGCCCGTTCCATGAATATTCCCGCACTGGTACAGACGGATGTGGCGCTCCTGGAAGAATATAACGGGGCAAAAGCTGTTGTGGATGGGTTCGGCGGCACCATTATCATCAATCCGGATGAGGATGTTCTGGAAAGAATGGTACAGAAAAAGATGGAATACGAAAAAGAGCGTACGGCCCTCCGGGAACTTAAGGGCAAGGATAACGTAACCTCTGACGGCCGCAGAATTAATTTATATGCCAATATTGGAAATGTTTCGGATGTGGATAAGGTACTGGAATCGGATGCTGGCGGAATCGGTCTTTTCCGGAGTGAGTTCATCTACCTGGGAAGGGAAGATTATCCGACGGAGGAAGAACAGTTTCTTATATATAAGGAAGTACTTTCCAGAATGGAAGGGAAAAAGGTAATAATCCGTACCCTGGACATAGGGGCCGATAAGCAGGTGGATTATTTTAAACTTCCCCGGGAAGAGAATCCTGCAATGGGATTTCGGGCGATACGTATCTGCCTGGAAAGACCGGAAGTTTTTAAAACGCAGCTGCGGGCTATATACAGGGCTTCTGCCTTCGGTACTGCGGCGATAATGTTCCCTATGATTATTTCTGTAGGAGAAATCAGGAAAATCAAGAAAATAGTGGAAGAGGTTAAAAACGAACTTACCAAAGAAGGAATCAGCTTCAACCGTGTGGAACTGGGGATTATGGTGGAGACACCGGCAGCTGCGGTCATCAGTGATGAACTGGCAAAGGAAGTGGAGTTCTTCAGTATTGGTACGAATGACCTGACTCAGTATACGCTGGCTATTGACAGGCAGAACCAGAATCTGGATGATTTCTATGATTCCCATCATGAAGCGGTCCTCAGGCTGATTCGGATGACTGTGGAAAATGGCCATAAAGCAGGGATTTGGGTTGGCATCTGCGGTGAGCTGGGCAGTGACACTACACTTACAAAGACGTTTGTGGATATGGGCGTGGATGAGTTGTCTGTGTCCCCCACTTATGTACTGAGTGTGAGAAAAGCGGTAAGAGATTTATAGGCCGAAGTCTGTATGGTAAGGTATCTGCCATGGTTCGTACGTAACGGACATGGTTAGAATAGATATGATTAGGAAGGGAGAGATTTACATGAAAGAATTCAAGTATACAATTACGGATGAACTGGGGATCCATGCAAGACCTGCAGGGCTTCTGGTAAAGAAAGCGGCAGAATTTGCAAGCACGGTTACTGTGGATAACGGAACCAAGAAAGGGGACGCAAAGAAGATTATGTCCCTGATGATGATGGCTGTAAAACAGGGCCAGACGGTTACCTTTACTATTGAGGGACCGGATGAAGATGCGGCGGCGGAAGCGCTGGAAGCCTTCATGAAGGAAAATCTGTAAACCAAGTTGTATTCTGAAGGAAGGAGAATTCCTTTTGAATAAAGAAAATGTTCTGTAGCTAGGGCGGAACAGAAAAAGAAGGGGGCATTTTTAATTATGATGAAGTATTTGCAAAGATTAGGTAAATCCTTAATGCTGCCGGTTGCTTGTCTGCCGGTCTGCGGTATCCTGATGGGCATTGGATACATTTTGGCACCTGCCGCAATGGCAGGAGAGGTTGCCGGCTTTACTGCGGGCGGTGTTGCCTATACTATCGGTTTGTTCCTGATTAAAGCCGGTGGTGCTCTGATTGATAACATGGCATGGCTTTTTGCCATTGGAGTTGGTGTCGGTATGTCTGATGACAATGACGGCACGGCAGGTCTGGCAGGTCTGGTATCTTTCCTGATGATAACCACACTGCTCAGCTCCGGAACCGTTGCTGGTCTGACCGGCGCGGACGCTAATCCCGCATTCGGGAAAATCAATAACCAGTTTATCGGTATCCTGGCCGGTTTGATTGGTGCAACCTGTTACAACAAATTTAAAGGAACCAAGCTTCCCGACGCGCTTTCTTTCTTCAGCGGCAAACGTGCGGTAGCAATCGTAACGGCAATGTTTTCTATCATTGCTTCCGCAATCCTGTTCTTTGTATGGCCTCTGCTTTACACAGGACTGGTTAAACTGGGAGAAAGCTTCCTGGGAATGGGCGCTGTAGGTGCCGGTATTTACGCATTCTTCAACCGCCTGCTGATTCCTTTCGGTCTGCATCATGCGCTGAACTCCGTATTCTGGTTCGACGTTGCAGGAATTAACGACCTCGGAAACTTCTGGGGGAATACAGGTGTTTACGGACAGACTGGTATGTACATGACAGGATTCTTCCCGTTCATGATGTTCGGTCTTCCCGCTGCCTGTCTGGCAATGTACCACACAGCAAAATCCAATAAGAAGAAAATCGTTTACGGTCTGCTTGCATCCGCGGCATTCTGTTCCTTCTTCACTGGTGTAACAGAGCCTATTGAGTTCTCATTCATGTTCCTGGCTCCCGGACTGTATCTTGTTCATGCATTATTAGCAGGTATTACAGCTGGTATTACCGTGGCGCTCCCCATCAGAGCAGGTTTCTCCTTCTCCGGTGGTGCTATCGACCTTGTACTCAGCTCCTTTACACCTTTGGCTGAGAATCCCTGGCTGGTAATACCGATTGGTATTGTGGTAGGTATCATTTATTATATTGTTTTCCGTTTTGTTATCACCAAATTTAACCTTAAGACACCTGGCCGTGAAGATGATGATCTGGAAGCCGAAAAGAGCGTGGTTCTATCCAATAACGACTTTACAGCGGTTGCCAAGGTAGTTCTGGAAGGTATCGGAGGCAAAGATAACGTAAAATCGCTGGATAACTGTATTACTAGACTTCGTTTCGAAATTAAAGACTACACCAAGGTTGATGAAAAGAAGATTAAATCAGCAGGTGTCGCAGGTATTATCAGACCCAGCAAGACATCCGTTCAGGTAATCGTAGGGACCAAGGTTCAGTTTGTAGCGGATGAAATGAAGAAAATGCTTTAAAAAAAGCAATTCGGAACCAAAAATTTCCTGCCTAGCACAGTCGGAAGCTCCGTTACAGGAGCTTCCGAATTTGGTTATAAAGCTTTTCGGACAAATATGGTTAAAAAAAGACCAGATTGTACATAGAACAGTCTGGAGCCCGGCTGTATAATAGTTTATAATGTAAAAGAAATGTATATACTAAATTCATGAGAAGGAGCAGTAAATATGAAAATTATCAAAGCCAAGGATTATAAGGACATGAGCAGGAAAGCTGCCAACATTATTTCCGCCCAGGTTATTATGAAGCCTGATTGCGTACTGGGGCTTGCTACCGGTTCCACTCCTGTGGGAACCTATAAGCAGCTTGTGGAATGGTACAATAAAGGGGATCTGGATTTTTCAGAGGTTACCTCCGTTAATCTGGATGAATACAAGGGGCTTACCAGGGATAATGACCAGAGCTATTATTATTTTATGAATGATAATCTTTTCAAACATGTAAATATTAATAAGGAAAGAACGCACCTTCCTGACGGAACCGAACCGGACAGTACAAAAGCATGCGCGGACTATAACAGGGTGATTGCTTCGGTGGGAGGTGTTGATCTCCAGCTGCTCGGGCTGGGCCATAATGGCCATATCGGTTTTAATGAGCCTGCTGACAGCTTTGAACTGGAAACACATTGTGTGGATCTGACGGAATCCACCATTAAGGCGAACCAGCGTTTCTTCGCATCCTATGATGAAGTTCCCAAGCAGGCTTATACCATGGGAATTAAAACCATTATGCAGGCTAAGAAGGTACTGGTGGTAGTAAGCGGGGAAGATAAGGCAGAAATTGTTAAGAAGGCTTTCTTCGGGCCGGTAACGCCCAAGGTGCCGGCATCTGTTCTTCAGCTTCACAATGATGTGATAGTTGTGGCGGATGAGGCTGCTCTTTCCAAAATCTGACAGAACCTTCCCAAAGCATTCAAGGAGGATATTTTAATGGTAATACAAAGTAAACGGGTATGGATAGCCGGACAGTTTCTTGCCATGCAGCTGGAAATAAAGGACGGGAAAATAACGGATATCCTCCCTTATGGTACAAAAGACGCAGATGAAGATTATGGGGAAAAACGTATTCTTCCCGGATTTATCGATGTTCACACCCATGGTGCCTATGGTTTTGATACGAATGATGCCGATCCGGAAGGCCTGCGTGACTGGATGAAGCGTATTCCGGAGGAAGGCGTTACCGCCATTCTTCCTACCACGGTTACCCAAATGCCGGAGGTGCTGGCCAAAGCGCTTGCAAATGTGGCCGCAGTTGTTAAGGAAGGTTATGAAGGCGCGGAAATCCTGGGGGTTCATTTTGAAGGCCCCTATCTGGATATGGAATACAAAGGCGCACAGCCGCCGGAGGCTATTGCTACGGCAGCGGTTGAACAGTTTAAAAAGTACCAGGATGCGGCGGAAGGCCTGATAAAGTATATTACCATGGCTCCTGAGCATGACAAGGATTTTGCTCTGACCCGATACTGCAGGGAAACCGGTGTGGTGGTAAGCATGGGGCATTCCTCCGCCACTTATGAGCAGGCTATGCTGGGGATTGCCAATGGAGCCACCAGCATGACCCATGTATATAACGGAATGACACCCTATCACCACAGGAAACCCGGCCTGGTGGGCACGGCTTTCCGCGTCAGGGATATTTACGGTGAAATTATCTGTGACGGCTGCCATTCCCATCTGGCTGCTTTAAACAACTATTTCCAGGCAAAAGGCAGGGATTACGGAATTATGGTGAGCGATTCCCTCCGGGCAAAGCATTGCCCTCCCGGCGGAAGTTACCAGCTGGGCGGCCATGATATTGAAATCGGCGAAGACGGTCTTGCCAGGCTGAAGGGAACCGATACAATAGCAGGAAGTACCCTGAATATGAACAAGGGCCTGAAAATCCTGGTGGAAAATGCGCTGATCCCCCTGGATACGGCAATAAACTCCTGTACACTGAATCCTGCCAGATGCCTGGGTGTGGATGACCGTAAAGGCCGGCTGGTGGTTGGCTATGATGCGGATATTGTGGTACTGGAAGATAATTACGATGTGGTACAGACCTACTGCAGAGGAAAAAGGATGCTGTAATGGGATGGACTTTGCTTATTGGTCATGCTATACTAACGAAATAAGCCGCATGAAAGAAAAAATAAATAATTTTGCATAATATAAATCGAATGGTTCAGGTATATAAGGGAGTAAAGCTACTATGGGGTTTACTCTCTTATTTTTTTGTCTTTTTTCAGAAAAATCTTTTATATCTTCCTGTTTTAGTATATATTAATATAAGAGTGGAGGAAACTATACTTAGGTTTCCTGCATGGTTAAAAGGAAGGAGGCCGTCCGGATGGACTGTAAACAGGCGGAAAAACTGATTCCCGATTTTATTAAAGGAGAGATGGAAACCAGGGCGGCAAAACAATTCCTGGAGCATGTAAAAAAGTGTCCGTCCTGTAAGGAGGAGCTGAGCATTCAGTTTCTGGTTACGGTGGGAATGGAACGGCTGGAGGACGGAGACGCTTTTAATTTAAATGATGAGCTTTCCGCAAGACTGCAAACTGCGGAGAGCCATGTAAAAATACGCCAGAGGCTGCAATGGGGGCTGTATTATTTTGAAGTGATAGCTATATTGACAGTGATTCTGGTTATGACGACGGTGGTATTTATATGAGTAAAAAAATGGTTCTGATTGACGGGCACAGCATACTGAACAGGGCGTTCTATGGTGTGCCTGATTTGAGTAATGCCCAGGGGCTTCATACCAATGCGGTATATGGCTTCCTGAATATTATGTTTAAGATTCTCGAGGAGGAAAAACCGGAATTCCTGGCGGTGGCATTTGATGTACATGCCCCCACCTTCCGGCATGAACTTTATAAGGAGTACAAAGGGACAAGGAAGCCCATGCCGGAGGAACTGCGGGAACAGGTGCCGGTCATCAAGGAAGTGCTGCAGGCTATGGGCATCTGCACAGTGGAAAAGGCCGGGCTTGAGGCGGACGATATTCTCGGCACGCTGGCTAAGCAGGGAGAAAAGGAAGGTATGGAAGTGGCACTGGTATCCGGAGATCGGGATCTGCTGCAGATTGCCAGCGACCATATCAAAATCCGCATACCCAAGACAAAAGGCGGAAAGACGGAAATTGAAGACTATTACGCCAGTGATGTGGAAGAAGCATATCAGGTAACTCCGGAACAGTTTATTGAACTGAAAGCACTGATGGGGGATTCCTCCGACAATATTCCGGGTGTTCCCAAGGTGGGGCCAAAAACCGCAACGGATCTCATGGTGCAGTATGGTTCCCTGGAAAATATATATGCCCATTTGGATGATATCAGCAAAAAAAGTATCCGGGAGTCGCTGGCTGAAAACAAAGAACTGGCAGATTTAAGCAAGGTGCTTGCGACGATCCATACGGACTGTGAACTGGATGTAACCTGGGATATGGTAAGCATGCAGGAGCTTTTTACACCGGAGGCCTATACGTTATTTAAGCAGTTGGAATTCAAAAACCTGCTTGGACGGTTTGAAGAAGAAGCGGTGACGAAAAATAACCAGAAGGACTTCTTTTTCATGACATCGGATCTGCAGGAAGCAGAAGCGGCCTTTGAGGAAGCAGGGAAAGCGGAAAGAGCGGCTTTTCTTGTTCTGGAAGACAGCGGCGGGGAAGAGGATTTTGCTGCGCTGGCTCTGGCAGCAGCTTCGGATAAAATATGGATTTTAAGACCGCAGGGCTTTTTGACGAAAGAATATCTGACGGATAAGCTGGCTGCGCTGGTCCAAAGGGGAGTGAAGCTTTCCACCTTCCAGATCAAGCCGCAGTATGCCTATTTGAAACAGGATGGGACAGAGCAGTTTTTTGATGTGTTGATTGCCGCGTATCTGCTGAATCCGCTGAAAAATGATTACAGCATAGAGGATATCGCCAACGAGCAGCTGGGGCTGATGATCCAGGGCCGGCAGCAGCTTCTGGAGAAGCTTCCTCTTGCGAAAGCGGCCGGCGAAAGGGAAGAGGCATTCCGTGAATATGCGGGATTCGCCGTTTATACTATTTTCATGGCACAACCCCTGCTTTGGGGAAAGCTTCAGGAAACACAGATGGATCAGCTGTTCTGCGAAATAGAAATGCCTCTGACAAAGGTCCTTCATGAGATGGAAACAGAAGGGGTGGAGGTTCGTCCCGAGGAATTGAAGGCCTATGGGGATGCGCTGGTGGACCGGATTACCGAATTGGAGGATTCCATTCACAGACAGGCAGGCGAAGATTTTAATATCAATTCTCCCAAACAGCTGGGAGAGATCCTTTTTGATAAAATGAAGCTTCCCGGAGGCAAGAAAACGAAGACAGGCTATTCCACTGCGGCGGATGTGCTGGATAAGCTGGCACCGGATTATCCTGTGGTGTCGGAGATTCTGGAATACAGGGGCCTGACCAAGCTCAAGTCCACCTATGCCGACGGTCTGGCGGTTTATATCGGGGATAATAACCGGATTCATACCACGCTTAACCAGACTATTACGGCAACCGGCAGAATCAGCTCCACGGAACCGAATCTGCAGAATATTCCTATGCGTATGGAGTTGGGAAGGCTTATCCGGAAGGTTTTTGTGCCCAAGGAAGGCTGTGTATTTACCGATGCGGATTATTCCCAGATCGAGCTGCGGGTCCTTGCCCATATGTCCGGGGACGGGCAGCTTATTGAAGCGTATCGTTCCGATGCGGATATTCATCGGATAACCGCATCCAAGGTATTCCATACCCCTTTTGATCAGGTGACGGATCTGCAGAGAAGAAATGCCAAGGCGGTTAATTTCGGTATCGTGTATGGAATAAGCTCTTTCGGTTTAAGTCAGGATTTGAGCATTTCCAGAAAAGAAGCGTCCCAGTATATCGAGGAATATTTTAAAACCTATCCCAAAGTGAAGGAATTCCTGGATGAAGAAGTGGAAAAAGCAAAGGAAAACGGCTATTCCGTTACGATGTTCGGAAGAAGAAGACCGGTTCCGGAGTTGAAATCCAGCAATTTCATGCAGCGCTCTTTCGGGGAACGAGTGGCTATGAATGCGCCGATTCAGGGAACGGCGGCAGATATTATTAAGATTGCCATGATACGTGTCTGGAAGCGTCTGAAAGAGGAAAAACTGAAGTCCAGGCTGATACTGCAGATTCACGATGAACTTTTGGTGGAATCGGCACAGGATGAAATGGATCAGGTGGCGGCTATTATGGAAACGGAAATGAAGCATGCCGCGGATTTGGCGGTGTCTCTGGAAATTGATCTTCATACGGGAAAGAACTGGTATGAAGCGAAGTAGGAGGACGGATAGCAGATGAAGCTGATTGGAGTTACCGGTGGTGTGGGGGCGGGAAAATCCCAGGTGCTTGACTTTCTGGCTTCCCATTGCAACTGCCGTATTCTGCTGGCGGATGATGTGGGAAATGAAGTTAAGCTGCCCGGGCAGGATTGCTACGGGCAGCTTGTGGAATTGTTGGGAGAAGAGGTGCTGGATGCGGACGGCAGGATCGATAAGGGAAAAATGGCCGCCCGCATTTTTGCGGACAGAAAGCTCCTTGCCGAAGTGAATGCGATCATCCATCCTGCCGTAAAAAGGTACATAGTAAAGGAAGTGGAGAAGGAAAGAAAGGCCGGCAGGGCTGCCTTCTTTTTTTTAGAGGCCGCACTTTTGATTGAAGAGGGTTACGGGCAGATTGTGGATGAACTCTGGTATATCCATGCCGATGAAGAAATCAGGCGCAGGCGTCTCAAAGAAAGCAGAGGTTATACGGATGAAAGGATTGACCGCATTTTTGCCAGTCAGCTGCCGGAAGAGGAATTCCGCAGATACTGTACCCGGGTGATTGAGAATAACGGAGATTTGCAGGAGACCTGGCTGCAGCTGGAGGAAGCGCTGGGAAGCAACAGTTCAGGCAGGTCTGCGCCGGAAAAGGCCTGATTTTTTGAAATCCGGCTTTTTTCCTTGCAAGAATGATCCGGATATGGCATATTAGTACATGGATATTGCAGAAGATAAGGAGTTAAAAATTATGAGACTGTGCAGCATTGCCAGCGGCAGCAGCGGAAACTGTATTTATGTGGGGACAGATACGACCCATGTACTTGTGGATGTGGGGATCAGCAGGAAGCGGACGGAGGAAGGGCTGAACAGCTTAGGGGTATGTCCGGATGAGCTGGATGCGATCTTTGTGACCCATGAACACAGTGACCATATCAGCGGGCTGGGCGTGTTTTCCCGTAAATATAACGTTCCCATATATGCGACTCCCAGGACGGTGGAAGCTATCCGGGGATGCAAGAGCCTTGGGGCAATTGACGGTGATCTGTTTCAGACGGTAAAGGCGGATGAAAGCTTTACCATTAAGGATATGACAGTAAATCCCATGCGGATTTCCCATGATGCGGCGGAACCTGTGGCTTACCGTTTTTCTTATGGAAAGCAGAAGATCGGGGTCATAACGGATCTTGGCACCTACAACGATTATACAATTGAATCCCTGAAGGGAATGGACGCCCTTCTCCTGGAAGCAAACCATGATGTGAATATGCTCCAGGTCGGCCCCTATCCTTACCCGTTAAAACAGAGAATACTGGGGGACCGCGGACATCTTTCCAATGAAAATTCAGGAAGGCTTTTAAGCCGTCTGCTGCATGACAAGCTTCAGTATATCGTCCTGGGGCACCTCAGTAAGGAAAATAATCTGCCGGAGCTGGCTTATGAAACGGTGAAGCTGGAAATTACTCAGTCGGATACCTGTTATAAGGCAGGGGATTTTCCGATTCAGGTGGCAAAACGGAGCGAGGTTTCCCGTTTAATCGAAATCGCATAGTATCCGTTCAGGTTTGTCTGAACGATTACATCGTATAAGTAAGAGTGGAGGAAAAGTATATGAAAAAAACAATTATTACGGTAGTGGGCCATGATACGGTTGGCATTATTGCTGGAGTGTGTACCTATCTGGCGGAAAATAATATTAATATCCTGGATATCAGCCAGACGATTGTCCAGGGCTATTTTAACATGATGATGATAGTGGATATGAACCATACCGGCAAGCCTTTTGGAGACATCACGGATGAACTGACCGGACTGGGAGAGAAAATTGGTGTTATTATCAAATGCCAGAGCGAAGAAATCTTTAACCAGATGCACAGGATCTGATAACGGGAGTGAAGAGGTTTAAGGTATGATTAATATATTTGAAGTCAATGAAACGAATAAAATGATCGAAAAGGAAAATCTGGATGTGCGGACCATAACTTTAGGTATCAGCCTTCTGGATTGTATCGATGCAGAGCTTGACCGGGTAAACGATAAAATTTACCGTAAAATCACACAGGCGGCCAGCAATCTGGTACAGGTGGGGGAAGAGATTTCCCGGGAATATGGGATTCCTATTGTAAATAAGAGAATATCAGTCACCCCTATAGCCCTGATAGGCGGAGCCGCCTGCAAGACACCGGAGGATTTCGCAACCATAGCGGACACCCTGGACAGGGCGGCAAAGGAAGTGGGTGTGAACTTTATCGGCGGCTATTCGGCTCTGGTATCCAAGGGTATGACGCCGGCTGACGAACTGTTAATCCGTTCTATCCCCATGGCGCTCGCCAGAACAGAAAGAGTCTGCAGCTCCGTGAATCTGGGTTCCACCAAGACGGGAATCAATATGGATGCAGTCCGGCTGATGGGGCAGATTATTCTGGAAGCGGCGGAATATACGAAAGAAACCGATTCTTCCGGCTGCACCAAGCTGGTGGTATTCTGCAATGCGCCGGATGACAATCCCTTTATGGCGGGGGCCTTCCATGGCGTGACGGAGGCGGACAAGATTATAAATGTGGGTGTCAGCGGACCGGGAGTCGTGAAGACGGCGCTGGAAAAGGTGAGAGGAGAGAGTTTTGAAATCCTCTGCGAAACTATCAAGAAAACTGCATTTAAAGTAACCCGGGTGGGCCAGCTGGTAGCAAGAGAAGCCTCCAGAAGGCTTGGGATCCCTTTCGGTATTGTGGATCTTTCCCTGGCTCCTACACCAGCCATCGGTGACAGTGTGGCGGATATTCTCTGTGAAATTGGCCTGGAGCATGCCGGAGCGCCCGGAACTACGGCGGCGCTGGCGCTGCTGAACGATCAGGTGAAAAAGGGCGGCGTTATGGCATCTTCTTATGTGGGAGGTTTAAGCGGCGCATTTATTCCCGTGAGCGAAGATCAGGGAATGATAGATGCGGTCACTGCAGGAGCGCTTACCCTGGAAAAGCTGGAAGCCATGACTTGTGTCTGCTCTGTGGGGCTGGATATGATCGCGGTTCCCGGTGATACCAAGGCATCCACGATTTCCGGAATTATCGCGGATGAGATGGCGATCGGTATGGTAAACCAGAAGACGACCGCAGTCCGCCTTATTCCTGTTATCGGGAAAAAAGTGGGAGATCATGCGGAATTCGGCGGCCTGCTGGGTCATGCGCCCATTATGCCTGTGAATTCCTTTGGCTGTGAAGCCTTTGTGAACCGGGGAGGAAGAATCCCTGCGCCGATTCACAGCTTTAAGAACTGAGGTATTCAGCTGTCTTGTAACACAAGTGCCTTGCGGCAATTGTGTTACAGGACAGGAATCTGACGCTGGTATTCATTCAGAAAAGGCTTGTCATATTTGCCGCTGACTACAGTCTGGTAAATATGAGAGGCCTTTATGTCTTCCTTCAGTATTTCTTCCTGAAAAGGGGAAAGGAGTTTTGGCGCATCCGCCAGTTTGGGCAGGAAAGGGATATTTGTATTCTGTTTAATAGCGTGCAGAAGAGGAACTGCATTTTTTCGGAAACCAAGAGGACGGGCATAGGAAGAAAATGACAGACGCTTGCTTGCTTCCTGCTTTTCTCCTGTAAGTCCCAAAAGGATATGGCAAAGACACCGGCTGATCCGTGTGTATGTCATATCTTTGGAATTCTGCAGAAGGCAGAATTCATGCCAGTCCGTAAAGTGGTTCAAATTCTTTCTCAGCCGGTCCGAAAAATCCGGTGTGACATCCGCATAGGAAGAAAAGCCGTTTTCTTCCTCC
This sequence comes from uncultured Lachnospiraceae bacterium, assembly GCA_900548905.1. Classification (GTDB taxonomy): domain Bacteria; phylum Bacillota; class Clostridia; order Lachnospirales; family Lachnospiraceae; genus Eisenbergiella. The sequence goes on along the minus strand of URMK01000022.1, from coordinate 65,118 downwards.
AGCAGCATTCGGTAACGTAGAAGAGGGGAAAAATCTTTTTCAGATACCGTTCCTCCTTCCCGGAGGCCGGATTGCCAGATTTCCCTTGTCTCTTCGGGAAGAGAACCGCAGATATCAGCAAAGCCGCCGCCCTTCTGCAGGGCATGGCGGATGGCAAATGCCGAACTGAAGCCGGAGGAACAGTCCTTTTCTCCATGGATTTGTGCATCATGATAGCCGGCTCCCTTCCGAAGGAGGGTAACCGGCCGGATTGCGCTTTGCAGGCCCAGCAGAGCACGGCAGTATTCTATACCAAGGATATTGTTGGGAAGCGCCAATAAACTGCCGGCTTCATCCTCCCCATATCCCATAGCTTTTGCCCGGGCGGCAGGAAAAGACAGCCCGCCGCGCAATCCTTCCCGCAGAGTATTTCCATAGATTTCCGAAGCTTCCGCTTTCGAGAGTGCGGCAGCAGCTTTTTGCAGCTTTTCGATGTCCCCGCATTCACTTCCGAAACAGAGAGCGTCCACAACACCCAGCTGGTGCAGCAGCGAAACCGCACCGCCTGCAAAGAATTCCGCGCTGGCACAGGCAAACCGCACCGGCAGCTCCAGAACCAAATCCGCGCCGCAGGCAAGGGCCATCCGGGCGCGGGAATACTTGTCCAGAAGGGCAGGTGTCCCTCTCTGTGTAAAATCTCCGCTCATAACCACAACCAGGTAATCAGCCTGCGTGAGTTCCTTTGCTTTTTGTATATGATAGGCGTGCCCTTTATGAAATGGATTATATTCTGCAATAATTCCGGTAACCTTCATGTATAAAGTCCTTTCCGTTCCTTTCCTGTCAGGATTACGCAGCCGCTGCGGGTCTGTACTGCAGCAAGAAGCAACTGTGAAGCTGCTGAACAGTTTACAACAAGAATAGCATGTTTCAGAGCGAGGGACAATGATATAAATTTGACAGACTGCAGGTTTTGTACAAATTCACGAACAATTTTGGCATATTTGTGAAATGTGCAAGATTTTGTACAATAATTTCAGGAAATTGGCCTTGTATACAAAAAAGGAATCCGATATAATTTACTCAGACGATGAAAGAACGACAAAAATTGGAAGAAGTGGAATAGAAAGGAGTTTTTTGGGTATGTCTTATATTGACACAATTAAAGAAAAAGCAAGGGCTGACAGAAAAACGATAGTACTGCCGGAAACAAATGATAAGAGAACTCTTATCGCTGCGGCGCATGTGCTGCATGAAGGGATTGCCAATATTATTATGGTGGGCAACGAAGAAAAGATTATGGACGGCGCCGGCTGGCTGGAAGTGGATCTGGCCGGAGTGACGGTGATTGACCCTTCTAAGACGGATAAATTGGATGAATATGTAGAACTGCTTTACGAGTCGAGAAAGGCGAAGGGGATGACGGTTGAGAAGGCCAGGGAGATTCTGATCAGCGATCCCCTTACCTTCGGCGTGGTCATGGTAAAGGCCAATGATGCGGACGGAATGGTAGCCGGTGCGTGTCATGCCACAGCGGACGTTTTAAGACCGTCTCTTCAGATCCTGCGTACGGCTCCCGGCGTAAAGCTTGTTTCCGCTTTCTTCATCCTGGATGTTCCGGATTGCGAATACGGAGAGCACGGAACCTTTTTATTTGCAGACTGCGGCCTGAATCAGGATCCTACTTCGGAAGAACTGGCGGCAATTGCGGATACCAGCGCCAAGAGCTTTAAGCAGCTTATCGGGGCAAAACCTATTATTGCCATGCTTTCCCATTCCACGAAGGGAAGCGCCCATCATGCCCTGGTGGACAAGGTGGTAAAGGCGGTGGAAATCGCCCATGAGGAATACCCGCATCTGACTCTGGACGGTGAACTGCAGACAGATGCGGCACTTGTGCCTAAGGTTGCCAAATCCAAAGCGCCCGACAGCGATGTGGCAGGCAAAGCGAATGTATTGATATTCCCTAACCTTGACGCAGGAAATATCGGTTACAAGCTGGTGCAGCGGTTGGGCAGGGCGGAAGCCTACGGCCCTATGCTTCAGGGGATTGCGAGGCCGGTTAACGACCTTTCCAGAGGCTGTTCCTGGGAAGATATCGTAGGAGTTGTGGCACTGACGGCAGTACAGGCACAGCTGGTATAAAGAAAGGGATTACTACTATGAATATTTTAGTTATTAACTGCGGAAGCTCCTCCTTAAAATTTCAGCTGATTGATTCGCAGAGTGAGAAGCTGATTGCAAAAGGGCTGTGCGAGAGAATCGCAATTGAGGGAAGCCGTTTGGTATATACCCCTGCGGGTGGGGAAAAGCAGATCACGGAAGCTTCCATGAAGGATCACAAGGAAGCCATCAGCCTGGTACTGAAAGCCCTGACAGATGATAAGACCGGGGTGGTGAAAAGTCTTCAGGAGATTGGAGCGGTGGGACACCGCCTGGTACACGGCGGGGAGCATTTTGCAAAAGCTACGCTGATAACGGCAGAAGTAAAGAAGGCCATTCAGGATTGCTGTGAGTTGGCGCCGCTTCATAATCCGGCTAATCTTATCGGTATTGAAGCATGCGAAGCTCTTATGCCCGGAACGCCTATGGTGGGGGTATTTGATACCGCATTTCATCAGACCATGCCGGAAGAAGCATACATGTATGCGATTCCCTATCACTATTATCAGGATTATAAAATCAGAAGATACGGTTTCCATGGGACAAGCCATGCCTATGTATCCCGGAGAGCGGCGGCGGTTCTGGGACGGCCCTATGACAGCCTGAAGACTATCGTCTGCCATTTGGGGAACGGTGCGTCCGTATCGGCTGTCAAATACGGAAAATGTATCGATACATCCATGGGGTTAACACCCCTGGAAGGGCTGGTGATGGGGACAAGAAGCGGTGATGTCGATCCGGCTATCATTGAATTTATTGCCCATAAGGAAGGGAAGAGCATTGATGCGATCATGAATATCCTGAATAAGGAATCCGGTGTCTACGGCCTTTCCAATGGTTTTTCTTCCGATTTCAGGGATCTGGAGGATGCTTATCTGGAAGGGAATACGGATGCGGTCCGTGCGCTTAAGGCATTTACCCAAAGGGTGATCAAATATATCGGCGCTTATGCGGCGGAAATGGACGGCGTGGATGCAATCTGCTTTACCGCGGGATTGGGCGAGAACAGTCCCATTATCCGTGATATGGTATGCAGTAGCCTGTCTTTCCTGGGAATCACTCTGGATGAGGAAGCAAATCATAAACGCGGCGAGGAGATCGTAATTTCCAGGCCGGGCAGTGGAACGAAAGTGCTGGTAATCCCCACGAACGAGGAATTGGCTATTGCCAGAGAAACGGCGGAAATCCTTAAGTCAGACCAATGAGGACCGCTGCCAGGCACAGATGCGGAAAGAGGATACTAAATGGAATATAAAGTGAAAGAAATCAATTCTGCAGAGGAGATCGGGAAATGTGAGGAGGCCCGGATGGACAACTACTTGTGGACCTGCCGGGTAAAGCCGGCGGCCCGCGTGCGGATGGGTTATATCCGGGAGAAAGGCTTTTTGGTGGAAATGGTATGTGAGGAAGAAAATCCGAAAAGGGAATACCATAACTATATGGATCCGGTATGCAAAGACAGCGCCATGGAAGTATTTCTTGCATTTCCGAAAAAAGGGGAATCCCTTACCAACGATGCAATGTATGTTAACTTTGAGGTGAACGGGAATGGGGCGCTGTATGCCGCATATGGCAAAGGCAGAAAAAACAGGGCTCCCATGCCGGAAATATATCTGGAAGAATGCGGATGCAGGGCGGAGGCGGAGGATAAGCAATGGAAGGTATCCCTCTTGATTCCGGAAACCTTTCTGCGCAGAGAATGCGGGCTGGAGGCCCTGGATAAAACGACGGAATTTTACTGTAATTTTTATAAAATTTCCGAAAGCCCTGAAATTGAGCATTATGCGGCTTTCCACAGCATTGATAATGAAACTCCGAATTTTCACCTTCCTGTTTATTTCGCAAAAGCCGGTATTACAGCATAAAATAATAGCGGCATAATAGCGGCGGCAGGAGAAAATTTAATTTTTCCCTTGCCTTTTATGAACTTTGGCGTTATAATGCAATAAAATAAAACATCAAATAACAAAACAATGTTTTTAAAACCGATGATGTGGAGATAAAAACAGATCGTGCACTTACAGAGAGTCCGGAATGCTGAGAACGGACAGAACGCAGCCTGTTAAATGGACCACGGAGGGCATGGTGAAAGAGGGCCGCAGGGCTTTTCTGTAGCTATGACGTGAGGCATACGTCAGTTGCCGCGGATATGATGGTATCCGGCGAGGGCACGTTATTTTACGTGAATCAAGGTGGCACCGCGGGTGTTGGAATTTACCCGTCCTTGACAGAAGGCTTTATTTGTATTCTGTCATGGACGGGTTTTTTGTGTGGAAAAACAAACATAAACCGGGAGCGGACAGAGAATTGGAGGGAATATGGAAACATTAAGTATGGAACAGGCAGAAAAATTGTTATCGGAAGGGCAGTATGGCCTGATTCCTCTGACCAGGGAACTTTATGCGGATACGATTACTCCTGCCGAGGTCATGCGGATTCTGAAAAATACCAGCCGCCACTGTTATATGCTGGAAAGTGCAGAGGATAATAAACGATGGGGACGCTACACTTTTCTCGGATATGAACCGATTTTGGAAATTACCTGCCGCGACGGTCATGTGAAAATCACCGGCCCCGCAGAAGCCGGAAATACGTTGCCTGCCATGGAATACGAAGGAAATCCAAGAGAAACAATCCGTCAGATTCTGAAAGAAAACAGAAGCCCTCTGCTTAAGGGCCTTCCGCCTTTTACCGGCGGGCTTGTGGGATATTTTTCTTATGATTATATCAAATACAGCGAACCGTCCCTGCAGCTGGACGCCGTGGATTCGGAAGGATTTCAGGACGTGGATCTGATGCTGTTTGACAAAGTGATTGCCTTTGACAATTACAGACAGAAAATCATTCTGATTGCAAATGCAAAAGCGGATGATTTGACGCATTCCTACCAGAAGGCCAAAGAAGAATTGAAGCATATGGCTGACTTAATACAAAGCGGGCAAAAGGCGGATATACCGCCGCTGAAGCTTCGTTCCGGGTTCCGTCCTCTGTTTTGCCGGGAAGAATACTGTGCCATGGTGGAAAAGGCGAAGCATTACATCCGGGAGGGGGATATCTTCCAGGTGGTGCTGTCCAACCGGCTTGAAGCGGCTATGGAAGGAAGCCTTTTTGATACCTACCGTCTTCTGCGGACGATAAACCCCTCTCCTTACATGTTCTATTTCTCCAGTGATACTATGGAAGTGGCGGGTGCTTCCCCGGAAACCCTGGTGAAGCTGGAAGAGGGGCAGTTATATACTTTCCCGCTGGCAGGGACCAGGCCCAGAGGTATGACACGGGAGGAGGACGAAGAGCTAGAACAGGAGCTGCTTGCCGATAAAAAGGAATGTGCGGAGCATAATATGCTGGTGGATTTGGGGAGAAACGACATCGGAAAAATCAGCCGGATCGGAACGGTGAAGGTGGAAAAATATATGTCGGTGCAGCGGTTTTCCCATGTCATGCATATAGGTTCCACGGTTTCCGGAACGCTTGATGAAAAAAGGGACGCCCTGGATGCGGTGGATGCCATTCTTCCGGCGGGTACCCTTTCCGGCGCCCCAAAGCTGCGGGCCTGTGAAATCATTAATGAACTGGAAAACAATAAAAGAGGTATTTATGGCGGTGCTGTAGGTTATCTTGCCTTTACCGGAAACATGGATACCTGTATAGCCATCCGGCTGGCGTATGCCAAAAATGGTAAGGTGTTTATCCGTTCCGGAGCCGGTATTGTGGCGGACAGTGAACCGGAAAAGGAATACCAGGAATGCATCAATAAGGCAAAAGCCGTCAGAATGGCATTGGAAGCGGCGGAAGGAGGAATCGACGGATGATTCTGCTGATAGATAATTACGATAGCTTTTCCTATAATCTGTATCAGTTGATCGGCTCCATAAACCCGGATATCCACGTGATACGAAACGATGAGATGACGGTGGATGCTATTATAGGGCTGGCCCCGGAACTGATTGTCCTGTCTCCGGGACCGGGAAAACCCGCGGATGCGGGCATCTGTGAGGATGTCGTGTATCGTCTTGCAGGGAAGATCCCTATATTCGGCGTATGCCTGGGACATCAGGCCATATGTGAGGTATTTGGGGCCGAAATTGGATATGCAAAGGAACTGATGCATGGAAAGACCTCCGAGGTTTTGACGGAAGAGGACAGTACACTTTTCCGAGGACTGGGAGAAAACATGCAGGTGGCAAGATATCATTCTCTGGCAGCCGTACCGGAGAGCATGCCTGAAGCCCTGCGCGTTACGGCAAAAACGGCGGACGGAGAGGTAATGGCGGTGGAACACAGAGAATTTCCCGTGTACGGGGTGCAGTTTCATCCGGAATCGGTATTGACACCGGAAGGAATTGATATCATTCGGAATCTGCTGGATCAAACGGCGGAAAAGGCCGTAACACAGGAATTAACAGTTTAGGCAGGCCTGCGCATTTACGGCAACAAAACTGCAGGCAGGAAAGGATGGAAAAATGATTAAAGAAGCAATTGCCAGACTGGCAAACGGAGAAAACATCGGATATGAAGCGGCAAAAGAGGTTATGAATGAAATCATGAGCGGAGAAGCCTCCGATATCCAGAAGAGCGCTTATCTTACAGCGCTCTCCATGAAGGGTGAGACAATTGAGGAAATTACGGGGTCTGCGGAGGAAATGAGAAACCACTGCGTGCGCCTTCTGAATGATATGGATGTGTTGGAAATCGTGGGAACCGGCGGGGATAAATCCAATTCTTTTAATATTTCCACAACCTCGGCGTTAGTGATTGCGGCGGGCGGGGTACCGGTGGCAAAGCACGGTAACAGAGCTGCGTCCAGCAAGTGCGGTGCGGCGGATGTCCTGGAGGCTTTGGGAGTGAATATCGCCATAGCGCCTGCAAGAAGCGCCGAACTGCTCAAAGAAATCGGCATCTGTTTCCTGTTTGCCCAGAAATACCATACGGCCATGCGTTATGTAGGCCCTGTGCGCAAGGAACTGGGAATCAGGACCATTTTCAATATCCTGGGTCCGCTTGCCAATCCGGCCGGTGCCAATATGGAGGTTATGGGAGTATACGATGAAGCTCTGGTGGAGCCGCTGGCACGGGTCCTTGTTAATCTGGGAGTGAAAAGCGCCATGGTGGTATACGGCATGGATAAACTGGATGAAATCTCCATGAGCGCCCGGACTTATGTGTGTGAAGTGAAGGACGGGGACTATAAAACCTACTATATCGAACCGGAACAGTTCGGCTTTGCCAAATGTGACAAAAAAGAACTGGAAGGCGGCACACCGGAAGAAAACGCGGCCATTACCAGAAGTATACTGGAGGGAGAAAAAGGCCCGAAGGCCGATGCGGTAATCCTGAATTCCGGGGCAGCACTTTATATTGCGGGAAAAGCGGAAAGCATGGAAGCCGGCGTGAGGATGGCGGAAGAGATTATTTCCAGCGGAAGGGCGAAGAAAAAACTGGAGGAATTTGTGGCGTATTCCAACAGCTGAGCTGCAGCCGGGCCGAATGGCCGTCCGCTGTGGAAGCGGAGCTTTCACAATAAGAGAATGGAGAAAACCATGATACTTGATACGATTGCTGAAAAAACGAGAATACGGACAGCGGCAAGGAAACAGGAGTTCCCGTTGGAAAACCTGCGCAGGGAAGCGGAAAAACGGGAGAAGAATACCGGATTTCCCCTGGAACAGGCTTTGGCGGCAGAGGGGCTGTCCTTTATCTGCGAAATAAAAAAAGCGTCCCCCTCCAGAGGACTTATCGCACCGGATTTCCCTTATCTGGAAATCGCTTCTGACTATGAAGCAGCGGGAGCGGCCGCCATATCCGTACTGACAGAACCGGAATTCTTTCTGGGAAGGGACAGTTACCTCCGGGAAATTGCCGGAAGTGTTTCCATTCCGGTGCTGCGGAAGGATTTTACCGTGGATGCCTATATGATTTATGAGGCGAAGCTGCTGGGAGCTGCGGCCGTGCTTCTGATCTGCGCCATCCTCACGGAAGAGGAACTGAAAGGTTTTATAGCGCTTGCGGACAGCCTGGGCCTGTCTGCATTGGTGGAGGCGCATGATGAAAAAGAGGTGGAAATGGCGCTGCGCTGCGGGGCCAGGATCCTCGGTGTGAATAACCGGGACCTGAAAACCTTCCGGGTGGATATCACCAATTCCGTCAGACTGCGTCAGCTGGTACCGCCGCATATCCTTTTTGTTTCGGAAAGCGGTATGAAAACCCCGGAGGATATCCGTACCCTTCGGGAAAACGGCACCAATGCGGTGTTGATCGGTGAAACGTTGATGCGCAGTCCGGATAAACGCAGGGAACTGGACAGACTGCGGGGGAACCTGTGAAGCCGTTTCCGTCCTCTTTTTCACAGAAGGGGGAGGGCGGTATCCGGGTGAAAATCTGCGGCCTGAGCCGCCGGGAGGATATTCGCTATGTAAACGAGGCGGGGCCGGATTATATAGGCTTTGTATTCGCCAGAAGCCGCAGGCAGGTGAGTGCACAACAGGCGGCTGCCTTAAGAAGACTGCTGCGGGAGGAAATCTGCCCGGTAGGTGTTTTTGTAAACGAAAAACCGGAACAGATTGTCAAGCTTCTGCAAAAAGGTGTGATTGATGCCGCCCAGCTTCATGGGCAGGAGACAGAGGCCGAAATCGCTTTCATACGTAAGGAAAGCGGGAAACCGGTGATTAAAGCGGTACGGGTTACCGACGGCAGGGAATTGGCGGAATGGAAGGACAGCCAAGCGGATTATCTGCTGTTTGACGGAGGTAGCGGAGAGGGAAAACCTTTTGACTGGTCCCTGGCCGACCGGGCACGGAACGTGGAAAAACCATTTTTCCTGGCCGGAGGACTGAATGCCTGTAATGCGGCAGAAGCGGTACGGCTGTTTGCCCCCTTTGCCCTGGATGTGAGCAGCGGCGTGGAACGAGCAGGCAAAAAGGATCGGGGCAGAATAACAGACTTTATGAAGGCTGCCGCGTCCGTTCGCATTTAACTGCGAGACCGTAGGAGAGAGTAGTGGAAACAGGCATCCGGCCCATCGCGCAGCGAATTTATTGGCTGGATGCGGTAACAGTCTGGACCTGTCTGAACTGTTACCGGCCGTCTGACTGGCGGAACAAGAAACCCGGATGCTGCAGGAGAGCGGCAGGGCCGGAAAAGAGAGGAATCGATGTGATGAGTAAAGGACGTTTTGGTGAATTTGGCGGACAGTATATATCGGAAACCCTGATGAATGAACTGCTCCGGCTGGAAGAGTGCTATGCGTATTATAAAGAAGATAAGGAATTCAATGAGGAGCTGGCGCGGCTTTTAAAGGAGTATGCGGGCCGTCCCTCCCTGCTTTATTTTGCAGAAAAAATGACGGAGGATCTGGGCGGCGCAAAAATATATTTGAAAAGGGAAGATCTGAATCATACCGGTTCCCATAAAATAAATAATGTGCTGGGGCAGGTGCTTCTTGCTAAAAAGATGGGAAAGACGAGGGTGATAGCGGAAACGGGGGCAGGACAGCACGGAGTGGCAACTGCCACGGCAGCGGCGCTCCTCGGTATGGAATGCGAAGTTTTCATGGGTAAGGAGGATACGGACAGACAGGCTCTTAATGTATACCGCATGGAGCTTCTGGGCGCAAAGGTGCACCCGGTAACAAGCGGAACGCAGACGCTTAAGGATGCAGTGAACGAGACGATGCGGGAATGGACGAACCGGGTGGCGGATACCCATTATGTCCTGGGATCGGTTATGGGCCCCCATCCGTTCCCTATGATGGTCCGGGATTTCCAGAGTGTAATCAGCGCAGAGGCCAGGGAACAGATCCTTGCGAAGGAAGGAAAACTTCCTGCGGCTGTAGTGGCTTGTGTGGGCGGCGGCAGTAATGCCATGGGAATGTTTTACCATTTTATCCCTGATAACAGCGTGGAGCTTATCGGCTGTGAGGCGGCCGGGCGGGGACTGGACAGCGGTCAGCATGCCGCCACGATGGCAAAAGGGACTTTGGGGATTTTCCATGGGATGAAATCCTATTTCTGTCAGGACGAATACGGACAGATTGCTCCGGTATATTCCATCTCCGCCGGCCTGGACTATCCGGGGATCGGGCCAGAGCACGCATATCTGCATGATACCAACAGAGCACTGTATGTACCTGTTACCGATGATGAAGCGGTGGATGCCTTCGAATATCTGGCCCGCACAGAAGGAATTATCTGCGCCATCGAGAGTGCCCACGCCGTAGCCCATGTTAGAAAGATAGCGGCACAGTACAGCAGAGATGACAGCATTATCATATGCCTGTCCGGAAGGGGCGACAAGGATGTTGCCGCGATTGCCCGGTACAGAGGGAGGAATATCGATGAGTAAGATAAAAAATGCATTTCAGAACGGGAAAGCGTTCATTGCCTTTTTGACCGCAGGGGATCCGAGCGCGGAAAAAACAGTGGAATATATTCTGGATATGGAAGAGGCAGGAGCGGATCTTGTAGAAATCGGCATCCCGTTTTCCGACCCGACAGCGGAAGGCGTGGTTATACAGGAAGCTAATATCCGCGCCCTGCAGAGAGGGATGACCACGGACGGCGTTTTTGAAATCGTCCGCAGGGTGAGGGAAAAATCGCAGATACCGCTGGTGTTCCTCACCTATCTGAATCCGGTGTTCCATTACGGATATGATGCTTTTTTCCAAAAATGCAGGGAGCTTGCCGTTGACGGCATTATCATTCCGGATCTGCCTTTTGAGGAGAAAGGAGAGCTGGCACCCGTCGCCGCTGCCAATGGCGTGGATCTCATTTCCATGATATCCCCCACCTCGGAGGAACGTATCCGCAAGATTGCCGGGGACGCGTCCGGATTCCTTTATATTGTATCCTCTATGGGCGTAACCGGTGTGCGGAGCCAAATTACTACGGATCTTTCTTCTATCGTGGATATGGTACGTAAAGTCACCGATATCCCCTGCGCGGTGGGATTTGGCATCAGTACGCCGGAGCAGGCCCGTAATATGGCAGCCGTATCTGACGGAGCCATTGTAGGCAGCGCAATTGTAAAGATTATTGCAGCCAACGGCGAACACGCCGGGGAAGCGTTGAAGAAATATGTAAGCAGTATGAAAGCAGGGGTTCTCGCGGCAGAATAAGGCCGCCGCGGGACATAAGGCAAAAGTTTACAATTCCTTTAAGAAAATATTAAGTTTAAAAAAAAGCGAAAATTCTCTTTTCATTCCTATTAAAATGTATTATGCTTAATAGGCTGAATCCGGTCGGTTTTTGTCGGTAACATGCAAGTAAATGTGATGTCTGGAGTGGAGATTGTGGCAGGATTTGATTTAGGAAACATAGTAAGTCAGAATAGCCTTGTATTCAGCAGTCTGGAATTCCTTTTTCGGTTCCTGCCTGTATTTCTGGTTATTTTTTACCTTACCCCTGTTAAATATCGGAAAATTGTACTTTTTATAGGAAGCATCCTCATGTATGCCTGCGGAGAGCCTCAGTTCGTGTTCCTTCTGCTGGCCTGCACCGGACTGAATTTCCTCATAGGAAAGAATATGAGGGCGGATATTGAATCCCCCTTCCTTCACAGCAGGTGGAGGGATAAAAAGAGGCGCAAATGGCTGCTGCTGGCTCTTATAACCGATGTGGGGGTACTGGCGTTCTTTAAAATCGGCAATGCGGTGGACAGCAATATTCTTCTTCCCCTCGGAATCAGTTTTTATACCTTTAAAATGATTTCTTACCAGATGGATGTTTTCCGCGGGAAGGTGGAAGCGGATACCTCGTTCTGGGGGTTCGGTTCCTATGTATGTATGTTTCCCCAGCTTACAAGCGGCCCTATTATGCGGTATGAGGATGCCTCGGAGGGATTGGAGCATCTGGGCTGCATACCGGAGCGGTTTGAAGACGGGCTGCGGCTGCTTGTGATTGGGCTGGGGGCCAAGGTGCTTCTTGCCGACAGGCTTGGACTTCTTTGGAATGATATACAGACTATAGGGTTTGAAAGTATATCCACGCCGCTTGCATGGCTGGGGGCCTTTACCTATTCCCTGCAGCTGTATTTTGATTTCGAAGGTTATTCCCTGATGGCGGTGGGGATCGGTATGATGATCGGACTGCCTTATATCAAGAACTTTAACCAGCCTTATATGGCATCTTCCGTCAGCGATTTCTGGCGCAGATGGCATATGACGCTGGGAAGCTGGTTCAGGGATTATGTTTATATACCTATGGGAGGCAACCGGAAGGGGCTTCCCCGTCTGCTGTTTAATCTGTGTATTGTATGGCTTCTTACGGGGCTGTGGCACGGAGGCAGTGTGAATTTCCTGCTGTGGGGGATCACGGTCGGTGTGTTTGTTATTCTGGAGAAACTTTTTTATGGAGAATGGCTGGGCCGGCATAAGGTGTTTTCCCACATTTATGTATGGATTATCATTCCGCTTACCTGGGTGATATTCGCTGTGACCAGCCTGCCGGATCTGGGTATTTACTTCGGCCGTCTGTTTCCCTTTTTCGGTATCGGGGAGACATTGAACCCTCAGGATATCCTCAAGTATTTTTCCATGTACTGGTGGCTGTTGCTGGCGGGGATTTTCTTCTGTGTTCCTGTGGTTTCCGCATGGTTTAACAAGCACAGGAAAAGATGGTACGCCAACGCGCTTCTGCTGGTGTTATTCTGGATGGCTGTTTATCAGCTGACCAATGCGGCAAATAATCCGTTTATGTATTTCAGATTTTAAGGTGGCATATAAATGAAAAATTGGAACAAATATCCGCTTTTCCTGATTCTTTTGGTAAGCGGGTTGTTAATAACAGGCGCCGGATATGCAGGAGAGCATACCATATATGCCTCCTACAGCAAGCAGGACGGATGGATGACTCCCGGCTTGTCGCTGGTTTTCCAGGGATGGAAGGACGGGGTTTATCCGTGGGAGCTGTTCGCGCGTGAAACCAGTCCGGCTATGGCAGACGCGCAGAACGGCGTGGAAGAAGAAAATACTGATGCAGAGGAAACGGTGCAGGAGAGCACTCCGGCGGCAGAGGAAACGGCAGATGCAGGAAGTGAAACAACGGTTTCCGGTAATTCACAGAATCAGGGAGACGGGGTGTCGGAAAACAGCGCTGCCCCGGAAGTGTGGGACGGCAGCAGTATGGTATCGGCAAATACGGCCCAGCCCAGGTATGATAAATTCGGGCAGCTGATTCAGGAAGAAGTGACGGATCAGCAAACGCAGCAGATACCGATGCAGATACCCGGTACGGACAGCGTGTCCGGTAACCGGACGGCTGAAGAAAGCACCGGGCAGGAAACGGCAGAAGGGCAGCAGACAGAGGCCGGGGAAGAGACGGGACAGGACGGTTTGACAGAGGATGCAAACAAGACCTATACGTTTACCCAGGTGGATGAATCTTATTTTGATGATGCGCTGTTTATCGGGGATTCCAGAACGGTAGGCCTTGATGAATACGCCGGTTTTGATGATAAGGTAACCTTCTACGCGGCAACCTCACTCACCATTTACAATGTATTTGATTCCCCGAAAAAGGTGGCCGAACTGGAGGACGGCACCAAGGTTACCATTGAAGAAGCCCTGTCGCAGAAACAGTTTGGGAAGATTTATATTATGCTTGGCATTAATGAACTGGGCAGGGGAACGACGGAAAGCTTTTTCACCGTGTATGCGAATGCGGTAAACCGCATCAGGCAGCTGCAGCCGGACGCAATTATTTATGTACAGGGTATTATGCGTGTGAGCGGGGAAAAAAGCCGGACGGACAAAATCTTCAATAACGAGAATATCAATGCCAGAAATGCAGCGCTTGCGGCCATGGCGAATAATCAGGATATCTTTTATCTGGAGGTTAATGATGCGGTAAGCGATGCCAACGGCGATTTGGTGACGGAATATACCTTTGATCAGATCCATCTGAAGGCGAAATATTACCAGCTGTGGAAAAATTACCTTCTGGGACATGCTGTTGTGCGGGATTAAGGAATATCCTTTTAAATTTGGTGGTTGACAAAGCGTTTCCGGTTATGTATAATTGTTGAAGTGCGAATGAGATTCGGTTTAGCCGGATTCGTTGGGAGTCTACTATGTTAATCAATATGACAGATGTCTTTACAGAAGAAGAAAAGTCTGTTACAAAAGAAGTTCCGCTGGAACTGACAAGCCTATGCTTTCAGGGTGAAGAATTCCGAATACTGGAGAAAACACCGGTGACGCTTACCCTTACCAATAACGGACAGGGAAGAGCATCCATTGAAGCAGAAGCGGAAGTAAAGGTAGAATTGAAATGTGACAGGTGCCTTCGGGAAGTAACAAGGGAATTTGCACTTCACTTTTCTGTACAGGCTGTTTCGCCCGATGCGGCGGATGAGCAGGAGCAGGATGAGGAGCGTGGATTTCTGGAAGGATATCAGCTGAATGTAGACAGCCTGATAAGCAATGAAATCATTACATGCTGGCCGATGAAAATCCTCTGTAAAGAGGACTGCAGAGGACTTTGCAGTGTCTGCGGGAAAGATTTGAATGAAGGGAAATGCGATTGCGATACTTTTGTTCCGGACCCCAGAATGGCGGCAATTATGGATATCTTTCGTGAGAACAAGGAGGTGTAAGTAATGTCTATCTGTCCTAAGAATAAATCTTCCAAATCCAGAAGAGATAAGAGAAGAGCAAACTGGAAAATGAGTGCTCCGACTCTGGTTAAGTGCAGCAAATGCGGCGCTCTGATGATGCCCCACAGAGTATGCAAGGCTTGCGGTTCTTACAACAAGAGAGAGATCATTAACACAGAAGCTTAATGAAAAGAAAAAAACCAAAAGCTTTCCTGAGGATGAAGAATCCTTGAGGGAAGCTTTTTTAGTGGTTACTGTTCCCTCCGTGACCGGTAACCTGCATAAATCCATTTAAAATCGTCTGCGGCGTTTGTGTTTATGCACTCTTGAATCACTTTCTCACGTACTGTGCAGTAAATGCACAGCACTGAGTGAACAGTAACTTTTAGTGTACTCCTCACCTGTCTCCGGGGACAATTCTCTTGATTTTTACAGGCATGTCTAGTATATTTATAGAGGACACTCAAATTCCGCAGGTGGGCTTTGCCCCTCTCCGGCCGGTAAAAAAGCGTCGGGGATTGCCGGAGCCTGGCTGCGAGGTTTGAGCGGTTATGCAGGAAAAGCAGAAAGGGATAGATTATGGCTGAATATGTAAAAGTGGCAGTGGATGCTATGGGCGGTGACAATGCTCCCGGTGAGATTGTAAAGGGCGCAGTGGAAGCGATCCGGGCAGAGAAGAAGATAAAGGTATACCTGGTAGGGAAAGAAGAACAGGTGAAGGCGGAACTTTCCAAATATACCTATCCTGAGGAGCAGGTGGAGGTAGTGAATGCCACGGAAGTGATCGCTATGGCAGAGCCTCCGGTGGCGGCTATCCGCAGCAAGAAGGACTCCTCCATTGTAAAAGGGCTGTATTTGGTCAGGGAAGGTAAATGCGATGCTTTTGTTTCTGCGGGAAGCACAGGAGCCGTGCTGGCCGGTGGACAGGTTATTGTAGGCCGGAGCAAAGGGGTGGAGCGTCCGCCGCTGGCACCGCTTATCCCGACGGAAAAAGGGGCCTCTCTTCTGATTGACTGCGGGGCCAATGTGGATGCCAAGCCTTCCCAGCTGGTGCAGTTCGCCAAAATGGGATCCATTTATATGGAAAATGTTATGGGTATCAGAAATCCCAGGGTGGGGATTGTCAATATCGGTGCAGAAGAGGAAAAAGGAAACGCACTGGTCAAAGAAACCTTTCCCATGCTGAAGGAATGCTCCGATATTAATTTTATCGGCAGCATAGAGGCCAGGGATATTCCTGCAGGTGCTGCGGATGTGGTGGTGTGCGAAGCGTTTGTGGGAAACGTGGTATTGAAGCTGTATGAAGGAGTGGGAGCCACGTTGATTAAAAAAGTAAAAGGCGGCATGATGGTGAACCTGAGAAGTAAAATCGGTGCCCTTCTTGTAAAACCGGCCTTAAAGCAGACACTGAAGGCTTTTGATTTGGAACAGTATGGCGGAGCTCCTTTGCTCGGCCTTAAGGGGCTGGTGGTAAAGACCCATGGAAGCTCCAAATCTGTGGAAATCAAAAATACCATTCTGCAGTGCGTGACCTTTAAGGAACAGGATATTAACGGCAAGATCCGGAAAGTGATTTCCGGGACCGCCGAGTGAGAAAGGACAAAGGATATGGAACTTGACAAGCTCAGAACTATCATTGCGGAAGTATTGTGTGTGGATCCCAAGGAAATTACGGTAGACACCACCTTCATTGATGACCTGTGCGCGGATTCCTTGGATGTGTTCCAGATTGTGATGGGAATAGAAGAAGAATTCGGAATCGAAATTTCACCGGCGGATGCAGAACGGATCAGTACGGTGGGAGAAGCGGTTGAATTAATAAAAAACAGCAACTAAGAGGCTGGAAACAAGAGCCAATTATGGAAATTTGCTAAAAAAGCCCGAAGCGGGGAAACCTGGACAGGGCTTTTTAATTGTGGAAAGGATCTTATGAGTATAAAATATACATTGGAAGGGCTTGAGAAAAGGATCGGCTATGTATTTCGGAATAAAAATCTGCTCCGCCAGGCATTGACCCACAGTTCCTTTGCCAATGAGCAGAAAATCAATAAGCTGGAAGATTACGAACGGCTGGAGTTTTTGGGTGACGCGGTGCTGGAACTGGTATCCAGCGAATTCCTTTTTTCCGAGAATCCGCAGATGCCGGAAGGGAAACTGACGAAGCTGCGTTCGTCTATGGTATGTGAGCCTGCATTGGCTTATTGCGCAAGGGATCTGGAACTGGGGCAATATATGCTTCTGGGAAAAGGAGAAGAGGCTACAGGCGGCAGAGGCAGGGACTCCATAACTTCGGACGCTATGGAAGCAGTTATCGGCGCTCTGTATTTAGACGGCGGGTTTCAGGCGGCCCATGATTTTATTCATCGGTTTGTACTTTCGGATCTGGAAAATAAAATCCTTTTTTACGACAGTAAGACAGTACTTCAGGAGATGATCCAGACCATGCCGGAGGCTGAATTTGTTTATGCGCTTACCGGTGAAGAAGGGCCGGATCATGACAAAGAATTTCTGGTGGATGCTGTTCTGAACAATGAGGTCATCGGAAAAGGGAAGGGCCGTACCAAAAAAGCGGCGGAACAGCAGGCGGCTTATGAAGCGATTCTGGCCCTGCGGAAGAATATGGAAGTAAAGTATTCCATGGATGCAAAGCCTTCCATAGAAAATAAGGATTAAAATTATGTATTTAAAAAGTATAGAGATACACGGATTCAAATCCTTTGCCAACAAAATAACGTTTCAGTTCCATAACGGAATTACCGGTATTGTAGGCCCCAACGGCAGCGGGAAAAGCAATGTTGCGGATGCTGTCCGCTGGGTTTTGGGGGAGCAGCGCATCAAACAGCTGCGCGGCGCTTCCATGCAGGATGTCATCTTTTCCGGTACGGAAGTCCGTAAGCCTATGGGTTATGCCTATGTGGCGATCACTCTGGATAACCGGGATCACCAGCTCGCTATTGAGTTCGATGAAGTTACCGTTGCCAGGCGGATTTACCGTTCCGGGGAGAGTGAATACCTGATGAACGGCTCTCCGGTGAGACTGAAGGACGTGAATGAGCTTTTCTATGATACCGGTATCGGTAAGGAAGGCTATTCCATCATCGGCCAGGGCCAGATTGATAAAATCCTCAGTGGAAAGCCGGAAGAAAGAAGAGAACTTTTTGACGAAGCCGCCGGTATTGTGAAGTTTAAAAGACGTAAGTCCGCCGCTCAGAAGAAGCTGGAAGATGAAAAGCAGAATCTGCTGCGTGTCAGTGATATCCTGAGTGAACTGGAAAAACAGGTGGAGCCTCTGGAAAAACAGTCGGAAAAAGCAAAGATCTATCTGAAGAAAAAGGAAGCGCTCAAAGCTCTGGATATTGATATTTTTCTTCTGGAAAATGCCAGGCTCAGGGAACAGCTTGCCGGGGTAACGGAAAAACAGAAAATCGCTTCCGGCGATTTAGCGGATACCTCTTCCAAATATGAGCATATCAAAGAAGAGTACGAGCGGGTACAGGCAGAAATCGAGCGTCTGGATAAACAAATCGAAGAGGAACGTTCCCAGCTTACAGATACCGGCATGCTCCGGGGAAAGCTGGAAGGTGAAATCAATGTCCTGAAGGAACAGATTAATTCTGTCAGAGGCAATGAAAAGCATTTTCTGAACCGTCAGGATACCCTGCAGAAGGAAATTGATACGCAGACCGCGAATAAAGAGTCCATCCTGGAGGATAAGGGTAAAGTGGATGCCCAGCTTTCCCGGCTGGAGGAAGCCAGAGAAGATGCCAAAACAGAACTTGCCAGAGTACAGGCACAGATGGATGAACTGAATGCGAATATAGAAAATGGGAAAAATACCATTATTACCGCATTAAATGACCGGGCTACGATAAAATCCCGTATGGGCCGGTTCGATACCATGCTGGAGCAGATACAGATACGAAGGGCCGAACTGAATTCCCGGCTTCTGCGCGCTAAATCCGATGAAGCCCAGCAGGAGGATCTTATCCGGAAACTGGAAGAAGAATTTCTGCGGATCAATGACAATATATCCGTATTCAATGACAGGCAGACGGTCCTTGAGGAAGAACTGAACCAGATGAGGGATGAACTTTCAGGGAAGGATCAGAAGCTGCGGGATACGCAGGTGGTCTATCACCAGGATAAGTCCAGACTGGATGCACTTTCCAACCTGACGGAACGGTATGAGGGGTATGGCGGCAGCGTAAAGCGTGTCATGGAGCAAAAGGGTGCCAATCCGGGCATTATCGGAGTCGTTGCCGATCTTATCAAGGTGGAAAAAAAATACGAAGTTGCCATCGAAACTGCTCTGGGAGGAAGTATACAGAATATAGTTACGGAAACGGAAGATACGGCTAAGGAAATGATCGCTTTTCTGAAACAGAATAAAGCCGGAAGAGCGACCTTTCTTCCGTTGACCAGCATCCGTAACCGCCAGGAATTCCGTATGAAGGAGGTCCTGGCTGAACCGGGAGTGCTAGGGCTGGCGGATTCCCTGGTGAATACGCAGGAGCGCTACCGGGATGTGGCGGCTTCCCTGCTTGGGCGGATAGTCGTGGTTGACGATGTAGACAATGCGGTACGGATTGCCCGTAAATATAAGTATAGTCTCCGCATGGTAACGCTGGAGGGCGAACTGTTTAATCCCGGAGGATCCATCAGCGGCGGCGCCTACAAAAACAACAGCAATCTGCTGGGAAGACGCCGGGAGATGGAGGAACTGGAAAAACGGGTCAGGGAAACGCTGAAATCCATTGACCGTCTGCTGGATGAAATCGAAAAAACAAAGCAGCGCAGAAACAAGCTGCGAATGGAACTGGAGCAGGTGAAAGCATCCCTCCAGGAGGAATTTATCCATCAGAATACGGCGAGAATGAACGTAGCTGCTGCCAGGGAAAAGAAGGAGCAGACAGAGCAGGGCTACGGGGATCTGCAGAATGAGCAGAGGGAAATCGCATCCCAAATCGAAGAAATCCAGAACGGAAAAGAGGAAATACGCAGAGAACTGGAAGCCTCCGAACTTTTGGAAAAGGATGTGGAAGCCCGGATTCAAACGGCCCAGAAGGAACTGGAAGCGCGGAAAGACGAAGAAAGCCTTCACAGCTCCAGAGTGTCTGAATGGGATTTGGAAGTGGAAAAAATCCGACAGAAACAGGGTTTTGAACAGACGAATCTGGATCGTATCCAGGGTGAAATTCTTAAATTCACGCAGGAACTGAGAGAGATCCGGGAAGGCATGGAGGCGGGAAGGCAGGAAATTGCCCGGAAAGAAGCCGATATCCTTTTGCTGCAGGAAACAATTGACACTTCGTATACGAACCAGAATAACGGTGAAGAAAAGCTGAAAGCAGACATGGAACGAAAAGAAAACCTGTCCGCCAGACAGAAAAATTTCTTTTCGGACAGGGAAAGCCTGGCAGAACGGCTTTCCGGGCTGGACAAAGAAGTATACAGGCTGAATGCACAGCAGGAAAAGCTGGAAGAAGCTGTAGAAGCCCAGATCAATTACATGTGGGATGAATACGAAATCACGCTGAGTGATGCTGCGGCGCTTAAAATGGAAGCAAAGCATTCCATGGAAGAAGAGAATTCTATGGAAGAAGAGAATTCTATGGAAAAAGGGAATTCCATGGAAGAATTGCAGGATTTGGCTTCCATGAAGAAAGAAATCACATCTTTGAAGGAGCAGATTAGAAAACTGGGAGATGTGAATGTCAATGCCATTGAAGATTATAAAAACCTGATGGAACGTTATACCTTTCTGAAAACCCAGCATGATGATTTAATAAAAGCAGAGGAAACCCTGAAGGGTATCATACTGGAGCTGGATGAGGCCATGCGGAAGCAGTTCCGGGAAAAATTTGCACAAATCAGCCAGGAATTTGATAAGGTGTTTAAGGAACTGTTCGGGGGCGGAAAGGGTACCCTGGAGCTGATGGAGGATGAAGATATCCTGGAGGCAGGAATCCGTATTATTGCCCAGCCCCCGGGTAAGAAGCTGCAGAATATGATGCAGCTTTCCGGCGGTGAGAAGGCGTTGACGGCAATCTCTCTTTTGTTTGCCATACAGAACCTGAAGCCCTCCCCCTTCTGTCTGCTGGATGAAATAGAAGCCGCCCTGGATGACAGCAATGTGGGACGTTTTGCCAATTATTTACATAAACTGACGAAGTATACCCAGTTCATCGTCATAACGCACCGAAGAGGAACCATGGAAAAAGCAGACAGATTATATGGTATCACGATGCAGGAAAAAGGTGTTTCCACTTTGGTAAGCGTAAGCCTGATTGAAAAAGAGATAGAAGGCTGATCTGTGATAACGGTGAAGGAGAGAGAATATGAATATGGAATCAAAGAATTCCATGGAATCAAAGAATTCCACGGAATCAAAACCTTCCGAGGAAAAGAAAGGCTTTTTTGCCCGGCTGAAGGAAGGGCTTAATAAAACAAGAAATAATATTGTAAACGGGATCGATTCGGTATTTAACGGTTTTTCTGCAATCGACGATGAGTTTTATGAAGAACTGGAAGAGATCCTCATTATGGGAGATATCGGTGTGAATGCCACCTCTGATATTCTGCAGCGTCTGAAAAAGCAGGTGAAGGAGCAGCATGTCAAAGAACCTGCAGCCTGTAAGCAGCTTCTTATCGACAGTATAAGAGAGCAGATGCAGGTGGGAGAAACCGCATATGATTTTGAAAAAAAACAGTCCGTAATCCTTGTCATCGGAGTGAACGGTGTGGGAAAGACCACATCTGTGGGAAAGCTTGCCGGTATCCTTAAGGAGCAGGGGCGAAAGGTCCTCATTGCGGCTGCGGATACCTTCCGTGCGGCTGCGGGGGAACAGCTTGCGGGCTGGGCCAACCGGGCCGGTGTGGATATGATAGGCGGCGCAGAAGGATCGGATCCGGCCAGTGTGGTATTTGATGCGGTGAATGCGGCAAAGGCCAGACATGTGGATGTTCTGCTGTGCGATACCGCAGGCAGGCTCCACAATAAGAAAAACCTGATGGAAGAACTGAAAAAAATGAACCGTATTATCGATCGGGAGTTCCCGGATGCCCATCGGGAAAATCTGGTCGTGTTGGACGGGACAACCGGGCAGAATGCCCTTGCCCAGGCGAGGGAATTCGGAGAAGTGGCGGAACTGACCGGCATTATCCTGACCAAAATGGATGGTACGGCTAAAGGCGGCATTGCGGTCGCCATACAATCGGAGCTGAATGTCCCGGTAAAATATATCGGTGTGGGGGAAGATATGGAAGATCTGCAGAAATTTGATCCGGATCAGTTTGTAAATGCCCTGTTTGACAGAAAAACAGAAGAATAAAACGCCAGGGCCTGCGCGGAAGGAACGGTCTGTCCGTACAGACACCGGAATGGAGGAAAACATGGAAGAAAGCAAGATGCTTACCCTGGAGAAATTTGAAGAAGCTTCCGAGGTGGTAAAAAAAGTAACACAGGAGACCAAGCTGGTATACAGCGAATACTTCAGCAACCAGTCGGGGAATAAGGTATATTTTAAACCGGAAAATATGCAGCTTACGGGCGCTTATAAGCTGCGCGGCGCTTATTATAAAATAAGCACCCTGACGGAAGAAGAACGCGGCAAGGGCCTGATTACCGCATCTGCGGGGAATCATGCCCAGGGCGTAGCCTATGCGGCAAAAGCCTATGGCTGCAAAGCGGTCATTGTTATGCCTACCACCACACCTTTAATGAAGGTGAACCGCACCAAAAATTACGGTGCGCAGGTGGTTCTTTACGGGGATGTATACGATGAAGCCTGTGCCAGAGCTTACGAATTGGCGGAGGAGATGGGCTACACCTTCATCCATCCGTTTGATGACCCGGTGGTGGCAACCGGCCAGGGAACCATTATGATGGAAATCTTCAAAGAACTGCCCCTGGTGGACTATATACTCGTACCGGTGGGCGGAGGCGGTCTGGCTACCGGTGTATCCACGCTTGCGAAGCTTCTGAATCCTAAAATCCATGTGATTGGTGTGGAACCTGCCGGGGCAAACTGTATGCAGGCGTCTCTGGAAAAGGGCAAAGTGGTGACCCTGGACCGCGTGAATACAATTGCCGACGGTACGGCGGTAAAAACACCTGGTAGCATTATCTTCCCTTACATACAGGAAAATATCGATGAAATCATAACGATTGAGGATGAAGAACTGGTTGTTGCTTTTCTGGATATGGTGGAAAACCACAAGATGATAGTGGAAAATTCAGGCCTGCTTACCGTTGCGGCCCTGAAGCACCTGGATGTGAAAAACAAAAAGGTAGTGTCTATTTTAAGCGGCGGCAATATGGACGTTATTACGATGTCTTCTGTGGTCCAGCATGGTCTGATATTCCGTGACCGCATCTTTACCGTATCCGTTCTGCTGCCGGATAAGCCGGGTGAACTTTCCCGTGTGGCGGATGTGATCGCTAAGGAAAACGGAAATGTGATTAAACTGGAGCATAACCAGTTTGTTTCCATTAACCGCAGCGCGGCTGTGGAACTGCGGATTACACTGGAAGCCTTCGGTACCGATCATAAGCAGCAGATTATTTCTGCTCTTGAAAGAGAAGGATATAAGCCTAAAAGCGTAAGAACGAATATTTAAGGCCCGGATTGCAGAAAATGATCCGGACGGCTCCTCTTCTCTGATGTTTCATTGTTTTGATAGGAAAGAAGTGCAGTCCGCTGCACGGATAAAACCGCGTAAGATAATTATGCGGTTTTTCCTTTTTCCGGCTATAGTAAAGTAGGAGGTATGTAATGGCAGAAGAATTTATAGAAAAAAAGACGGTAAAGAGGCGGATATTTGATTATATTCTGATTACGGTGGCTGCCTGTATATATGGAGTGAGTATCAGCCTTTTTCTGGATCCGAATAACCTGGCGCCCGGCGGGGTGACAGGTATTGCAGTTATCATTAACCGTCTGACAGGCCTGCCTACGGGGTCGGGTATGCTTCTGATCAATATCCCCATACTGATAGCAGGACTTTGGAAATTTGGTCTGCGTTTCATTATTTCCACTATTTACGCCACATTTATGTGCTCGGTATTCACCAATTTTTTTACCCGTTTCGGTGCCCTGACCTCCCAGCCGCTGCTTGCGGCCCTGGCAGGAGGTCTTTTGATGGCAATCGGTCTGGGAATTGTGTTTAAAGCGGGGGCTACCACAGGCGGAACAGATATTATTGTTAAATTCCTGAGACTGAAATATAAACATCTGAAAACCGGAAGGCTCTTTTTCCTGACGGATATCCTGATCGTTTCCGCATCCCTGTTTGTATTCGGAGATTTTGATACGATTATGTATGCCATACTTGCAGTGGTCATTTGCAGTATTACGTTTGATGCAGTTCTGTACGGTCGGGACGAAGCAAAGCTTATCTACATTATCAGTGACCATTCGGAAAAGATAACAGCCAGGCTTCTGGAGGAACTGGATATCGGGGTGACCTACCTGGAGGGCAGAGGGGCATACAGCAATAACCCCAAACAGGTTATCATGTGCGTGATGCGCAATACCATGTCTCCTAAAGCGGAGGAGATAGTGAAGGAGGAGGATCCGCTGGCTTTTATGATAGTTTCAAGCGCTACTGAGATTTATGGGGAAGGGTACAAGAATATATTCAGTGAAAGAATTTAAGTGATATGAGGTGTCAAGAAAAAATACTTGACACCTCTCTTTGTTTATAGTAAGATAACTCATGCGGTGTGCGGATGGTGTCTGTCCGGAAGGCAGAAAACGCCATGACAGCAGAACAAACCGATAACAGGCACAGGATGGATGAATATGGAAAAGATTGTGGAACAGGGTCTGTTATATGATTTTTACGGCGATTTGCTCACGGAGCACCAGCGCCGGATCTATGAGGATGCGGTAATGAACGACATGTCTTTAAGCGAGATTGCCCAGGAAGCGGGTATCAGCAGGCAGGGGGTTCATGATTTGATAAAAAGGTGTGATAAGACGCTGGAAGAATATGAAAGCAGGCTGCACCTGATGGAGAAATTCCGGAATATCACGGAAAAGCTGGAAGAGATTAAACGTCAGGCTTCCGAAGAAGCGGTAATTAAGCTGGCTGACGAGATTCTGGAAGAACTGTAAAGTATCAGTAAAGGAAATTGTGTTTATGGCATTTGAGAGCTTAACCGATAAACTCCAGAACGTTTTCAAGAACCTGCGGGGAAAGGGACGGCTGACGGAAGAGGATGTGAAAACAGCTCTTAAGGAAGTCAAAATGGCCCTTCTGGAGGCGGATGTTAATTTCCGCGTAGTAAAGCAGTTCGTTAAATCCGTGGAAACCAGGGCGATTGGCGCGGATGTGATGAACGGACTGAACCCCGGGCAGATGGTAATTAAGATTGTTAACGAAGAAATGACTGCCCTGATGGGATCGGAAACCACGGAGATCGCCATGCAGCCGGGAAAGTCTACTACGGTTATTATGATGTGTGGTCTTCAGGGTGCAGGTAAAACCACCACTGCAGCCAAGCTTGCGGGCAAGTTTAAGCTGAAGGGGAAAAAACCTCTGCTGGTTGCCTGTGATATTTATCGTCCGGCAGCTGTGGAACAGCTGGAAATCAATGCAAAGAAGCAGAATGTGGATGCTTTTTCCATGGGAACGAAGAACCGCCCTCTGGATATTGCCAAAGCAGGCATGGAGCATGCACAGAAAAACGGAAATAACGTGGTAATCCTGGATACGGCAGGCCGTCTGCATATTGATGAAGATATGATGCGGGAACTGCAGGAAATCAAGGAGAATATCACTGTCCACCAGACCCTTTTGGTGGTGGATGCCATGACCGGTCAGGATGCCGTGAATGTGGCTAAGGAATTTGACGAAAAAGTGGGTGTGGATGGAGTTATCCTTTCCAAAATGGATGGTGATACCCGCGGCGGTGCGGCTCTTTCCGTCAAAGCGGTGACAGGAAAGCCTATCCTTTATGTAGGTATGGGAGAAAAGCTTTCCGATTTGGAACAGTTTTACCCGGACAGGATGGCCGGCCGGATACTCGGCATGGGTGATGTCCTTTCCTTAATTGATAAAGCTCAGGCGAGCCTGGAACTGGATGCCGACAAGGAAAAAGAGATGGCGTCCCGCATGAAGAAAGGGAAATTCGATTTTGAGGATTACCTGGAAAGCATGAAACAAATGCGTAATATGGGCGGCCTGTCCAGTATTTTAAGCATGATGCCCGGTATCGGCGGCAAATCGGCGGATATTGAATCCATGGTGGATGAGAAACAGATGGCCCGGATGGAGGCTGTGGTTCTTTCTATGACACCGGCGGAACGCCGGAATCCCAAACTGCTTAATCCCAGCAGAAAACACCGGATTGCCAAAGGCGCAGGGGTGGATATCAGTGTTGTAAACCGTTTCATCAAACAATTTGAACAGAGTCAGAAAATGATGAAACAGCTTCCCGGCATGATGGGAGGTTTTGGAGGCAAAAAGGGTAAGTTTAAACTTCCTTTTTAATAAATTATAAATAAGCAAACATTTCCGGAGGTAAAAAAATGGCAGTAAAGATCAGATTAAGAAGAATGGGACAGAAGAAGGCTCCTTTTTACAGAATTATCGTGGCAGATTCCAGATCTCCCAGAGACGGTAGATTCATCGAAGAAATCGGAACCTATGATCCCAACAAGAATCCCAGTGAGTTCAAGGTAAATGAAGAACTGGCAAAGAAATGGCTGAACAATGGTGCACAGCCCACAGAGGTAGTCAGCAAAATCTTCAAGGCAGCAGGAATCGAAAAATAAGACCTCTTTGCTAAGGAGAGGATATCCGTGTCTGCTGAGCGGATATCCGGTTGAATGGAGGGAAAGTAATGAAAGAACTGGTTGAAGTGATTGCTAAAGCACTTGTTGACAACCCGGAGGAAGTGGTCGTTACGGAAAAAGAAAACGGAAAAATAACGACAATTGAGCTTCACGTTGCACCGTCCGACATGGGCAAAGTAATCGGTAAGCAGGGCCGTATCGCCAAAGCAATCCGTGCGGTTGTGAAGGCGGCTGCTCTGGAAGACAAAAAGCATGTGGATGTAGAGATCATCTGATAAGACAAAAAGGCTGCTCCTTTATGGGAAGCGGCTTTTTGTTTCCGGATGTTACCCCATACAGCGAAATAACGGAGCACAGATTGAATAAATAAATAAGTAAATGGATGAGGACGAGGATGGAGCAAAGACTGCAGGTGGGAATCATTACGGCAACCCATGGCCTGAAGGGAGAGGTAAAAGTTTATCCTACCACGGATGATCCCGCCAGGTTCAGAAGGCTGAAGCAAGTGATTCTGGACAATGGGAAGGAAAACAGAATACTGGAACTGGAAGGTGTTAAATTTTTTAAACAGTTTGTAATTCTCAAGTTCAAAGGACTTGATGATATTAATGATGTGGAAAAATTCGGGAAAGCCGGTCTGTATGTGACACGGGAAAATGCTGTGCGGCTGAGACGGGATGAATATTTTATTGCCGATTTGATAGATATGACGGTGGAACTGGAAGACGGTACGGAATTGGGGACACTCCGTGATGTGATTACAACAGGGGCAAATGATGTCTATGAGGTAACGCTGCTTCAGGGAGGAAGCGTACTCATTCCGGCAATTAAAGAATGCATTCTGGATGTGGATGTGGAGAATGCCAGAATGCGTGTACATCTCCTGGACGGTTTGCTGGAACTTGGCAAAGATGGCCGCGGAGGAAAGCAGGAAT
The DNA here is from genome assembly GCA_900548905.1 of uncultured Lachnospiraceae bacterium. Lineage (GTDB taxonomy): Bacteria > Bacillota > Clostridia > Lachnospirales > Lachnospiraceae > Eisenbergiella. The sequence continues at coordinate 37,652 of URMK01000022.1, read as the reverse complement.
GAAGTTCCATATACTGACTCTTTTTCCGGATATGGTTGCAGGCGGGTTGAATACAAGTATTCTGGGCCGGGCGGCTGCGGATGGCCATATCAGCCTGGAAGCGGTAAATATCCGGGACTTTACGGTGAACAAGCATAAAAAAGTAGATGATTACCCTTATGGCGGCGGTGCCGGTATGCTGATGCAGGCGCAGCCTGTTTATGATGCCTACCGCTGTATAGAAGAAAAAATCTGTGAAGAAGGCAGAAAGAAGCCCCGGGTAATTTATGTAACCCCCCAGGGAAGTGTATTCAATCAGCAGATGGCTCAGGAAATGGCAGGAGAAGAGGATCTTGTTTTTTTATGCGGCCATTACGAGGGGATCGATGAAAGGGTTCTTGAAACCATAGTGACAGACTATATTTCCATCGGAGATTATGTGCTTACCGGGGGAGAGCTTCCTTCCATGGTGATGGTAGATGCCATATCCCGGCTTGTTCCCGGTGTGCTGAAAAACGAAGAGTCGGCGGAGTTTGAATCCTTCCACAATAATCTTCTGGAGTACCCGCAGTACACAAGACCTGAGGTATGGATGGAAAAGAAGGTCCCTCAGGTGCTTCTTTCAGGGGATCATGCTAAGGTGGAACAATGGCGTCTGCAGCAGTCTGAAAACCGTACCAGGGAACGCCGGCCGGATCTCTATGCAACCTATGCCAGGGAAGCAAAGGCGCTTTCCTGGCTTCTGAAAAGCAAAATAACCCATATGGATATGATTGAGGTGATCCGCGCGGGACAGGCGGATATCCTGTGCGGGGAAGAAGAGGGGGTTCTGCTTAAGGATGAGCCGAGCGGGGCCGTAATGGTATCCGCTTCGGATGAAGATATGGGGGAACGGCTTCTTTCCCTTATTCCAAGAGGGCTGAAGGACGGCCTTTTCGTTGCGCATCAGGACTTCCTGAAGGATAGTATCTGCAGGCGTTTTGATGCCGGAATCGTGAATGCCTGTGTCCAGGCGGTCTATACCAGAAAGACTCTTTTGGAAGAGGATTTCCGTTTTTGTATCAGGCCTTTGACGGTTGCTTTCCTGGAGGAGGTATATTCCCACTACCATACGGTACATGATAAGGAATATCTGGAGGAGAGGATCCGTTCCGGCAGGATGTACGGCGCTTTTGAAGAGGAAACACTGGCTGGTTTTATCGGTATACATGCTGAAAGCAGTATGGGAATGCTGGAGGTGTTTGAGCCTTTCCGCAGAAGGGGGATCGGTGAAGCCCTGGAACGGCATCTGATCAACCGTATCCTGGAAGAGGGCAGGGTCCCTTTCTGCCAGATTTTTGCTGATAATGAGGCATCCGTAAAGCTGCAGCAAAAGCTGGGTCTGCGTATCGGCAGAGATACGGTCTATTGGATTTCCTAATAATTTGTACTTGCTTTTGCAGGAACAATATGGTATATTATTAACGTTGCGAAAATGAGATGGTCCTCTGTTACAGGAAATGTATTAAGAACATCCGATAAATCAGGAGGAAGAGCAATGAACGACATTATTAGAGCAATTGAAGCAGAACAGCTGAGAGCGGAAGTTCCCGAGTTCAATGTAGGTGATACCGTAAGAGTTTATGGTAAAATCAAAGAAGGAAACCGTGAAAGAGTTCAGGTATTCGAAGGCGTTGTCCTGAAAAAGCAGGGCGGCAGCAACAGGGCTACCTTTACTGTAAGAAAAGCTTCTAACGGCATCGGCGTTGAAAAGACATGGCCGCTGCATTCTCCCAATGTAGAGAAGGTTGAAGTGGTAAGAAAAGGTAAAGTAAGAAGAGCCAAGCTGAATTATTTAAGAGACAGAGTAGGTAAAAAGGCTAAGGTTAAAGAGCTGGTAAAATAATCGGATACGGTATGAGGGGCAGCCGCTGTGGTGGTTGTCCCTTTTTGCTTAATTATAGGAACCCCAGGGGAGTTGCCCGCTTGCCAGTTTTGTGTATTTCGTGATAGAATGAATCAATCGTCCGGTACATGGAAACTTTAACTGCAGAATATGGGAAATTACGAATGAGAAGGTCAAAGGGATTAAGTTTTTACAGAAGAAGGAAGAAAATAAGTACAGCCATACTTCATGAAATCCTCAGTTATGTGCTGGGTATTGCAATCGCTGCTTTTCTGGCATTTGTTATAGTTTATTTCGTGGGAATACGTACCAGTGTTATCGGGGTCTCTATGGAGCCGGCTCTTTATAACGGACAGGAAATCCTGATCAACCGGTTTATCTATAAGCTGTCTAATCCAAAGGCGGGGGATGTGGTGGTGTTCCTGCCTAACGGAAACCAGAATACGCATTACTATGTAAAGCGTGTGGTGGCCGTCCCCGGGGAAACCGTTCAGATAATTGAAGGAATCCTGTATGTGAACAGGAAGCCGGTGGAAGATGATACGTATGATCTCATAGCAGATGCGGGAATTGCGGAGCATGAAATAAAGCTGGGAAATGATGAATATTTTGTTATGGGTGACAACTGCAACAGCAGCGAGGACAGCCGGTCCGGAAACATCGGGGCGGTTGCCAGGGATGATATTGTTGGGAAAGCCTGGTTTAAGATGAGTGAGGGAAGCAGCACTATGGGACCCATAAAATAAAGCGCGGCTTAAGGCCGCATGCCTGCCGGTGCGGGCGGATAGGAGTGTAACATGAATTACCAATGGTATCCTGGGCATATGACGAAGGCAAGACGTGCTATGCAGGAAGATATCAAACTGATAGATTTGATTATAGAACTGGTGGATGCCCGTATTCCCATGAGCAGCAGAAACCCGGATATCGATGAGCTGGGGAAGAACAAAGCCAGGCTGGTTCTTCTGAACAAGTCGGACTTGGCGGATCCGGTATGCAACCGCGCATGGACAGCCTGGTTTCAGGAACAGGGAATCAAGGCACTGGAAATCAATGCACAAAGCGGTCAGGGTATGAAAGCCATCCAGGGGGCCGTACAGGAGGTATGCCGGGAGAAGATAGAAAGAGACAGGAGACGGGGGATACTGAACCGTCCGGTACGTGCGATGGTTGCCGGAATTCCCAATGTGGGAAAGTCTACCTTTATTAATTCTTTTGCCGGGAAGGCATGTACAAAAACGGGCAATAAGCCCGGTGTAACCAAAGGAAAACAGTGGATCAGGCTGAATAAGGGACTGGAGCTTCTGGATACTCCCGGAATTCTCTGGCCGAAATTTGAAGACCAGTGCGTTGGCATGAAACTGGCATTTATAGGCTCCATGAACGATGAAATCATCATTATGGATGAACTGGCCATCGACCTGATAACCTTTCTGCAGGAATGGTATGCTTCTCTTCTGAAAGGCAGATACGGTCTTGCCGGAGGGGAAACGCCGGTACAGGTGCTGGAGGCGGTAGCTGAAAGGCGCAAGTGTTACAAAAAGGGCGGCGAACCGGATCTAAGCAGAGCGGCCCAATTGGTAACCGATGATTTCAGAAGCGGCAGATTAGGGAGAATTTCCCTGGAAAGGCCGTAATCTAACAGATTGGAGCATAATGAAATGAAACATGTGGTAAAGGAAATTATCAGTACAATACTTTATATATTGGTGGTACTGCTGGGTACCTACCTGCTGATTACCTTTGTGGGGCAGAGGACTTCCGTGAGCGGCAGCTCCATGGAACCTACCTTAAGCAATAACGATCAATTGATACTGGATAAAATATCCTACCGCTTTTCAGAACCGCAGCGATTTGATATTATCGTTTTTCCCTTCCAATATGCGGAGAACACCTTTTACGTGAAACGCATTATCGGGCTTCCGGGAGAAACGGTGCAGATTGATTTACAGGGTAATATTTATATTAACGGCACGATACTGGAAGAGGATTACGGAAAAGAAACCATTCATTTTGCCGGACTGGCAACGGAACCGATAACCCTGGGGGATGATGAGTATTTTGTTATGGGGGATAACCGGAACAACAGCTCGGACAGCCGGGATCCCAGTGTGGGAAATATCCGGCGCCACAATATTATCGGAAAGGCATGGGTCCGGATCTGGCCGCTGAACAAATTCGGCGTACTGAAGCATCAGTAACCAAAAAGCAGGTGTGGAAAATGAAAATACAGGAGATAAAAGAGCAATTTAAAAGCTGTCCCACAGACAGTCTGCCGCAGCTTATAGAAATCTATGGACATGATGAACGAAGCGGTATCAAGGCTGAAATAGCGAGGGCCGTAAAGAGGCTGGAAGCTGTGGAAAAAGAAAAAGAACGTATGTTTACAATGTTCCGTTTTGAAAGAGAATATGCATATGCGGGATATCTATGCGGCATAGATGAGGTGGGAAGAGGCCCTCTGGCAGGTCCTGTGGTGGCAGGAGCGGTCATTCTGCCGAAGGACTGCAGCATCCTTTATCTGAATGATTCCAAGCAGCTGAGTGCCCAAAAAAGGGAAGAGCTTTATGAGGTTATAATGAAAGAGGCGGTGGCAGCCGGAATAGGCTGTGTCTCGTCGGAAAGAATTGATGAAATCAATATACTGCAGGCTACCTATGAGGCGATGAGAAAGGCTGTGGGATGTTTGTCCGTACAGCCGGATCTCCTGCTTAATGATGCGGTTACCATTCCGGGAATCAGGTGCCGCCAGGTGCCTATCATCAAAGGAGATGCAAAAAGTGCATCCATAGCAGCCGCAAGCATTATTGCCAAGGTGACTAGGGACAGGATGATGGTGCAGTATGACAGTATATTCCCGGGGTATGGGTTTGCAGCCAATAAAGGATATGGGGCGGCGGCTCATATTGATGCTTTGAAGAGGCTGGGGCCCACCCCTATCCACAGAAGAAGTTTTATTAAAAATTTTATGGAAAGTGCCGATGAATAAAAGAGAGATAGGGGAATCCTATGAAGAGGCCGCCTGCCTGTATCTCCGGAAAAAAGGGATACGAATAACCGAAAGAAATTTCCGGTGCCGTCAGGGAGAAGTGGATTTGATTGGCCGGGATGGGGATTATCTTGTTTTTTTCGAAGTTAAATTCAGAAAAAACAAAACATTAGGTTATCCGGAAGAAGCGGTGGGGTACGCAAAACAAAAGAAAATATGTAAGGTGGCGGATTATTATCTATACCAAAAGAGACTGGGGGAAAGCATTCCGGTACGGTTTGACGTGGTTGCTATATGTGGGGAAAGCGTAAACTGGTATCAGAATGCTTTTGACTATATAGGGGGATATTGACCGGACAATGCAGTCAGGTTTGGGTATTGGCGGAGTTGTTATATGTTGACGGAAAGGAAAGGATTGCATGGATAAGATAACGGAGATTAAGCGAAAAAATGCAGACCGGCCGGTTATGCGCCGGAAGGTAATAAACGGAGCGGAATACCTGACCTTTCCGGCTATAGAAAAAACAGGAGTGGTCAGGCATTTAATGAGTACCAGGCTGGGGGGAGTCAGTGAGGGCGATCTATGGTCCATGAATGTCAGCTTCAGCAGGGGTGATAAAGCAGAAAATGTAAATGAGAATTTCCGCCGGATAGCCGGTGCGCTTGGGTGCGGTACCGGGGATTTTGTTTTTTCCGATCAGACGCATACCACGAATATCCGTCATGTTACAGCCGCGGATAAAGGAAAAGGGCTCCTGCGTCCCAGAGATTATACCGATGTGGATGGAATGATAACGGAGGAACCCGGTCTTGTCCTGTCCACTTTTTATGCCGATTGTGTTCCGCTGCTGTTTGTGGATCCGGTAAAGAGAGCCATTGGATTATCGCATTCCGGGTGGAAAGGCACTGCGGGAGGAATGGGGAGAAAGACAGTGGAGGCCATGGAGAAGGCCTTCGGATCCCGGCCGGAGGACATCCTTGCAGGCATCGGCCCGTCAATCTGTCAGGATTGCTATGAGGTGAGCCGGGATGTGGCGGAAGCCTTCCGCATTCTTTTTTCCCGGGAGGAAATGAAGAGGGTAAAGGGCATAAAAGAAGAGCAGATTCTGCTGGATAAGAAAAACGGAAAATACCAGTTGGACTTATGGAAAGCAAATGAAGCAGTTTGTTTATCGGCCGGTATCCGTCCGGAACATATCAGTGTAACGGATATCTGTACCTGCTGCAACCCGGCGTATCTTTTTTCCCATCGTGCCAGCAATGGGAAAAGAGGAAATCTGGGCATGTTTGTTGTTTTAAATTGAAGGAGCAAAAAGGATGGCAAAAACAGAATTGGCAGTAGCTGAGTTGATATGGAATATTATTGCAAGAAAAACCGGAAATGTGGGAAAGGTGGACTTTTTCCCGCAGAAGCCGGCTTTTCCTTTTGGCGGCAGCTTTGGAAAACGTGAGGAAGAGGAACAGCCCCTGGAACGGGCCGTCCCTGAGAGCCAGGGAGTATCTTCGGCACATCTGGCAGCTTTTCTGAAAGAGTTAGCGCTTCATGAAAACGTGGATATTCATCAGGTTATGGTAGTGAGAAACGGCAGGGTTATCTGTGAATGCGGTTTTGAGCCTTATCAGGCCGGCCTGTGGCATGCCAGCTATTCGTTGTGCAAAAGCATTACCGGCATGGCGGTGGGCATGCTCATTCAGGAAGGACGCCTGCGGCTGCAGGATAAGGTAATCGATCTCTTTGGAAGCAAGAAAAACCTGTTTAACATATTCCGGCTGAAGGATATTACGGTAGAACATCTCCTGACAATGACAAGCTGTGTCAGCTTTAATGAAACCGGGATCGTATCCGGAAACGATTGGGTAAGAGGCTACCTGGAATCGGGCCTGGTAGGTATTCCGGGAAAAAACTTTGAATATAACAGTATGAACTCTTATATGCTGTCTGCCATTATTACGGAAATAACCGGAGAAACCCTGATGGAATATCTGCGCCCCCGTTTGTGGGAACCTATGGGTATCCGCAGAATTTTCTGGGAAACCTGTCCGAAGGGAATAACCAAGGGCGGCTGGGGGCTTTTCCTGTGCCCGGAAGATGCGGCAAAGCTAGGGATGCTCTATCTGCAGCGCGGAAACTGGAAAGGGGAGCAGCTGGTGCCGCAGGATTGGGTGGAAGCATCCTGTAAAAGGCATGCGGACACGCCTTCCGCCATGAGCAATTACGGCTATGGCTATCAGATGTGGATGGGAGGCCGGGAGGGCTCTTTTAATTATAACGGCATGCTGGGGCAGGATGTGCTGGCATATCCGGATCTGAATATGGTGGTGGTAACCAATGCCGGGAGTAAAGAGCTTTTTCAGAACTGTGTGCTTCTGGGGATTGTGAAAAAATATTTCGAGAATGGCTTTGAGCCGCCGGCAGAACTGCCGGAAGACCTGCGGGGACAGATAATGCTGCAGCATGTCATTGAAGAGCTGGAAGGACGCCGTACCGGCCTTCCGGTCATTGAAAAAGGCGGCTGGGAGAAAAGGAAGGCGGTTTATGTCAGAAGTACCCTGAGACAGAGCCGGATCCGTTTTCTGAACGGCAGGATTTATGAGATGAATGAGCGTCAGGTGGGGCTGATGCCCCTATTGATGCAGGTTTTCCACAATAATTTTACCGAAGGAATCCGGAAAATAGGGTTTATGGCATCGGGTAACCGCTTGTTCCTTCATTTGTATGAAGGAGAAGAACGCATTTCTCTGGAAATCGGTTTTGTGAAGGCGGTGGCGGCAAATGTGTCCTTCCATGGGGAAATATACCGGATTGGGACAAAAGGTGAATTTTCCACAGATGAAGACGGCAGGATGGTTTTAAAAATTGATTTCGCGTTTCTGGAAGAGGCATGCAGACGTAAGGTAAAGCTGTATTTTAATGAGGATTCGCTGGAGGCGCACTGGGATGAGACTCCCGGGAAAGAGGTAATCATGGAAGGGCTTGACTCTTTTACGGATCTGGGAGGGAAAATGGGCTTTCTGATGAATACGATTAAGGAAAGCGGCGGTATCGACGTGTTTCATTTGCTTGTGGAACGGACGGTACAGCCTGTGTGCACAGGTATGGAAATAAAGCCGGAGGATGCGCAGAAAGCAGTGGGGCAGCCGGAGGAGTAGCCAAAAGAGGATAAGGCGGCGGGAAAAATCCGGCCTTATATAGAAAGAATAGGAGGATGCTTATGAAGAAAAAAGCGATTATCTGCAGTATTATTACGGTTTTGTGCATCGTGGCAGCGGTATTCTTGCGTTTTGCCATGGATGACACCAATCCCGAATACACGGAAGTCAAGGCGGCCGTTGTGAGTTCGGAAGATGTTGTGAGGAGGGTATTTGGCAAACGGCAGACCCATTATGAGGTCATTGTCAAATATGAAGGGAAGGAATACGAACTGCAGAATACACACAGCAGCGCAGCATATATGCCGGGACGTGAGGTGACTGCGCTTCTGCATGACGGAAAGCTGTATGCCAATATAGAAGGCATAACCAGTACCACGCCGGTAGCGATGGTCTATTTTGTTTTTCTGTTTGGTTCGTTTGCCATGCTGTTTCTGTCGGTGACATTCATAAGCAAAGCGCGGACGGAAGGCAAACAGTGATACATAGACAAGAGGGAATGAAATCATGGTTGACTCATACAGCAACCCTACCCGCAGGAGCGGATAGCAATAGTGAAAAAACGGTTTTGGGCAGAGAAGATGCTCCGGAACCGTTTTTTTAGTTGTGCCTGAATGCTTTCGGAGTGTTATTTGATGAATCGTAAAGAGTCGGGCTGTCGGTGAAGAATTTCGCTTTGCAGTCTATCCGGCTGTCCTCACTGTTTAATGCATCGCAATCCTCCTTTTTCTATGTATAAACAAATTATGTAAATGTTTGCATATATATAGACATAATTAAAAATATGAGATATAATGTCTATGCTATGATTGATGTAAATAAATCCTGTAAGAGTTTTACAACATTCAAAAGTTTAAAAATTCAAGGTTTCAAAGTAAGCGTTATAAGACTTAAAGTACCAAAAAAAGAGGATAGAAAAAGGAGGATGAGCACGATGGCATATGAAACATTAGAATGCAGGGAAGAGGTTTTTTACAGTGCCGCCCTGGAGGAATTGAAGCAGGGCTTCCGGGAGACACAAACCCGGGTGCAATGCCTGATTTGCGGGGAGATGTATGAAAAAGGGGAGGTTTTTCCGAAAGACGGAAAATATTTTGAAGCCCGTAAGCGGATGCGGATTCACTTACAGGAAGATCATGGCTCTATGCTGCATTTCCTGATTCATTCCGGGGTGACAGGAATATCGGAAATCCAGCAGTCCGTTCTGGCGTCCATGGCGGAGGGCCTGAGCGATAAAGAAACGGCGGACAGGCAGAAGATTTCACCTTCCACAGTGAGGAACCATCGCTTTAAGCTGCGGGAAAAGGAGCGGCAGGCAAGGGCCTTTCTGGCAATGATGGATCTGCTTAAGGAAACCGGGGAAAAGACGGAAAAACAGTCCGGAGAGAAGCTGTGTGAGCCTCACAGAACAGCGGCGATGGTTGATGACAGATACATTGTAACAGAGGAAGAGAAAATGCAGATTCTGCAAACCTTTTTTGAGGAAAACGGCCATCTTAAGGAAATACCCGCGAGGGAAAAAAGAAAATTAGTGGTTCTCCGCAAAATTGCGGATAATTTCAAGCCGGGCAGCAGCTACACGGAAGTGGAGATTAACAGGATCTTAAAACGGATTCATAGTGATTTCCCCTATATCAGAAGACTGATGATAGAATACGGCTTTCTGGAACGCACCAGGGATGGTTCCAGGTATTGGCTGAAGGAATAGAAGCGGTTATCCCCGCATCAGTTCCTTCATTGCTTCCTTCAGCCCTTTTACTGTGAGGGGATACATGGGAAACAGCTCCTTGACGGCGGTTTCCGATTCCCGCCAGGGAGCGTTCCCCTGCGCCATCTTAGGGTTCAGCCAGACACTCTTTTTAAAACGTTCTTTCAGCAGCTGCATCCATGCGAAGCCGGTCAGGCCGTCGTTGGGGCCGCGGTAATTCCCGTTAAGGGAAAACAGCTCCTCAGGGGCCATGGCGGCATCCCCTACGATAACTATCTTTGTGTCGCTTTTCAGATTGCGCAGCAGCCATTCCGTGTCCGTCCAGTCGCCATATTCACATTCTGGTGTATTATACAGCTTTCCGTAGATACAATTGTGAAAATAATAAAACCGGGTTTCCTTAAAGTGATTGGATTTGCTGACGGCCTGGAATAGTTCATTCATCAAGCCGGAATAAGGAAGCATAGTTCCTCCGGAGTCCATGAGCAGCATTAGTTTTATGCTATTTTGGCGCGGCGCTTCCATAACGATTTGGAGAAAGCCCCCGTTCCCACAGGTCTTATCAATGGTTCCATTCAGATCCAGCTGGGTATGGGGCAGCTCAGGCCGGGAGGAATACTGCCGTAATCGGCGGAGTGCCTGTTGGAACTGGCGGTTGTCTATGATGCGATCATCCCTGAAATCCTTGTATTTTCGTTCACCCATGACGGCAAACGCGGACTGGTGGCCGCTTTGGCCTCCGACGCGGATTCCGTCTGTGAGCGCACCTGTATTTCCGAAGGGGGAGCTGCCCATAGTCCCTATCCAGTGGTTTCCTCCATTATGTTCACCGGTCTGTTCTTCCAGCCGTTTCTTCAGAAGTTCTTCCGTTTCTTCCCCGTTTCTTTTGCTCTCCGTGTTTTCCTGCTCTTCTTCGGAAGCAGTTTTCTGCGTTTCTTTCCATTGAAGGAGCAGTGCGTTCATTTCCGGCTTATCCAGCCATTCCAGCAGTCGGCCGGTCAAAAGGCCGTCATGCCGGATACCCTTGAAATATTCCTCAAACGCCATATCAAATTTATCATAATCCGTCTCTCTTTTTACCAGAAGCATACGGGAAAGAGAGTAGAAAGAGGAGAGGCTGCTGCGGCACAGCCCCTTATCCAGCGCATCCTGAACTGAGAGCCATTCCTCCGGTGTGACAGGGACTCCGCTGTTTCTGAGAATGATAAAAAAGGCTTCAAACATAAGTGCCCTCCTTACAGATAACGGTGTTTTTTTACCGCTTCCATATCTTCATCTTTTTTTAACAGGATTCCGGGAAAAGGAAATGCTTCCGTAACTTTCTCCGGCGAAATCCCTCCCAGGGAAAGCGCATTGACCCAGTCAATTAATTCGGAGGTGCTCGGTTTTTTTCGGATATTGCGGAGAGAACGGATTTCTTCAAAGGCGGAGACGGCAGCCTCCAAAAGCCGATCCTCCACGGAAGGAAAATGAACTTTGACTATTTGAGTCAATAAATCCTTGTCCGGAAAATCGATATAGTGGAAGAGACATCGGCGTAAAAAGGCATCCGGCAGCTCTTTCTCTGCATTGGAGGTAATGATAACAACAGGCCGCCTGGCGGCTTTTATGGTAACGCCGGTTTCCGGGATATAGAATTCCATACGATCCAGCTCCCAGAGCAGGTCATTGGGGAATTCCAAATCCGCCTTGTCGATTTCATCGATAAGAAGAACCGGCTGGCTGTCCCGGGTAAAAGCCTCGCCCAGTTTGCCCAGACGGATATAGCGTGAGATGTCGTTTACGCCATCGGCCCCGAACTGGCTGTCATAAAGCCTTTTGACCGTATCGTAGGTATACAGGCCGTCCTGGGCTTTGGTAGTGGATTTGATATTCCAGATAATCAGTTCTTTTCCCAGTGCTTCAGCGGCGGCCTGGGCGAGCATGGTTTTGCCTGTGCCGGGTTCTCCCTTGATGAGAAGCGGTTTACCAAGGGCTATGGCTATATTGACGCTGTCTGTCAGCCTCTGGTCCGCGATATAGGTTCCGGTAGAATGAAATATATTTTGCATGATGGCTTTCCTTTCTTTCTGGCTGCTTGGCAGGCGGCCCTTTCAGGAAGCCGCATTTATATGGTAAGGGAGAACGGAAGGAATTGCAAGAAGCATACGTATAGTTGAGAAATATTTTTAAGAAAAACTTAACAATAATCCTTTCGTAAATTAATTCTTTTATGATTTAATAAAATCGTAGTTACCGCAGCTGAATATGTGGTATACTGATGCAAAAAGGCAGGGCATCCGGCAGCACGGAGGACAGGCATACCGCGGGAGGCTTTGCAGAAGGAGTGACAGAAGATGACGAATATTCTGGTGTGCGATGATGACAGAGAGATAGTGGAAGCCATAGAAATATATCTGGCGCAGGAGGGATATCATGTCATTAAAGCCTATGACGGCGAGCAGGCGATCCGGGCTCTTAAGGCCAATGAGGTCCACCTGCTTATTATTGATGTGATGATGCCGAGACTGGACGGGATCCATGCCACATTGAAAATAAGGGAATACAGCAGTATTCCCATTATCATACTCTCCGCCAAATCGGAGGATGCGGATAAAATACTGGGACTGAATATCGGGGCGGATGATTATGTGACCAAGCCCTTTAATCCCCTGGAGCTGGTGGCACGGGTAAAATCCCATCTGCGCAGATATACCCAGCTGGGGAACCTGAATTCGGAAAATAATGCGATTTTCCGTGCAGGAGGCCTGGTAATCAATGACGAAACGAAGGAAGTGACCGTGGATGATGAGCCGGTTAAGCTCACACCCATCGAATATAATATCCTGCTTCTTTTGGTAAAGAACCAGGGAAGGGTTTTTTCCATTGATCAGATTTACGAAAGTATATGGGAGGAGGAAGCTATCGGAGCGGATAACACGGTGGCGGTCCATATCCGCCATATCAGGGAAAAGATTGAAATCAACCCCAAGGAGCCACGGTACCTGAAAGTGGTATGGGGGGTAGGGTATAAGATTGAAAAGCAGTAAGGGCAGGAATAACGGCAGTACCGGGAGGACAGTTATGAAGAAGTCAAATGTTTGCGGGAGAGGAAAGCGGGTATTTCTTCTGTTTACAAAAAGAATATTATCAGCGGCGGCGGTGGGCTGTGTAATCGCTATTATATCCAATTCTTTCATAACCGTGGAAGGAACAAACGGAAAGAGCCGTTACTTCATATCCCCGTTTTCCCAAAAGGAGTTGTTTGAGGATTCCGAGGTCTTTGACGATATACTCCGGAAGGACGTACAGGATATTACCAGAATGTCCGTTATCAAAAGCCAGCTGGAAACCAACGGGGAATACGAAGGGAAAAAGGAGATTGATATCACCGCTTATGTCAACAGGACCAGTATGCTGTCTGAAGCGGATGTTACGGCAGTATATTATCTGGACGACCTGATAAAGTGGGGGAATTACGGATTTAATTACGAAACGGTCTATGGGACGGAAAATGATTTTGCCATATATTTCGGCTTAGGGAGAAGTGATACGGAAATGGAGATCCCTTCCGACTTGAATGTCGGGGATTTCAATCTTCAGTCAGATCTTACCAAGCAGGCCATTAAATATTCCAACCAGGCAGCAGAAACGGATTCCCTCAGCCTGCGGATGATCGCCGAACTGCCCGACAGCCTGGAGGGGTATATGGAAAAGGCATCCGAACGAGGGGAGATGACGGTGGACACAGAGGATGTAATCGCTCTGGACATTCTGGTGCCGCGTTATTATTCCGCAGACGGGCTGGATTTGGCCGACTATGCTTCCGATATTGACGAATATCTGGTGCTGCGCGCGAATCTGGTGGAGGCCTGTAACCAGCTGTACCATAATTTCACAGAATACAGCAGCTTTAAGAAATTCTATGGGGAGGATAAGACCAATATCCGGTACTGCTATCAGATGACGGTAGACGGGGAAGCCCGTTATTTCACTAATATTTCCCAGGATTTTGCAGGCAAGAGTGAGAAGGAAATTACGGAGGAATTCGGCGGATACGGCAGATATCTGTATTATAACCCGGATCGGGTGGAAATCAAAACGAATACCCAGATGACGACAGAGGATATGCGCGGGATCCTCAGTTCCTATGAATATGTGTTTGCGGAAAATTCCAGGGTCTGGATTGGCGTGGATACCTCCTATGGAGTAAATGACAGCATCGCACAGGCCAGGAATGCGTTTGTCAGTTTTATGCCCTATTACTGGCAGACTGCCGTGGTGGGGATACTGGCATTGATTATGTCCCTGTGGCTGCTTGGCGTCCTTACCGTTTATGAGGGCAGGAAGGAAGCGGAGAACGAGGACGGTTATGTGGTGGAACTCAAAAAAGGTGATCGTTTCCCTACGGAAATATTTCTGGTTCTGGGGATTTCCGTTACGGCCGGATATTGTGTGCTGTGTGCCACCGCTTATGAAATTGCCTTCAGCTATACGCTGGAAGGAGGCGTCAGCCCGTTTATGATGACTGCAGGAGGAGTCCTGGCGGCATTCCTGTTCGACTGGGTGGCAACTTCCTTCTATCTGGGGCTGGTACGGCGCCTGAAGGTCCACCGGTTCTGGAGGGATTCCTTACTGTGGCAGCTGGGCCGTATTATCAGAAGGCTGTTTTTCCGCCTCTATGATAACAGCCATATTGTGAGCCGGATATTGATACCGTTTCTGCTCCTGGCTGCGATGAACCTTCTTTTCGGCATGCTCGGCGTGCCGGGCATCCTGGCCGCTGGGGTTATCGATGTTTGTGTGGCCGTGCTTCTGTATCAGGAACGCAAGGATCTGCAGAAAATTGTGGAAGGGACGCTGACAATCGGAGAGGGGGATTTCGGCTTCAAGATAGATGACAGCAGAATGCATGGGGAAAATAAGGTTCTGGCCGAGGCTGTAAACAGTATCGGCGACGGCATCCAGGAGGCGGTTGCCACCAGTATGAAGGATGAAAGGCTGAAGGCTGATTTGATAACCAATGTTTCCCATGATATCAAGACCCCTCTGACTTCTATCATTAATTTTGTCAATCTGTTGAAACGTGAGGATATCCGGGATGAGAAGATCAAGGGATATATCCAGGTGCTGGACAGTAAATCACAGAGGTTGAAGCAGCTGACCGACGATTTGGTGGAGGCCTCCAAAATTTCCTCCGGGAACATATCCCTGCAGATGGAAAAGATTAATTTTGTGGAACTGATCAATCAGACCATAGGGGAATTTTCTGAAAAGATGAATGAGAAATGCCTGATAATGGTGGCCGCCATGCCGGAGAAACCGGTTTACATTGAAGCGGACAGCAGGCGAATCTGGCGTGTGGCGGAAAATCTGTTCGGTAATGTGTGCAAATATGCCCTGGAGGGTACCCGTGTTTATCTGGATTTGACGGTAAAGGAAAAAGAAGGGAAAAAGACTGCTTATTTTTCCATGAAGAATATTTCGGCGCAGTCCCTGAATATCAGCGCCGACGAGCTGACAGAACGATTTATACGTGGTGATGTGTCCAGAAGTACGGAAGGCAGCGGCCTGGGCTTATCCATAGCAAGGAACCTGACGGAGCTGCAGAACGGCAAATTTGATATTTATCTGGACGGTGATTTATTTAAAGTGATACTGGCTTTTCCCTGTCTGGAGGAGAAGGCAGGCCCGGTGCAGGGGCCTGCTCCTGATACGGATAAAACGGCAATGTAAAGATCCCGCGGGAATCAAAACCCCGCTGCAGAATAATCCGGCCTGCGCCGTGCAGGCGGAATTGGGTAGAGTATAAAACGGGCACAGGATATGCGGCTATATCCTGTGCCCGTTCGTGATCCTTTAAACAGTTAAATATGATATTCTTCCCGGTTGTTGTATCTTGCCAGGATTTCATTGATTTTTTCCGTCGGTGTCATGACATGTGACATGGAAATATCATGGTTCATAAAATCGATGATGGATGCCAGGAATTTGCTCATATCCGTTTCCGTGTAGTAGGGCCTGGTATAGATTTCAGGCGGCTGGTAGGTGAGGTTGGTGGTAATTACCCGGTCGAACCAGCAGTTTTCATAAGCTTTGTCAAAGGATTCCAGACCGTTCGTAAACAGGCCGAAGGTACAGCAGATAAATACACGCTTGGCATTCATTTCCTTCAGCTGCCGCGCCGTATCCAGCATGCTTTCTCCGGTGGAGATCATATCGTCGATGATGATAACATCCTTGCCGTCGATGTTATCTCCTAAAAATTCGTGGGCAACAATCGGATTTTTCCCGTTAACGATAGTGGAGTAATCCCGGCGCTTGTAGAACATGCCGGTATTTACGCCGAGGACATTGCCGAAATATACGGCCCGATCCAGCGCCCCTTCATCCGGACTGATGACGATGGTATGCTCCTGATCAATGATAAGGTCGTCCTCTGTATCAAGCAGGGCACGCATAAACTGATAAGGCGGTGTAAAATTGTCAAAGCCGTTCAAAGGCGTGGCGTTCTGCACTCTGGGATCGTGAGCGTCGAAGGTTATGAAGTTATTGACGCCCATATCGGCCAGCTCTGTGAGCATATAAGCACAGTCCAGGGATTCCCGGCTGGTTCTTTTATGCTGCCTGCCTTCATAAAGGAAAGGCATTACCACATTGATACGGTGGGCCTTCCCGGCAGCGGAAGCGATCATTCTCTTCAGATCCTGGTAATTATCATCCGGAGAACGGTGATTCGTATATCCGTTGATGGAATAGGTCAGACTATGGTTACATACATCGACAATAATGAAAAGATCCTTGCCCCGGACGGATTCCCGGACAATCCCTTTCCCTTCACCGCTTCCGAAACGGAGATTGGAGGCATCCACAAGGTAACTGTCCTCAATGTATCCCCGGAAAGCGGGATCGTCATGTTTTGTGTTTTTCATATTTTTCCGGAATTCAACAAGATAATTGTTGACACGTTTCCCAATAGCAGAGGCGGATTCCATGGCCAGGACCTTAAGAGGGGCTACGGGAAGCGCATTTTCCAGTTCGCGTACGTTTGGCATATTTTTCTCCTGTCTGTCTGCCGGCAGCAGACCTTTTTTGAACAGCGGATAACCCGCGGAGCGTGTCGTCTGTTGTTTTTTCCACGAAGTAGTTACTTTGGCAACGACTGCGTTTGTATGGCGCTAAATCAACATAGCTAACTTATTTTATAACATTATGCTAGTGACACGTCAAGAAAATTCTAGTAGAATAAGGAATGGATGGTTACAGTTCCCGGCCCGGCCCGGGATATGCAGGAGGGATAAACATGAAAAGAAAAGGCCATTTGATTCAGGCGGTTCAGGAAGACGGCATTGCCTGTGAAATGGGAATAGAACCGGGAGACAGGCTTCTGGAAATCAACGGGGAAGCAGTTGAGGATGTTTTTGACTATCAATATATGATTGAAGAGGAGTATGTTGAGGTGCTGGTGGAGAAGCCTTCCGGGGAGGAATGGCTTCTGGAAATAGATAAGGATTACGAGGAGGATTTGGGCGTTACGTTTGAGAACGGACTGATGGATGAATACCGATCCTGCAGCAATAAATGTATTTTCTGCTTTATTGACCAGATGCCGGAGGGTATGCGGGAAACCCTGTATTTTAAGGATGATGATTCCAGGCTTTCTTTTCTTCAGGGAAATTACGTGACGCTTACCAACATGTCCGAAAGGGATGTGGAACGGATTATAAAATATCATCTGTCGCCTATTAATATATCCTTCCAGACGACTAATCCCAAACTGCGGTGCAGGATGCTTCATAACCGGTTTGCCGGGGAGGCGCTGGCAAAGGTGGATCGTTTTTATGAAGCCGGCATCCGGATGAACGGGCAGATTGTCCTTTGCAAGGGGTTTAACGACGGGGAAGAATTGGAACGTTCCATCCGTGATCTGACAAAATATCTCCCCCATCTGCAGAGCGTTTCTATTGTTCCTGTGGGGTTGTCCAGGTTCAGGGAAGGACTGGAACCTTTGGAACCGTTTACACCGGAGGATGCAAGGCATGTCCTAGAGCAGATCCGCAGATGGCAGAATACGCTGTTTCCGGAATATGGCCTTCATTTTGTACATGCCAGCGACGAATGGTATATCCTGGCCGGGGAAGAGATGCCGCAGGAGGAAAGCTATGACGGCTATCTTCAGCTGGAAAACGGTGTGGGTATGATACGGCTGATGCTGGAAGAGTTTGAGGATGCCCTCCGCGGCCTGGAGGAACCGGGGGCGCTGGATGACAGGATACTGGAAGGAGAATATTCCTCGGTGACAGGTAAGATTGCCTATCCTTATATCCGCAACATGGCTGACCGCATTATGGAGCGGTTCCCGGGAATAGCGATCCGGGTTTATCCTGTGAGGAACGATTTTTTCGGGGAGCGGATTACGGTGACGGGACTGCTTACAGGGCAGGATATTATCGCGCAGCTTAAGGAGAAAGAATTAGGGGAAATCCTGTATTTACCGGAAAATATATTACGGAGCGGGGAGCAGGTCCTGCTGGATGATATTACGGTTCAGGAGCTGTCGGGGGCTTTACAAGTGAAGACAGATATTGTAAAATCAAGCGGATATGATTTTGTTAACGCATTTATAAGAAGGAAGTAAAAAGCGCCGCACTGCGGCGGCGGGGCCGTACAGGGATACGGTATCCGCAGCCGTTTGGCGGCAGAATGGATGGAAAATATATGAGTGATTCAATGAGAAAACCAATCGTAGCGGTGGTGGGAAGGCCTAATGTGGGAAAGTCCACCCTTTTTAATGCTTTGGCGGGAGAAATGATCTCTATCGTTAAGGATTCGCCGGGTATCACCAGGGATCGTATTTATGCGGATGTTACATGGCTGGACCGTACCTTTACCATGATTGACACCGGAGGTATTGAGCCTGACAGCAGCGACGTTATCCTGTCCCAGATGAGGGAGCAGGCCCAGATAGCCATAGATACCGCAGACGTAATCCTTTTTATGGCGGATGTAAGGCAGGGACTGGTGGATGCGGATTCCAAAGTGGCGGATATGCTGCGGCGTTCCCATAAACCGGTGGTATTGGTGGTAAACAAGGTGGACAGCTTTGATAAATTCATGGCGGATGTCTATGAATTCTATAATCTGGGGATAGGGGATCCCCATCCTGTTTCCGCTGCCAACCGTATGGGGCTGGGCGATATGCTGGATGAGGTCATCCGTCATTTCCCTGAGAGAACTGAAGCGGAGGAAGAGGACGACAGGCCCAGGATCGCTATTGTAGGTAAACCCAATGTGGGAAAATCATCCATTATTAACCGGCTTATCGGAGAAAACAGGGTGATCGTATCCGATATTGCGGGAACGACCAGAGACGCCATCGATACGGAAGTGGTTCATAACGGCAGGGAATACATCTTCATTGATACGGCGGGACTTCGCAGAAAAAATAAAATTAAAGAAGAACTGGAGCGTTATATGATCGTGCGTACCGTTGGGGCGGTGGAACGCGCCGATGTGGTGGTTCTCGTCATTGACGCCCAGGAAGGCGTTACCGAACAGGATGCCAAGATTGCGGGAATTGCCCATGAACGGGGCAAAGGTATGATTATCGCAGTAAATAAATGGGACGCCATTGAAAAAGACGATAAAACGATTTATCGTTTCCAGGAAAAGGTGAGAAACACACTTTCCTTTATGCCTTATGCGGAGATTATTTTTATATCGGCAGTGACCGGGCAGCGCCTGCCCAAACTGTTTGAAACCATAGATGCGGTAATTGAAAATCATGCGCTGCGTGTTGCTACCGGTGTGCTCAATGAGATTATGGCCGAGGCTGTGGCGATGCAGCAGCCGCCGTCCGATAAAGGAAAGCGTCTCCGCCTCTATTATATTACCCAGGCAGCGGTGAAACCGCCTACTTTTGTTATTTTCGTTAACGATAAGGAACTGATGCATTTTTCCTATACGAGATATATTGAAAATAAAATAAGGGAAGCCTTTGGATTCAGAGGAACTCCCCTGAAATTCATCATCAGGGAAAGGAAGGAGAATAAATAACATGATTCGAGTAGTTTGCCTTTTGATTGGCTATGCATTTGGCCTGTTTCAGACATCATTTATCTACGGGAAGATGCATGGCATCGATATCCGTAATTACGGGAGCGGTAATGCCGGTACGACCAATGCGCTCCGCGTGCTCGGGACAAAGGCCGGACTGATAGTATTTGCGGGCGACGTTATTAAGTGTATTCTGGCGGTGCTGCTTGCGAGGCTTTTGTTTGGAGGCAGTCATCCGGATATGAAATATCTGTACATGCTCTATGCGGGGGCGGGAGCAATTTTGGGACACAATTTTCCTTTTTATCTCCATTTCAGAGGCGGAAAAGGGATTGCGGCTACTGCGGGACTGATCCTTTCTTTCCATCCTTATTTCATTCCGGTGGGAGTGATCCTGTTTTTCGGTGCTTTCCTTACCACCCATTTTGTTTCCCTGGGCTCTCTGCTTGTTTATGCAGGATTTATGATCGAGCTGGTGGTGTTAGGCCAGCTGGGTGTTTTCGGAATGAGCCAGGCAGCCCTTATTGAACTCTACATAATCGGCGCCTGCCTCACCGTGATGGCATATTGGAAGCACCGTGAAAATATAAAACGTCTGCTTCACGGGAATGAGAGGAAAACCTATTTATTTAAGAAAAAATAGATAGCAAGCAAAGTCTGGCGAACAGACGGAAGGGAACAAGAATGGCAGAAATAGGAATGATAGGGGCAGGCAGCTGGGGAACAGCCCTCACCTGGCTTCTTACAAATAACGGGCATCATGTGACGGTATGGTCGGCGCTTGGCGCAGAAATTGAGATGCTGCAGGAAAAAAGAGAACAGAAGGATAAGCTTCCCGGCGTAATACTTTCGGAAGATACGGTTTTTACCACAGATTTAAAGGAAGCGGCGGAGGGAAAGGATCTGCTTGTTCTCGCAGTACCTTCTCCTTTTACCAGAAGCACGGCGGCACAGCTTAAGGATGTGGCGGCAGAGGGACAGATTATCGTCAATGTGGCAAAAGGTATCGAAGAAAATACCCTGATGACGCTTTCCCAGATCATTGAAGAGGAAGTGCCCCAGGCTGAGGTTGCCGTACTTTCCGGTCCCTCTCATGCGGAGGAAGTGGGAAAGGGGCTGCCGACGGTTATCGTGGCGGGCGCCAGGAATAAGGAAACGGCGGAATATATCCAGAATGTGTTTATGAATGAAGCGTTCCGTGTGTATGCAAGCCCTGACGTGCTGGGAATCGAGATCGGCGCGGCGCTGAAGAATGTGGTGGCGCTTGCCGCCGGAATTGCCGACGGGCTTGGCTACGGGGATAATACAAAAGCGGCGCTGATTACCAGAGGTATTACGGAAATTGCCCGGCTGGGGATCCAGATGGGAGGGCATTTTGAAACCTTCTGCGGCTTATCCGGTATCGGCGATTTGATAGTAACCTGTGCAAGTATGCATTCCAGAAACCGGAGGGCCGGAATCCTCATTGGACAGGGGCTGTCGATGGAAGAGGCAATGAAAGAGGTGAAGATGGTGGTGGAGGGGGTTTATTCCGCCAAAGCTGCAATGGCTCTTGCCGGGAAATACCAGGTACAGCTGCCTATAATCGAGCAGGTGAATGAAGTGCTGTTCCGGGGAAAATCCGCGGCTCAGGCAGTGAACGACTTGATGCTCCGGGATAAAAAGATTGAGATTTCGGATGACACGATGTGGAATATGACATCTGCTGATTAACGGGGGAATGATAAAATGCAGGATAACAAACTTCAGGAGTTATTGGACTCCTTATCTGTGACGGAAAAAATCGGGCAGCTGGTGCAGGTGCCGGGAGAGGTACTGAATACACAGGGACAGGAACTGGGAGTCAGAGAGGATCTGGGACTCAGTGAAGAAATTGTCCGCAATGTGGGTTCCACCCTGAATGTGGTGGGGGCGGAACGGATGAAAGCGGTACAGAAGGCTTATCTGGAACGCAGCCGGCATAAAATCCCGCTGCTTTTCATGGCGGATATTATTTATGGTTTCCGTACCGTGTTTCCTATTCCGCTGGCGCTGGGCTGCTCTTTTGATCCCGGACTTCTGGAAAAACTGTGTGAAGTGACCTCGGAAGAAAGTGTGGCGGCCGGAGCCCATGTGACCTTTTCCCCCATGGTGGATCTGGTACGTGACGCGAGATGGGGGCGTTGCCTGGAATCCACAGGTGAGGATCCTTATATGAACAGCCTCTATGCGGCGGCTATGGTGAAGGGCTTCCAGAAAGGGCTGGGATCGGATAAGCCGGCAGGTATGGCCTCCTGCGTGAAGCATTTTGCTGCCTACGGCGCACCGGAGGGCGGCAGGGATTACAATACGGTGGATATGTCCCAGCGCAGGCTCCGCCAGGAATATCTCCCCTCTTATAAGGCTGGTGTGGAGGCGGGCTGTGAGATGATTATGACCTCCTTTAACACAGTGGACGGCATTCCCTCCACCGGAAATAAGTGGCTGATGAATGATGTGCTCCGGGATGAGTGGGGCTTTGATGGGGTGGTCATCACCGATTATGCCGCCATAGCGGAGCTTGTTCTTCACGGGGCTGCAGAGGATCAGAAGGATGCCGCCCGTCTGGCTATGGAAGCCGGCGTGGATATTGATATGTGCACCGGATGCTATGCCAATTATCTGGAAGAACTGATACAGGAAGGTAAAATTGATGAAAAGCAGCTGGATAAAGCAGTGATGCGTATCCTGAAGCTGAAAAATAAACTGGGGTTGTTTGAGGATCCTTATCGCGGTGCGGACGAAGCTGAGGAAACACGGCTTTTCCTCTCAGAAGGGAACCGCAGCCTTGCCAGGGAAGCGGCAGTAAAAACCATGGTGCTGCTGGAAAACAAAGAGAGTGCCCTCCCTTTGGAAGCCGGCGGGAAAATTGCCCTGATCGGTCCTTATGCGGATAACCAGGATGCCCTGGGGATGTGGGCCATCCATGGCAGGAAAGAGGCTGTGATTACGTTGAAGACCGCACTGGAAGAGGCTGCAGGGAAAGAGAATGTGGTGAGTGCTTCCGGCTGTGAAACACTTCTGGAAAAGGATTACTGTGATCTTCCCGCATTGAGGAAGCAAATGGGCATGGAAGGCTGGAGTCCGGAAAAAAGACAGCTGGAGCTGGAGAAGGCTGCAGAACTGGCGGAAAAGGCCGATGTGGCGGTTCTTGCATTGGGAGAAGCGGTTATACAGGGCGGTGAAGGCGGAAGCCGCACCAGTTTGGAGATACCTGGCGACCAGCTGGAGCTGCTCCGAAGAGTGCGGGAAAAAGCGTCAAAGGTTATAGTGGTTCTGTTCGGCGGACGGCCCCTTGTCCTGGATGAAGTGAGCCGCTTATCCGACGCCCTACTGGAAGTGTGGTTCCCCGGTACCGAAGGCGGCCGCGGAATTGCCGATGTACTGTTTGGAAAAGCCAATCCTTCCGGCAGATTGTCCATGAGCATGCCCCGCAGCGTCGGGCAGATGCCCCTGTATTATAATCATTTTAATACCGGAAGGCCCTACGACGGCGTGACTCCCAATCGTTTCTTCTCACGTTATACAGACTGCAGCAATACGCCGCTGTATCCGTTTGGCTATGGGCTTTCATACCACAAAGCGGAGTATGGCCCGCTGACACTCAGCAGCCATACCCTGCACAGGGAGAGTTCCCTGGCTGTAAAAGCGGATATTACCAATACCGGTGATGCGGCAGGCACGGAAGCGGTACAGCTGTATATCCGGGATGTGGCGGGCAGCGTGGTTCGGCCGGTAAAAGAGCTGAAGGGTGTGCAGCTTGTATCTCTGGAGGCAGGAGAAACAAAGACTGTGGAATTTAGCATCACGGAGGAAATGCTGTGTTTTTATGGTAAGGATATGGAGTACCGTGCAGAGACAGGCCGGTTCCAGGTAATGATAGCACCTCACAGCGGCTGTGAAATGCAGGCGGAATTCGTTCTGGAATAAAACAGGCTGAGAAGGCAAAATAGAAATAGCAAAAAGCGGAGGAGACAGCCCTGAGAGGGATTGTCCCTTCCGCTTTTTCGCAGCAGAAGACGAGAGGTATGCAGGAACAGAAGGGTATTATAACCGCCCGGACAGGCAGAAACGGTCACGGCTTACCGGATGGCGGCTACAATTTCCTGTGCTACCTTGGGTTTGTTCATCGTGTAGATATGGATACCGTCCGCATGATGGGCTTTCAGATCCAGAATCTGTTTTATGGCATAATCAATGCCGGCTTTTCTCATATCTGCCGGATTATCCCCATAGGTGGCTATGATATCGGCCAGTTGTTTGGGAACTGCGGAGCCGGACAGGGAAACGGTGGTTCCCAACTGTTTCGCTGAGGTAATAGGCATGATTCCCGCACATATAGGGATTTGGATCCCCGATTTCCCTGCTTTTTCCAGAAAACGATAGAAAGCATCGTTATCAAAAAAAAGCTGGGTAATTAAAAATTCTGCACCGGCCTCACATTTCTCTTTCAAATGTACCAGATCACTTTCCATATCCCCGGCTTCGTAATGTTTTTCCGGGTAGCAGGCCCCTGCGATATGCAGCTGCGTATTGGTTCCCAGATAACGGATCAGATCGGAGGCATGGGAGAAATGTCTGCCCTCAAACTGCTCATCACTCATATAGGAAGGCCTGTCTCCGCGAAGTGCCAGCACATGGTTTACATGAGCCTCCTTGAGCTGGGCGGTTACCGCGTCGATATCCTCTTTCCTGGAGCCGACGCAGGTCATATGGGCCAGTGCCCGGATATGAAGCTGATTCTGGATATAGGAAGCAATCTCTACGGTTTTCTTTGATTTGCTGCCGCCTGCCCCATAGGTCACACTGATAAAGTCAGGCTGAAGCCCTGCGAGGGAATCCAGTACGGAGATGGCATTTGCGAATTCATCTTCCTTTTTCGGCGGAAAAACCTCGAAGGAAAGAAGCTGTTTTTTTTCTGAAAAAAGGTCTTTTATCATTTGTTTTTCCTCATTCATTAGAATTTAACGCAGATTAGGTTTGACTCGTAACAGATAGTATCGTAACATGTTATTGAATGAAATTCAAGGTAACAGTTCAGGAAATGATTGTATGGGATTGGACGCAGGGAGGACGGCTAAAATGGAAAGCAGCAGCTATCATGTACCATTTATTTACGGAAAAACAAGGGAGAACGGGGAGGCTGTAGTAAGGGTTCCCGGCTCAAAAAGCATTACAAACAGGGCCCTCCTTCTGGCGATGTTATCGGACGGGGCGTGCATGCTGACCGGAGCCTTGTTCAGCGATGATTCCCGGTATCTGCAGCAGTGCATCGCCGATCTGGGCTTTGGGATAGAAGCGGAGGAGGAAAAGGCGCTGATCCGGGTGGATGGTTTGGGGGGCGCCCTACCTGTGAAAGAAGCTTCCATCTATGTGGGAAGCGCCGGAACGGCGGCTCGTTTTCTAACCGCACTGCTGGGGCTGAAGAAAGGGATATGGCATCTGGATTCTTCCGAACAGATGAAGCGCCGTCCCATGCTGCCTTTGCTGCAGTCGCTTCAGGAACTGGGAACCCGGGTGGAGTATGGCGGCAGGGAAGGCCGCTTCCCGTTTACCCTGTATCCGGGAGACGGAGGAAAGCAGGAAATATCTGTGGATATCGCACACAGCAGCCAGTTTCTGAGCGCACTGCTGATCGCCGCCTGCTGTGGGGAAAAAAGCCTGGATATTCGAGTGAAGGGTACCCATGGCATGGCTTATATAGATATGACCCTTCGCATGATGGAACAGTTTGGAGTTTCGGTACAGAGGAAGGAAGCGGATTGCTTCCATATCAAGGCCGGCCAGTCATACTGCCATCAGGACTATGCCATTGAACCGGATGTTTCTGCCGCCTGCTATTTTTATGCAATGGCCGCTCTTCTTGGTACAAAGGTGCTGGTACCCGGCGTACATTTTACGTCTTTGCAGGGGGATGTACAATTTCTTCGTATATTGGAAAAAATGGGCTGTACGCTTTGGGAAAAGGAAGAAGGAGTCTGGCTGAAGGGGCCGGAAAAGGGATGTTTACATGGTGTGGAGGCGGATATGCATGCCTGCTCGGATCAGGCGATCACGCTTGCCGCCATAGCTCCATATGCAGACTCTCCCGTGAAAATCAACGGGATTGGCCATATCCGTTATCAGGAGAGCAACCGGATGGAAGCTATTGCCGCCCAGTTAGGGGGACTGAGGATCCAATGTAAAGAAGAGGAGGACAGCCTTATTATCATGCCCGGGAAACCGGGACCCGGTGTGGTGAATACCTATGAGGATCACCGGATGGCAATGGGATTTTCCCTCACAGGACTGCGGGCCGAAGGTATCGTGATACGGGATCCGGATTGCTGCCGGAAGACGTTTGAGAATTATTTTCAGGTATTGGCAAGTGTTGTGGAAGAATTGTTAAAGGGTATTCCCTCCGATAGAGGATGGCAGCCAGCTGTCTGATGCATCGTAATTTGTATGTATTTGCAAAAATAGCCTTAGTCACGATGTGACGAAAGGCTATTTTTTTAATCCTGTGCAATTATTTCCATAGTATAAGGCTCCCGGAGCCTTTTTATTCCCGAGGGCATCCGCTGCCTGCGGCGGGAAATTCGGCTTATTCTTTTCCGTCCCAGCAATAAGTACAGAGCTTACAACGGTCAATACCCACAGAATCTACCATATCATCCAGACGGTTATAACGCAGAGTGGTGAAGTTGAGCTGCGCGCCGATTCTGGACACCATTGCCTGGAATTCCGGTGTTTCCGGATTGGAATAGGCTTCCAGATTACCATATTTGCCGTTACCCTCCATCTCTTTAATCACCCGCCGGGTGATCAGATCCATCTCCGAGGTGGAACGGGAGAAGTTCAGATACTTACAGCCGTAAAGCAGCGGCGGACATGCCGGACGGATATGAACCTCCCTGGCGCCGCTTTGATAAAGGAATTCCGTGGTTTCACGCAGCTGTGTGCCGCGCACAATAGAATCGTCGATCAGCAGCATACTGCGGCCCTGAATCAGATCCCGGACGGGAATCAGTTTCATTTTAGCGATCAGGTTTCTCTGGCTCTGGATCGTAGGCATGAAGGAACGCGGCCAGGTAGGGGTGTATTTGATAAAAGGGCGGGAAAACGGGATCCCGGAGGTATTGGAATAACCGATGGCATGGGCTGTACCGGAATCCGGGACACCGGCTACAATATCCGGAGAAGCATCATCCCGTCTGGCCATGGAGGCTCCGCAGTTGTAGCGCATTTTTTCCACACTGATTCCTTCATAAGAAGAAGAAGGATAACCGTAATAAACCCACAGGAAGGTACATATTTTCATTTCCTTCCCGGGGGTAACCAGGGTCTGGACACCTTCAGGAGTTACCACCACAATTTCTCCGGGACCTAATTCCCTCTCGTTGACATAACCCAGATTGAGGTAGGCAAAGCTTTCAAAGGAGATACAATATGCATTGTCTTTTTTCCCTATGGCAACCGGCGTGCGCCCCATCCTGTCCCGCGCCGCATAGATACCCTTTGAGGTCATAAGCAGTATGGTCATGGAACCCTCTATCAGTTCCTGGGCGTATTGTATTCCCTCTATAATGTTTTCCTTTTGGTTGATGATAGTGGCTACGAGCTCCGTGGCATTGATGGTACCGCCGCTCATCTCCAGAAAATGAATATGGGAAGAAAAAAGAATCTTGGTCAGGATGTCCTCTGTATTGTTGATTTTACCCACAGTGGCAATGGAATATGTGCCATGATGAGAACGTACGATCAAAGGCTGGGGTTCATAGTCGGAAATGCTGCCGATCCCCAAATTTCCTTTCATTTCTGTAACTTCTTTATCAAATTTGGTACGGAAAGGTGCGTTTTCAATATTGTGGATGGAACGGTCAAAACCGCGTTCCCGTTCGTATACGGCCAAACCGGCCCGTCTTGTTCCCAAATGAGAATGGTAGTCCGTCCCGAAAAATAGGTCGAAGACACAATCCTCTTTTGATGCTACTCCAAAAAATCCACCCATGTTTTTCTCCTCTTGTGTGTTGTAGTTCGCAAATATAATAAATCATATCACGCTGGAAAATAAAAGTACATATGGAAAAGTACATAAAAAATTATTGACTTTTCCCAATACAGGCAATAGAATAGGTAACAGATATATTTTTACAAACACAAAGGCAATGATGGCGCATAAAGAGATGTATTTTCCAACAGAGAGAGGAAGTCGCCGGCTGAAAGCTTCCTCGGGTTCAGATACCGCTTGATTTTCACGCCGGAGCTGTCCTTCTGAAGGTTCTGCATCCCATTAGGAAGGAACGTATGGCACGTTACGCCAAAAGAGAGCCTGTGGCGGCGATTCGGTTAAGACCGGGCGCTGAGACAGGAATGTGGGTGGTACCGCGGAAATGGAAGGCAAGCTTTCAAGGAAGGTAAACTTCCGATGAAATTTCGTCCCTAGTATTTATGCTGGGGATTTTTTTGTGCTTTTAAATCCGCATTGGAGTAAATCCCCAAGTTTTTTCAGCCGCAGCGCGGCTCAGAACAGGAAGGAGTTTGTTATGAAGGACAGATTGGAACAAATCAAGGAAGAAGTCAGGAAGCAGGTGGAAGCTGCAGGAACCCTTGAAAAGCTTAACGAAGTCAAGGTAAACGCCCTTGGAAAGAAAGGCGCCCTCACAGAGGTGCTTAAGGGAATGAAAAATGTGGCTGCACAGGAGCGCCCGAAGATCGGCCAGATGGTGAACGATACAAGAGCAGAGATTGAAGCCATGCTGGAAGAGACCAAAAAGAAAATGGAAAGTGCCGTCAGAGAGGCTAAGATGAAGGAGGAGGTAATTGATGTTACCCTTCCGGCCAAGAAAAACCAGGTGGGGCACCGCCACCCCAACACCATTGCGCTGGAAGAGGTGGAGCGTATTTTCATAGGTATGGGCTATGAAGTGGTGGAAGGGCCTGAAGTGGAAAACGATTATTATAACTTCGAAGCCTTAAATATCCCGAAAAACCATCCGACCAGGGATGAACAGGATACCTTCTATGTATCGGAGGATATCGTGCTGCGCACCCAGACCTCACCGGTTCAGGTGCGGGAAATGGAAAAGGGAAATCTGCCGATCCGTATGCTGGCACCGGGACGCGTATTCCGTTCCGATGAAGTGGATGCCACCCATTCTCCTTCCTTCCATCAAATAGAAGGCCTTGTTATTGATAAAAATATTACGTTTGCCGATCTGAAGGGAACATTGGCCGAATTCGCTAAAGAGCTTTTCGGGGAAGACACCAAAGTAAAATTCCGTCCCCATCATTTCCCGTTCACGGAGCCCAGTGCGGAGGTGGATGTAAGCTGCTTCAAATGCGGCGGAAAGGGCTGCCGTTTCTGTAAGGGATCCGGCTGGATTGAAATCCTTGGCTGCGGTATGGTACACCCACGGGTGCTTCAGATGAGCGGTATTGACCCTAAGGAATATTCCGGCTTTGCATTCGGTGTCGGCCTGGAGCGAATCGCTCTTCTGAAATATGAAATTGACGATATGCGTCTGCTGTATGAAAACGATATTCGTTTCCTGAAGCAGTTCTGATGATAAGGGAAATGTATGTAACAGTTCAGACAGATCTGCGCTGTTAGAAACGTATTACAAATAAGAAAGGCTGGTTTGGGATAATGAATACAACAATATCATGGATAAAAGCATATGTACCGGAGCTTTCCTGCACCGATCAGGAATACTGCGACGCAATGACAATGAGCGGAACAAAGGTGGAAAGCTATGAGGCCCTGGACAAAAATCTGGAAAAGATCGTCGTGGGCCAGATAGAAAAAATTGAAAAACATCCGGATGCGGATAAACTGATTGTCTGCCAGGTGAATGTGGGCACGGCAGCAGGGAATTCCGACGGGATCATCCAGATCGTTACCGGAGCACCCAACGTAAAGGAAGGGGACAAGGTGCCGGTAGTACTTGACGGCGGAAAGGTTGCCGGCGGACATGACGGAGGCCCGCTCCCCGAGGATGGAGTCCCTATCAAGGCCGGCAAGCTGAGAGGCGTACCTTCATACGGAATGATGTGTTCCATTGAAGAACTGGGATCCAGCAGGGAAATGTACCCGGAAGCACCGGAAAACGGCATCTATATTTTTGACGGGGATGCGGTGGTAGGAACAGATGCGGTAGAAGCACTGGGGCTTCGTGATACCGTTTTTGAATATGAAATAACAAACAACCGCATCGATTGCTTCAGCATTTTGGGCATCGCAAGGGAAGCGGCCGTTACCTTCCGCAAGCCTTTTGTTCCTCCGGTAGTGGAAGTGCATGAAAACGAAGAAAATGTTAAGGATTATATCAAAGTGGAAGTGAAGGATCCGGATTTGTGCCCCCGTTATTGTGCAAGGGTCTGTACCAATATCAAGATCGCCCCTTCCCCCAAATGGATGCAGAGGAGACTGGCCGCAAGCGGAATCCGCCCCATCAATAATCTGGTTGATATCACCAATTATGTTATGGAAGAATATGGACAGCCCATGCATGCCTATGATCTGGATACGATTGCCGGAAGACAAATTATTGTGCGCCGTGCAAAGGACGGCGATGAATTCCAGACCCTGGACGGCCAGGTAAGAAAGCTGGACAGCGAAGTCCTTATGATCTGCGATGCCCAAAAGGAAGTCGGTATTGCGGGAATCATGGGCGGCGAAAACTCCAAAATAACGGATGATGTAAAAACTGTCTTATTTGAGGCAGCCTGCTTTAACGGAACCAACATCCGTAAATCTGCCAAGAGAATCGGACTCCGTACCGATGCATCCGGTAAATTTGAAAAAGGCCTGGATCCCAATAATGCAGTGGATGCGATTAACAGAGCCTGCCAGCTGATTCAGGAGCTGGGCTGCGGCGAAGTGGCGGGAGGAATTGTGGATGTATGTGCACCGCTTAAGGAAAACGTACGCGTGCCTTTTGAACCGGAGCGCATCAACGCACTTCTGGGGACCCAGATCCCTGAGACGGAGATGCTGGACTATTTCAGACGCCTGGACTTTGTATATCAGGAAGAGAATAAAGAGCTGATCATCCCTTCTTTCCGTCAGGATATCGAAGGCTTTGCCGATGTGGCGGAGGAAGTGGCAAGATTCTACGGATATGATAGGATCCCCACAACACTTCCCAACGGGGAAGCGACCACCGGTAAACTTTCCTTCAAACTCCGTATTGAAGAAAAGGCCAGGGATATTGCCGAGTACTGCGGCTTCTCCCAGGGAATGTGTTATTCCTTTGAAAGCCCCAAGGTGTTTGATAAGCTTCTGCTGGATAAAGAGGATAAGCTGCGGGAAGCGGTTACAATATCCAATCCTCTGGGAGAGGATTTCTCCATAATGAGGACGATTTCCCTGAACGGAATCCTTACCTCCCTGGGAACCAATTATAATAGAAGAAATAAAGCGGTTAAGCTTTATGAACTGGGTAATATCTATCTTCCCAAAAGCGTGCCGGTGACGGAGCTTCCTGAAGAAAGGATGCAGTTCACCCTGGGCTTCTACGGCGACGGCGATTTCTATACCATGAAGGGTGTGATTGAAGAATTTCTGGAAAGCATCGGTATGGATGAGAAGAAGGAATACGATCCGAATGCAGGAACGAATTGCCGGGGATTAAATTTACAAGGGAAGAGTTTCCTGCATCCCGGCAGACAGGCCAGTATCCTTTATCGCGGGAAAGTGATAGGCTTCCTGGGAGAGGTTCATCCGGAAGTACTGGATAACTATGATATCGGCACCAAGGCATATGTGGCGGTATTGGATATGCCCGAAATTATTCCTTTCGCAACCTTCGACAGGAAATACGAAGGAATTGCCAAATATCCTGCCGTTACGAGAGATATCAGTATGGTAGTTCCCAGAGAGATTCTTGTGGGACAGATAGAAGCAGTTATCGCCCAGCGGGGAGGAAAGATGCTGGAAAGCTATTCCCTGTTTGATATTTATGAAGGAAGCCAGATCCGGGAAGGCTATAAATCGGTAGCTTATACACTCAGTTTCCGCGCGAAGGACAGAACCCTGGAAGACGTGGACGTAAGTGCGGCAATGAAAAAAATCCTCAATGGCCTCCAGGGACTTGGCATAGAGCTGAGACAGTAGTACAATAGATGTATGAGCACCTTTTAGAAGGGAAGAGGCTGCGGACAGATTCGCAGCCTCCCTGACGGAAGAACGGAGGGCCGCAGGGAGTGACATCCTTTGTCGGAATACGGACTTCGTCGTATGCGTGTATGCTGCGCAGATAGGAGCAGGGATGGATATCGGAACGGTAAATCACGAAGTGGATTTTTGCAAGGTCTATGATATGGAAACAAAAGAGAAGGTGGAAAGAATCCTTTTGAAAAACGGGATTTCTTTTTTTGTGGAATGGGAAGAGAAGGGGCTGGGAAGCCTGTTCTTTTTTCGTAAACCCAAAGAAAAAGCCGCCTGTATCATCCGCATCCACAGCGATGAGGTACCCAAAGCCAAAGAACTTCTCAAATCAGTGCTTGGATCAAAAACATAAGTATGCCGCTCTTGGCGGGTTATCCTTATGTTCAATAAAACAAACCGGAGGTAATGACTGATGGAAAAGAAAAATGTATGGAACAGCTATTCTGAGGAACAGCTGAAGGAAGTGGAGGCCTTTGCCAGAGAGTACATGGATTTTCTGGATGCGGGAAAGACGGAAAGGGAATGTGTGGACACCCTGGTCAATCTGATCGAAAAGGAAGGCTATACGGAGCTGAATGCTTTGCTGGGAAGCGGCAGGGAAATCAAGCCCGGTGACAAGATTTATGCTGTCAATATGAATAAGTGCCTGGTTATGTATCAGATTGGAAAACAGCCGCTGAAGGAAGGCATGAATATTCTGGGAGCACATATTGACTCTCCCAGACTGGATGTTAAGCAGAACCCCCTTTATGAGGACAGCAGCATTGCATATCTGGATACCCATTATTACGGCGGGGTTAAGAAATACCAGTGGGTGGCGATTCCCCTTTCCCTGCATGGCGTGGTGGTAAAGAAGGACGGTACTACAGTAGAGATTAACGTGGGGGATAATGAAGATGATCCCGTGTTCTTTATTTCCGACCTCCTGATCCATCTTGCCGGGGAACAGATGGAAAAGAAAGCGTCCAAGGTGATTGAAGGGGAAGCTCTCGATTTAGTCATCGGTAATATTCCTGTTAAAGACAAGGACAAGGATGCGGTAGCCGCAGGGATCCTGAATATCCTTAAGGAAACCTACGATATAGAAGAACAGGATTTCCTGTCCGCAGAGCTGGAAATCGTTCCCGCGGGCAAGGCAAGGGAAGCGGGTTTTGACAGAAGCATGATCCTTGCCTATGGACAGGATGACAGAGTATGCGCCTATACCTCTGCCAGAGCAGTCCTGGAGGTGGCAGGTGAAGTTACGGACCGCACGGCATGCTGTATCCTTGTGGACAAGGAAGAAATCGGAAGTGTGGGAGCGACCGGAATGCAGTCCCGTTTCTTTGAAAATATGACTGCGGAGCTGATGGAACTGACGGGCGAGTACAGTGAGCTGAACCTGAGAAGATGCCTGTCCAATTCCACCATGCTTTCCTCTGATGTAAGCGCAGGCTACGACCCCTCCTACGCGT
The DNA here is from genome assembly GCA_900548905.1 of uncultured Lachnospiraceae bacterium. GTDB lineage: Bacteria > Bacillota > Clostridia > Lachnospirales > Lachnospiraceae > Eisenbergiella. Next base: position 4,283 of record URMK01000022.1, on the reverse strand, counting down.
CTTATTTCGAAAAGAAAAATTCTGCGTTCCTGGGAGAAGGTATGGTATTTAACAAATTTACCGGCGCCAGAGGAAAATCAGGCTCCAATGATGCCAATGCCGAATATATGGCACATATCAGAGATATTATGGACAGCTCGGATGTGGTGTTCCAGACCGCAGAGCTGGGCAAGGTCGATGTGGGCGGCGGCGGAACTATCGCTTATATTATGGCCCTGTACGGAATGAATGTCATTGACTGCGGCGTTGCCGTACTGAATATGCATGCCCCATGGGAAGCTACAAGTAAAGCCGATGTCTATGAAACGAAAAGAGGTTATGTTGCTTTCCTGAAAAAGGCTGCTTTATAAGCGGTACTTCGGAAAAGAAGAATAGATATGGAAGAATTAAGAACATCCGATTTTTATTATGAATTACCCCCTGAGCTGATTGCCCAGGATCCCCTGGAGGACCGTTCGTCCTCCAGGCTGATGGTTCTGGACAAAGAAACCGGACAGGTTTCCCACCATGTATTCCGGGAAATAGGTGATTATCTGAAACCGGGGGATTGCCTGGTGTTGAATAACACCAAGGTAATCCCCGCCAGGCTGATGGGGATCCGGGAAGAAACCGGCGGTGCCGTAGAGGTGCTGCTTTTAAAACGCAGGGACAATGATATCTGGGAAACCCTGGTTAAGCCGGGCAAGAAAGCAAGACCGGGCACAAAGCTGGTATTTGGTGACGGTCTGCTTCATGCGGAGGTTTTGGACGTGGTGGAGGAAGGAAACCGCCTGATCCGTTTTCGGTACCAGGGGATTTGGGAAGAAGTGCTGGATCAGCTGGGGGAAATGCCCCTTCCCCCCTATATTACTCATAAGCTTCAGGATAAAAACCGTTACCAGACGGTTTATGCCAAATATGAAGGTTCCGCCGCTGCCCCAACAGCAGGACTCCATTTTACCCGGGATCTCCTGAAGGAGTTGGAGGGAAAAGGCGTAGATATCGCCTATGTAACCCTTCATGTGGGGCTGGGAACCTTCCGGCCCGTAAAGGTGGAAAACCTGAAGGAACATCACATGCACTCGGAATATTACCAGGTGACCCTGGAGGCTGCGGATAAGATAAACAAAGCCAAAGAGAACGGACACCGTGTAATATGCGTGGGAACCACCAGCTGCAGGACGGTGGAAAGTGCCTGTGACGAGAACGGCCATATGGACGAATGCTGCGATAATACGGAGATTTTTATTTATCCCGGCTATAGGTTTAAGGTGCTAGACGCCCTGATAACAAATTTCCATCTTCCGGAATCCACTCTGGTAATGCTGGTGTCCGCACTGGCAGGAAGAGAACATGTGCTGGCAGCCTATGAAGAGGCGGTGAAGGAGAGGTACCGGTTTTTTTCCTTTGGGGATGCTATGCTGATTAAATAGAACGTTATAGTGCAGGATGACATAAATTATAACAGATGTCAAGCTTGCGGGAATAAAAGGAAAAATGGCAGAGGATACAGTTTTCATTGAGAAGACTGTGTCCTTTTTTTATGCTCTGCTGGTAAGCGGAATATTTTGGTTGATGACAGGCAGAGACGGTTGGACCGTGCTCTGCCTTTTACAGATTTTAAGACTTGCGAAGTTCCTTACTCAGATGACTGACTTGAAGAACTATACTACAAAAAAGTAGTATATAAAGGTAAACAATAAGACTTTTCATTTAATAATTTTTTTGAAATTAATTACTGCATGCCGCTATGAACAGCTTCAGCAGTTTGAGAGCATAGTCTCTTTTTTGAATCGGAAAATTATCAAGTATATCAAGAATGGCGCTCACTTCATCCTGATGCCTTTGGACATTCTTATTGGCTTCATTGCCAAAAATAATATAATCCAGCGACATGTTTAAGGAGTGAGACAAGGCCATTAATGTCTCCACTGACATTCCGCAGCTACCTCGTTCAATGTCGGCATAGTATTTCGGCACTCTGCCGATTCTTTCTGCCATTTCTTCCTGTGTCATCCCCAGTAAGGTACGTTTTAAACGTAGCCGTTCGCCTGCAGCAAGTCTATTGTAGGTATCAGACATTGCAAATTCCTCCTGACAGTTGGTTACAGGTTATAAGTTACGGGGTACCTTTTGTGGTTGATGCTTAATGATAACCATCATACGCATCCATAAATATACAAATATGACAATGATTTCAATATTATAGCAAAAAAAGCTTCATATTGCTATGGTACTGAAATACCTTTCACATTCCATTTACTACCAAAAAAAATACCCGTAAAGGAATTATTTTGGAAAATGGGGTTTGACAACACCTGTTAAAAACGTATATAATATAATAGTTTTAAACGTAGGTTTGTAAATTTTCTGAATCCAGAAGAAAATAACACGAAAGGGAAAAAGTAAATTACAAAAAACGTAACAAGTATGGAAGAAATTATCGATATACATTCTCATATAATTCCGTGTGTGGATGACGGGGCACGATCTATGGAACAATCCCTGAAGATGCTGGAAATAGCGGCATCGGAAGGAATTATAGGTATGATTGCCACACCTCACCAGAAAGCGGATCGCAAGTGTGTAACACCGGAAGGCATAACAAAACGGATCCGGATTTTACAGGAAGAAGCGGAGAAGTTAAAAATTCCGGTTAAGCTTTATCCGGGAAATGAAATTTTTTACCGGCATGGGTTGGCGGAACTACTGGAAGCCGGAAAAATCAGAACCATGGCAGATTCCCATTATGCATTGATAGAGTTCCTTCCGGGCGAAGACTACAACTATATTCGTGACGCTCTCGGAAGAGTGGCTTCCTTTGGATACTGGCCTATATTGGCTCATGTGGAGAGATATGCCAATGTGGTAAAGGATCTGGAAAAGGCCGGAGGGTTGAAAGACGATACGGGATGTTTTTTTCAGGTAAATGCATCGAGTGTATCCGGAGAACAGGGACTGGCGGTTAAAAACGTAGTAAAAAAGCTTTTGAAACTGGGACTGGTGGACTTTGCAGCAACGGATACCCATAGTGATGGAGGCCGTGCACCACGGATAAAGAAATGTGCTGCATACCTTGAAAAAAAATTGGGAACGGATGAGGCAAGAAAATTGCTGGTTGAGAATCCGGGCTGTATACTGCAGGACAAGCTGTTGTAAGAGAATGTTGAACAGAAGGCAAATGAACAAGAGTACCTTCCGTTTTCTGCGGATAATACCGTTTGGCTTATTGAGCCCAGGAATAAAGGCTGTTGTTCGTGAAGATATGAAAATGGAAATATATACACAGGAGAAAACCGTTTTATGGAAGAAAATACAATACGTCAGACAGATGAAATAGAAATTGATTTGTGGGAAATCTGCCTGGTTTTGATACATAATCTGGCATTGATCGTTTCCGTAGGAATTATGGCGGCACTGGGGGCCTTTCTGGTTACCCAGCTCTTTGGCGTGCCCAAATATGAGTCCACTACCAAGATTTATATCCTGAATAAGCAGGACAATAATGCGGTGACCTATTCCGATATCCAGTTGGGTACCCAGCTGACGAAAGATTATGCAGAACTTATCCAGAGCCGTTTTGTTCTGGAAGAAGTCGTTCAGGGAATGGGTATGGATCTGAGTTATGAGGAGATGAAAAAGAAGGTTTCCGTGACGACACCTACGGACACCCGTATCCTGGCGATAACGGTTACAGATTCGGATCCGGTATTGGCGATGCAGACTGCTAATGCGATCCGGGAGGTCGCTGCGGTGCACATTATGAACGTGATGGATATCCAGGCGGTAAATGTGGCGGAAACAGCAAATATGCCTATGAAAAAAGCCGGTCCCAGTGTGCTGAAGAACACGTTAATCGGGGGCGTACTCGGCGTCTTTCTGATGATTGCGATTGTACTGGTTCGTTTCCTGATGGATGACACGGTGAAAACGCCGGAGGACGTGGAAAAATACCTGCAGCTTTCTACCCTGGCGGTAATCCCGTTGAATGAAGGCGAGACAGAGCCTAAGAAGAAAAAGAAAAAAGTGAAGAGAAGCTAAAGCTCCATCCGGCAAGTAACTGTAGTAACGGTACCGGCTGACGGGGTATCAGGTAATGACGGGCAGGAAAGAGTACCGAAGGAGCGGTTACTTTTCTGCTGTTATCATGTCCGGAAACAAAACCGATGTGACTGTAAAATTATAAATTCCAAAGCAGGCTGCGGAGAGTTTAGCTTTACAGAGAGGAACAACAGATAAAGGAGTAGGGAAACCATGCAGACAGTAACATTTAATGCCATAGAAAAACTGGATTTTCGGACTAA
>URMK01000021.1 GCA_900548905.1 uncultured Lachnospiraceae bacterium | reverse complement strand
TAGTACTGCTGCGTTTTTAGCCGAGCGAGAGCGGCCCCTGGAAGGAACCTTGCAGTCCCGCTGCCCCTGGGAAAAGCCGGGAGGGGAAAGCGGGAGGGCAAAACCACGCGGCAGCACCACAGGGGGCGCGAACTGTAACTCGCGGTGCTCCGCTAAGATATTGCTAATAAGATGCTAGAATTGTGTTAAGCATCCGTCAAAACCCTTTTCACTGTCCGGGCACATTGCTAAAATAGGTCTGACATTAATAAGTCTGAATAAAAAGGGGAACATATATATGAATATCGGAATGCTTATCATCATGATTGTGGGTGGCCTTGCAGGAATCCTTTCCACTGTATATCTGGTTGTCAGTCTTCCTGTTGTTATCATCCAGAAAATTTACCGAAGAGTTCGTTTCGGAACGCCGATAATGAAATGACAATACGCCCTGCATTCTTTATCACCGGCTGACACATCTGATAAAAGCGGAAACCTTTCCAGAAAAGGTCTCCGCTTTTTTGTAGGTTCTTTTTCCGGTACGGGGCTTTATTTTAATTCCATTTTTATTTCCAGTTCATTTCCCTGCACCGTTACGGTGGCAAGGCTTCCTGTAACCAGAGGCATCATCGGCGGAAGATGTCCCAAATCCACATCCATGATAACCGGTACCTGGTATTCCTTAAGCAAATCATAAACGGCATGATACTGATCCAATCCCATCATCTCCTGTCCGAATACCAGAGGACGTCCGATGAGGAAGCCCTTTACATGAGAAAACCAGCCGGCATGCTGCATCTGCCAGATAGCCCGGCGGATGGAAAATACATTCAGGTCACAGGATTCCAGGAACCATATGAAGCCGTCCTTCTCATAGTTCTTACTAAAGTCCCCTACCCGGTCATAGCAGGTCCCCAGAAGGGTTACCAGGCAGTCCATGCAGCCTCCTATCAGTCTTCCGGAAAACGTACTGTCTCCTTCCGGAAAGCTGCGAAGGAGACGTGTTTCCGTCAAATGATAGGGTACCAGCGGATTTTCGTCGGATTCATAAGGTTCTTTCTCCCACTTTTCGTATCCTTTCATAACCAGTTTCCGGCCCCGGAGCAAATCCAGGGCATCCTGAATGGATTCATGCCATGGTTCCATGCCGAAGGAGCCTGCACACGGCCCGTACACGGAAGCCGTATCACAGAGCGTAGTAAGCAGAAATGTCATGTTTGTATTGTCGGAATAGCCCATGTACCATTTGGGCTGTGCTTTCCGGATCGCATCAAAGTCTACGTAATCCAGGATTTCGCACATCAGCTCCCCTCCCCCGCAGGAGATGAGAATATCGTTTTTGTCAGTAAGGAGGTATTCCGTCAGTTCTTTTGCGCATCTTTCGGGAGTATTGCTGATCCCTATCCCTTCCCGGGCATAGCAGTTTGGTCCCAAATCCAGCCGATACCCCATACCGGTCAGCTTTTCCTGCGCATGCAGAAAAGCGGTTTTGTAAGGCTCGATCGCACAGCCAAAAGACGGGGCTGCAAATCCGATGGTCCCCTGTTCCTGTAAAAAAGTCGGATATCTCATATTCATTCCTCCATTTTCTTCAAGTATTTTCCGGTTACGGAGCGTGGATTCTCCATAATGGCTAACGGCGTCCCTGCTGCCACCAGTTCTCCTCCGCGGATGCCTCCTTCCGGCCCCAAATCCACAATATAATCACAACAGCGGATAAGCTGCAGATTATGTTCCACTACGATAACCGTATTCCCCGCATCCACCATTCGGTTCAGAAGCTTCAGGAAATGCTCCACATCCAGAGCATGAAGGCCCGTAGTAGGTTCGTCCAGAAGATAAAGTCCCCGGCCACCCCGGCTGCCGGAAAGTTCTCCCGCCAGCTTCAGCCGCTGTCCTTCTCCTCCCGACAAAGTTGTGAGGGTCTGCCCCAGTTCCAGATATCCAAGTCCCACCTCCTGCAAAAGTTCCAGCACAGGCAGAAGCTTCGGATATTCCCCAAGCAGTCCGGCTGCCTCTTCCACACTGGTATGAAGCATATCGTGGATGGAACGACCCTTATAGGTTATCGCCAGCACCGGATCCGCGAACTGTCTGCCGCCGCATACAGGACAGGTCACCTCCCTGTCCTCAAAAAAAAGCATATTGCTTACTACGTACCCAAGCCCCTGGCAGTTTTCACACCGGCCTCCTTTAGAGTTAAAGGAAAAATCACCGGCACCCAGACCGGCCTTTCTGGCTTCCGGCAAAGAAGCATACACTTTACGGATCCCCTCATAAACCCCGGAATAAGTGGCCACATTGGAACGTTTCATGCGGGTAAGGGCATGCTGTTCCACCGTAACAATACGGTCGAAATACTGCATTCCCTCCACGCCTTCCCCTTTCGCAAGGACATCAAAAATAAGCGTGGACTTTCCCGAACCGGAAACCCCTGTTACCCCGATAAGGCAGGATGTCGGGATATCCACCCGTATCCCTTTCAGATTATGGATACAGGCATTCCGTATGGTCAGTTTGTGCGTCCCGCCCGTACGGAAACGGCTGGGATAGATCTTAGGCTGGTTCAGATACCTCCCGGTGACTGAGTTTTCCTGCAAAAGCAGTTCCGCCCAGTTTCCCTGCCCTACCACACAGCCTCCGAACCTGCCGCTTCCCGGGCCGATATCGATGATCTGATCCGCTTCCTTCATCACATCGGTATCATGCTCTATTACAAGTACTGTATTACCCAGGCTTTTCAGTTTTTTCAGGATATCCATTACTCCGGCCGTATCCTTCGGATGCAGGCCCACAGTCGGCTCATCCAGGATATAAATGATTCCGCTGATCTGGGAATCCAGGGCCGCCGCAAGCTTCAGCCGCCGTGCCTCTCCCCCGGACAAAGTCCCCGTCTGTCTGTCCAGGGAAAGGTATCCCAGGCCGACACGGATGATCCGGCTTATTTTTGTCTGCAGATCCTGGACATAAACACGGGTCAGGGCGGCCTCGTTCTCTTTCATCTGTCCTGCCAGCCGGGATAACCAGTCATATAATTCTTCCAGAGAAAGCACCGCCAGCTCCGGAAGTCTGGTATCCATTACCGTTACCCGGCGGCTTACTTGTCCAAGACGTTCCCCATGGCATTCGGGACATTCCCTTTCCTCAAAGTAACGTTCCTTTTTATCCAGATTTCCCTGTTTTTCCGACAATCTGCGCCACAGGATAGGAAAACAACCCTCCACACGGCCTCCGGCCACGGTTTTAGGCGGATTGATATTCGGAAAAGCCTCTTTTACCCGGCTGTCCTCCACGCCATAGCAAAGGAGCACCTTCTGCAGAGGCGTAAAATCCTTCACGGCAGTACCCGGCTGAAAGGGGATGCCATAGTGGGAAAAAGCGGCATATAGCGCCTGGGTCTGGTATTCTCCGTATCTGCTTTCCCAATAATCCACAGCCCCCTCTTCCAGGGAAAGCTCCTCATGCAGTACATTCTCTTCCCGGACAGCCATCACTTTCCCCATACCCTGGCAGACAGGACAGGCCCCTTCCCTGGTATTAAAGGAAAACCAGGTCCGGGTCAGCTTATCCATACGTCTGCCGCAGCTGCTGCAGTACATATAAACCCGGAAATCCTCTCCCTTCTTTTCCGTTTCCTCTTTGCATTCTCCGGAAAAAATGGCGCTGCCACAGAAAGGGCAGGTACGCTTTCCCAATTTTTCGAAAATCATCCGCAGATCCGTATAAATATCGGTAACCGTGCCCACCGAAGATCGCGGATTATGGCCATAGCCGTTCTGGGAAATCTGAATGGCCGGGGATGCGCCCTGAACGGATTCCGCCTCCGGCTTACTGATGCCCTGAAAGGCCATGGCCTCCAGATACTGTCTCTGACATTCGTTATACAGCACATCCATAGCCAGCGTGGTCTTTCCGGAACCGGACACTCCTGTGAGCACCACCAGCCTGTCTCTGGGGATTTCCAGGGAGATGTTTTTTAAATTACCTTCCCGTGCTCCCGTTATTGTAATATTCCGCATGTTTACTCCTTATTGTCCTTACACAGCCGAATCTGCAAAGAACAGACGCCAGCTGCAGACACCCTTTTGGGCGATGATGGAAAAAGCTCCGGAAATAGAAATTTCCGGAGCTTTTTCACTCTCTGTTCTGCGATCAGCAGATTCTTGTTCCTTCCGGCACGATATCATCCACAAAGATCACCTGGCAGCCGCAGGCATTGTTCGTTGCCGCCAACAGCATACCTTCGCTGGTAACTCCTGCAAATCTGGCAGGCTTCAGATTGGCAATCACAATAATCTTCTTTCCTACCATTTCTTCCGGTGTGTAATAGCTCTTAATACTGGACACAATCACACGTTCCTTCAGCCCGTCAGACAGGGTGAGTTTATAACAGCTGTGGGATTTCCTGATTTCCGCACATTTCAGGATTTTGCATACGCGCATATCCATCCTGCCGAAGTCATCAATGGTAATTTCCTCACGGATAGGTTCGACGGGATCAGGATCGCCGAGCGGTACCTGCTTCCCGGCCTTTTCCGTTTCTTCCGCGGAAGGAGCGGATTCCATTGCCTGAAGCTGCTGCTCTTCTTCGGTCTTAGGGGTTGAGAAATCAAGCAGATTCACATATTTATCCGGCTCAATTGCATAAAGGAACAGGTACAGACGGGGTCCTTTTTCCTTATCAATCAGGAGACGGTATACATTTTTGAAAAACTGGCCCTGGATTTTCTTCAGTTCCTTTGCGTCCTCCAGTTCTCCCATTACCTGCTTAGGGATAGCATACAATTCCTGGTTCAGTTCATCCAGGCTGTAGCCTCCCTTTTTAATATAAGCATGAAGAAGGGCAATTTCCTTCTTTTCCTCTTCGGAAAGGGCATCATATACCTCCCAGTTCCTGTACGGTCTCAGACGGTTCACATTTTCCGGCGAACACTGCTCCAGCCAGTATTTCGCACGTTCCAGCCTGTCTTTGAACTGGTCAAAGGTAAAGGGCTGACCGATCTTTTCAAATACGGTTTCCAGCATGGGGACATTGAAATCCACCACAGACCCAAGCTGTACGAGAAGGCTCATAGGCACGGTTTCAATCTTCTTATAGCCGGGCTGTCCTTCTTCCTCTTCCCGCAGGCAGTTCGCCATAACGTTGGCGAGGAACTCGTCCGCTTTCCCATCCATAAAATCATTATACTGCTTGTCAAATTCAAAATACTGGCGCAGAATCCCGTCATCAAAACAGAAATCAAAAGCTTTGGTGGGTTCAGACTTGGCATACAGCCAGAGGATCATTTCCGGCTGGTACAGCTTCAGCAGGGTATCCGGTGTCAGGTTCAGCCCTGAAGAGCCGGACATCTTACCGGTTGCACCCTTGATGCCGATAAATTCATAACCCTGGAATATAGGGGCTTCATAGCCGAAAATCTTCTGGGAAATCACGCGGCTGGTATCGTAGCTGCCGCCCGGACTCGCATGATCCTTTCCGCCCGGCTCAAAATCCACGCCTTCATACATCCAGCGCATGGGCCAGTCAATTTTCCATGCCAGCTTGCAGTTGAAATCTTTGGTAAAATCAAAGGTTCCCGCATGGCCGCAGGAGCACTCATATTCCGCAACGGTGCAGTCCCCGGAAAGGGAAAGGATTCTGGTGGTATCTCTTTTGCAGTGAGGGCAGTAAATGCTTACCGGATAATAAGCCTCCCGCTCTCCCTCCTGGGCCGCCTGGGTACGGAAGCTGTCAAGGATATCAAAAATTTCCCCCCGCTTCTTCAGGGCCTGAATCACATATTCCGCATATTTTCCGGAACGGTTCATCCCGGCCTGGTAACGGTAATCCATATGGATGCCGAAGCGCTCCATAGCTTCTTCAAATTCGTCTTCAAAATGCTTGGCATAATTGGGACAGCCGTCATCAAAGGGATTGGGCACGTCCACATAGGGATAGCCGATGTATTCCTCCCAGGGCTTTTCCCCCTCGGGACGGGGAAGCTTGGCAACATTCACCGGTATTTTACGGAGCCTGTCAAATTCATCCCAGGAAAAAAGAAGCTTTGCTTTCTTTCCCTGGCGTCTCAACGCTTTTACCACAAAATAGCTGGTAGCGATATCTCTGAAATTTCCAATATGGATGGAACCGGAAGGGCTGATACCTGCCGCACATACATATTCCTCTTTATCAGGACGGCGCCTGATAATTTCCTGCGCAATTCTGTCAGACCAATGCATAATTTTCTTGTACCTCTCAGATTTTTCTATTTTTGATGCCGATATACTGAGTTTTAATGTATCATTTTCTTAAGAAGTTGTCAATTCATAGCCGATCCTTTGTCAGCCAGACAATGGGATCGCATCCGGTTACCAGCCTGCCCTCCTGCACGAAGCCTTCTTCTCTGCCTTCCAGTTCCCGGATCAGCAGGGCGCGCAGGGCATCCACCCGTTCCCGGCAGGCATCCTCATGAATCAGGTTATGCAGTTCCTTTTCATCCTCGTCGATCCGGAAATACTGTTCTTCACCGGTCTGGGAATACCAGATATATTTTTCCTTCCGGGTGATGATCCAGTGGCTGGAGGCCATACCCAGGGCATGCTCTCCGTGAAGATATTCCCGGGGGACACTGCCGTCCTCTTCCTGCGCGGTATTCCACAGACTGATACCTTCCACGCTGTCCGGGATCGGGACGCCTGCCGCCTCCAGCACCGTAGGCATCACATCCCGCAGTTCCACCAGCTCCCCGCTGACGCTTCCCGCTTTGCCGGGAGTAAAACCGCCGCCGGAAAGGAGGAACGGTATCCGGCTGCTGCCCTGGTAAGCGCGGCTTTTCCGGAACAGATGATGATCGCCTAAAAGCTCCCCGTGGTCGGAAACAAACAGAATGATAGTATCTTCATACAGCTTATTTTCAATCAGGGCCTGCAGGAGCCGTCCTATCTGATGATCCAGATGGGTTACGCAGGCGTAATAGCCAATCTGCATTTCACGGATCAGTTCCGGATCCAGCGGACCGGTATCCGAATCGAAGATCCTTCCCCGTTCACGAAGCGCTTCTTCCCCGCACCAGTCTCCTACAGCCGGGGGCGTAAGTTCTTTTCCCCTGTACATATCGAAATAGCACTGGGGTGCATCGAACGGGGGGTGCGGACGAAGATAAGAGGCAAAAAGGAAAAAGGGCATATCCGGATCCCTTCTGCGCAGAAAATCGATGGAGCGATCCGTGACCCAATTGGTCGGATGGTATTTTTCCTCGTAAATCCATGGCCTTGCCACCCAGGAATTGCACTCCAGGCCGGTGTCTGTCACATCACAGTCAATTCCCTTTTCCTGCTTCAGCCAATGAAAATAATCATCGGCCTGCTTCTGGTTTTCCCGGTAGGCTATCTCCGGATCCCGGTAATAATGGAGGTAACCGTCATGCAGCTCCACATGGCAGAACCCCAGATAATTACGCAGCGGATCCACATGCATTTTTCCCACGCACTGGGTATAGTAGCCCGCTTTTGTCAGTTCCCCGGCCATTGTTGAGGGATACCGCCACGGAATGCCATCCGAATAGCCCACCCGCCTGTGGGATTCCTGGGTCAGTCCCGTGTGAAGCGCCGCCCTGGCCGGTACACAGGAAGGACAAGCCGAATAGGCGCCGGAAAAGCGCATTCCTTTGGAAGCCAGGGTATCCAGATAAGGCGTCTTTACATCCGGATGGCCCGCGCAGCCCATACAATCCCCTCTCAGCTGATCCGTCATCAACAGCACTATGTTTTTCCTTTTTTTCTCCTTACCCATTTCTTCTTTACTCCTTTCCTTATCTTTTACTTTATCTTATATTTCCGGAAATGCCAACCCCTTCCCGTTTTTTTGTCCCATAGTGCCCATTATTTCCACAGGATACCGGCGCTCCCGTTTCTATGCCTTCCGGATCCGGTAAAAGCACGCAATCTTTTCCTCTGCATATATTAAATTGGAATGATACGTCGGAGGCCTTTATTCTGTTTATACTCTCTGCTCCAGCAACCGTCCGCCTGGAGTCCTCCGGCAGCAAAAAAGGAGGAAACATATGACGGAAACATTCTCGCTGTCACGGCTGTCTCCCGGCCTTTCAGCCGTAATCACCCAATTGACGGCCCAGGGGGAAATGCGGAGGAGGCTTCAGGATATGGGCTTCATTCCCGGAACCACGGTAACCTGCCTCCAGCGCAGCCCTTTGGGCGATCCCACCGCATATCGGATACGGGAAGCGGTTATAGCCCTGCGTGAGGAGGATGCCGGCCATATCCTTTTGAAAAAGGGGGGCTCCCATGACAGATAAGCCTTCTGTAACCATCGCTCTGGCTGGGAATCCCAATGTGGGGAAAAGTACAATTTTCAATGCCCTTACCGGCCTGAAGCAGCATACCGGGAACTGGCCCGGCAAGACTGTCCTCAACGCCCGGGGGACCTGTACCTTCCACGAGCATTGTTATACGTTTGTGGATATACCCGGCTGCTATTCCCTCATGGCCCATTCTGCAGAAGAGGAAATCGCAAGGGATTTTATCTGCTTCCGCGAACCGGATGCGGTTATCGTGGTCTGTGATGCCACCTGTCTGGAACGCAACCTGAATCTGGTTCTGCAGATCCTAGAGGCCGGCCGGCCGGTACTGGTATGCGTAAATCTGCTGGATGAAGCAAAAAAGAAAAAAATCAGGCTGGATCTTCCCCTGCTGGCTTCCCGGCTGCATGTCCCGGTGACAGGTGCCGCCGCACGAAGCAATAAAGGCCTTGGGGATCTGCTGGAAAATCTGGAAGAAACGCTTTTTCCCCCTGTCTTGCCCGGACTTGCGGCAGCTTCCGGGAATCCGGACAGCAGGAATTTCCCCCTGGTCGTATATCCGGAATATGTGGAAGAAGCACTCTCCCTTCTCGTGCCCCGTATAAAAAAACTTTATGCCGCACAAGGCGGGGAAACAGCCTCTCTTCCTTCCCCACGCTGGCTTGCCGCACGTCTGCTGGATGCCAATGAAAGCCTGCTGACGTCTATCAAGGCCGGCCTACAACTGGATCCCGCCGCCGAGCCTGGAATTTCGGGTACACTGGAGGAAATCCATGCGCTTCTTCGGAACCGGGGAATCAGCCGGGAACAGCTTCACGACGATCTGGCCGCAGCTTTTGTCCGGACAGCAGAGCGGTTATGCCGCGGTGTTGTGTTCTATCCGGAAGAAGGCTGCGACAAAACCGACCGGAGGCTGGATCATATATTTACAAGCAGAGTCACCGGTTTCCCGATTATGCTGCTGCTCCTTCTGGGTATTTTCTGGATTACCATAACAGGTGCCAACTACCCGTCCGCCCTGTTGGCGAAGCTTCTTTTCAGACTGGAGGATCAGCTGGCCGCGTTATTTACTGCGGCAGGCATTCCCGGCGTCCTGACCGGGCTGCTGGTACACGGTGTATACCGGGTTATCGCATGGGTGGTTTCCGTCATGCTGCCTCCCATGGCTATTTTTTTCCCGCTGTTTACCTTACTGGAGGACTTCGGTTATCTGCCCCGGGTAGCTTTCAACCTGGATCGATGCTTTAAAAATTGTTCCGCCTGCGGCAAACAGGCGCTTACGATGTGCATGGGGTTTGGCTGCAATGCGGCGGGGGTTACCGGATGCCGGATTATAGACTCCCCCAGGGAACGGCTTATCGCTATCCTCACCAACAATTTTGTTCCCTGCAACGGCCGTTTCCCTACCATAATATCCATTATCACCCTGTTCCTGATCGGAGGGGCAGGAGGCTTTTACGGGTCTTTCCTGGGCGCCTGCATTCTGGTAGGTATTATCGTCCTGGGCGTTTTTATGACACTTCTGGTTTCCAGGCTGTTGTCGGCCACCCTGTTAAAGGGAGTCCCATCCTCCTTCACGCTGGAGATGCCTCCCTATCGGAAACCACAGATACTAAAGGTAATTGTAAGAAGTATTGTGGATCGTACCATAAAGGTCCTTGGACGCGCCATGGTTTCAGCAGCCCCTGCCGGCCTGATCATCTGGCTTCTGGCTAACATTCGTCCGGATAATCAGACCACTCTTCTTAACTCCCTTACCGGCTTACTGGATCCCTTTGCCAGAGCCATCGGGATGGACGGCTGTATCCTTACCGGCTTTCTTCTGGGACTTCCGGCCAATGAAATTGTTGTCCCCATCATCATCATGACCTATATGGCCGGAGGGAGTCTGATTGAAATAGAAGGCGCGCAGCTGTTGCAGCTTTTTACGGCAAACGGCTGGACCTGGATAACCGCCGTGAGCACGATTTTGTTCTCTCTGATGCATTGGCCATGTGCCACTACCTGCCTCACAATCAAAAAAGAAACGGGAAGCCTGAAATGGACCCTTCTTTCCTTTCTGCTTCCCACTGTTTGCGGAATCCTAATCTGCTTTTTATTTACCACCGCTGCCCGCCTGCTTTTTTCGTAGGGGGCCGGTGATGCTAATGAAAATCCCGGATTACAAAGGACGGGACTGCTTTTCCGGGCAGTCCCGTCTTTTCTCTTCTATCAGCGTATTCTTTTCCGCCATCTATGACAAACCCAATCCTTACATTCCAAAATATTTCTAAATTCTTTCGGTATTTTTTTATGATTTCTTATGAAAGTGTACATAGTTTTGTCACATTTTTAGGATATGATAATAACAAATTGAAGGGAACACAGAATCGTGTTAGTCAGGCATTGTGATGCGGTTCTGTTGCTCAATTATAATATAGACAAAAAAGTGAAGGTCCCGTACTTGCGGGGCCTTCCGCTATTGTATCAGGCTTTTCCATTGGAAAACTGCTGTTATGCTGCGCTTGTGCATAGCATTCCGCCTCATATCGTAGTATAATATTACTATAAAGTAACTTAAAGGGACCACCGGTATCCAGCTTAGGAAGGCGTCTGCCAAACCGGCATACCGCTTCCGTGCTGCCGCCGGTACTATTACGAAAAGGGGGAGCATATATGGATCAGAAACAATTCTGTCGGATGCAACAGGGGAACGGATTTATTGCCGCACTGGATCAGAGCGGTGGAAGCACGCCGAAGGCTCTCCGGCTCTATGGGGTTCCGGATGGGTCTTATCACGGCGATGAAGAAATGTATCGTCTCATCCATGAGATGAGAACACGTATTATAACCAGCCCGGTTTTTACCTCCGAACATATCCTGGGAGCCATTCTATTCGAGAATACCATGGATCGGCAGATTGAAGGGAAAGATACCGCGGATTATCTGTGGGAGGAAAAAGGGATCCTTCCTATCCTGAAGGTCGATAAGGGCCTGGCGGAGCAGGAAAACGGGGTACGTGTCATGAAGCCTGTCCTCCATCTGGAGGAGCTGCTGAAACGGGCGGAAGAAAAGCATATTTTCGGTACAAAAATGCGTTCGGTTATTAAAGCGGCGGATCCCTACGGTATCAAAAAAGTCGTTGATCAGCAGTTTGAAATCGGATGCCGCATCGCCCGCGCCGGCCTGGTCCCGATTCTGGAGCCGGAGGTGGACATTTTTATACCGGACAAGGAAAATAGCGAAAAACTGCTGAAAAAGGAGATTCTTGCCCATCTTGACGGTCTGGATCCGGAAATCAAGCTGATGTTCAAGCTTACCATCCCTTCCGTCGATGATTTTTATCTGGAACTTATGAAGGATCCTCATGTGGTCCGTGTGGTGGCGCTGTCCGGCGGTTACAGCCAGATAGAAGCCAACCAGCGGCTTGCAAGGAACCATGGGCTGATAGCCAGCTTCTCCCGCGCCCTCACCGCAGGGCTGCAGAAGCAGCAGACGGATGAGGAATTCAATGCCATACTGAAACGTTCCATCGATGAAATATATAAAGCATCCATGACCTAACCGTCAGATACGCGCCTGCCGGGCGCATGTGTGTCTGTTGGTGTATAAGTGCTCATTGGCGTATGCGTGCCGGCCGGCACACAGAAAAAAAGCAGCCGCGGGGAGCCTTCCCTGGCGGCTGCTTTCTGATTATTCCGGTTTTACTTCAAATACAAAACGGAAGGTGCTGTCTCCTTTGATCCGGAACTCCTCATGAGCCATGGCGTTCAGGCTCCAGCTGTCGTCCCCGCCCACTCCGGTCTGGCGGTAATTGATCCTCACCACGGTTTTGTCCGCAGGCTTCAGATCCTTCTGGTGGGCGGCAAGCTCCATTTCCTCCGGCGTATAGGGAAGCACGTTGGCTTCCACCTCCGGGAATCCCGTAAAGGTAAGGCTCCTCCCGTCTCTTCCTGCAAGGGTAAGTCTTCTGACTCCCGTCATATTCCCGCATTCCTGGGGCATCAGATAAGGAACCACGCGTTCCGCCACCTTCGCCTCCCAGGTTCCCACAAAAGCGGAGGAATTCCTGTCAATGTAATTTTCATGAGCCCCTCTTCCGTGCCACTGGAAACGGTCAAAGCATTCCGGAAGGGTGAACATAAGCCCTGCTTCCGGCAGATCCGGCAGATTTTCCCCGCCGCTGTATGTATTATCGAACAGAATGCTTCCATCTGCGCGTATTGTTATTTTGGTATCCATGATCGCCTGGGTGGTAACAGGAAGGATGAACTTCATATCAACCTCCACCGCCTCTGTACTTGTTTCTCCGCGGTTCGTCCATTTTGCCGCATTGGCACCGGCAAATCTCCAGATCATGGAACGGAAGGACTGCTTGCTTCCCCTATCGTTATCCGTACTTGCCCTCCAGAAATTGCATTCCACAGGTGCTTTCAGATATTCCCTGCCGCCCTTGCGGATACTGTAAAAATCACCGGAGCGTTTGGAAAAACGGTATTCGAAATCGGAGCCGGTGATAATAAGGGTGCCGAAATTTTCTGTAACCCGCAGGTTTCCTCCTGTCTTTGTTATTTCCTGCAGCTTTTCGCGGCTGCCTGTTATAAACTGCCCCTTAGCCGCCGCATATCCGGCTTTTGCCCAGCCGGTATCCTCTTTCAGACGCGCTTCCAGATTCAGGAAGGCTTCCATAAAGCTTCCTTCCGGCAGGCTTCCCAAAGGCAGCTTCACCCGTACTGTCTCACCCGGTTCACAGACGGCTTCCAGTTCCCCTTCCGCAGTCCTTTGTTCATCCAGGTACAGGCTCCACGCCAGACGGTAGGCACTTAAATCCGTAAACAGGTTCTTATTGCGGACTGTCACTTCCCCGCTTTCCCAGTCAATCTCTTCAAAGCTGATATTCTGGTAGCAGATCCGGGTTTCCATAAGCTTGGGGGTTTCTGTCCTGTCTGCGAATAAAAGGCCGTTTCCGCAGAAAATACCGTCCGTATAGCCTTCCCCGAAATCACCGCCGTAACCCAGGTACTCCCTGCCGTCCTCATCCTTTTTCCAGATGGCCTGATCGACGAAATCCCAGATAAATCCGCCCTGCAGCTTCGGATATTTATCAAAGGCTTCGGCGTATTTATACAGGCTTCCGCAGGAATTTCCCATGGCATGGGCATACTCGCAAAGAATTGCAGGTTTCCTGGAATTCTTTTGAATTGCAGGTTTCTCTTCATCGTATTTCACCCATTCCGACACAGGTGTATACATGGTTGAGACCATATCCGTAACATCCTCGTACCCCGGGCAGTGATGCTGTCCTTCATAGTGAACCAGCCTGGTTTTATCATGAGCCCGAAGGAAATCCGCCATCTCCCTGAAATTGGTTCCGCAATAGGATTCATTTCCCAGGGACCAGATCAATACGGAGGGATGGTTTCTGTCCCGGTAATACATATCCGCCACACGATCCAGCACCGCCCCCGTCCAGAGGGGATTGCTTCCGGGAAGCACATCCGGCTGCTGTTCCTCCGGCACGCCGTACATCCATGTGCCATGCGTTTCCAGATTGGTTTCATCGATGACATAGAGTCCGTATTCATCACACAGCTCATACCAATAAGGGTGATTGGGGTAATGGGAGGTACGGACAGCATTGATATTATTCCGTTTCATGGCAAGCACATCCGAAAGCATTGCCTCTTTGGTGATCGCCCTTCCGAATTCAGCGCCGAATTCATGACGGTTTGTCCCCTTGAAAACAATCCGTTTGTTGTTGAGCATCATCAGACCGTCCTTTAATTCAAAAGTACGGAACCCGCACCGGGATGCCAGAATCGTTTCCTGTCCCCCTTTCAGCAGACGGAGCACCACCGTGTACAGGGAGGGTGATTCCGCACTCCACTGCCAGGGGGTATCCACCTCCAGATGAAATACGGCTCTGCCCTGCACCGTTTCTGCTGTCTGCTTCCCTATCTGCCGTCCCTTGGGGCTGTACAGTTCCAGCATCAGCCCGCAGTCCCGGGTTTCCCCTTCCACTTGGGCTTCCACAGTAAGGATACCGTCCTGGTAATTCTCATCCAGCAGCGCATCCACCCTCCAGTCGCTCACGTAGACCTCCGGCAGGGAGTACAGATAGACATCCCGGAAAATGCCGGAAAGCCTCCAGAAATCCTGATCCTCCAGCCAGCTGCCGTCGCACCAGCGCAGCACTTTTACCACCAGCTGGTTCTCGCCGTCCTTTACATAATCGGTTATATCATACTCCGCAGGAGTGAAGGATCCTTCGCTGTAGCCTGCAAAGCTTCCGTTTACATAGACCTCCCCGCAGGATTCAATTCCTTCAAAACGCAGGAATATCCGTCCCTTTTCCGTCTTGTCCGCGGAAAAGGTGCGGGAATAAATTCCCACAGGGTTATATACTCTGGGGATTTCCGGCGGCATAATGTCTTCCGTCATCTCCCAGGGATATTTCACGTTCACATACTGGGGATAATCATAGCCCTGCAGCTGCCAGTTTGCCGGCACCTGGATATGTCCCCAGTTATGCGTATCCACAAAACCTTCCAGACCCTGGGGAAAGGCCGTGTCACATTGATCCGGGTTTTCAAAGTAGCAAAACCTCCAGGTTCCGTTCAGATCCGTAATATGTCTCGCATCTTTATTCCAGGAAAGGGCATCCTCCGTCGTGGGGAAAGGAATGATATCGCTGTGAGGCTTTTCCTTATTAATCCGGAAAACTTCCGGGTTCTTTTCCCAGGGCATATAGCCGTTTGGTTGTAAGAGCTTGCTGTTCATGGTAAATGTACCTCCCTTTACTTTACGTACCGTTGTTTCGATTGGAAAACAATCATTTTTAATCATATGATTTTTTGGTAAGTTTGAAAATGTAAAATCTTGCAGACTATTTGTATTTTTCTGACCTGCTTTTATACGCTTTTTTCATTGATCACTGCAGCCACCGCCACAATGCACCCAACCAGGGCGGACATCAGGAAAAGAGGTCCGCTGTTTTCCGGTACAGGCACGCTTCATAGGGCTGCATCTGTTTTCCCGGCTTCTTATAGTTAGACAGCACTCCCCGGAAGCCCTCCGGCCTGGGCGGGCGTTTGCGCGGCGCTTCACTGAGATTGCATTCTATATAAAAGGCTTCTCCGTCAAGCTCACGGAACCAGGTAAACAGATTTTTGGCGGAACGGTTCGTTATCCGTATATCCCCATAGACGAGGGCCGGATACTTTTTGCGCAGGGCTATGAGTTTTTTGTAAAAATAGTAAATAGAATCCCTGTCGTGTTTCTGTTCTTCGGCTTCCCGCCATTCCATCATCGCCCTCGCATGATCTCTGGTTCCCGCCAGTATCTTGTCAAAGGCGGCTTCTTCACTCATTTCCCGGCAGAATTCTTCATACAGGTTCCGGCTTTCCACATCCCGTATTTGGGATATATCCGTAAAAGATACGTTGACGGCTCCCAGCTCCTGTCCCTGGTATAAAAACGGGGTGCCTTTCAGCGTAAACTGTATCATGCCCAGCAGCTTGCCGACAGCAAAACGGAAACGGGGATCTTCGTTCACTTTGGAAATCATCCGGGGATTATCATGGTTCTCATAAAAAAGAGACATCCAGCAACGGTTCCCGTAGCCCTCCATCCATTCCGTATAATACTGCTTCAGATAGTTCAGATCATAACGGTACGCATCGAATCGGGTATGCCCCGGCGTTTCCAAATGATCAAAGGAAAACAGCATATCCAGCTCATGCCTGTCCTCCCCTGTGATTAGCTTGCCCATCTGCATGCCGATTCCGGGCGTTTCGCCCACGGAAAAGGCTTCATAAGGGTCAAAAGCCCGGCAGCGCAGTTCACGCAGATAATCATGGAGATGAGGCCCGTAAAAATAGTGCTCGATTCCCACGTATCCCAGCAGCTTTCCCACCGATTGGTTCCCGTAGGGAAGGCCCTCTTCTTTGGATATATAATTAATGACATCCAGCCGGAAGCCGTCCACCCCTTTTTCCAGCCACCATTTCACCATATTGATAATACTCTTGCGCATCCGGGGATTGTCCCAGTTGAGATCCATCTGTTTTTGGGAAAAAAGGTGAAGCGCCCATTCATCATTTTCCGGGATATAGCGCCATGCGTCCCCGTACCTGCCCTGCCCGAAAAAGGAGGTCCAGTTATTCGGCTCCCGCCCGTCCTCATTTTCCCGGAACAGATAATAATCATGATAAGGGCCGTATGGATCCCGCACCGCCTCCCGGAACCACTCATGCTCATCGGAAGTATGGTTTACCACCAGATCCATAATCAGGCGCATGCCGCGGCTGTGCAGCCCGGAAAGGAGTGCGTCAAATTCCTCCATGGTGCCGAATTCATGCAGGATCGTATAGTAATCCCGGATATCATAGCCGTTATCGTCATTGGGGGAATCGTAAATGGGGGAAAGCCACACCGCATCAATCCCAAGCCCGGAAAGATAATCCAGCTTTCCCAGGATCCCCTTCAAATCACCCGTGCCGTCTTTGTCCCCGTCACAGAAGCTCCGGGGATAAATCTGGTAGAAAACGGCTTCCTTCCACCATTTCCGCACAATCTCCGTATCGGTTTCCTCCGGGTAATCCGTTTCTTCGTTCAGCAGATGCAGAAACGTCTCCCAGAAGCTTTCATCCAGCATTTTCCCGGTCAGGGCCGCCACTGTCCGCAATGGCATGGCCCCCGTTATCCGGTTGGCAACCATCCAATCCTGCATGCCTGTCTGCAACATGATTTTTTTCAGGATATCATGGCCCGCCGGGTGGGCATATACCTCACGCAGGCTGCTTTTCATTGTCATTTTCCCATTCATGCCTTATTCTCCTTCCTCTGTGCGGATATCGCCCCGTTCCTTCAGTTCCTTCAGGATCCGGGCGTACAGGCTGCTGTCTATTTTATATTTTTTCAGGTATAGCAGGAAACCTGCAAGGATACACAGCAAAGGGAAGATCATCATGGCCAGCTTCATCATAAGCAGCCCCCGGGACGTCACCTGGGAGGCATCCTGAGCCTCCTTGATTCCCGAAAGAATGACGGTTGCGCTCACAACACCGCTGGCAACGGCTCCTCCCATTTTATTGATGAACGGCTGGAGTGAAAAAGTTATGCTGTCGTTGCGCCTTCCGGATTTCCAGAAGCCGTATTCCACCGTATCCGCCAGAAACATCAGCATCATCAGCTGGATAAATGCCTGCCCTATAAAAAGAAGCACTCCCGCAATGCCGATAAACAGCATGGTGGTAAGCGGGGCAAAGAAAAAAATCACATAGCCCGTAACAACCAGTCCGGTGGAAAAGGCGTACAGTGTCCTGCGTTCAAAATAACGGCTGACCCGGGGGAACACCGCCAGGGCCGCTATCTGGGAAACACCCAGGATCAGCGCAAAGACGGAATACATCCCTTCATCCCCATAAGCATACTTAAAAAAATAAAGGCCAAAGCTCGTGGTAGTGGTATAACCTATCATGAATAAGGCCATGGACACCGCCGTATACAGAAGCTGGTCATTACCGAAGATCACCTTCAGAAGCTCCTTCAGGCTGGTATGGCTGTTCTGTTCCACAAGTTCCCGCGGTTCCCTGACACCGGCAAGCGTAATGCACTGGCCCGCCCACATGATTCCCACCACCAGCAGGGAAAAGGCAAAATACCCCTTCTGCATGCTGCCGAGGGCATTGCCCAGCGCCGTGGTAATAGGTACAATACCCGCCACCACAAAAAACAGACCCACATTTGCACAGATTCTCGCCACCGCACCAATCTGCTCTCTTTCTTTTTGCTCCAGGCTCAGAGAGGGCAGCATGGACCAATAAGAAATGTCGTTAGCGGTATAGGCCAGCCCCCAGGCCAGATAAATCAGGGCAAACACCGCCACATACCCCGCCCCCTGAAGCCCGAAATCTGTGAAAAGCAGCACGGTCAGCATCCCGGAAAGCAGTGCTCCCAGTGCTATCCATGGCTTGAACTTTCCAAACCGGGTGCTGGTATTATCCACCACCACCCCCATGATCGGGTCATTGAGCGCATCAAAAATACGGGCACAAAGAACGATGACCGTTATCCACCACAAAGCGGATGTGGGCAGTTCTATAATGTCCGTAAGATAATAAATCAGGTACATGCTCACCATGGAATAGACCATATCCCTGCCTATCGTACCTAACCCGAAGGTATACTTGTTGCGTTTCAGATTCTGTTTCACCTAAGCCCCCCTTTGCCGTCCCCGCGGACCGTCTGCCTTTCCTGCTGCCTTTGGCATCTATATTCATTATGCCCCAGGACGGACGCGGTTGCAACTGATATTTGTGCAATTCAGCCAAGATATCCGGGCGTTACCTGAATCCGCCTGCAGGCTGTCAGCTTTCTCCTTCTTCAGCCCATTTCCTGCATTGTTCTATTTTAATACCGGGATCAAAACCTTTGTCCGCTCCCATACTGCTTAAAACGGCACAGGGAAAATCCCCGCACTCTCCGCAGTGGCCGAGCTTTCTTTCCTCACAGCAGGCCTTCACCTCACACAGGCCTCCCCAGAAAGGTTTTTCCATGTTCAGACAGCCGCTGCAATGAACGGCTTCTTTTCTCTCACAGCTGTTGCAGCACACGCCGCATCTCGATTCGTGCATACGTTTTCTCCTTCCGTACTTTACCGCTTTTGTATATATAAAATATAATACTGTAAAATATAGTATATGTCAAGAAAAGTCCCCCTGTCCGCGGGCAGGGGGATGATGCTATGTAACCACCAGGTAACGGTTCCCGG
This sequence comes from uncultured Lachnospiraceae bacterium, assembly GCA_900548905.1. Classification (GTDB taxonomy): domain Bacteria; phylum Bacillota; class Clostridia; order Lachnospirales; family Lachnospiraceae; genus Eisenbergiella. Next base: position 80,287 of record URMK01000021.1, on the reverse strand, counting down.
GCCGAATGGCAAGCGCACAGCCACAGTCCGGACAGCTGCTCTGCGTCCGGCTTATTTTCCCGCTCCCAGCGCCCGGAGAAGATCCGCATCCGTCTGAAGTGCCTTACCGGTATCCGCGGTATTTTCCGCCGCCATAACCGATGCCTGGATAACAGAGATCACTTTTTGTATGCTGTCGTTAATCTCCGTAACCATTATTGTCTGTTCCTCTGTCATTTCCGAAATCTGTCCGGTTTTGGAGGACACCTCCTCCACACTCCTGCGTATGCTCTCCAACGCAGAAGCCGTTTCCCCGGCAATATTATTGCCGTTTGTTATCGTATTGAGGCATGTGCCGATAAGCTCCGTGGTGCTCTGGGCCGCCTCACTGCTTTTCACGGCCAGATTACGGACCTCATCCGCAACCACGGCGAAGCCCTTGCCGGCAGTACCGGCCCTCGCCGCTTCCACCGCCGCATTCAATGCCAGGATATTCGTCTGTGACGCAATATCCTCAATGGTTTTGATGATCTTTTCTATCGAAACCGAGCTGTTATAAATATCTTCTATCGCTTTGAGCATATCGTTCATTTTCTGGCTCCCCAGGGCCACATTGGAACTCATTTCCTCGGACTCGGAACGCACCTTCAGGGAATAATCGGCCGTTTCCCTGATCTTAAGCAGAATATCCTTTATGGAAGAGGAAAGCTCATTAATGAGATCCGTCTGTTCCGTCGCCCCGGAAGCCAGGTTATCGGCCTCTTCCGCCAGCCGTCCCGATTTTGCCGTTATGCTGGAGGAAACCTCGTCCACCCGGGTAAGCGTATACCTTTGCTGCTCCATCGCTTTTTTCTCCGCTTCACGCTGCCGGTTTACGGTGGAAAGAAGTTTTTCACTTTCCTTTTCTTTTTCCGTTGCTTTTTCCAGATATGCCACGCCATTGGAGACACTGCGGTAAACAAGAACGGCACATACGATCATTCCCAGAAGGCATTCCAGCAAAGTAAAGGCTTCCACGGGCAGGCTCCCGTTTATCAGCCACAGCAGGCCGGTCTGGACGGTAAAAAGCAGAATCGCCGCCGTGAACCCTATTTTCACCAGTTTTGGTTCAAAGAAAATAGCGGATATGGTTCCCGCGCAGATGAAAATGGGAATACTGGCAACCGCTTCTCCTCCCAGCAGGCAGACGATAAACACAATCACATTCAGGCCCACACAGAAAAAAACACAAAGGGGAACCTCCGGTATCCGGTTTCTCCCCAGGAAAACAGGCAGAATCAAAATCAGGGAAGTAAGCAGCAGGAGCCCGCCCACTAAAAAGGTCCCTTTCATACAATTGATTATAATAAATAAGGCGATTACAACACTCACAATTTTTGCACACAGGAGCAACATTTTTTCTCGGTTAACCATCTTTACTCTCTCCAATCTCTTCGATTCCTTTTTTAAATACAGCAGTACTGTGACAATATCTTCTTTCCGTGCATTTTGTTCTTCTCTCCAATAAAGCATCCACCACCTTCTCATCCATACCGGGCAGTCCCCTTTCAGGAAGCAATTATTCTCCAATTACTTATTTAATCGGATGAGATTCAAAAAAGTTAACGCAGGAAACGAAGAACGGCAGCCCCGGGGGCCGCCGCTCGTATCCGCTTCTTCTGATCCTGTGCCGGAAAGCCGCTGTTTTTTTCAGAATTTCTCTTTCAGGGAGGCAATCCATGTTTCGATTGCCTGAATCAATATATGCTGCTGCTGCAAAACTGCTTTTCCGGTTTCAGGGATTTCCGGCATATCCTTTTTCAGGGCAATGTTTTCTTCCAGGTACGCTTTCATAGCGGTTACATGCTTCTCAATATTATCCAGACAACGCTTCTGTTTATCAGGGGACAGGCTGTCCAGGTTCACTATGACCGCATTAAAATCCAGGAATATATGGATGGGCTTTGCTGCTATATCCGCCATAAGCTTTTCAAATTCCGCCTCACCCGCATCCGTTAACGAATAGACGGCTTTTTCGGCCATTTTCCCTTCTTTTACGATCGTGCTGCTGATATAGCCTTTTTCCTCCAGCTGGATTACCTTCTTATATATGGATGGAGTGCTGATTTTTACCCAGCGGGATATGTTGCGGTACTCTACCGTTTTTTGGATGTCATAAGCACTTAACGCCTCTTTTTTGAGTATTCCCAATACAATCAAATCAATAGTGGCCATAATGTCCTCCTTTTATTTTCCGCCTCAGCCGATATCCGGGAATTTCCGGCCGCTTATTCTATCTGCTGTTTATTATTTCTTCTTGACAACTACTATAAATTATAGTACTATATGTCACGCAGATCAAGTACTATAATTTATAGTATTATAACTTACACTATATGAGAGGAGATTTACACATGAACGGAACTGACAGGAAAATGGAACTGCTGGGAAGCGCACCAATACCGAAAGCGCTTCTCGCCCTTGGACTTCCCACTATGATCGGCATGATGATCAATGCCTTATACAATCTGGTGGATGCTTATTTTGTGGGAGGGCTGGGAACCAGCCAGATGGGAGCAATCACCGTGGCTTATCCCCTGGGACAGGTCGTGGTCGGCCTGGGACTTTTGTTCGGAAACGGCGCCGCCTCCTATCTTTCCCGGCTATTGGGGCGCGGAGAAAAAAATACGGCGGACAAGGTCGCCAGCACCGCCTTATACAGCAGCGTAACCGTAGGCGCAGCGGCCATTATCTGCTCACTGCTTTTTCTCCATCCGCTGCTTAAGAAACTGGGAGCAACAGAAAGCATAATGCCTTATGCCGTGGCCTATACGGGCATATATATCGCCTCCTCTATCTTCAATGTTTTTAATGTCACCATGAACAACATCGTATCAAGTGAAGGCGCCGCCAAAACCACCATGTGCGTACTGATGACCGGAGCCGTACTGAATGTGATTCTGGATCCCATCTTTATCTATGGCCTTAAGCTCGGCGTAGCCGGCGCAGCCATAGCAACCGCCCTTTCACAGCTTGTTTCCACGCTGGTATACTTAGGTTATATTTTCCGGAAAAAAAGCGTATTCCATTTCCGTATCAAGGACTGCTGTTTTTCCAGGGAAATTATGTCGGAAATATTGAAAATAGGGATTCCCACCCTGGTGTTCCAGCTGTTGACAAGCCTGTCCATCACCCTCATCAACAGTGCCGCAAAAGGGTACGGCGACTCGGTACTCGCCGCAATGGGGGCGGTAACGCGGATTATGTCCGTGGGAAGCCTTATGGTATTCGGTTTTATCAAAGGCTTCCAGCCGATTGCCGGTTACAGCTGCGGTTCCCACAATTACAGCCGCTTGCGGGAAGCCATTAACACCTCCATCCTGTGGTCCACGCTGTTTTGCACTGTTTTCGGTCTGGCCGCCGCCCTTTTCTCCCCGGCAATCCTTGCCCGGTTCACAAAAGGGGATATGGATATGATACGGGTGGGACAGGCCGCCCTGCGGGCAAACGGCCTTTCCTTCCTCCCATTTGGCTTCTACACGGTATATTCCTCTCTTTTTCTGGCCATGGGTAAAGCAAAGGAGGGCTGTATCCTCGGCGCCTGCAGACAGGGAATCTGTTTTGTACCCGTTATCCTGTTTCTTCCGGCACTGTTCGGTATCAACGGTATTATTTATGCCCAGCCGATTGCAGATGTCCTCTCCGCTTCCATCACGGCAATCATGGCCGTACAGCTTCACCGAGAGCTGTCGCGCCCCGTACCGGCAGCGCCTGGCGGAGAACCGGCGGCCTGAAAAGGATGCGGAAAAATAATATTTCAAGCATAATAATATATTCTATGGTAAAATAGGTGCAACATAAACTTATACGACGGAAGGAAAAACCATGAACCCGACCCGCATCCTGTTGATCCATACGGAAGAAACACGTACCCATTTCCGTTCCATCGGCATTGTTGAAAATGAACCCCTGGACACAGAAATCTTATATACGGTCCTCACACAGGACGGCCATACCGTCCGCATTTACGATCCCGACCGGGAGCAGACAGGCTATGAACAGGTATTGTCCGCCTTTGCTCCCCGGCTGGTCTATGCGGACGGCGTTGTTAAACAGGTTCCCTATATGCTGGATTATATGAAAAGGACCAAGGCCTATTCTCCCCGGATAACCACCGTACTGGGAGGGATTTTTGCAGAGCACAATTACGCATGCCTCTATGCGGATACCGTGGATTATATCTGCCGTTCTTATGATCCGGCCGTGCTCTCCGCCGTCGCCTCCCTGCAGACAGAACCGGAAATCCAAACAGTCCGGCTGGAAGCTCTGAACGGCCTTTGCTTCCGGAAGGGAGACGGCAGCTGGGCGGAAAATACCATTACTCCCTATGATATTAACTGTCTTCCCCGGCACATTGACCGTTCCCATTTTTACCGGTATCAATCCCGTTTCCGCCTGCTCAGGCACAATCCCCTTGCCTGTGTCCGTTTTGCGTATTCCTGCTCCCACAAATGTACTTTCTGCTACCGTACCATGATGAACTGCGGCCGCTATATACATAAGGATATACAGCGTTTTGCAGAGGAAATCCAGGCAGTCCGGAGCGATACCATCTATATTGTGGATGATAATTTTCTCGTGGATCCTGCGGTCATTTCCGAATTCATTGCCTGGATACGCCGCCTTGGAATCCGAAAAAATTATATTTGCTACGGCAGGTGCGATTTCATCCTCAATAATAAAGAGCTTATCAAAGAGCTTACCCAAATTGGCTTCCGCTACTTTATCGTCGGCTTCGAAGCCGTCCGGGACAACTACCTTGAAAAATATGATAAAAAAATCGCTGTGGAAGACAGCCTTTCCTGTATCAGCTTTCTGAAAAGCATCCATGCAGGCCTCTATGCCATGATGATAATTGACACCGACTTCACGGCAGGGGATTTTACCTCCATGTACCGCTGGGTGAAGGAACAGGAGCTGGAATACGTCATTCCCTCCATCATCACCCCGCTTCCGGGAACCCCGATGTATGACCGCTGCCAAAAAGACCTGCTCACCCGCGACTGGCGCAAATGGGACTACACCCATGTCCTCCTCCCCCCTGCCCACATGAGCGTCCCCGCCTTCTACCTGCGCTACCATATCCTTGTCCTCCGGCTGTTTTTCCTCGCACGCCGCTACGGCTCCTATGACTTTATAAACGCCCCGAAGCTGATCGCCCGCTTTCTTCTGGGCCGGTAAAGGGGGATGCCACAGGACACAAAGGGCCGTCTGAACTGTTACGTATGGTAACAATTCCTGGTGAATCCGGAAAAGAAATCTCTTTCCCTTTTCCGCAATATCCTATATAATAGACTGCAAAGGGAAATTACAGAAGAATGTGCGTCACAGTTCAGGGGAATCTGAACTGTCAGGAATGTGCGGGAGGGACCGGGTGGTTCTTTCCGCCTTGGCTTGCGTGCAGGCGCATATACCAATTTTCCCCGTAAGCTGGCTGTCAACCTGGCAGCAGAATGGAGGAATTATGTCACAAAGAACAGACATTCACAAAGTACTAATCATCGGCTCCGGCCCCATCATCATCGGCCAGGCCTGCGAATTCGATTATTCCGGTACCCAGGCCTGCAAGGCGCTGCGTAAACTGGGCTATGAGATCGTTCTTGTCAATTCCAATCCGGCAACGATCATGACGGATCCGGAAACGGCAGATGTAACCTATATTGAGCCGCTTAATGTTGAACGGCTGGAGCAGATTATTGCCAAAGAGAGGCCCGATGCCCTGCTTCCCAATCTGGGCGGGCAGTCCGGGCTGAATCTGTGTTCGGAGCTGAATAAAGCCGGAATCCTGGAAAAATATGATGTAAAAGTCATCGGCGTCCAGGTGGATGCCATCGAACGCGGCGAGGATCGCATAGAATTTAAAAAAGCCATGAATGAGCTGGGGATTGAAATGGCCCGCAGTGAGGTTGCCTACAGTGTTGACGAAGCGCTGGCAATCGCTGACCGTCTGGGCTATCCCGTGGTCCTCCGCCCAGCTTATACCATGGGCGGTGCAGGCGGCGGCCTTGTTTACAATGTGGACGAGCTGAAAACAGTTTGCGCCAGAGGCCTGCAGGCCAGTCTTGTGGGACAGGTTCTTGTCGAGGAATCCATACTCGGCTGGGAAGAACTGGAGCTGGAAATTGTCAGAGACTGTGAAAACAACATGATCACCGTCTGCTTTATTGAAAATATTGATCCCCTGGGCGTGCATACCGGCGATTCCTTCTGCTCCGCCCCTATGCTCACGATTTCCCGGGAATGCCAGAAACGTCTGCAGGATCAGGCTTATAAGATAGTGGAAAGTGTCCAGGTTATCGGCGGCACCAACGTACAGTTTGCCCATGACCCGGAAACCGACCGTATTGTAGTTATTGAGATCAACCCCAGAACGTCCCGTTCCTCCGCATTGGCTTCCAAAGCCACCGGTTTTCCCATCGCACTGGTATCCGCCATGCTCGCCTGCGGCCTTACCCTGAAGGACATTCCCTGCGGGAAATACGGAACGCTGGACAAATACGTACCAGACGGCGACTATGTGGTTATCAAATTTGCCCGCTGGGCTTTTGAAAAATTCAAAGGCGTGGAGGACAAACTGGGCACCCAGATGCGTGCGGTAGGCGAAGTCATGAGCATCGGCAAAACCTATAAGGAAGCCTTCCAGAAGGCAATCCGCAGCCTGGAAACAGGGCGTTACGGCCTGGGCAACGCCGGGAACCTGGGAAGCAAGACGAAGGAACAGCTCCTCGCCCTTCTGATCACCCCTTCCAGCGAACGGCATTTCATCATGTATGAAGCCCTCCGCAAAGGTGCTTCCATTGACGAAATCCATGAAATCACCAAGGTAAAGACCTACTTTATCCGGCAGATGAAAGAGCTGGTGGAGGAGGAGGAAGCCCTGGCGGCCGGCAAAGGAAGCCTTCCTACCGACAAAAGCCTCATCGCTGCCAAAAAAGACGGCTTTTCCGATAAATATTTAAGCCAGATCCTTGCGGTTCCGGAAGCGGAAATCCGCAGCCGCCGTATCGAACTGGGCATAGAAGAAACCTGGGAGGGCGTCCATGTAAGCGGCACCCCGGACAGCGCCTACTACTTCTCCACTTACAATGGAGAAGATAAAAACCCGATAAACACCGATAAGCCCAAGGTAATGATTCTGGGCGGCGGCCCCAACCGTATCGGCCAGGGCATCGAATTTGATTACTGCTGCGTCCATGCATCCCTGGCGCTGAAAAAGCTGGGCTTTGAGACAATTATTGTCAACTGTAACCCGGAAACCGTGTCCACGGATTACGACACCTCGGATAAATTGTATTTTGAGCCTCTGACGCTGGAGGATGTTCTGAGTATATATAAAAAAGAAAAGCCGGTGGGCGTCATTGCCCAGTTCGGCGGCCAGACACCGCTGAATCTGGCGAACGAGCTGGAAAAGAACGGCGTGAAGATTCTCGGCACCGCCCCTTCCGTGATCGATCTGGCGGAAGACAGGGACCTGTTCCGTGCCATGATGGAAAAGCTGGAAATTCCCATGCCGGAATCAGGCATGGCCACCACTGTGGAGGAAGCGCTGACCATCGCCGGAAAGATTGGATATCCCGTTATGGTCCGTCCTTCCTATGTGTTGGGCGGCAGAGGGATGGAAGTGGTTTATGACGAGGAAAGCATGGCCGGTTATATGAAGGCCGCAGTCGGCGTAACGCCGGACCGCCCCATCCTGATCGACCGTTTCCTGAACCATGCCATGGAATGTGAAGCGGACGCCATCAGCGACGGCACACATGCCTTTGTTCCCGCAGTAATGGAACATATCGAACTGGCAGGCGTGCATTCCGGGGATTCCGCATGTATCATTCCTTCCGTGCATATATCTGCGGAGAATGTGGAAACAATCAAAGAATATACCAGAAAAATTGCGGAAGAAATGCATGTCAAGGGACTGATGAACATGCAGTATGCCATCGAAAACGGAAAAGTCTATGTGCTGGAGGCCAATCCCCGCGCATCCCGTACCGTTCCGCTGGTATCCAAGGTCTGCAACATCCGCATGGTGCCGCTTGCCATCGATATCATCACCTGCGAACTGACCGGAAAGCCCTCTCCCGTACCTGCTCTGCAGGAACAGCATATCCCCTATTTCGGGATAAAGGAAGCGGTATTCCCCTTCAATATGTTCCCGGAGGTGGATCCTGTCCTCGGACCGGAAATGCGTTCCACCGGCGAAGTGCTGGGCCTGTCCTATTCCTACGGGGAAGCTTTCTATAAAGCCCAGGAAGCCACACAGTCCCGTCTTCCCCTGGAAGGAACCGTATTGATTTCCGTTAACCGCAAGGATAAGGAAGAGGTTGTGGAGGTCGCACAGGCTTTCGCAGATGCCGGCTTCCATATCGTAGCCACGAAGAACACCTGCAGCCTGATCCGGGAAGCCGGAATTGAAGCCGAAAAAGTCAATAAGCTTTATGAGGGACGGCCTAACATCCTGGATCTCATAACCAACGGCAAAATCCAGCTTGTGGTGAATTCCCCCGTCGGCAAGGAAAGCGTGCACGACGACAGCTATCTGCGTAAGGCCGCCATCAAGGCAAAGATCCCCTATATGACCACCATTGCGGCGGCAAAAGCAACCGCCAACGGTATCAAATATGTGAAGGAACATGGCAACGGGGATGTGAAATCCGTTCAGGAGCTTCACAGTGAAATCAAGGATAGATAATACCGGTATAAAACCGGGGCAGTACCTGTTACAACTGTGAATATGCCGGACAGTTACTACTGCCGAAGAGAGAAGCCCTGCACGTATTTCCGGGTATATGCCTTCCCCGGAAAACGTACAAGGCTTCTTTTTTGGTTTATAATAATCCGTAAGGGATATCGGCACCGCCATACCGGTTTGCCGGATTTCCGGTCACCACGATACGCAGATGGTTCTCCCCCTCCTCCAACAGGCCGGACAGCTCTATTTCATGGGGATTCCATAACGTAGCACCGGCAAAACGGCCGTTAACGTAATATTCCACCATTTCTTCCGCCGCCGTATGCAGCACCCATCTCGTTTCTTTGTCTCTTCCCTTTTCCTTATAGAAGGTTCCTTCATATTCCTTTTGAAGAGCATGGGGCTTCTCCCCGATGAGCTTCCAGTCCCGGATCCGGATCTCTTCTTTTTCCGCCCGGTACCGGAAACCTGCTTCCCGGAATTCTTCCGGCGCACATAGGATCAATAGCAGGCTTTCCCTTCTCCCGAGTTCCAGAGAAAAGACCAAATGGCCCTCCTGCTGCCGGACAGGGATTCCATAGCCTTCGTTCTTCCAGAGATCGCAGGCGGCAAGGCAGCAATTCGCCTCTTCTGTTATCCTGATTTCCGCCGTTTCGGAAATCGCCTCTTCCCCTTCATTTACCAGGAAGAAGCATTCCTTTCCCTCCTTGATGAAATGGGTGATCCGAAGGGAGGGACAGGGCTTTTGCAGCCGCATATCCGGCTGTCCCGCTTCCGCCGCAGAACGGATCCGTTTCACACCGGGCATCCGATCCTGCATCCGCCCGTATTTCTCCTCCCCGAACAAATAGTCATAAGACTGATCCCCACATAGCAGCGTTCCTTTTTCTTCCCTGCAGGCTTCCAGGAAGCGCAGGGGAAGGTAATTGAATTCCACCTGGTTTTCATAAAATCCCTGCATTTCCTTCCAGTGCAGATCCCTGTTGTCACATAATACCGCCACCCGGGCACAGTTCTTCACATCTGTCCCCATATAGGACAGACGGCTCATATAACCGGAAATCTGCCGGTAACGGCCCCACCAGATACTGTTTGGCCCCACATCCGGGGGACGTTCCTCCTTTCTGGCGCCTTCAATGCTGTAATAGAACGCATGGGGGATAAACAGGTTTACGCCCCTGACCGCCAGCCAGTCCAGATACCACTTCATATCGCTGCCGGTAAAGTACCAGGGGACCGGCCTGCCCCCTTCCGACCTGTTGCATGCCCCGAAGCACTCATTGGAGTTGCGGCGCCTTCCCATCAGCCTTGCCGCATCGGAGGAGCATTTCCCCATGACGCTGTCCATTCCCTCCAGGCCGCCTTTTTCCGGCGCCACCCAGCGCAGGGCCAGATCCTGCCCCGGAACCCCGAAAAACTGCTGTACATCAATATCATCGCTTTGATGGGGATGTCCCATGAGCGCTATGCCATGCGCTTCACACCAGGCGGAAAGCTTTCCGTAATAAACCCTGCCTTCCCTGTCCGTAATTACCTGACGGTAAATAGCTGTCGTCCTGTTTTCCTTTCCTTCAAAAAGAGCTGCCAGCTCTTCCGTCCTGCCTCCGCGGCTGCAGATTTCCTCCTCCAATCCCGGTGTCCAGGGAAAGAAAGGCTTTTCCGGAGTACCCAGGCCGTTTCTGCCCAGAATACTGGGTTCATCGGTAAAAAAGCCGATTACCGTGGTACCGAAATACTCCTTCAGAACCGCATAGTAACGTTCATGGGTCAGCTGAAGGAATAAATCCACTGCCGCCGGATTCAGGATATCCGCACTTAACGGTGCCTTTGCCTCGCCGTCATCCTCGCCGAAATGAATCCCCCGGATAGTGCCCCGGTTATGCCTGCACACCAGGAATTTTCCGTCGGCAAGCCAGACCACCGGACGTTCCTCCGGGGGATGCCCGTCCGTATTCCAGCTGTCTTCCAGCGTAAGCCCCACAGAAGCCAGCGCCGGATCCGCCGCCGCAATCATGCCATGGGCCGAACCGGAAGGGTACATGCCTTCGTCATACAGCACCACCTGCATACCTTCTTCCCGCGCCGTTTCCACCGCTGTTTTCACATAATGCATAAAGATATCCGACAAATACGGAATGCTTTCCGGAATCCCCATCCTGGGATGCAGGACAAAACCATAAATCCCCTTCTCCTTAAAGTCCCTGATTTGGCGGATAATTTCCTCATCCGTAAAATCACCGTTAAAAAACCAGAAGGGAAATGCGGTATATTCCCTGTCCGGATTTTTTAATTTTTCTGTTATAATCGATAATCCCATATGTTTCCCCTTTTATGTAAGCGTTTACACACAGTATACCATAACCTCCGCTCTTTTTAAAAGTGGTATTTTGGGCTGTTCCCTATAAAATTAATCCAGGGTATATTGCTTTATAATCCCCTTTCCGCTGTTTTTGGCGTCATACAGCGCATAATCGGCGGCCTTCAGCAGCGGGCCGCAGCTGTCAAGGCCATCCCCGTACCAGGCCAGCCCGGCGGATATGGCGAGCCTGCCCCTGCTTCCGTCCGGGAACAGGATTTCCTTCATCTCCAGCCTGGCATAAAATTCTTCCATATAATTGGCAAGCTCCGCCTTTGAGGAAAAATGATGGAGAAACAGGCAGAACTCATCTCCCGACCGGCGTGCTGCAATGCCTCTGTCGCCATTGCTCATCTCCAGGATGCCGGCACAGATCCGCAGATATTCATCTCCCCAGTCATGGCCGTAGCTGTCGTTTATGTGCTTGAAATTATCCAGATCCAGCATTACCATGGCGGCAACGCCGAAGTCACCTTTTTTCAGGACAAGGGTTGCTTCTTTTTTGAAGGTATCAATGTTGCAGAGGCCGGTAAGGGAATCGTAATCCCTTTCATGGAGGATTTTCTGCTTTTCCCGGATATCCCTGGTAACATCCGCCACCACGCCGAAGGTTCCGGTTTCATCCGAATTCATACGGATACTGATCCACTTTTCCGGGGTATCGGACAAGCGGTAAATATCCCGTTCCCCTTCCTCCGGTCTGTCAAGGATTTCCTCCAGGCGCTTTTCAAACCGTTCTTTTTCCCGGTAAAGGCTTTGTGCTTCCTCCTCCGGCCAGCCGAATACCTGGCGCACCCTGCCGGTCGCCATAACTTCCTTTCCATTCCTTCCATATTCAAATACGCCAATCGGCATATCCACCATATCAATTACCTGGGATACCCGAACCGTGGCACTGAGTATGCCTGCAACCATTTTGTTGATTCCGGCGCTCAGCTGGCGGAATTCCGGATTGTTGCCCACATCCACCACCGTATTCAGATCCCCTTCGGTAATCCGCTCCAAATCACCGGTGATCCGATGGATCCCGTTCACAATCTGTGCCTTCAGCAGGCGGTTGATCAGGGATATCATCACGAGGGAGATAAATACCAGAAAAACCGTGGTGAGGATGATCTGCCGGTTCCTGTCCTCATAAAGCGCCCCCGCTTCTTTTCCGATTCCCAGAACCATATTGTCGTATTCCTTCGTTACAAAAAACACATTTGTTCCTTCATATTGCATAAATCCGCCGCCGGAAAGGGTTTTCACATTCTCTATGTCGAAACCAAACGAAGAAAGCCCCCTTTCCTCCGTATTGCCATTGCGGCAGATCAGAACCTTGCCCGTTTCCGTATTCACCGCAAACAGCGTGCTGCCCGCCTCAACAGGCATTCTTGCAAGTATGTAATCCAACTGGTTCCTTTTCTGGGCCTCCAGCATTCTGGTGGGAGCCATCCCCACCTGGACGATTCCTTTTTGATCCTGTCTGGGCACGCCGATATACTGGAAAATCTTCTGTTCATAACCGTTGGGCCGTATATCCTGCACAAGGCACGACTCCGGATCCTCTAAAATCGCCAGAAACTCCCTTGTCTGATCCGTGTCCTGAAAATCCATGCCGAAGTATTTGGGAATGCTGCCCGCAAACAAAATACCGTTTTCATCAATCACATGCAGTTCGTCCACATTCAGAAGCGTTGCGATCCGCTCAAGCTCCGGCTGGCTGTTCAGTACCTCCGGGTTCTGCTCGATGATATAGGCAAACGCATAAGCTCTGGTAAGGTAATCCTCATCCAGGCTTTCCTTCAGATTTTCCAGCTCCACCTCATTGTTCTCCAGCGTCTGTATGATCTGATCCAGCTTCATCTGTGATTTTTCCGTCATCTGCTTCCTCGCATTATATTCCTGGAAAAACCAGTTTACTCCGAATATGGCCATCAGGGCCACAATGACCACAGCACTGATATAGCGGGTAAAGATTTTCTGCATGGGATGCTCCTTTTCCATGTATTCCTTCTATCAGTATATGGTTCTGTCTGTTATAATTCAAGGGATGTACCTGTTTTTTTGGTTTTTTCTCCTGTTTGGGGTTACTGTTTGGGTATGGCAGCACCATGGCAAATAGGAAAAAGAATCTTTTAATAAGCATAACCGTTTTCTAAAAAATTTGTCACATAATGTACAGGCCGCCGTCTAACAATACAAAGGAGGAAGAAATCGATGAACAACCAACCAGAAATCACAACCGCCGTGGAAAAAGCGGTATCGGGCGACCGCATGGCGCTGGAAGAACTGCTGACGGGAATTCAGGATCCCGTCTTTCATCTGTCCCTGCGCATGCTGGGAACTGTACCTGATGCAGAGGATGCCACTCAGGAGATTCTTTTGAAAGTCATGACGCATCTGTCTTCATTCCGTGGTGAAAGCGCTTTCACCACATGGGTTTTCCGAATTGCCGTCAATCACCTGAAGGATTACAAAAAGCATATGTTTGCTAAACGGCCTTTAAGCTTTGAATTTTACGGAGCGGATATAGACAGCGGAAAGGAACGGGATCTCCCTTCCCTCTCCCCTGAGCTGGATCACGGCCTGCTGGAACAGGAGCTGAAGCTTTCCTGTACCAATGTCATGCTGCAATGTCTGGATCCGGAAAGCCGCTGTATTTTCGTCCTGGGCACCATGTTCCGGGCGGACAGCCGGATTGCCGGTGAAATTCTGGATATGTCCGCTGAAAATTACCGGCAGAAGCTCTCTCGGATCCGGAAAAAAATGTCCGCTTTCCTGAACGAATACTGCGGCCTTGCCGGGGGGAAATGCGACTGCAAAAGGAGGATTCCCTACGCCGCCGCCACACACCGCATCCATCCGGAGGCTGCGGAATATTCCCCGCTGGCCGTCCCCAATCCGGAGGCGGAAGAATTTGTAAAAAACATGGAGGAGATCGATGATCTTTCCCTGCTTTTTTCTTCTCTCCCCTCCTTCCGTGCCACCGAAAAAGCCAGGAAATTTCTGTCCGATTTTCTGCAATCGGACAAATGCTGCTATATTATGAATGCATAAGGAGACAGAAAGAAATGAATGACAACTGTATGCTGCCCTTTTTAACGGCCCTAAAGGAAAATAACAGCAAAGAATGGCTGAGCGACAATAAAAGCTGGCAAAAGGAAGCGAATGCCGATTTTGAAACCCTGTTGTGCCGGATCCTTTCCGGGCTGTCCGCCGCAGGCTGTCCCATGTCCGGCGGCCATGATGTGAAAGATTTTATCCTGCGGTATGCCAGGGATACCCGGTTCAGCCATGACAAATCCCCCTACCATACTTCTTTAAGAGCCCATATATCCCCCGCCGGACGCCTTCCCATTCCGGTAGGCTTCTATATCCATATTGAACCGGGAAACAGCTTTCTGGGAGGGGGCCTGTTCGCTTCCCAGTTTAAGGAGGCCACCTCCATGATACGCCGCCGCATCGCCGCCCAGGGGGAGCAATGGGAAGCTATCCTTACGGCTCCGGCCTTTACGGAAAACTTTACCCTGATCGGGGAAAAACTGAAAAAGGTTCCGAAGGATTATGAGGATACGCTTCCCGCTGCTGAATATCTGAAGTATAAAAGCTGGGCCATCGAATATCCTGTCTCCGATCAAGAGCTGGCGCATGCCGAAAGCTTTGCCCGGAATGCCGCCGCCGTATTTCTGCTGATGCGGCCCTTTAATGACTTTCTGAATCAGGCGCTGGAAGGCTTCCGCATGCCGGAGAGGGGCTGATTCACCATCTGGTATCCAGTCCCAGCTTTTCTTGTATCAGATCCTTTGCACGGTTAAAGCGCTCCAGATAATCGCCGCCCAGGGAAACAAAAGGAAGCCTGTTCTGACGGAAAAGCTCTTTTATCTGTCGGCTGTATTTTTCCCGGTCCGCCGCAATCGCCTCATTCCTGGTCCCATCCTGGACAAACTCCACGGAGGGCTCCAGAAACAAAATCAAATCGTATCGGTTCAGTGCAGTTATCGCATCCGCCAGTGCTTCGCATTGGCGGATTTCTTCTTCCCTGCCCAGGAGAAAGCGGGAATAGAACCGGGTGGTAAGCGCATCCGTATCCACAAACAATACCCTGCTGCAGGTTTTCAGGGCATCCAGTTCCTTCACCTTATGGCGGAGCAGGATTTCCTGGAAATCCTCCGGTATCATCCATTCCTCCCCGCCGGCATAATCCGATATCTCCCTTCCCACCTCTTCCACAAAGCCGGTATTGTAGGCAAGGGCCAAATTTCTTACAAGAGTGGATTTGCCGGTGCTTTCCCCTCCCACCACCAGAACCTTTCCCGCATAATAGGGCCTGCAGGCAGCGGGGATATAGTCCCAGTTGTCAAACGCCCATTTCCGGATATCCGTAGAACTGACAGGGACCTCCTGCCTGTCAAAATAAATGACCTCACTTTCCGGGCAGTACAGGCTTTCAAACCGGCCTGTTCCCAGATAATCAGTACCGCAGAAAACCGCATCAAGTGGTTTTCCTATTATCCGTCTGATATCCGCCGCCCCTTTTTCCCAATAGTAATCTGTATTATAGGCTTCCTTATCCACAGCCTTATCCTCCACCAGCCGCAGTCTCACATTGGGCAGATGGCGGCAGCTGTTATAAAGCCAGCGGTAGCGAAGCTCTTTGGAAGTTGATTCTCTCCCCTCGCACCAGCTGATCATCACATACAATTCTTCACACATAGAGGCTGCGCGGATAATATCATGTATATGTCCTGTATGCAGAGGATCAAAAGAGCCCCCGAACATCCCTGTTTTGTATTTCATGCTTTCTCCATCCCCCTGCTTTCCAGATACCATTTACGAAGCATAATCACGGCGTTCAGCAGATATACGGACCACATCAGCAGCGTGGCAATATCCGTTCCTCCGTTCGCGTAATCCACCGCCCACATATATACGGTAACTATATCCACCACAATCCAGAGTATCCACTGTTCCATAAGACGTCTTACGCTGAACAGCATAGCCAGCACACTCAGGCAGGTGGAGAGGCTGTCGGTAAAAGGAAGGCTGCCTCCCAATGCCTTCAAAAGCAGGCCGTAGCCGTAAACGCAGACGGCTGCAATCCCTGCGGCAACAAGGTCCCCTTTCAGGGAAAGCCTTGTCTTAGCCACCTCCCCTGTTTCTTGGTTCATATGCTTTTTCCACAGGAACCAGCCGGCAAACTGCATGGGCACATAATAAACGGCATTCAGCATGACTTCGCCGTAAAATCTGGCGTCATAAGCAATCCAGGCATAAAGGACGGTATTCACCAGCCCGAACAGGTAGCAGCTCATCTTTCCCTTTCCGGTCAGAATCACACAGACCACACCGGTAACGGCAGCGGTAATCCCCCGTATATCATCCCCCCAGTACAGGGACAGCAGGACAATCGTCCCCGCCGCAAAAAACAGCCAGAAAATCTCCCATTTTTTCCAGTCAGCCGTTTCTGTCTTTAGAAATGTTTTCCATCTGTTCATTTCTTTTTTCCTCCTCATTACGGTTCAGACGAATGCCTGCTGCCGATACACTTTCTTACAGTTTCCGCCTGTAATACTGGCTGGGCCTGTGGGAGGCCCCTTTAGTATAGTGATCCGTTTCTTCTACCAGCTCCTTTACCTTCTTCCGGAAATTCGCTTTGTACAGTTCCTTACCAAGCAGGATCTCATATATCCGCTGGAGCCGGGGAAGGGTAAATTCTTCGGGCAGGAACGCAAAAGCAACATCTGTATATTCGGTTTTATTTTTTATCCGTTCCCTCGCGCAGGCGATCATGCGTTTATGATCAAAGGCGATTTCCGTCCCTTTCGCCAGCAGCTCCTCCACCGGATACAGGCCCGCCTCCGTGGTGCGTTGTCCTTTCAAAAGATGGATTTTATGTATGGGGACAAGGGCCATATAGGAAACCGATATGATCCGCATTCTGGGATCCCGCCCCGGATCTCCCCATGTATAAAGCTGTTCCAGGTATATATCCTTTAATCCGGTTTCCTCTTCGATTCCCCGGTATGCCGCTTCCTCCAGGGATTCCGTAAGCTTTACAAAGACTCCCGGCAGCGCCAGCATATTGCGGAAAGGCATCTCCTCCCTCCTTATCATAACCAGCTTCAGGCAGGACGCTTCGATGGTAAAAACCAGGAGATCAACGGCAACCGACGGTTTTTCATATTCTTCCGGCCGGTATTTGTTCAGAAATTCCTGTTCGGTCTGCTTCATAAATTCCTCCTTTTATTAGTATTTTTTTACTACTAACTATATAATAGTATATATTTGCTACTAAGTCAAATGTTTTATATCGGAGATTTTTATTTTTGCAGGATCCGCCCTTCGGAAAGAAAAGCACAGAGACCTTACCGGCCCCTGTGCTTTTCTTTCCTTTTTTGCTGCTTGCGCGCAAAGCGCTGCTCTTTCTCAGCTTCTTTCTGTTCCCGGCTGTAAATGCGGCGCTCCGTTTTTGCAAGCTCCTGCTGCAGCTTTAAAGCCTGCTGGGACTTCGTCCCGATGCCCGGTTCCTTAAGTTCCCGGCCGGCTATCCGCTGCATCCGTTTGGGATTGGATCCCGTTTCTTTTACTACCGTTTTCACTGACGGGCTGAACCGCAGCTTATCGTAATTTTCCAACAGGAACGCAAGCACCTCATAATCCTTTGGCTCCGCTCCAAACGTCACCTTGGAAACCGATACGCAGTCCTCCCGGATGCACTCAAAAACGCCCACCCAGAAGGGTTCCTCGAAAAACACCCTTAAAACCGCCCTCTGCCTCATCAGATCCGTTGATCTGTCCATAAAGAATCCTCCTTTTTGATTCCCGCAGATAACAATCCAGGGGAATTGGCTGTGAACAAAGAACGGACGACCAAGGAGGAGGGTTACTTGAAAGCAGACCTTTGAGGTATGCTTCCGGCCGGACTACCAACCGGCTCCGTATGCCTTATGGCATACTCTGTGTTTTTATCTTTGCAGCTTTATTATAATACAGGACTTTTAAAATCTCTACCCCAAAACGCGGTTTCCCATCTGTAATCATATGTGTTATGATATCTCATAAGAAGAATTCTCCGGCCCCTTCCCTGTTATTGATGCGGGAAAGAGGCCGGAGTGAAAAGAACAACAGGTAAGGAGAACGAAGCATGGAATGGCTGGAAGCAATGAAGGAATCCATCCGGTATATGGAGGCGCATCTGCTGGAAACTATCACTCCGGATGATATCTCCCGGCATGTAAGTATTTCCCCCTTTTATTTCCAGAAAGGCTTTAAAATCATTGCGGGTATGACCATCGGAACGTATCTCCGGAACAGGCGTCTGTACCTGGCCGCCCTGGATGTACTGGCCGGAAATGATAAGGTGATCGATCTGGCCTATAAATATGGATATGAAACACCGGAAAGCTTTACCAAGGCCTTCAGCCGTTTTCACGGCCTGGCGCCCTGCCAGCTGAAGAAGCAGCCTCACAGGCTCCAGGTTTTCCTGCCTCTTCAGATCACAATCTCGGTGGAGGGCGGAAGTAATCTGAACTATACCCTGGAAAAGCTGGATGCTTTTCCTGTTATCGGCATAGAAGAAACCTTCTTTTATGACGGCGCGTATGATGAAATCCCGCCCTTCTGGAACCAGTTCTGCACCAGCGGGAAGGAACAGCTCTGCCAGCTATTGGGGGAAAACAGCAACCTGGGAAAATATGGGATATGTATCGCTGATAAGGAGCATCCCAAAAGCTTCCGCTATTTTATCGCGGGGGATTATGAAGGAGGCCCTGTCCCTGCAGATATGAAGGTTCTGGAAATTCCTGCCTTCACCTGGGTGAAATTTGGCTGCACAGGGCCTCTTCCCGGAGCGTTACAGGCCATAAATACACGGATTTTCAAAGAATGGCTTCCGGGAAATACCCGATATGAAATCGCACATAGCATAAATATAGAAATGTATACCCCCGGCGATACCTTTGCACCCGATTACCGCAGTGAGATTTGGATTCCGGTAAAAGAAAAATAACCTCCGGATTCCATTTTTCCAGCAGCTTCCGTTCCCCTGCTCCGTCCCAACGGTTCAGAGCGCCTGCCCATTCCAGCGTTTCAGGGAAGGAAACCAGTTCTGCATCATCTCCCGAGCTGTTTCTGCTTTCATATCGCGGTTTGCCTCCAGCATGGGAGGAATGCATATTTCAATCATTTCTTCCATGGTACATTCCGCCGTGAAGGCACCATTCTGATAGCAATAGGAACAATAGTCGCTGCTCCTGCTCCCATCCGCCTCCGTCCCATACAATTCCTCCGTTTCACCCATTGGCATGCCGCAGCTCTGGCAATATCTTTCTTCCATTTTTAAACCCCTTTCTTCCTGCTTATCTGTGACCGTCCGGTCCGAAATGAAGTGTTACATTTATCTAAATCCTTTTTCATAGTAACATACATAATATGACAACTGTATGTCATCTTATCATAAGAAATATAAATATCCCACAGCAAGCACAATGGACTAAAATCTGCAGGTATTTGGTCTATACTCCGCTGCAGCAGGTGCAAAGGAGCGGGTACCTTTTTCCCCGGATCGTATACAGCCGCTCCAGAGGTTGATCCCTTATCCTTTTTTTATTATCAAATTTCCGTTCCGGGACTCCAGACGGATCTTCACATAGGGGGAATCGCCATTTGTACCTTTTATCCATCCTTTTTCCGCCTTTTCCTCCATCCCGAAATCTGCAGCCACGGAACCGTTTTTGCTCACCGCTTCCAGGTGAAACCCGAGTGCGGGAGGAAGTGTAAGCCGGATATCTCCGTTTTTATTATAAAGCTGTAAATCCCCGTCCGCCTTCACATAGCGGATCTGCAGCAGGCCGTCATTGGAGGTATGATATCCCCCGCTGCCTACAGCTTCGTCCACCTCCAGGCTTCCATGGGTAGTGGTATAATTCACTTTTCCTTCCAGGCGGGATATCTTCACCATTCCCTCTGTAGTATGTATCTTAATATCTCCGGCACAGATACGGCCCAAATCCAGGCTTCCCCTTGTGGATGCAAACTCCAGGCGGGATGCCTCCACCTGTTCCAGACGTATCCGGCCGGAAGTGGTTTCCGCACGCAGGGTATCCAGATTCAGTTTCAGCTGCGACATGTCTATCTCACCATCTGTTGTGATAACAGTAAGATCCCGGTCATAGGAGGCCGGCAGCCAGACCTCTACCCGGCAGGTAAATCCGGCTTTAAAAAACGGCCTTTTTCCCTCACTGATATGGATTCGGCTGTTTTC
Source organism: uncultured Lachnospiraceae bacterium (assembly GCA_900548905.1). Taxonomy (GTDB): domain Bacteria; phylum Bacillota; class Clostridia; order Lachnospirales; family Lachnospiraceae; genus Eisenbergiella. Next base: position 59,977 of record URMK01000021.1, on the reverse strand, counting down.
CATGTCAGTATCGGCATAATATCGCCGCTTATTTTCCGTCATATATTCCCGGACCACCAGTTTCTCTCCCCGGCCTTCATAGAAAAGTATCATATCCTCATCATAGGTAACCGCAAGCTCCGATATCCCCCGTAAATCGAAAACCATTTCATTTACCATGCGTTCTTCTTCCCAACCGGAACAGCCGGTAACGAGAATACCCGCAAACAGGAAAACACATCCCGCTATCGTTTTTTTCCATTTTTTAATCATTTCCTCTCCAATCCGTGCTGAAAGCACTTCATCTGGTATTGGCTTCTTTCCGGGAAGATGAATCGAATCTTTTTATAGCGATCCCGGAAAGCCCGAATATGGCCAGATGTGTTGAATGAATCATTCATTCATATTTGAAGTAAAATTAAAAGGGCACCCTGCCCTGTTAATTTCAGCTATCTTTGCACATACGCATGGATCAGGTTATCCATGCACACATTTTTTGCATCCTCCAGTGATATTGGATGCGCTTCAAAGGAGTTATACCGCATATCCATTGCCCACCACGCCAGCTGCTCCACAATCAGCACTGTGGTAAGCTCCTTGTTTTCCAATGGCCTTATCATCCCTTTTTCCATAAATATGGTAAGATAATCCGTCATGGCAGTAAAAAAACGCTTCCGATATTCTCTGTAATCCCGGGCAAGCGCCGGAAAATCAAACTGGTTCTTTTCAATAAACAGACATCCCACCGCATATTGGGCCAGCATATCAAAAGCATCTGATATGAGGGAAGCAAAATCATAGTTTTCGCTGCCCTCTCTGAACCTTCCGGAAAAAGCATCCGCCGATTTCCGGAAAACAGCCATGATTTCGTCTTCCAGTCCCTGAAACAGTTCATCTGTCACCGGCCTTTCAAATTCCCTGTCCAGAAAGCCGGGAGTGATTGTACCTTTCAGTACAAAATGCATGATTTCCTGCTTCCCTGTAAAATCATGGTAAATGGTTCCCACAGAAACCCCCACTTCCCTGGCAATATGGCTGATCTGCGTCCGTGCATAACCCTGCTGCAGAAACAGGCGGACCGCCGCATCGTGTATCGCTTTTATTCTTTCGTTTTCCATAACGCCTCCAAGTGAATGAATCATTCATTTACTATATAATACGCCTGCTGCCTCCTGCCGTCAAGGTATTTTCTGATTTTTAACGGTTACTATAACTTTCCTCTTGACCTGTACGCGGCGTATTGGTTTACAATCCTCTTAGAAGGGAGGCTTCGCTATGAAAATCAACGAGGCGGCTGAACAGGCCGGACTAAGCAAGCGGGCAGTTAAATATTACGAGGAGCAGGGACTTCTCCATATCAGGAAGGACACGAATGGTTACAGAAATTATACGGAGGAGGATATCAATACCCTGAAAGAAATATCCGCCTACAGGAAGCTGGGGATCGGCATATCCTCCATCCGCGCACTGCTGTCGGGAGCGGACACACAGCTTCTGGAGCATATTTATGAAGAAAAAAAGGCCCTTTCCCTGGAAAATCAGAAAGAACTGGAAGCCCTGCGTCAATTTATGACGGATAAAAACGCGGATGCACTGAATCAGGCAGTGGATTACCGCAGCATAGCCGATGCCATGCATGATATGCTGCCCGGCTTTTTCGGTTACTTTTTTATGAACCATTTCCAGCCCTATCTGCAAATCACCATCACCACCCCGGAACAGCAGGAAGCTTATCAGAATATCCTCGCATTTTGGGACAATGTCAATATCCGTATTCCACTGTTCATGCGGATCAGCAGCTGTCTGATGTACCTTCTCCCCAAACCGGGCATGGAACAGGCCGCAGCGCGGATGGAGGAGCAGCTACGGCAGCTCTCCTCTCCCACAGAGGAAGAATACCGGAAGCTGCGGGAAAAAACAAAACAAAATGTGCGGATGAAAAACAGTTTCTTCTTCAAATATCATCCTGCCTTCCTTTCCCAACGCAGATTTATGAAACGGCTGCAGGACTGCGGGTATAACGATATTTTCATTCCTAACATGAGCCGCCTGTCCCCGGACTACAAAAAATATCATGACGCACTGATGCAGATTAACGACCGGATCTGCAATGACCTGGGGCTGTACTATGATTCGAATTACAATCTGGTCATGAAAAAGGGCTAGAAGGCCGGGCTTTGGTAGACGCCGAAAGAGAAACAAGGAAACGACCGGCTGGATGGCCGTAAAGAGAATGGTGTTATGATTGCAGTAAACGCCCGTGCGGCATAAGAACGGCACAGGCGTTTACTTTGATCACCGGTATCTTAATGCAATTCCAGGAACAGGGTATACGGATAAGGGGTGCCCTTAAGCCAGATGATGTTCCCAACGTTCCGCCTACTAGAGAAAAAATTTTATTATATAAAGGTGCCTCATACATCTATGTCAATTCTGTGGAAGTTTTTTAGTTCTGCCAGATACAAAACCGTCATATTGGCTTCGTATTGTCTTTCTAATTTACGGAATTCATCTTGTTCTCCGAATTGATAAGTCAAGTGCCAGCCCCCATCCTTATCTTGGCGGCGGATTAAATAATCCAGTGCCCCATCTACTTCCTTCTTAACAAATGGATACAAAAAACTGTCAGGATCCGTTACTATGTCACATGGTGTCTCATGATATCCATCTGCCCAGTCAGTTTCTTCTAATTCCATACATGCTGTCGGTTCCCTGCTTACAATTTGCTTTAACCTTTCTACTAAAGCATCGTCCCTGTAAATGTTACTATCTGCTTGTAAACAGTTTATGAATTGCTGATAACATTTGATGTTATACGGCACCATGTAGTCAGCTTCATAGGAGGGATCCGAAGACACCTCACAGTAGAAAGGAGATTCTTTATCAAAATATCTGATCACTTTCTCCACAGGACAAGATATTATTTCCTTATATTTTTTTTGAGAGATCAGTTCACTGTATAATGCCACAAATGCTGCTAATGCCGCCTGTCCATTCGGATTATAGCATTTAACCTGACTATCAAAATCTTTATAATAAATTTCTATATTCTTATATTCCCACCACCAGACGTGTAGCGCTTCATTTACCTCAGGTACAAGTAAATTTCCCCAGCAACCTAGTTCTGGCTGATATCTTTCCAAAATATATTTCATCATTTTCTGTATGGTCGGATTTCCTGCATCTGGCCTTTCTTTTAAACCAAATATATAACGAAAAGCATGTTCCGTACTTTTTAAACAGGGACCTGCATATTCAAATTCTGTAACAAGTCCCCCAAATCCTCCATTTTCATATTGGTACCCTTCCAAGATCTTCATAAACACTTCCGTGGAATGGTGAATGAAGTGATACTCAAACCATGCTATATCAATTTTTCTTCCATGATTATATATAAATTCTTTTGCTCTTAAAAAAGAAGAATTGCTTAATTTCATAGTTCCTCCTTTCTTGACACGCCGTAACCTGCACTATCTTCAGTCTTCACAATTTCCTGCAATTCTTCCACCAGCTCCCGCCATATCCGATAGGATTCATCAATCGTTTCGGAACAGGCAGAAAGAGGGGCAAATCTCCGAATCCCGGCATCCCCTTCTCCTCATCATTTACTCTTCCAACAGCTTATGAAGCCGTGTTTCATGTCTGCTCACAAAATCAAACAGCTTAAGTGCACTTTCCCTGTAAACCGCTTGTTCCGGCCGGCTGAAAAAAGCGGCAAAAAGCAGTTCAATATTTTCCATTACATAAGGTATGGCTCTTTTTTCTTCCGGCAGCAAAGGGATATGCCTCTCATAACCTGCTGCCACCTCCCGCACAATCCGAAACCATTCGTCCGTGTTCACGCCGCTGTCAATTTGCGAAGACAACAGACCGGTGAGAAAATAGCAGATATCGAAAATACGGATGTTTTTCTGACTCAGGTCAAAATCAATATATCCGGAAAATTCTCCCTGATCAAATAAAAAATTACCGAAATGAACATCTCTGTGTATCAACTGCCTGGGCAATGCTTCATACCCCTCCTGTAAATGGCTGACGGCCCTGCGGAAGCTCCCCTCCTCCAGCCACTTTTCCCGTAACAGACTCTCGGCAACCCAGCCGTTCATTTCATCCAGGAGGCTGTTGTCACAAAACTCCAGACGATCCCCGCACTTTTGAAAGGCCAGGTGCAAACGGCCCAGGATTTCCCCCATTTTCACCGCCATACCTTCCTGCCTTATATCGGTTTCCTTATTTCCAGGCAGCTTTTTGGTCAGCATATAATACCGGCCGTCCCGGCACACATAAAACTCCCCGGATTTTGCCGGGATAACCTGCGCAGCAGGAATTCCCATTTCATAAAGGACGGTAAGGATTTCTCCGTTTTTCTTCAGTGTTTCCAGATCCTCATAACGTTTCAGAATGTATTTGTCTTCTATACGCCAGGTCGTATTATAAATCTGTTCTGCTTCTCCGGTTATGCCCCAGCCTTTTAATATATTTTCGGATATTGCCTTCTTTTCTAAATTATTATCGTTTTCCTTTGCCATATTTCTGTTTTCCCTTTCCCTAACCCTATCCCATTTCCTTGCTCATAACATCCGGCCGTTAAACAAAATGATTAATATACACAGTTTAACAAGTACAATACACAGCTTGAATGCAATTACCAATACCGCAATACATCATGGTTTCTTAAACATTGTACCATAGAATGATTTTCCTGCCTTCCCCCTGCTTATTTCTGTAATAAACAGGTACCCTGTCTGGTTTCATGATGATAATTCATAAATACAAAATCCCATTGTCTCATGCGAAATAAAAAGAATTCTTGAATTTTCATAGGAAAGCCTGGACGATGAACTTGCCGTTTTTCTTACCGAATATATTACATTCCTTGATCATCTGTTAGGGTGAATGTAAAAACTGCTTTCTGCAGGATGTACCTTTTCTTAAGTCATATTTTGCGGAATATAAAATATATTGTAGCAACACCTAACTGTAAGGATGAAGTATTTATGGTAATAACACCAGGCATATCGGATTTGCCCTGCACTTTTGTGAACGGGAGAAAATTCTTTGAATTGACGGCAGAGGAAGTGCTGTGGGAGCTGGTTGACGGTATCGTTGTGAAAGCATGGGGCTACAACGGATCCACGCCCGGTCCCACGATCCATGTATATCCCGGAGATAAAGTCACCTTCCGGGTCATCAATCACCTTCCCCACCGCACCAGTGTCCACTGGCACGGGCTTGAGGTTCCGAACGTTATGGACGGCGTACCGCCTCTGGAGCCTTCTCCCTACATCAATCCGGGGGAATATTTCGACTACTCCTTTACGATACGGAATCCACCTGGTACCTATTTGTATCACTCCCATGTGGAAGTCCCTATTCAGGATAATGCCGGCCTCTTCGGCGGGCTGATTGTGGAAAATCCCTGTACACAGTGTCCCGGGCCGGATAAGGATTATCTCTGTATCCTGCAGGAATGGGCCGTAAATGAACTTCCCTGGGGGGATCTCACCCCGGGTACCTATCCGCTGACTTTTGTAAAGCCGATGTTCAATTTCTTTACCATTAATGGAAAAGCCTATCCACAGACGCTCCCTCTGCAGGTGGACTGCGGCGATCTGGTTCGGATACGTTTCGGCAATATCCAGATGCACCATCATCCCATCCATCTGCACGGCCATCAGTTCCGGGTTACAGGTGCGGACGGTTTTCCCATCTCTCCTAATGCCCAAATCTGCAAAAATACCATTCTGGTAGCTTCCGGAGAGACCTGGGACATTGAATTTATCGCCGACAATCCCGGCGTCTGGCCGATGCACTGCCATATGCCCCATCATGTTACCAATAATGGCGTTCCCACGCTGGGAGGCATGTTTACCACCGTTAATTACACGGATACCAATCCCCATGTTCCGGAAATACATACGCATTTCCCCAAGCTTCCCTATAGCGTATAGGAACGCAATACCCAAACAGGTTCCGTAATACAAGACAGGCGTTTTCTTATAACAGTTCAGACGAGTCCGAACTGTTACCGCATCCGGCCAAGTAAACCGCCACGCGTGTGGCCGGATGCCTGTTCCTCCTCATACTGTCTGATCTGCTCCATGATATGTCCCATATTGCCTTCCCCCGCATAACAGGTCATATCAAAGTAATTCTGTTCCCTGTCTGACCAAAGAAGCTCGTTTTCCTCTTCTATAACCTCCAGATCCCTGTTCAGCCATCCGAAAAAGACTTCCAGCTTCAGATCCCATGTAAAATAGGTCAGATCCATCAGATAGGTCAGGCAGATATCCCCCTGTGTTATCCCCGTTTCTTCCCTCAGTTCCCTGTATGCGGCAGTAAAGCTGTCCTCTCCTTCCTCCAGCTTTCCGCCCACGAAATTAAGAAGGCCCTTGTACGGATTCTTTTTTCTCCTGCATAAAAGGACATGTTTGCTTTCTTTATCAAGCACAACAATCAGATTTGCTTTTTTCATCTTTCTTTCCTTCCTCCGTGACCTGCATACCGCCTATTTTACGGAAATCATAAATTCACTCATGGCTTCCGATCTCCTTCTCTTCTCTCATGACTTTGTATTTACAATTTTGTAAGATTATTGATCCATTTCAGCCAGCCGGAAACAGAACCGGCCCTGCGCACGATCTGGCCTTCGTTACACACATGAAGCCTTCTCATTTCACTGATAATTCTGTTTTTATCCGGCATCTGTCCTGTAAGCATCATGGAATCAAAAAAAGTACCGAATATTTCATGCTCGAGAATCAGTTCCACAAGCTTCAGCTGCCGTTTCTTGTAATTCAGCCGGAAAACACGCACGCCTGCAGGCGTAAGGGAGATCACCTTCTGTCTGTCGTCCTCCTGCTTTTCAAACAGGCCGAGGTATCTTCCCGCATTGAAATAATAATCGGACTGGCGGGGTTCAAAATCCATAAGCTCCGCAATCTGAAGCCCCGTCATAGGGTTTTCATACAGATTTTCCAAAAGGGAAATAATCCTGTCCATGGAATTGGCCTGGATAAAGGGGATCTTTGTATTGTCCATATTATCGTCCGTCCGGACTATCGTACGCTTTCTTACCTCCAGTAAATCATCCCTGGAAATCCGGGTATCCTGGAGTGAATAATTCTTGGTTCTTACCAGTTCAATAGAGGAATAATCCTCCGGCGATGTAAACCGGTATTCGAACAGACGGTATATCCGGTTATAATACACGGAAAAAACCAGCCGCACAGGTTTCTTCACCTTGTCCTTCCACAGACGGTAGGGATAGTACAGCTGCCTTACATGGAAATCCTCGTGCATCACATTTTTCGCTTCCATAATGACTACAGAATCTTCATTTTCAAATCCGCCGTCAATTTCACACTGCGCGTTATTGACGCTTATCTGCTGTTTGATCCCTCTGCAGGTATCCACCGCGAAGGTAAAGCTTCCCGTTCCCATCCTGCCGTTAAAAGTGGAGACATTTTCGCCGGATCCCAGGAAATCATTTAATATGCCGGAAAGGAGCAATACATTTATGGCATTGGCCTCCGAGCTGATATTATTAATATCAATGGATTCATATTCAGGAAGCTCCACATGCTCCATCTTTGTAACCGGTTCATCCAGCGGCGGTATCTCCCGGTAAAGCAGAAAATCCCCTATTACATAAGAGCTGCGGCTGTCCGGAAGAATATTGAGCTTATTCTTGCGAAGCACCTCCGGCAGGGCATCAGTGCTGTCCCACTTGGCCATCAGCCGCGGTTCCCGGAATTCCTTAATCTGGCTGGCTTTTATCGGAAAGCAGCCTTCCGCTTCCACGTGTTCCAATATATGGTATTTTTCAATGAGTGCCTTCCATGCATCGTTGGCAGACAGGTTATCCTTGTTCCGGGACATGGCAATATTACCCCTCGCAGATTTATTTTTACTTTGTTTACTGAACTGTTACAAACAGTCACTCCTTTTTGTGCTTCTGCTACTCTTCTTTTTTATCCTTGTATTTTTTGTAATGGGGCATACGGCGGCGTTCCTCCCAAAATTGATCCGCACCGGATTCTCTTATCTTCTCGTTTCCTTCCAGCCACTGTACATAAACCTCTTCCTCAAATACACTATGTACCTTATCACAGGGAAATTCAGGGCACTCCCCGCAGAAATCCACACCGTGTGACTGCACACATTCCAAAAGGAAACAGCCGCGGATACTGCAGCCGTTATGGATGCCGCTTCGGCAGCCCCCGCATTTGGCTTCGCCCAGCTTGAAAAGCTCCTCCTGAAATATCCGGAACCGTTCTAAGTGTTCCCGGTAATCCGGATCTGCGTGTGTTTCATAAAATTCATACATTCCCTCCAGATAACCGGCCAATTCTCCGGAAAGCCGGCAAATGGCCCCCTTTTCATAACCTCCGCAGGTATAGCACATCAGGGAACAGGGAGCGATGTTTTCCAATAATTCATTCCGTTTCATGTAGATTCCTCCGCAAGAATCGAATAGCACACCTTATCAAAAAGTCCGTTGTTGCACAGACAGGCCTGACGCAGCGTGGCCTCATATTTCATTCCGCTCTTTTGCATCACTCTGCCGGAGGCCGGGTTTTTATCCGCATGATATGAATGAACTCGGTTAAAGCCCACTTCACGGAAGAAAAAATCAATCCCGGCTTTTACAGCTTCGGTCATTATCCCCCTGATTCCACCATCTACGTCCCAGTTCATATGCCAACTCCACCTGGCTGATATCATCATCCGGGTGCATTCCAAATAACCTTCCGATTACCTCGCCGGATTCCTTACACTGGATCGCCCAGCTGTAGCGGCCGGGCCGGTCATAGGCCTCCAGCCATTCCTTTGTAAACATATTCGCTGAAGTTAATACATCCTCTATGCAATGCATGGGTTTATAATTTGTCCATTTCCACACCTCATTATCACTCCAGCAGTTCTGAAACACCGGTACCAAATCGTCCTCTGTAAACCGCCGCAGAATCAGCCGGCCGGTTTCCAGCCGTACCGTGCCCCTATGTTTTATTGTATTCACAATACCATTCCCCCTGATGTTTCGTAACCGTTCCGATAAGTCGGAACTATTACCATGTTTTCTTTTTTACAGCCCGCACCGGTCCAGCCATAGCCGGAATATTTTTATCTGGTAATCAAAATAATCGTCCTGATACCAGGAGCATCCGGCATTTCTGTCCATTACATCCGCATGCAGGCCCATCATCCACAGTTCCCGCAGCGCTGCAAACGCCGGAATCGTTTCTTTTTCTTCCAGCCGAAGCTTCCTGACGGACTCATAGCCTTCCAGATATTTATTCCAGATAGCGCCATCTATAAAGTTCTCATCATTAAAAGTCTCGTTCCACGCATATATGCAGATATCATACGCTCTCCACCCATAACCCATGCAGTCAAAATCAAACAGGGTGGGCATATTTCCTTCAAAAAACACATTACCGCTGTGCACATCCCCATGACAGTACCCATAAACAGGTGCATCTTTCGACAGCCTGTCCCAGATAAACCGTTCCAATTTTTCCGCGTTTTCTTTTAAAAAAGCATAATCCGGTAACCGTTCCGCCAGATATGGCCGGATATCCGTAAGGGGCTTCTCCACAAGCTGATGCATGTCCACAGGCTGTCTCGACACCTGGAATCTCTCTCTGTCTGAAATCATGTGCATTCCGGCAAGCATGCATCCCAAGTTATAGGCACAGCTTTCTTTATCTTCCGAAGGGTTGTCCGGTGCTTCCGTAAACAAAACAGCATAGCGTATCCCTTCCGGGGCATGCAGTTCCCATACAAATTCCTCCTGCTGTCCGTCGGAAGCTTTTGTTTTCACCGGCACCGGGGCCGCTGCCCTTATCCCTTTTTGAACCAGGGTATTTATGATATGTATTTCTTCCAGGTAGTCCTTTTTTGTATGGATACCGGCTAAAGAAATACGCAGGTAAAAGATCTTATTTTCTGTTTTTATCCTGTAGATATCGTTCATACCGTAATCATATAACCGACACACAACCGGCGTTTCTATCTGATAACGGCGCAGCAGCTCCTCACGAACTGCTTCGGCATCAAACTGAGAATATCTGCATTTCGGTTCGGGCTTTATCCCGTATTTTCTTACGGTATCCCAGTCGGGCTTCCATTCCTGCAAAATAAAACTTCTGCAGCCAAGTTCCAGATGAAGCTCATTATCATCCCAGCGGTCGCCGATCCCGGCAGCAAAAACGTATTTATGCTTTAAGTTTCTGACAATCTGCATTCTCTCCTGCTGATCCTGTCCCAGATACACTTCCCCATCCGGAAAACCGGATTCCAGTAACCATTTATGAGTGGTTTCCGTATAACATGCGGGTCTGGCCCCGATATACACAAGCGTATAGGTTTCCGCCAGTTCCTGCAGAAAAGCAACACTTCCTTCCGTGGGAATATCCTTCCCAATATTGTCATCCGAGTAAAAATCATCCGTTTCCATGTATGGTATACGATGTCTCATATCACATATGGTCCCATCGATAAACAGCAGAACAGCCTCCATTTTTTTCCTCCCTTTATCCCGCGATCGGATTCAGCCTGCCGGAAATCCTGTCTCGCACTCCTATTTACCAGCCATGCTTATTATTTTATCACAATTGCGAGATCGAAGAAACAGCCAGTTATCCTGTTATTCCCTACAGCAGATAACCAATGGCGATTAACAGAAAGGCGGGAACGCACCTTCTCTTCATTTTCAGCCTCCGCATTTCTATATTAGCTATATGGTACTATCCCCGGCGGAAAAAAGCAATGAAAGAAAGAACTGTTAAAACCTCTTAAAACCTCTATGCCGTCCTGTGTGTTTTATACGCTTCATAATGTTTTAAATCGGTGGTTATGGCCGCCAGTTTCTCTTTTATATCTCCTGAAATCCCATGTCCGGTATCGAAATTTTCCACAAATCGTTCCAGCCATTCCTCACATATCCGATCATCCATGTCATTTCTGTAGGCATAGGCTACTACTCCTATCAGGGCGGGCAGGTTACTTTGTTCAAAAAGCCCGGAATTATTATTCACATTCAGTGTCCAGTCATTTAATGCGGCTAGATAGAGAAGCGTATCTTCTATATTCTCATCTCCGTAAGAATTACCCCTTATATATTCCTGAACGGCCCTGTCGGAAAATTTTGTTTCCCCGGAAACCACCATAAGTGATTGTACCGCGATTTTTATCTTTTCTTTTTCCGGACGCACCCGGATCATTTTTACGATATCGCTGGCATTGAATTCTTCGATAAATTGAAGGAGTCTGTCATTTTTTATAATGAATTTTCCAACCGTTTCCTTTCTCTGAACATGCAGGAATTCATCCATCAGTACTTCCAGCAAAGCAAGTTTTCTGCTTACGATATTCCTGTCCTTTGTGGATTTTTCATTTAGTTCGTCATATGAGATTCCCGAAACCCTCCTGCTATGGAGCCTGTTTTTAAATTCCTGCATAAAGCAGATAAATTGTTCATCATCTATTCCCAGGCGGGCAAACCGGTGAAATAGCCCAAACCACAGGAAGGAGTCTCTGGAATTAAACATATCCGATACCTCAGGGGTTATCACCTCATCGAGCCTGTCTATGTAATCTTCAAAGGTATTGAAGTGGATGATTCTTGCATTTTCCTTCAGATAGGTACAGATATCTTCATTCTTTTTCTTCCAGTCTTCCGGGAAGTTGACAGCCATAACGCTTTCGGTAATCACTCTGTCCATCGTCCCGTTTGTGAATTCAGATACCCTGTAGTTTCCTTTATCCCTGAAAAAATGCTTTTCCGCAATCGCCTTTGCGATTCTGGCATATTGCTCCCCAAGATGGGTTATCCCCTTCTGTGCGGCCGACATGGGCTTTGAGGCATTATATCTTCTGATATGGTATTCAATATCCTCATTGCTGCAGTTCAGATATTGTGTGACCTCGAAATTATATTCATTAAAGCTTCTCTGAAGTTTATCCGGCAGGTCGGAGTAGCATTTCCCCCTGATATCACACTCCTTCACCTCATACCGGGGAAGGCCGTTATCATCAAGAAGGATACTGCCGTCCTGAGCTTCCACCGCTGTCTGGTATTTGATCAGATACCTTTCTATATTCTTGCTGATCCGGAAGCCGTTTCTGCGGAAGCTTTCCACATTGGAACAGCGTTGTTTCCCGTCAATGGCCCAGATAATTACCACACCGTCAATCACCTGCTCCGCAAAAACAAGGGGCGGGATCGGGTTGTCCTGCAGAATATCGGAGATAAGATTCCCTCTCATCACATTGCTCCACTGCTCGGATTCCCGCTGTAAGGGATGATCCAAACGGATGGAATAATCGTACATTCTCTGGATAATTGCATATACCTGGTAGTTTTTCGGCTTACTTTTTTCGGCCGTCTGTGATAATATCTGGATCATATTGCTTTCCTCCCCTTTACACACCCTGCGTTTTTTTTGTCCCCGGAATAATAGCTGTCTTTTCTCAAAGTTTCGCAGTTCTTCCAGATTCTTTTTATAACAGTTTTCCGTAATCCCGAGCCTTTCCATAATTTCCTGCTTTGCGGCCCCGTCCATCTTTAATTCAACAATTCTCCTCTGCAGCCCGGACAACGCCTCAAAATAGGCGTTCAGCCTCCGGCCGGGAAAACGGGACTCCTCGTTCTCCGCTTCCCTCTCTATATTAAAATCCGATTCCAGGATATCTCCAAGCACCGTCTCTCCTTCTCCGATGGGGGTATCCAGGGAAAGGGTACCTCTATCGGCTTTCCGTTTTTCTCTGTTTCTGCGTGTAATTTCCGTCTTGATACGGTTGGACAGACAGCTGTAAAGAAAGACTCCAAAGCTTTGTTTTCCATCATATCGGCGCAGCACTTCCACAAATACTTCGTTTGCCAGAGAATAAAAATCATCATAATCCTTCTGCGCCACACCTCCGAATCCATATAGAAGCTTATCTACCAGATTCCTGATTTTCTTTGCGTTTTGGGCATAGTACTCCTCTAAAAAGGGCGTATTGTCCATGAATTCACCTCCAAATATAAAATCGCCGTGACGGTTCCCGGCCTTTGCAAAGCCTCCTTTAAACAGGCTGTAATATATGGGAAAAGGGAATTTAGCAGAAGTGCTTGACTATACAACAATTATTATGTAATAATGCAGATGTATAGCTTCTGCTGTACTTCATAAGTTTACTTCCCTCCGGGGTGCAAGCTTATGTATTATTTGCTGAAAGACCAATCCGAGGTGCGCCAACACCGTTTGAGGATTGGTCTTTTTTGGATCCCTTTGATAGCTTGAGTATATATCGAACATATGTTCTTGTCAACAAATATTCGAACGTTTGTTCTGTTTTTATTAATCTTTTAACGACACCTCCTAACAATTGCAATTACCTGTATACTTCCGTTTGCGGTCTCTGGGGCGACGGAATTTCCACACTTCTGAATCACTCTCTTACGGTCTTTGCAGTAAATGTACAGGACTGCCGAATCGTTATTTTTTCTTCCTTTATATTCCAATCATACTATACTTGATGTCCCATTAACCGGACTCGGCTTTTTCCCCCTGTTCTGTGACACACCCGTTTTTTGTAGCAACGGAGAAATAGTAGGTATTCCCACTAATGTTACTTTAACTGAACAACAGGAGGCAGAACAATGAACTCAATTAAATTACAATTGCAGCAGAAATATAGAGAGAACAGACCGGAAACGTACCTGTCCGAAAATACCGATACCCATATTCCGACACGGGCGGAATTCCATAAGCAATATGCAGGATGCATATGTCTTTCCGACTTTTGTACCGGGCATCCGTCGCCGCATATCACGGACAGAATTGCCCGTTCCCTGCAAATGTTCCGGGAAAGCAGCCGTTCCGACTGATCGGTATATTGGCCGCGCGGAACATAAGAACGCATAAACAGGCATCCGGCCCCTGGTGCGGTTATTCAGGGCCGGAAGCGGTACATAGCAGCCACATACTTTTTTATAAGGAGGAAAAATCATTTATGAATGAAACAGGAATCAAGATTCTGAATATCAAAGCAGGCTCTTTATATGGATACAATCTGGGGGTGAGGGATCGGTATGACTATACCACCGGCGTGTTAAATCACAGTCTGTTCCGTAAGTTTCTTCAGGGGCATGGAATGAAGGTATCAAAAGGGAATCGTACAAGGGACATTATATGTCTTGATTTCGACTTCGGTTCCCGTTCCTATGAGGAAGAACGAAAGCATCTGACGGATTTGTTGAATAAGGCGGCTGATGAAGCGGCCCGGGAGAATATCCGGCGGATTATGGAAAAGGCAGAGCAGAATAAATATAAATATGTAAAAAAGAGCAAGGAAGAAATCAGGGAGCTTTTTTACCGGGACGGGGTAACGGTTACCTATCCCGCAAAGGATAAGCAGGGAACGGTTATTAAGGAAGAAACCATCCGTTACCGGATGTTTTACCGGAACAGTGCAAAAGCAAAGCTGGGTCAGGTAATGTTCCTGAATGAAAAGCTGTACGATGCGGCATATGACTGGCTGACCATGGGACTTGGGGGAAAAATGCCCGTGGAAAATGCAAAGATTGTTGAGCTTTCCGCTTATGCCCCCCTGACCACAAGCACCATTCTTGACACCTTTTCCCTCCCGGTGGAGGATATTCTGATACTGAAGGATCAGGACAGTTTTTTTACCACAATGGCAAATGTGGTGAAGGCGGAAGATTATGAAGCCACCCTGCGCTGTCTGGATGAAGCCGGCACAGCTAAAGCCAGACAGCGGGCTTTAGAGGCGGGGGAACTGGATTTACAGGGGAATCCGGTGTACCGGAACGTATATAAAAAGGTGCCGGTACGGAAAAAGAAATGTGTGGTTACGTGTGAAGAAACGGCCGTAAAAAATACCATGTGGGACGGAATGGGCCTTATTGAAGCCTCCTGCCTGCCGGATTGGGTGAACGGAATGGCCCTGCTGAGAAATCATTTTTTCAAAGCCTGTGCCTTCAAATGCTCCATCCGTACCTTTATGCAGGACTGGTGCAGGGACAACGGCCTGGACTACAATACCTGGCGCGTACAGGATATGTTCGGCCAATGGCACTATGTAAAGGATATCAGGCTCATCACTACTCACAATGCGGTAAAATGGATCAAATTTATGGATTTGATGGGTGATACGCCGGCGGATGCCTACCGCTTCTGGTGCGATCGGGTAAACGCCGACGGTTCCTGCTTCGGTATAGTTAAGACCGATCATGAAAGCAAGCTGGGAGAGGTACAGCAGATGAGCTATCAGATGCTGAATACGCTTCCCTGTACAAAGGAGGATGTAAAGGATATCGCCCAATTCAGCATAGACTATGTGGAACGGCTCAAATCCGATGACAGGGAATTTGAAAAATTCCTCCGGAAGAATGCAAACGAAGTCAACCATTATGAAATGATGGCCGATCTTAGTCAAAGGAATCCGGCTTTTGCCGACAGCAAATGGTACCGGTATGAAAAAAGGCAGATCATCCGCAGCTATGTCAATAAAATAAGAAGCGGAAAGGTTATGGTAAACGGAGACAACCTCACCATTTGCAGCAACCCTTACGCCCTCCTTTTATATTCTGTCGGGGCGGACTGGAAAAAGGATCCCACCCTTCTGCATGAGGACGGCACCATACAATGCTATACAAGCCGTTTTACGGATGGGGAATACCTCTGCGCCTTCCGTTCCCCCCATAACTCGCCTAATAATATTTGTTACCTCCATAACCATTACAGCCCGGAAATGGAAGCTTATTTTCCGTTCAGCAGCAATATTATTGTTGTAAACTGCATCGGCACCGATATCCAGGACAGAGGCAACGGACTGGATCATGACTCCGATTTCTTCTTTGTTACGAACCACCCCACCTTTGTCAAATATGCAAGGCAGTGCTATGAATCCTTCCCCACCATTGTAAACCGGCTGAAGGAAAGCGGGATTACCTATCAGAAAACACCGCTTGCCTATGCCCGGATGGATAACAAATTCGCCTTGTCCCGGCGGGGTATCGGAGAATCCAGCAATCTGGCCCAGCTTGCCCTGACCTATTACTGGACCGCACCGAACCGGGAGCTGTATGATAATTTTGTCATTCTGTCCGTGCTGGCACAGGTAATCATTGACGGCTGTAAAAGGGAGTATGAGGTGGATGCGCTGTCGGAAATCGAACGGATAAAGAAATTGGACTGCATGAGTCCCACGCTTCATGAGGAGAAAAAAGATTTTCCTTCCTTTCTAAAATATGTAAAAACCATATCCGTTTCCTCCAGGGGCAAAGACATCCCCTATGAAGAAATCAAAGGAAAGAAAGCTAAAATCAATGACCGGATTAACCCGAACCTGATTTGTCCCATGAACTGGCTTCAGGACTGGCTGGACAAAATCCAAAGTTCCAGTCAGGAAAATACCGTTCCGACCAGACAGTTCCTTATCCATATGGAAGGAAAAGCCAACGACAGACAAATCAGCAAAATACAAAAGCTTGTATCCGATTACGACAGCTTTATCAAAATAAACCACGACCGGTTTGACGAAGAAGACTTTGTTACTGAATTTGATGAAGTCACAAACGAATTCATCACTTCTATAAGAAAGATAAAAATCGGCAATCCCAAAACCATCAACCGTCTGATTGAAATAGCGCTGGATGTCTCGGAGGAAAATAACAATCCTCACTGCAAAAAGAAATACAGTACCAAATACGGCAGACGGATGCTGAATACCCTTTACAGGCAGAATAAAGAGGCTTTTTTATCCAACTTTATCCCCTCCGTTTCCGATATGTGAATGATAACGCATCCAAAAATACGGAACAGGTGTTCGATTTTTATTGTTTTTTTCAGCTTCCGGCCCCCTTTTTAGCGTGTTTATTATGAGAGAGTAACCGGCTCTCAAACCATTTCCCACTGCGCAGGAAACGGGAATACAGGCGATTCCACAGAGTTTATGATATCTCATCTTGTCCTCATACATTGCCGGCTTTAAAGCTTACATAGATTCCGGCTGTGCCGCCCTTACACAGCCGTACTATCCTCTTCACATCTGAGCCGGCGGCGCTGTCATTCTGACGGGATTGCCGCCGGCCACTCCTTTTCCGGAAAAAAAATAAGAAAGAAGGTTTTTACCATTATCAGAATTTCCCGCAAGGAAAAAAATTATCTGGAAGCAAACGGCGTGCGTCCCGGTCCCGAAGGTGATATCCACCATACGGTTGCCCGCCACAGACGTACCTATTATTTGACAGAATCCGAAAACGCAGTCAGCCTGCTTACCCGGTACCGCCGTTTAGTTACCCGCTGTACCTGTCAGTAAAATTAGTAAAGGAAACCAGAAACGCTTATGAAAAAATCCATCATTAATGATATCGGTTTATACAAAACCAGACTGCTGTCCATGTTGACGGAAGATGCCGATATCTGCGGACTTTTGCTCAATAAAGAGGAGTTTACGCAGGAGGAAGCAGACAGCCTTCTCTACAGCCGGATTTTCCCTTATCTCTATATAAACACACAGGCTGATAACGGAACCTGCCTTTGTTTTGAGGTGGATGTTCCGCAGATCCCTACCGGTATGATAAAGGATATGAAAATCACCGTATGGTCTTACAGCCCTCTTACCCAAATGCAGTATGAAAAAGACGGATATCTTGGTACAAGGCCCGATATCCTTGCTGATATGATTGAGCGAAAGCTGCATGCTTCCAGCCAGTTCGGCATCGGACAGCTGCGCCTGGAATCCGTAACCAGCAATGTGCTGGATAACCGCTATTATGGCAGGCAGATGATATTTACCGTACCTGATTTTAAAACGAAGGGATAAGCATGAATCTCGATTACAGCCAATTGATAAGTCCATCTGCACTGAAACTGAATCTGTGCAGTGTACACTCTCCCACTCTCAGGGAAATTGATTCCCTGCCGCAAAAATTTTGTACCTATAATATGTATTTGTCCATGCTGCTCTTAGATACCGCTTCTTATTATAAAAATTTGGATGATCTGGGGGAAAGCTATTTTACCGGTTACCCGGAGACAGAAAAGCAGCTTATCCTGAAAATCCGCGATGAATATGACCGGATGCCGGAGCAGGACAAAGTACGCATCGCGGCTCTGGACATTTTCAGCTTCGATTCCCGAATCCTGGAACAGCTGGAACAGGCACTCTCCTTCTTTATATGTGACCCCCTTTCTTTTTCACCGAGGGACCATGCTTTTGTAGTTTATGGAAAAGAAACGGATACGCCCTCCGGCATCATCTCCCCCCAGCTGCTTCCCGAAATTGAGAGTGTAATCCTGCAGCTGAATGCGATATCCCCGAACACCATGGATACCTCTCATGCCAAAAATCAGGCGGCGGCCAAAATTATTGAAAAACTGAATAGCAGGAAAAAAGGCAGGGAAAAAAAAGCAAAAAGCGATCCCAAACTGGAGCTTCCCAATATTATCTCAGCGGTTTCGGCCTGCCACAGCTCCATCAATATTCTGAACATCTGGGATTTAACGGTTTACCAGGTATACGACCTGTTTGCACGCATGCAGCAAAACACTGTTTTTGACGTACTCAAAATGTCCGTCGCCGCATGGGGAAACAAGGATAACAAGGTCGATTTCACACAATGGTTTGATTGTATCAAGCCGTAATAACAGTCCGAAAACCATCGGACCCATACTATTAAAAATTCAGGAGGATTATTATGCCCAGTATTAATAAAGCTAACAGACAGGTTTGTGATGTAGATATTCGTTCCCTTGACAGAAAACCCGTACTTTTCTTCGAAACCGCCAATACGACTACCCAGGCACTGACCGGTGAGTCCGTATATGCAACGGCAAAAGGCGTAAAAAGAATCGCTTTCGCAAACCCTATCGAAGGCACCATTACCATTGAAGCACAGGTTTATCCGTTTGAGCTGTACTCCCTGATCTCCGGAGGCGTAATTGAAACAGATGCCGCCTACCCGGAAAGAACCGTAGTGAAAGCAGATGCGGACGGCAGCCTGAAGGTTCCCGCAAATGCTATGCCCGGCAGTGTATTTGTATACAATGCAGGCGATTTTGCAGGAAAAGAAATCGAAGGTACTTTTGCCGACAACACCTTTACCGCTGCTTCCGAAGCAGAGATCAAAACAGGCAGCGAATATGAAGTAGGCTATGTTGCCACAAAGGCAAGCGGTGTGAAGCGTATTGCCATCAATAACGGCAAGCTGCCGAAGGCTTACTACATCACGATGGACACGGTTGAAAAGGATGACAACGAGGTACTGACACCTTATAAGATGATTTTCTACAAGGCACAGCCTCAGAGAAACTTCTCTCTTTCCCAGTCTTCCGCCGGTGATCCTGCCAGCATTACCATGACCTTCGACCTTCTGGAGGACAAGGACGGCAACTTTGCGGAAATCGTGGAAATCTCCGACGAAGCGGAATAATCTGCCCCGGGAAGAAGGGAGGGAGTCCGGCTCCCCCCTTCTTTTATCCGTATCGGATCTATTATAGATATTGTGAATTGACAGCGGCGGCTGTCCGGTTTTTCCCGGTACAACGTACCCATATTGTGAACGCAGTATCGGTACGTTGTACCGGGAAGGGCCGGACAACTGCGACAGGGATGCCTGCACTCACAATATTTTTTTGTGGGTCATGCATCCCTATTTTTTACGAAAAGGAGATGGACAACATCAAATATAAAACCTTTGAAGACGTAACGGAAGTTTATGGAAAAACCAATTTATGCAGGATCTGTAATATCAGGCAGATCATAACCTACGCCAAGCTGGGCGTCCAGCCCGTTTGGATCGATGAAGGCTACGGCGGCAAGCTGATAGCCTTTTATTTTATTCCGGAAACCAAGGTGGCCTGGAAATACTGGCTGGAAAACAGGCCGGATAACGGACAGGCGGCAACAGAAGCAGGCAGGGGCAACAGCAGTTCTGCCGGATGGGAGTGATTATATGAATGGTACTGACTTTCTCTTTTTACTGATGTCTTTCGCCGTTTTAACGGCAACCGTAACCGAAGCGGTAAAAAAGTTTCTGGATGAGCAGCATGTCAGCTATGCGTCCAATATCGTAGTACTGGTAATTGCATTGGTTGTGGGATGCGGGGGAATGATTCTGTATTATATCGGCTCCGGCATTCCGTTTACCTGGCTGAATATTATCTATGTACCGCTCATGGGAATCGCTAACTGGATGGGATCCATGGTGGGATATGATAAGGTTAAACAGGCAATTGAACAGCTGCGGTGACGGGCGGCGGCAACTGGAAATAGAATAAACAGAAAATAATGAGGTAAATTTATGATAACAAAAATGAAGAACTATCTGAAATTAAGGAAACTGCGCAGGGATGCATTGACGCTTTTGATTATTAATGGGGCGGATATCAGCAGCAATATAAAAGAGCTGGCAGATCTGGTTCACGCCCTTCTGGGAGACACCACAGACATACAGAATAAACTCACCGGTGAGAATATGGAAACCGTACTGAAGTTTATGGAAGAAATGACGGCAGCCCCTGATTTCAAGGATAAAATGTATGAAAAGATACACGATGATGCCCAGAAGCTTCGGGAAATGGAAGCAGCAAAATAAACCGGCACGATTCGTACTCCAAAACAGGAGGTGTTTATGGAAAATGACAAACGCTTACTTTTAATAGCTGCACTGGACGAAACAAAATCTGAGAAAAAAATCAGACAACAGTTAGCAACTATGCAAAAAAGGCTGCAAAAACAAAGTCAAATCAAACTCAACGTAAAAATTGATGAAAAAGTACTGGAACAGCAAGCCAACCTAAAGCAATCTTTGGAAAGCGTTGCTGAAATAAGTGATGAACTAAATACAAAGCTTATTGACTTAGGGAAAACAATCACTAAAATAGATGATGATCCTGCTCCGTCCAACTTAAAAAAAAATCTTTCGGAGATAACAGAGGAGGCAACTGTAACCGGAAAAGCCGGTAAAAATTTAGGTGATATCTTTAAAGGCGCTATGAGCAAACTATCCGAATGGAATATTAAAGATAGAATCAAAACTCAGGTGCAGGAATCTATAAAAGAACTTAAAGGTATTGATACCCTTCTCACTGATATTGGGAAAACAGGAAATCTGACAAAAAATCAGTTACAACAGCTTGGTAATTCCTCTTTTGAAACTGCCAGCACCTATGGGAAAAAAGCATCTGATTATTTATCCGGCGTAAAGAAAATGGCTGACTCCGGTTATACTGGAGATCAGGGAAAAAATTTGGCTGAACAATCTCTTCTTGCCCAAACAGCCGGAAACATGACCGCTGAAACAGCCGACAAATATATATTGGCTTTAAACGCGGCCTATAAATTTAATGGTGAGGCAAAAAGACTCAATGAAGTCCTTGATGGACAGACCAGCATCGCAACTCATAATAATATTTCTCTGAACAACTTGGCAGAAGCAATGAGTACTATTGGAACTGCTGCATCCGGCTATCGTGTTACAGTGGAAGAACTATCGGCCATGATAGGGACTATCGGCTCTGTCACACATGGATCCGGAAACGAAATAGGCAACAGTATCAGCTCTATTCTCAGCAATTTACAGGATACCACATCATCGGATGTTGTTGACACCTTAAATGCCGTCCATGTTTCCATGACAGAAATGGTCGATGGTTCGGAACAGCTTCGGGATCCTATTTCCATTCTCAGGGATTTATCAGATGCCTATAACCAGTTGGGAGACTCCGATTCCTTAAAAGGAGAACTTCTTACTTCTATCGGAGGAAGTGAACAGTCAGAAGAATTAGACGCCCTTCTTCAAAATATGAGTTCCTTTGATCAGATGCTTACAGACTATGCCGCAGGCAGCGGCAGCGCTATGGAAGCTGCCATGAGTTCAGCAGACAGCTGGGAAGGCAGCCTCAACCGGCTTTCCAATACCTGGACGGATACGGTTGGGAATATCGCTAATTCAGATGCTATTATATCAGGCATCAATGCTTTGAATTCCTTATTGGAAATGGTTAATAAACTGACCGATTTTCTTGGTCCGGCAGGTTCGCTTGCTGTCGCTGGCGGATTATTAGCCGGGATAAAAAATGTCGGTAGGGTTAAAATGTTAATCCTCATAAAAAATATGCCGACAGTAATAAAGTTTCTTATCAAAGATAAGTTTTAGATATTACACTTGATGCAATACATCAAGCTAAATGAGGTATATGGCCTGAATAGGCGCATAGTTAATAATTCTATGCCTGGGAAAAATGTTAATACTCTGCTACTCTCCTGTCACTGGTGACAATTTCAGGTTTGTAAAAATGCGTGAGTTTCATTTGGTCAGCAGGAAAGCCGTCTCATCTGAGCGGAATCCCCACAGTAATGACATCCTCATAAGCAGTATATGAAACGATGCTGTTTAAATAGACATTCGAGACTAGCACTGAGCAATACAGTGAAATTATTAGGCAGGAACTTTACCTTCTGCCTTTATTGCTTTCAAGTATATTATTAACTTAAAAAATAGTGTGATATTTAAAACCGTCAATACTGATATAGGAAAAACAAAAATAACTTTAAATAAATTCAGTAAAGAACTTGATTTTCTTAAACAAAAATTTTTGTCATCTACTGATATATCGTCAATAAAAGCATTCATCTCGGAAATAAAAAACGGAGTACCTCCAATAACTGCATTCAACAAAACTATGCAGGAATCCAGCAATGCTGCAGTCAGCTTAGTTGAAAATAATATAAAATCAACCGATGAATTAGAGAAATTAACAGAAAAAGCCACTTTAGGCCAAACAGCTATGAAAGGTCTGGCTTTAGTAGGTAATATGTTTACCTCATGGGCCATAAGTCAGATTCTGTCATTAGTTGTCGCCGGACTTGATAATCTAATCCACGCGGTTGACTATGCTAGAGATAAGTTAGAAAATTCTTCAGGTACATATAATTCAATAACCTCTGAATTAGACAGCTTAAATAAAGAATTTGAAAAAACCTCTGAAAAAATTAAAGAACTCGAAGTAGGTGGAATTTCTCTTGTAGAACAAGATGAATATAATAAGCTAATTGCCTCAAATGACGAATTAGAACGTTCCATAGCCCTAAAAAAAATCGAGCAAGAACTTGCTGGCAAAACTGTTGCAACTGACGCTGTTGATCTGTATGAAAAACTCACAAAAAAAGGTAACAGAACCGTATCACAAGATCAGATAGATATAATTAAAGAGAATACAAACATAGATTGGATTACAAAACAAGATATTTCAAAATCTCAGAATGATTTAAATTCACTTCTTGCAATATATTCCCTAGTTCAAGACGAAATGGATAAAACAAAATCCGAAATATCATCACTTTCTGATGACAATACTGAAGAAGGACAAAAGAAAAAACAGGAATTAAATAATTCCTTAGAAACATATGTGAAATATCAGTCTGAAGTCGCATCAAATATTCAGGAATCAATGAATGATTACCAAAGTGTATATAATGATTTAACAAGTCAAAAAAATTCTGGATATGATTTAACTTCATATCAGCAAGAGGTATTAAACGGTGCTTCAAATGCACTTATATTAATACAAAACACAATTCAATCTACCCAGAAATACGAAAATATGGATTCCGGCCAAAAAAGAAATGTAATTAATGAAACCCTGCAAAGTAAAGGTATTGCACAAAATGATTCTGAAAATTTCGTAAAATCATTAACAGAAGATGAACTTATTATCGCTGGTACCATTAACTTTGATGAGGTTAATTCTATTGATTCTTTTCAAGAAGCGTTAAATAACGTAAAAAAAGAGGCTGGGACTCCTGATAATTCTATAGAGCTATCGATTTCAGATACAATCTCCCAATTAGATACAAAACTGAAACCGGCTTACGATGCAATTGGTCAAGCATACCAAAATATATTTTCTTATAATGATAATGGGGAAGAGCTATTCTCTCTTGATAATGTTGATTTAGATACTTTTTCTGAAATAAAAAAAGGATTAGAAGAGATACAAGATGCAGGTACTTCAATTGATCTTTCATCCTTTGATAACTTAGTTTCAGTTCTTTCAGAATCATCTTCTACCGCTGAAGAAGTTCATGAAGCATTTGACGAAATGGCTACTTCAATTATTTCAGGATTAGGCGAGATTACGAACGCCAATTATAATATTGCAATAACAGCCCTAGAAGCTATGGGTGCTACAAATGCCCAAATCATTGCCTTTAATTCCCTAACAAATAATACTGAAGCTTTAAAAGAAGCTGGATTCGATTTGCTTAATGCTAATGAATCTCAAATGTGGTCATTTATAAATGAACATGTAGCCGCCGAAGATGCCAGCCAAGCATATGATTTACTATGTCTAAAACAAATTTTATATAATAATACTCCATTAAACACTGATGAAGATATAGCAAAAATACTTTCATTAGCAGACTCCGTTGGATTCACGTCAGAACAATTAGCAAAGCTCGCCACTGCAAAAGCCTCTTTTGATTCTGCTGTTGCTTCTGGTGATCCTCTTGCAATAAGCGAAGCCAGTATGGCTTTACAAGACACAAGAAATCAGCTGCAAATAGAGCTGGAAAATTATACACCCAAAGTCAAAATAGGTAGCAGTTTCGTACCTACGACAAAACAAGGCTCCAGTGCCAATGGAGCCGCCGGAAAAGAAGCCGCCGACGCCACCGTAACCGCCTTTGAAGAACAATACAAAAAGCTCAAAGATATCAGAGACCGCGACAAAATCAACGAAAAACAATACCTTGATACCCTCCGTGCCATGTACGAAAGGTATTTCAAAGGCAACGAAAAATACATCGATGAATACAACAAATACCAAAAAGAATACCTCGACGGTATGCGAGACCTATACGAATCCGTCATATCCGATGTTGTCAAACAGATCGATAAACAGATCGATTCCCTGAACGATCAAAAGGACGCCGCCGTCGATTCCCTGAAATCACAGCAGGAGGCGGCCAAGGAAGCCCTAGAAGCCCAAAAGGATGCCATCGAAGAACAAATCAAGTTAATTGATAAACAGATCGATTCCAAACAGGCCCAGATCGATGCCATCAACGAAGAAAATGAAGCCCGCGAAAATGCCATAAACCTGGAAAAGGAACAGTATGAGCTTGAAAGGCTGCGCAACCAGCGCACCGAATACGTCTACAGCGGCAAAGATAAAGGTTTTATTTACCAGACAGATACCGGTGCTATCCGTGATCAGGAACAGGCCGTCAAAGAAGCGGAGGATCAAATCCGCATTGCCGATATCGAAAAAGAAATCTCCCTCCTGGAAAAGAAAAAAGAAGTCCTGGAAGAACAGCAGGATGCAATCAGTGAACAGATCGACCGGGTTGATGAATATTACGAACAGCTGATATCCAATACCGAATCCTATTGGGATGCCCAGATCGACGGTGCGGAAGAAACCAAATCACGCTGGGAAGAGCTTCAGGAACTCCAGGAAGAAATGGAAATGAACGCCCGGCTCCTATCCATAGGGATTTCACAGGAGGATATCGAAAACCTTTCCAATGATGAACTCCTTGAACGTGTCAGAGAGAAATACCTTGGAATCCTGTCCGATATTTACGCAGGCAACAAAGAAATGCTGTCCTCCCTATCCGACCTGACCGGCATCGATGTCTCCGCCCTCCCCAGCTTTCTGCAGGATACCCAGGGCTATATGGACATCCTGAGCCAAGGCGTCGATTTTGCCAATCTTAATGATTCCCTCGGAATCGTAATCGATCAGTTTGCCAATGTTGCAGCCGCGGCAGGCCAGATGACAGGATCTGTCATCGGCAGTACCGGCATACACTTAGGAACCAATACCGATACCAAGACATCTGCCGGAACCGGAGATGTTTCTTTTATTGATGCAGTGAAACAACTGGAGGATGAAAGCGTTCCCGTCATCAACAATGTTGCGGATGCGTTTGCCGGAGAAGAATCTTCCGAAGATTCCTCCCAAAGTATCGTAGGAAGTGTAAACAAAGCCAAAGCTGCCATTGCCGGCTCCTCCTCCGGGAAAAAAGATTCCTCCGAAGGCAGTGAAGGCAACGGCGAGGATTCCGGTTCCCTGCTGGAAGCAATGGCTGCCCAATCCCAGGCCGCGCTGGATGAGGAAACCGGAATTCCGGCCCAGATCCAAAAATGGCAGGAATTAAACAATGTGCTTTCCGCCATCCTGAGTAACCTCATGAATATCGCGGCTGTCATTTCCACAATGAACGCAACGGAAACCTCCATAAACTCCGGCAGTCCTCTCGGCCCTGCCCTTGCGAAAGGCGGCATTTCCCATGGTACCAGAAATGCCATGGTATCTGAATACAATCAGCTGGAAACCATCATACATAAAAACGGAACCTACGAAATTACTTCTTCTCCCACACTGACCGATTTAAGCCCCGGCGATCAGGTACTTAACAACAGCCAGACCCTTGCCCTAATCCGGAAAAAAAGGGAAGCATCCGCCAGAGGCACAAATGGGGTATTCCTGGGAGATACGCACTCTGTCCTCTCTTCTGTGCCCGAATTACAGCTGCATAACACCATTTTAGACAATTCTCTTGCTTCCATGGCATCCATGCAGCTCTTAGGAAACGATAATAAGAACAGCCTCATAAACGTAAGCATCGGCGATGTCATTCTTGAAAATGTACAGAACGCGGATACACTCTCCAAACAAATCGTCATGCGGCTGCCGACACAAATTAAACAGGAATTATCAAAAAGGGGGTGACCGGACAAGGGTATGCGGCTGATGCATACCCTTTACACTATGGAAAAATACGACGAAAAGGCAATTTCCGTCCTGGCCAGGGCAATTGCCGATACCCTGAACAACACCAGATACGACTATGAAGGCTTTATCCAGAAAGACAATGGGGACGGCACCTGCCGGGTCATTGTCAACCAGAAGCCCTATGATATTAAAAACGGAACCGCACTCACCTTCTCTCCCGGAAACAAATGCCTGGTTTACTGCATTTCCGGGGACTTTAACCGAAAGGTGATCCTTGCAAAATTATAATCGTTTATCCTCACTATGGAGGTGAATATATGCCCATTCCTTATAAAAAACTGAAAAATTTAGAAGAGGTGCAGAATCTCCAGGATTCTGACATCACGATCATAGAAGACCAGAATACTACCCGCAAGGGTACGCTCAGGCAGCTTGTCCAGTATCTGAAATGGCACGATGATATCAATGCCTATTATGCCCATCAGGAGACCGTGGGTGCCGCGGACGGCATCGCCCCTCTGGATGAAAACACAAAGCTTCCCTCCGCCAACCTGAATTTCGGCAACGCAGCCGGAACAGTCTTTGAAGGTTGTGCAGGCAAAAACCTGGAAGACAGCCTCAACACACATAAAGCCGATACCGGCAATCCCCATGCCACAACAAAAGCCCAGGTCGGCCTGGGAAATGTTACAAATGAATCCAAAGCCGTCATGTTCACCAGTCCCGTATTTACAGGTATCCCCACCGCCCCCACCGCGGAACCGGACAGCAATGACGGACAGCTTGCCAATACGGAATATGTCAGCCGTGCAATTGCCAACGGAATCGCCGCTTCCGATGCCATGATTTTTAAAGGAACACTCGGAACCGGCGGTACCATTACCGCCCTGCCCTCCGCTTATCTGACAGGCTGGACCTACCGCGTCATCACCCCCGGCACCTACGCCGGGCAGACCTGTGAAACCGGCGATCTGATCATCGCGCTCACGGACAGAAACGGTTCCGGCAGCCTTCCTTCCGACTGGACCGTCTGCCAGACAAATATCGACGGCGCGGTCATTGAAACCAGAACAATCAATGCCGGGAACGGTCTTACAGGCGGCGGCTCCCTGTCGGCCGACCGTACCCTTCACATAGGAGCCGGACACGGAATCTCCGTCGCCGCCGATTCGGTAGCGGCCAAGCCTGACACTACCGGCATTTCCGGTTCTGTGGGTAAAACCGTCGTGAGCGCCGACGGCATCGGTGTTGCCTTAGGCAGCGATGGGGTTACCGCTTTCCCCGGCGATTTGGGGAAACAAGCGTACGATCACAGCCTGGCAGCCCATGCCAGAACGGACGCCGCGAAAACAGAAGCTTCCTCCGTCAACGGAAATATCAAAATCAACGGCACGGAAACCCCCGTTTACCGCCTTCCCGACGATGCCGCCGTCACAGCCTCCGAACGGACAAACTGGAACGATGCCAACACCAAAAAACACGTTCATGCAAACAAAGACACAATTGACAAAATCACACAGGCCACACTTGATAAGCTTTCCGGGATCGCAAACGGCGCCCAGGTCAATGTCCAGGCGGACTGGAACATAACCGATACCGCCTCGGATTCTTATATCAAAAATAAACCCGCCGCTTTCCCGCCCTCCGCCCATACCCACACCAAGTCACAGATAACCGACATGCCTACCAAATTGTCTCAGTTTACCAACGATGCCGGCTATCTCACCTCTGCCGATGTGGACACGGGCCAGAACCATACCCATGCCAACAAAAGCATTCTGGATTCCATTTCCCAGCCAGTGGTTGACAAATGGAATACCGTCTCCGACAAAGTGGATAAGGAAACAGGAAAAGGCCTGTCCTCCAATGATTTCACGACGGCTCTTCTGGGCAAATTAAACGGGATTGACGCTGAAGCAAATAAATATACCCACCCGTCCAGCGGGGTAACGGCGGGCACCTACAAAAGCGTTACCGTAAACGCCCAGGGCCATGTAACCGGCGGCACCAACCCTGCCACCCTGGCGGGGTACGGCATTACCGATGCCGCTGCCAAATCCCATACCCACAATTATGCCGGTTCCGACACGCCGGGCGGTGCCGCTGCCAGTGCAGCCAGGCTTTCCGCCAACCGGACAATCTCCCTCACAGGGGATGTAACCGGTTCCGCCTCCACTAACCTTTCCGGAGACGTATCCATCACCACCACCCTGAGCGGCGGTGCAACCAAAGAAAAAATCAGCGCGACCGAACCTTCCGGCCTATCCGTAAACAATTACTGGCTTCAGGAATACTAAGGAGGATGCCATGGCAATTTTAAATACTCCAATGATACATCCCATAAACGCGTTCGATCCCCGGTACCACCATTCCGTTCCTTTTATGTATACCGGGAACCAGACCGTCCGCAACCGCGCCGTCGTACTGGATAACGAAACCTATCAGACCATATATGATGCCGAACAGGACCGCATGCGTCTGGATCACGTATTTCCGGCGGATACATTTACCCCCGGCAAAAGCTACCAGATCCAAATCCAGGTATTCGATGCTTACGGCAATGCGTCCCCCCTTTCCGCCCCCGTACTCTTTTACTGCTATACCACGCCCGAATTTCATTTTGAAAACATTCCGAATGATACGATTATCCATACGGCCAACCCTGAAATCGATCTTTTCTATTTCCAAAAGGAAAAGGAACCTCTGCAGGATTTTCAGTTTTTTCTCTATAACTATGATAAATCCCCTGCAGCTTCCTCCGGCCATAAATACGATACATCCGACATGAGCCACACCTTTTACGGCCTGAAAAATGAAAGTGAGTATTATGTGAGGGCAACCGGTACCACAGCCCACGGCTTTTCCTTAGATACCGGATACATCAAATTAAGTGTCCAGTACTTCCTCATGCCCGCCAATGTTCTGTTTGAAGTAAAGAACCAGCCGGAAGACGGCAGTATATCCCTGGAAAGCGGAGTTATTGACATCGGCTATGAGATCGACAATGACAACTACACCATTAAAAACAGCGAACTGATTATCGGCAGTGACAACACCCTGACCTATAACGCCGGCTTTACCATTACCGACGAGTTCAAAGTATTTGTCAAAGCCAGGAAAATCCCTCTGCAAGCCGCTTTTTTCAAAATGCGCTGCCCGGAAACCGGAAATTACCTCGACCTGCACATAGAAAAACTTGGAAAAGCCTTTTATGGAGTACTGCATATCCCCTATGGAGAAACCCTTGGAAACTACCACATATTTGCAGAACTGCCTCAGCCCTTCCTTTCCGATTCGCAGGGCTTCCTGCTCACCGACACTGAAAACAACCTGCTCATGGCCGCCGGTACCGATTATCCGGATCTTTATACCGCAGTATTTGAAATAAGCTTCAAAAAAGGACTGTATGACCTGCGTGTGTATTATGAAGCGAACACCACTATCGAAGATACCTGAAAGGAGACTGACGCACTATGCTATTTCTTGGAACCACTTTTTTCAGCGGCTCACACACCCTGGATCCTCCTGCCGTACATGTCAGCCCGATCACGGAAATAAAACTCACAAACGGCACCTTTGATCATCTCTATGTAAGCAAAAACGCAGAGGAGCCTATCGAAAGCACCCATAACGAATGGAATGGAGACACGCTGCTGAGCGCTCCCTTCGACGACAGCCTGGATGCCGGCAATTCCGGCTTCAGTTTAAGAAACACCGACATAATGGTGGTTAAATGCCGTGAAAAAGGAAGCATGGACTGGATGACCATTCATACGAAAACCATCAACACCATAGACGATTTCAAAATGCTTTACTTTTACCGCTATGCACGGGGAGACACCGACTACGAATTTATGCTTGCTTCCACCTGCAACGGGATTGAAAACAGCTATGTCACCAAGGAAGTCCACTCCGGCTTTAACGGATTTTTCCTGGTAAACCAGGACAATGCCGTGGGAACCATTTACAACTTGGACGGCTGTGACACGACCAGGACGGTCTCCGGGGAAGCTGTCAACCTTTTAAACAGCCAATACGCCAAGGTCATAAGCAACGGCGCCTTTAATTACGATACCGGCACCGTTACCGGCGTTTTCCTCAAATCGGATACCCGGGACTGTATCGTAGACCTCGCCGGAGGCGTACAGCTGAGAAAGGATTTCATTGACTTTTTAACCGATAAAAAACCCAAAATACTCAAATGGGACGACGGACGCATTTGGATGATACAAATTGTGGGTACGCCGACCGACACGGAGGAGGGTCATAAAGACCTGCGCAAAATCACCTTCCAGTTTGCCCAGACAGGGGACGTCAACGATCCCCAATCCCTGTATATCAATGGATTAAGCCCTGTCGGCGTAGAATGGTGGTGATTTATGAGATATACAATAACCGAAGAAGATAAACTTCTTTTCAGCCAGGGATCCCTGGACTATAAATACCGCCTCAGCGTTATGAAAGGCAGCCGGATCGTCGATGTGCTTTACGGAATTTCCCAGGCCGGGACCTACGGTATAAACGGGGAATCCGATATCCGCCGTACCCTGAACCTTACGTTATCCCTGGATGAATTCCAGACAAACATCGAAGAAAAAATCCAAAGCTGGTTCGGCCTGGATTTTACCTTTGAAATCGGCCTGTACAGCATTATAAAAAAAGATTATGTATGGTACCCCTGCGGCACCTATCTGATTACGGCTTCCAATACCCAATATAACAGCACAAGCCACACGCTTTCCCTGACCGTGTCCGACTGGTTCGCCAAGTTAAACGGCACCCGCAACGGACAGGTGGGCGGTACCCCTCTCATTAAGATTCCCGTTCAGGATGAAGAAGGAAATAAATCCACTTTACGCGATATCCTTTCAGCCATCCTCAAACAACAGGGCGATATCCACAATTATATTATTGATGATATCGGTGAATTTTACGGTATGCCCTCCAATAACGCGGACTATGAGAAATACCGGGAGGATAACCCCGACTGGAACCGCCTTCCCTATGACCTGGAATTTAATATAGGCTGTATGGTTTCCGACGAAATTAACGAAATTACGGGACTCTATCCCAATATCCAGAAATATTTTGACGTATACAATAACTTCTGCTGCCATTCGATCCCTTCATGTGAAAATGATCCGATTACCCTGGACAATGCCTTCCTGCAATCGATAATCACAGACAACGGGGAATCCGTGGACTATGATATCGAAAACATAAAAAATGTAACTGAAGTCCTCGGTTCCGTCTACGATATTGACAGAATGGCTACGGAATGCACCACCTCGGGAAATACTTACCGCCTGCAGCTTAGCGAATATGACAAATATGCATCCAATGATTATATTGCCTTTATCCCAAACAGCGATAACCAGGACGGTATGCAACTGCAGATTAACAATCTCTCTCCCACTCCCATTTATTACGAAAACACCACCACACCCGTTGAAAAAGGGACCATGCATAAGGATGAAACCTATGTTCTGCAGTATAAAAGGGTGGAAAAAACAGGCCGTTTCTACTATCTCGGCCAATACCAGCCCCACGCCGTTTGCGTGCTTACCGCTTCTTCGGACGATCCCGTATATACCAAAGACTATTTTAAAGAACGGTATAATTGCAAGAATATCGTATTCCGGGTGGAACCGGACAACCCCTTCACCATACAGCAGATAGGCATCGTACTTGACGTCAAAACCGGGGATACCTATGAAAACATACAATCCGATTCCGTGGCAATGGAAAATGCCATCTATGAAAATATAAAAACCTCATCCTGGAACGACATAGTGACCATTACAACCCTGTGCGTCCCCTGGCTGGATGTATTTGAAAAGGTAACCTGGCAAAAACAGGATACCCCCGGTCCTTACCAATATATTATTAAAAACGTATCACATAACCTGGGAGGCACCGTACCAACTACCTCCATAACCATGTACCGTTTTCATCCATTATATTACGATTATGAGATTCCAAGATAGGAAGGAGGTGAAACATTGGCTTATCAATTATCAAATTATAAAGATGTGGACTCTTCGGTTGCCCCCCTTGTCCTGCAATACTATAAATACATGGATCAGGAGGATTATGCCGCCGCTTCCAGGCTCCTTGAAGAAAATCAGGAGCTCCTGAAGCCCTATATCATTGATATGGACAGCATTAACAAAATTGAACGGGGCCTTCACGACCTGTGGCAGGTTGCATCCTTATCCCAAACAGTAATAATTACAGAAGACCAGACGGAACCGGCGGGTGACTTCGGCCCCGGAACCGAATGGTTCGCCGAATACTAGATACGGAGGCTTCCATGAACAATGACGATTTTACCTACATCCCGCACAGCTCAGCCCGTCTGCGGAACAAGGACATTTCCGACCGGCACAAAGCGCTTCTGAAAGCCGGCAATCCGGCAGGCGCCGCCGGCCTTATCCGAAATAATCCTGACCTGGAGGCTTTCACCGCCTCCCTTTTCAATTTCATAGAACAGAAACTGGTTTTTATCGAGCAACAGCTCTCAGGCAAAAACCGCGAAATTTATAACGTTTATTCAGATACAGAACCTACTTTGGAAGAAATGGAAGGTATGTTTTTCTGGAATAAAGAATACGAAGAAAGGGAAATAATATGAGCATTGTATCAGGTTACAAAAAATTCAAAAAATACATATTAACTTCATCCGGTTTCCAGCTTGTATCCCACTGGACGAAAGCAAATACACTGGAATTCGATGACGGAAAGACCGCTCAGGCCAAATTAGGTGCCATCGATGGCATCTCCAGCTCGCGGGAATCGAACAGCGACAAAATTGCGGCTAGTACGGCTTTGGTTAGTGAATTAAATAGCGATTTAGGAGGGTTTGCCTTCAAGGAAGAAGGCGGTAAAAAATATGT
Organism: uncultured Lachnospiraceae bacterium; assembly: GCA_900548905.1. GTDB lineage: Bacteria > Bacillota > Clostridia > Lachnospirales > Lachnospiraceae > Eisenbergiella. Next base: position 26,337 of record URMK01000021.1, on the reverse strand, counting down.
GCGAGGTGCGGATGCAGTGTGGGTCCCATTGGGAGGAGCGTTATATAAACTATCTGGAAGTAGTGGCAATTTAAGGGCTGAATTTCCTAATACCTATCAAACTTTCACTGCTGAAAAAAATTTTATGGTATTATGCAGCAGTGCCAGTGGAGGTATACGTGCAGATCGGAAAGACACAAGAAGTTTAGGGCATTATACTGCATATGCCAATTTCAATAAATCATATAATGCTTCAACAGGTGCTTGGACAGCATCAATTACTGAGAGCGTGTCTGTAATAGCGGATGGCTACACTCAATACTTTGCAAGTGCTGGAGGAATGGTGGTCTTATTTTCACCTGACGGTTTTTAAAGCCCGCTTTAGCTAAGTCCTATTATAGCTAATCGATTCATTTGTTCTCCAACGCTTACATTGACAGTTATATAACTGTCCTTATCTTCAGATAAAACAATGCCATACTTGATCGCATATCCACCTAAATCAGCGCCACCGGGATTTCCCCACCGAGATGCAAATTTATAAAAGTTAACAAGAATTATTCCCCCGGATACCGTTGGAGTTAATGCCTCATATGATCCATATATTGAATAAAAACGCCCACCACAATAAGACAATATTACATACGCATTATAGCCATTTACTTTAGCTGTGTTAACCTCAGATGCTAAAAGGGCCCCATTTTCAATTTTACTCTTAAAAGGGATTACTGTATCGGCACCTCCTGGAGCAAAATAACCGGGTTTGCCATCTGTTGTAATTCCAAACTGGCACCCACCTAAATCGCTATTTAATAAAATATTTTTTTGTTCTTTTATACACGTTTATCCATCTAATTGACAAAATAGAATTGATTTGTAATTATTAGAATGGTAAATAACACTACAAAAAAGGAGTATACGTGTATGAATGATTCAAAAGAAAAACTTATTAGCTTGGTAACACAAACAATGTCCGAAAATCTAACGGTTGAGCAGCTAGATATGCTCATATATACGTTATCAAATGTTCTCCAAAGTTATGACATTTCTGAATCAAAAGACCTACCCTCAGTGGATATGGATGACACAAACAAACTCATTCAAAACTTTCTATCTTGTAAAAAAATTGAGGGCTGTCTTCCCAATACCCTCATACAATATCAATATACCATAAACCGCTTTGCATCATGTATTAACATGGACTTAAAAAAAGTTAATACTAATGCGATCAGATGTTACTTAGGACTTATCAGCAAAGGAAATCAAAATTCCTATGTTGATAATGTCCGACGTAACTTGAATACTTTTTATAGTTGGATGGAGGATGAAGATTATGTCATAAAAAATCCTTGCAGGAGGATTAAAAGAGTCAAAATAGAAAAGAAAATGGAAATGCCATATACTGATGAAGACATTGCATTAATGCAGGATGCTTGTACAACGCCTAAAGAAACAGCACTTATAGATTTGTTAGTATCAACAGGTATTCGTAGGGAGGAAGTTACTAAAATTACCCTATGTGATATCAATTTTGATCAAATGTCCATTATGATTCATGGGAAAGGTGCCAAAGAACGACTAGTATATTTTTCATCCAGATGCAAAGTACATATGCAATTTTATCTACGGACACGAGGATACGAATCCGAATATTTGTTTGCATCAGACCGTCAGCCGCATGGAAAATTAACAGTTAACTCAATCCATGCATACGTAAAAGAAATCGGTTTGCGGGCCAAAGTAACAAATGTCCATCTTCATCGGTTCAGAAAATGGTTTGCAACATCTATGATAAATAAAGGAGTAAAAATTCAAGATTTAAAAGATATGATGGGGCACGAAAGCATAGATACCACTAATGATTATTATATTTATAGTAATATAGAAAGAATTAGGTCTGAATGTAAAATACATGCAGCTTAAATAAAATTAATACATTTGTAAAGAAATATTTTTGACATGGACTTTGTTCATGTCTATTTGTCGTTATAGTATATTAATTCTATAAAATGCATTTTATCAAATAATTCATAATATTTTCCTCTATGCAAAACTTTTATTGCCAGCAAAGTTTCAATCACTTTATAATTAAAATGCTTTCCAGAATAGCTAAATAGTCTTGAAATGAAAAATAATCTCTTTTAAATAACCGCTTATGTTTAATAATGTATTATCCAAAATAGCGATTTAGCACTAATTAGTATTTATGTTGGAGATGACGGTAAACTCCATTTTATAGATAAGGATGGTGCAGATACAGGGCTAAATTTTACTCCTAAGAAAACTATTACCGTAAGTACATACATAAACTCATGGACGTGGAGATGTTACGCTGTAACTTCTATCAATGGAAAAGAAGTGTGTAGAGTTGAAACCTCTAACCCTGGCGATACAAGTACAAACTCAAATACTAATACTGTTACTACTATCATTTAAAAAATAAAGCTCGCTTTATGCTATGTTATCCTGCAAAACTATCAACTTTAATTTTTCGGGCCTACTTTTGTACGAATAGTTTACAGTTCCTATGCCGGATACAGTAAGCATTCCTGTCGTTGCATCGTATGTATAGGTATATCCTGTGCCTCCCTGAATTGATAAATTGTTAACTCTTGCCTCGAAGCCCTTGAAATACGTAGCTTCTATGCACATATTGGCCGTGGTGAGGCTTGCGTAATTACTAAGCAAAGGTTTTAGGTCAAAATTTGCATTACCAGGCCCATTCTGATTGTAGGATGTTGGTGTTAAAAAACCAGCATATAAGACACTACCTAATTTTTTTATCACTGTATCAGCACCGTTGTGGTATGTGATATACACACCATCCTCCCTGGCATCCATGCCTATAATGGCTCCGCTGTCATTCAGGGCGGATAAATCGCTATATAACATATTATTCTATTTTACTTAATCAATAATATGTTATATATTTCTTATTAATCTATATAGCGATTTAGGGGGGTTAAAATTTAAGGAGGAGTCAGGAGTAAAGTATATACGAGGTGCTGATGCAGTATGGGTCCCATTTAACGGCATATCCTATATTGCAAATCTAAAAGGCAAGTATGGGACAGGAAACAATGCTTATATAGCAGCTACTCCCGAAGAAATCCAAGGTTATGAACTTGCACTTTATGGATTTACAAATTTATACGCCTCAGGAGCAATGCATGTTGCTGCAATCAGTGCTGATAATAATCGTGTTCAAGCAGGTTCACAATATGGTAGCGTGATTTCTTGTACATACGGAGGTTATTACGTTAAAGTCGGAACACCCTATATGGTTAAAGAACATGCGCTCTCAAAGGTATCAACCGTAAATTTACATAATGATGTTCCTGGTTATCGGCTTGTCGGAGGTGTATTGCATTTCTCTGGTTATACTTCCAGTCAGACTGGAGGAGATGCTGTAGGTAGTCTAACTATGAACAATACATCTGATACTATGACTGCTAATGTTTCATTTCGATATTCTGAAGTTAAAACAAGCGCTAAGCTTTTATATTTGCCAGGCTAAATGTGTTCTAAAATGATAAAAGATAAATTTCAAATGCACACCGAAATTCACAGTTACCAATATATCCCCAAGGTACGCTTAGAGTCATTGTAATGTTTAAAATCTTGTGTTCTGTATCAATTGTTATATTATAAGAGTTTAATTCCATCCATGGTATAGAGGAAGATTGTTCTACAGACCCCATAAAAATTCCAGTAGCCTCAGGATTAACCACAAACCTTATATTTTCAACATCAGATTGACTTAAATTATAGGTATATGGTATTTCCAGTTTAGGAGTAAGAGTTTTAAAGGTGCCCCTTGCCATTCCCAAATAAATGCAGCTACCCAATTTTTTTGTTACTGCATCAGCACCTATTACCGGCGTATAGGTAATATACACACCGTCCTCCTTGGCATCCATACCTTTGATAGCCCCGCCGTCATTCAGCGCTCCTAAATCGCTACTTTATTTAATAAAACGTTTAGAAAATCCACATTATTTATTTGCTTATGTATAATAACATCATTGTTTGCCAATTTAACAAAGTAGCGATTTAGGAGGGTGTTCATTCTTGCAAAATGATGATCAATTTTTTATCATCGGAGATAATGGTAATGAATTACAATTAGGAGGTTCATATAAAGTGCAAAAAATAATACTAAACTCAGGAGATGTCAAATCTTATACAACAAGATATGCTGATTTGACAACAGATAATTTTGCCATAGAAGTAACCAATGTTTCACTATATACGGGATCATATTCTGGCGAACTACATAAGTCTGCTGCATCTAATATTTCATTGACATATAATCCAAGCACAGGAATACTTTCAACATCAGGGAGTCATCAAGTGGGTATTGGAGATGCCTCGGCGACTGCAACTACAAGATTATGTATGTTTATCCCTGCTAGCTGGCTCGACAAGATCTAATGCCCGCTTTATCAAGGAAAATAATACAAAGTGATTTTGTCAATCCCCCGATAAGATGCGACATTATCTTGAATAAAGGTGATGGATAGAACACCTGTTGCTGAATTATAAGTATACGAAAAATTACCTGTAACAGCATAATCACCAGATGATGCCGATCCTAAATGCATTGCAACGGGGAACATATTATCAAATAATATTAAGTTTGGGTATTCAGGAATACTTTTTAAATCAAAGTTATTTGTATACCCGTTTCGGCTTCCAGCTGACACCACTATTGAAGTGGGTTTCGATTTAAAAGGGAGCCATGTATCCGCACCTTTTTGTCGATACACGCCTTTCCCATTCTGAAGGTCAAATTCAATCTGGCCGTCAGCTAAATCGCTATTTTATAATCTAACCTCCAAACCAATCTATTTAACTAATACATTTATTTCATCTATACATCTAATCCTATCTGCAATAATTTCTTCCACAATTCTCAACACGTTCTCCACCCTCCCCTATTTTAATCCCCCTCAATCTTATCTCCATTATCCGCTCTCACAACAAAATACTCCCCCAATTAAAAACCTCCCCCGCCTCTACCCCATCCCCTCCCCACCCACCAACAAAGAAAGGACCCCCACCACATGCCAACCTCAATCCCAACCGCCATCACCCTTGCCAAAGAAATGCTCTCCACCGGCATCGTATACATATACGGCCTGAAATACGAATCCATAACCCCATCCAAAATCGCTGCCCTCGCCTCCATGTACCCCACCGTCTATACCCCATCCATCAAAGCGATGGCCCTGCGCAAAGTCGGGAAAACAGGGATTGACTGTTCCGGTTTTGTATGCAAATCCTTCGGAATCCCCCATATAGGAAGTTCTCAGCTAAAAGCAAAAATGACCCACCTGTACAGAGTCTCCGATCCCAGCCGCCTGATGAACGGAATGCTTATCTGGCGCAGCGGACATATCGGCATCATTGAAATTGACGATACCGGCGAAGCCTGGATCCTGGAAGCAAAAAGTACTGCCGACGATCTTGTCCGAACCAAATATTCTTCCCGCGGAAATGCCTTCACGTACTATGGAGAACTATCCGGTATTGACTATACAAATACACGAAAATACAATTCTCCACCTCATTCCCGGCCCTCCAATCCGATTCGTGATTTAATCGATATCTCCCATCACAATACCATCAACCTGTCCCTCACCGCTGCCAAATACAAAGATATAATCATCCGGGTTGGCTACCGTTCTTACACCACCGGCGTCCTGACTCTTGACAAAAAATTCCTTTTCCACACAACAGAAGCCCTGAACAATCACATGAGACTTGGCTTCTATTTATATGATCAATCCGTCAACGAAGCTGAAGCCATCCAACAGGCCGACTGGACAATCAATCAAATCAAAAACTATCCGGTTACCTATCCAATCTTCATTGATTCCGAATACGCCAACCAGTCCCATTCGGGACGTGCCGACAATCTCACAAAAGAACAGCGTACCAAAAATATTATGGCATTCTGTGACCGAATCCGGGAACGTGGCTATTTGTCGGGCGTATATGCCTCGGATAACTGGTTTCAGACCATGGTTGATTACAGCCGCCTCAAAATATACGATATCTGGTGCGCCCGTTATTCTGTCAATCCCCCCTCCGCGGAAAAATATGAAATATGGCAATATGGCTCCGCCTGCGTCCCCGGTTCTACGAATCCCATAGATGTAAATCATTTATACAAAGAATACGCTGCCGGCGCCGTTCCCCCATCCGCTCCGGATAACAGGCACTGGAATGAAATTACCGCATCAACCCTCAATATAAGAAATGCTCCCTCCACATCCGGGCAAATCGTCGCTCAGATGCACAAGGGAGACACCGTCAATATATACATGATGGAAAATAACTGGTGTAAAATCAGCCGCACAGAGGATAAATGGTGCAGCTATTCTTATATCCGTTCCGTCAAAGGAACCGTTGCCAACTGCAGCCGGCTAAACTGCCGACTCTCTCCCGTTTCCGGACAAGCCGCGTTTATTTTATCAGCAAATGACACCGTGAACATTCTTCATCAGGATACCGCTACCGGCTGGTATTATATCGAATTCCAGAAAAAAACAGGTTATGTTTCCAATAAATACATCAAGCTGTAGAAAGGTTTAACGTTTACATGGATACAATCATCGATTCTCTAAAAACATATGACGCGATAACAATCTTTGGCGTCATCTTTTTTCTCTCATCCCTGATTTCCTGCCTGTCTAAGCTGCTCACCACTCTCGGAAGCCTTCTGACCCGATATTACAGAAAAAGGAAAGGGCTTGAGGATAAGGATACCCTGATACAAAACACATTGAAGCAGCATCAGTCAGAAATCGAAACACTCCGCCAATATGAAGCAGAGACTCACACCGATGTTAAGGAAATAAAAGTACTGCTGGAATCCCATATAGACAGGGATAATGAGCGTACCATCTCTTCCTTCCGCTCCACACTTTACAGGCTGCATATGGAATTTACAAAGCAGAAATATGTGACGCCCGAAGGCCTGAAAACCTTTAAAGAAATAGGAAAAGTCTATGTGGAAGCGGGCGGAGACGATATTTATCATGATAAACTGGAGCCGGAGGTTCTTAAGCTTCCGATTCACTACGAAGAAGAGCCTCTGTAAAAGATGGAAAAATAATAGTCATTTTCATAGCTTATCCTTCCAATCAAATTCCATTCTGATGAATTCCCCGCTTCCCGCATATGTATCCTGTGCGAGCCTTTCCCGGACACGGAATCCGGCAGACGAATAGCAGGAAACAGCTCTTTGATTCCATTCCCTTACATCCAGATATATTGTTTTGGCGCCATATAGGCGGGCACTTTCCGCTGTCGCCAATCGGATGATACGGCTTCCAAAGCCTTTTGAACACCAATCCGGCCGGATTCCGATACCGAAAAAAACTTCTGTACCTTCATCCTTCAGGTTAAAAAAACCGATCAGTTTCCCCTGATACAGAACCCCTCTGAAGTTTTTCTTTTTTTCCTCATTGGCAAAACCGATGGATTTCCTGCACAATATCTCATAATCGGGAAGATTATAAATATCATAAGGTTTCGGATACTTCCAAGTACATACTTCTGTTGAAAAAGCCTCCCTCCATGCAGTAACTTCCAGATCGTTATCCGGCATGTTTTCCAGTCTCTCATCTTTCATCCGCCATCCCCCTTATCGGCTGCATCCTTCCTCATACTCCATTACCGGAAGCTTTCCCAGATACAGGGGGGCGGCTTCCCTCATTTTCATCTTCCTCAATGGCCTTATCAAGAAAAATCTCACCATCCAGATGTCCGATTTCATGGCATAAACATTTTGCCATTTCGTTTTCTCCGGATATCCGGATTTCTTCTCCATACTCGTTCAGGGCACGGACAATGACCCGCTGAGGCCGGATGGTTTTCACGAAACGGCCCGGAAAACTGAGACAGCCTTCCATGCATTCCTGGATACCGCTGCTTTCGATTATCTGCGGGTTTACCAGTTTCAGCAGGCGGTCGCAATAATCGATGACCACCAGCCGTTTTACAATACCGACCTGATTGGCGGCCAGGGCCGCCGCGTTTTCTGTATGATGCAGGGTATCCAGCATATCATCCAGCAAAAGCCTGATTCTGTCATTCACTTCCTTTACCTCTTTACACCGTTTCCGCAAAATCGGATCCTGGTTATATCGAAGCTGCCTGATTGCCATGATTATCCCTCCTGCTGCTGTCCGCCCTTGATTTTCTGGGACTTTCTCCAAATAAAAAAACTTCTTCGATAGTACATCCAAAAGCCTGGGAAATGTCATGGGCAAGCCAGATGGACGGTTCGGACTTTTCCGTTTCTATTGCGTTAATGGCCTGCCTGGAAGTCCCTACCATCTCTCCTAACTGCTCCTGGGTTAATCCTTTTTCTTCCCGCAGCTGCCTTATCCTGTTTTTCATTTCTATCCTCCGCATATCGCGGGTAAACCCGTGATACTGCAACAATAAGTAGTATAAAAGAAACTTTCACACTTGTTCCTGCCCATATGTAAGGCCCCTGTGTAAGGTAAACTTTACATTTAGTATATCCGTATTTTTCTGTCATGTCAACCTTACAATATACTATACTCTTTCAAGTTACCACATCTGCCTTAAAGCACAGGACGTAATGTTACCCCGAGGAGCTTTTCTATCGCGGCTGCCGCCTTAATCAATGTTTTTTCCTGAAACCGCCTCGCCATAAAATAACAGTCTATAGGAAGCTTATCCTCTCTCTGCCCGATAGGAAGAATTAAGCTGGGGAATCCCGTGAACGGGGCAATGGTATTGTTATAAGTTTCGCACATTATAATATCAATGTCATATTTTGCAAATAACGCATCAAAGCTTTGTATCACCTCATCCCGCCTGATCAGCATACGCAGATATTCCGGCTCCGTCAGATTTCCTCCGGTATGCGCTTCTATTTCCGTCAGATTTCTCTGTCCATATCGTAATGCAATATCCGGGTACGCCTCATGGCAGGCTATGATATCCGACAGTGTTCTTATATTGGTGTCCGCATGACATTTGGAAAGATAGTAATTCATGGCCGATTTGAACTCGTATTTCGTTATATGCCATACATTAAAATCCTCATGGAATTCCAGGTTATCCGTAAGAATTGCGCCCTCCTCCCTCATTTTCTTACATAGGAACGCAAAACGTGCTTTATGCATTTCCTGACAGGCTGTTGTTTCCGGCCGGTAAATTCCTATCTTCAGACCCGTCAGACTGCTCTCCGCCGCTGCGTCCGCACATGCCGGCGTCGGCTGCTGAAAGGTTGCCGGGTCCTCCGGATCCTCACCGGATATCACCTCCAGAACTATCGCGGCGTCCCGGACCGTTCTTGCCATAGGTCCTGCTGTATCCAGCGTACTGGAAATAGGAATAATCCCGCTTCGGCCGACCAGCCCCATTGTTGGTTTTATCCCGACAATTCCGTTTTGGCCCGACGGGGAAACGATGGAGCCGCAGGTTTCCGTACCGATTGCCGCCGTACAGAACCCGGCCGCAACCGCCACAGCGGAGCCTGAACTGGAACCGCCGGGCGTTTTATCCCGCACATAGGGATTTATCACCTGACCGCCGCAGGCACTGTAACCGTCCGGCATTTCCCCATCGGTCATAAAATTGGCAAACTCCGTCATATTTGCCTTACCCAGCAATACAGCATCGGCTTCACGCAGCTTTTTGACAATTGACGCATCGGAAGGAGCATAATTGTCCTTCAGTGCAAAGGAACCTGCACGCGTATGCATTCTGTCAGCCGTATTGATGTTGTCCTTAATCAAAACCGGTATGCCGAATAAGGCGCCTGTCCGCTCTCCGCCCGCCAGCTTTCTGTCCAAAGCCTCCGCCAAAAACAGCGCATCCGGATTGATTTCCAAAACAGCATTCAAGCCATTGTCACCGCAGTCAAACTTTGCTATCCGATTAAGGTAAAGCAATACAAGTTCTTTTACCGTCAATTTTCCCGTTTTGAATGCCTCCTGAAGCTGATCAATTCCTGCATATGGATAGAAAGAAGCTGCTTCCTCCGCTATATTCAGCGGTACCCCTGGTTTCTTCCCCCGCTCTCTCAGTATGATCCACGATTGCATGTTTTTTTTCAGAGCAAGCCGGATTGGCTGCAGAGCGGCAATTTCCCTGATCCCGATCAAAGCAGCATAACGGGCATCCTTTTTATTTTCCCACCAGTCATCATGGATACACAATTGCTTCTGATAGGTATCTCTTATTTCCGGCAGGCTGATATACCGGGTATCAAAGCTGTTCACCTCAGCTACGGAAAAAACCGCAAGCACCGGTCCCGATGTCTGCTTCAGAATAACCAGATCCCCCTTCTCCACTTTTCCGTAGGGCATACATTTATTCTTCGTTATTCTGGATTCGATTGTTTTCTTACCGCTAATCATGTACTGAATATAGGGTTCCCTGCATAAAGCCAAATGGATACACACCTCCGGATTTCTTATTTTCTCCAGCAGCTCCGTATGCCCTGCTGCCGAAAGCTGTTCCGCAATGTTATCCAGTAAATCGTCATAAACCATGTCTACCCCCTTATTATCTTCCCTGTTTTTCCTGTTCTCCCAGGTACAAGCCGCTTTAAACCCACGCTTATTATCAGAACCCCCTGTTTCTATAAATGAATAATAGCAGCAGGCGTTAAAATTATTCTTTTACGCCTGCTTCCAATATGGAAAAAGTAGTATGATCACAGTCAATTTCAGCCAAGGCTCCTGTCGGTATAACCGTCATAGGGATTCTGTGGCCAATAGCAAGATTATACAAAACCGGGAGATCTGTTAAACCTTCCTCATACCGTATTACTTTTATCAATATATCCTTATCACTGTCATTCATTCCCGTGCAGAGTAATCCTCTTGCATACTTGAATATCCCTGCTGCGGCAAAAGCCCTCAGCTGATGAAGCGTTGCCGTCTCCACCCCATAAGGGGTACCGATATCCATAAACAAAATACTATCTTTCCATAGCTCTTTATCCGGAAATATCTCCGTCCCCATGATCTGCTGCATAGAACCACAGCAGCCCCCCAGCAAACGGCCTGTTACCCTGCCTTTCCCCTGCAGAAGCTCATAGCCGGTATTCGTGACCCATTCGGACTTTTTTGTTTTATCCCACTGGATTTCAGCCCGTTTATTTTCAGGCTCCACTTCTCCGATGCAGGATCCGGAAAAGAGAACCTTCCGGATCCACCTTTCCGTATAAGTATCAAGGCCATCCGGCTGCGCTATTGATGAAAGCACGTTTGCCCCATAAAAGGAAGAGACCCCTGCATAGGTAAACATCATATGAAACACGGATACATCGGAATAGCCAAGCAGGATCTTAGGATTGCTTCTGATCCGATTAACATCAAGATACGGCAGCAGTCGTGCACCGTCATCTCCCCCCGAATTCACGAAGATTCCTTTTATCCGTGGATTCGTCAGCGCCCAATTCAAATCCTCCGCCCTGCACCGGGGATTGTTATACAAATACGCTTTCCCTTTCAGGGAATTGGGCGTTTCCACAACATGCAAACCGAAATGTTCTTTCAGCTGCTGTTTTCCAAAGGTATATCGTTCTATCATGTCAGGATCGCCGGCCCGTCCTCCTGATAAGGATATTGTTGCTATGGTATCTCCCGGACGCAGTTTTTGCGGTTTCATAAGAGGATGCATGTTATGGATCTCCTTTATTGTAATTAAACAGAATCTGAGCTTCCCAATAAGGTACGTCAGGAACGGTAATCCCCATTTATTTTCACATAATCATAGGTCAGATCACAGCCCCATGCTTTCGCCTCGGCTTCTCCCTGATTCAGATTAACAGCAATTGTAATCTCTTTTTCTCCCAGTATCATGGCTGCTTTTTCTTCAGAAAATGGCAGGATTACGGAATTCCCTCTGCATACTTTTATGGTGCCTGCGTCAGAGGATACATCCACATCCACTCTGTTCATATCAAATTCTGCATCTGCATAACCAATTGCACACATAATCCGTCCCCAGTTTGCATCTCCGCCAAACATCAGGCATTTTACTAAAGAAGATTGAATTACACTTTTGGCTACCATTACGGCAGTCCGCTGATCAGGTGCTCCTGAGCAGATGCACTCCAGGAACTTGGAGGCGCCTTCACCATCTGCCGCCAGCATTTTTGTCAGCTCCGACATAACAATAAACAATGCCAGACGGAAGCTTTGGTATGCAGTCCCATCTGCGGTAATCTCCGGATTTCCGGCCTCGCCGTTCGCCATAACACTCACCATATCATTGGTGGAGGTATCCCCATCAATACTTAAACAGTTATAGGTTGTTTTCACGATATCTTTTAATGCGTTCTGCAGCATTTCTGCGCTTATTGACACATCCGTTGTTATAAAATTCAAGGTGGTTGCCATATTGGGATGTATCATACCGCTTCCTTTTGCCATACCTCCCAGACGGCATACCCTGTCTGCAATCTTAAATTCTACAGCCGCTTCTTTTCTGACCGTATCTGTCGTCATAATGGCCGTGGCTGCTTCTCTATGCCCATCTTTGGATAAACCTGCCGCCAGCTCCTGCATATGCTCCGCAAACGGCTTCACAGACATAGGCTGTCCTATAACGCCGGTAGATGCAATTATCACTTCCCGGGCATGAATCCCAAGAGCGTTTGCCGCAAGTCCGCAGATTTCCTCTGCAATATCCACGCCATCTGCGTTACAGGTATTCGCATTCTTCGAATTGACGATAACCGCCTTTGCAGTACCGCCACTGGCCTCCAGATGCCGCTTTGTCACAAGGACAGGGGCGCCCTTTACCTTATTTTGCGTATATACTGCAGTAGCCGTACACAACCTTTCACTATAGATCATTCCCAAATCATTTTTGGACTTGTCAGGATTCAAACCGCAGTTCAGACCATTAGCGGAAAACCCTATTGCGGCGCATACGCCGCCTTCTACATACCGGTATCCATCATATTCTTTATTCATGTTAATCCCTCATACCAAAATTCCTTAATGCTTCATGAAATGCCCTTCTTCTGGAATAGTCCTGTTTATACCCGAGCATCAATCTTTGCTTTCCCTTCAAGATGCCTCTGGACTCCATCACTTCACCTAATGCTGCAATATATCCTGCACATTCATGATCATACTTTCTATAATTACCTTCCATAATACCATCCACTCTTTTTCTTACAAGCTGCTCAACCCATTTCAAATAGCTATCCTGCTCCGTTTCAGACAATGGATGCCGCCGTTTCGATTGGACAAAACATTTCCCTTCCCCCTGCAGAAGCAATTCAGAATTCAGGAGAAGCAGCAAAAATGCAGATAGCCCATTTTTCATATAAGATTGCAGTCAGATAAATATTCTCCAGATTCGACTCATTCTCCCTTAAATCAGAAGCTCTGTCATAAGCATATGAATTTCCATTCTTGTTTTTAATAAGAAAACCATGATTGATTTCTTGTAGTTTTTTTTGCCATTTATAAAAATACCGGCATTCCATCATCATGCGCAGGAAATGAACCGTACATGAATCGGAACGAAATGTCTCCATCCAGTATTGCTCCACTTCTGTCGTTACTTTTCCGCTTTTTCTTATTACCATATTTGCAAGGAGTAATGCTATACGACTTCTGACCAAATACTTAGGAACGATTCTTTCCAATGCTTCTTTACCCACTAACAACAAATTTTCATAACTTAATTTATTCTGATTTTCCCTGATATATTTTTCGTATAGTCCGGGATGCCGCTCCTTGTAAGCTCTCGCACTCGTCAACAAACACTATGCATCGCCTGAAAGTTCCATCGCCTCATTCAACAGTTTCAGGGCTATATGAGAATTTTGATTTCCAAGGTATGCAATCCACTTTGGAAGGAATTCGTTAAACTCTGTAAGTTCTTCTCCACACTGCATAATCATTTCCAAAGAAATCTCACTTATTTCTGCTTCTTGAATCATGCTATACAAGGCTTGCGCTCTTCCATCCAGCGGGTTTATAGAATACGTAAGATACAAGGCCTCTACTGCCAGATCCTTATAATTAATCTTCGCAAGATTATAATCCTCCAGTTCCTCAATTGTAAGAGGTTCCTCCGAATAATCCTGATACTCTCCGCATCACTATTATACCAATCATCATATTCTTCGTTAAGAGTACTGCATAAACACATTTCCCATTCTTCTATCTTTTCAAGCTTTCTTTTTATTTCTATGTACCTGCTCTTATCTGTTTCCTTATAATCCTTTTCTTTTCCCGCAGAATCTGTACTGTTTTTTTGTCTTTTCAGAAAATCAGTACGATTTGTTTACGGAAGCGCTCTGGCAATTTCATGAATAAATGCTGTAAGCTGTTCCCTATCCATCAACTGGGATAAAGTATCCACTGAGTTTAAAAACTTTGATAAATTCATTAACCCTCACCATCCGCTTTCTTCTTATTGTAATTATTTTTTTCCGCAGCATTTCTTGTATTTTTTTCCACTTCCGCACGGACATGGATCGTTCGGATATATCTTTAGCGGCTTTACAACAGGTATCTGTTTGGGCGCTGTAAATTCATCAAAAATATCCTCCTCACCCCATTCCCAATTTCGAAAGGATTCCTCAAACTTATCCTGCTGCTGCTGATACCATTCACTCTCATCCTGTTTTCCAACATATTCCGCCAATTGTTTTGCCCGCATAAAGAGAATCAAATTATCTATGTTGCAGGAGATACCCCATGTTGCTTTTCTTACTAATTCATATGCCCTTTCTGCTTCCCCGTTTTCCAAAAGGAGCCAACTGAATCCAGCTATCCCATTACTGTTCCGGGGATCCTCAGTCAGCCATTTTTCATAATAGCTACAGGCTTCCTCTTTCTTTCCCATTGCAAAAAGGGAATCTGCCACCCCACACTGAAAGCAGCTGTCATCCTCCGCCTTCCAATCGAATATTTCTAATACTTTCCGGCAAAAAGCAATTCTTTCCTCATTTTTTCCGGCATTACCAAGTTCCATTTCATAATCCTGTAACCATCCATCTATTGAGTAACTATAATCCAGTTCTTCCATCAATTCAATAAGCGGAAGCACTTCTGCCTGCTGTTCCATAACAGACTGAAATTTTAACCAGGCCTCTTCCCAATATCCCAATCCCTCCTCTGTTTTCTGCTTCCCTATACATTCATATCCCTTTTGAACAAGCTCATCCCACTCATCCCATTCTGCATTAAGAGAACCATCCTCTTCAAAATCAAGGCTTTGCTGAAGCATTTCTTTCAGACTTTTTTCATATTTTTCCTCAGAAAATGATTTTCCCTCCTTTAGGATATCATAAATTTCCGTTAAGACTACAGTGCCGATTTTTTCCTTTGCCTCTCTATTAGAACATCCGGCCTCAAGCAATCTTTCATAAACTGCTTTCGTGCAAGGGGGATCATTTGCTTTTAACTGATTATCCACTATCTCTAATATCTCTTTCTTCACTTGTAAATTTGCCATTCCTTTTCTCCTGTTATATTCTGCTATCCTAACACCATATCAGCAATAACCTTACAACAACAAGTTTATTGTATCATGCGACTCAAAAGAATCCATCCATATTTTGGTTTAAATGGAGAATACGCTTTTCCTTAGTGAGATAATCATACATTTCCGGTATCAGCTTACCAACATTTTGAGGAATATGGGCATCTGATGCGGTAACGATTTTGACTTTTTTGTTCTTCATTGCTTCCAGCATCCGTTTATTCATTCCTAATTCCATATCCCCATAATTGATTGCCAATCCGCTGCTTTCTTCAATATACATATTGTTTTTCTTTAACACATCAGCAATTTTTTCGTATTCTTCCATATAATCTTCTATGGGATATGCTTTTTTCAGCCTTTCTATATCCGCCTCGTGCCCGGGGGAATAGCATACCTCCAACCCAAACTTCACTTTAACCGGATAATGATTATTCTTCATTCGTTCGATGAAATCTGTATAGTCTTTCAGCGGCCGTGACATTTTTAGTTTTTTCTTATACCATTGATTTTGGTACGCATTATATTGGGACATTTCATCATATAAACTCCGGCATTCTTTAAAAATGTGAGTATGTTCAAGAAAATAAATTTCATCAATATTTCGGGATACTGCATAGGAAATGAATTCGTTAATCCATTCGATACAATATTCCCCTTTTTCTAAATGAACATGTGCATCAATCATATTACGTATCCTCCTGATTACGGCAATTGGATTTATGCATACAAGTCATTTAGCAAAGCCGATTATCCAATTTAAGATATAGTCAACGCGTTCCTGTGTCAACTGATGACTGCCTTTATATTGCTTTATCTGCAGGTTATGTTCTGCATTTTTTGATGTATAGTGCTTTTTTACCGTCTCAAAGATTTGTGGTGCATCTTTTGAATACTTATCATCATCGGAACAAATAATCAGGAAATGTCTCGGTGCTATTTCTTTTATTACATCTGCAATTTCAAATTCTTTGAGAAATCCAGGGATAATACTGGACATTTCTATGCCTGTTAAGTTATCCATACGATATTTATAGCTGACAACACTTCCGCTTGACACAGCATATTTTATTCTTTGGTCAAAAGCGGCAGCGAAAAATGTCGTGTTTCCTCCGTAGGAATGACCTAAGCAGCCGATTTTCAATTTATCTACAATATCCGAACCATTAAGAACACTAATTGCACCTATGGCATCTTCTATAGCAATCTTCGCCAGTGTTTCACCTGTTAAAATACCATGGCATAGCGCAAGGAAATGATTCCATTCATCTTCTTTATGGTTTTCTTCCGTACCGGATGCGTTTACCCTTCGTTCCTCAAAACATATTGCATCGGGAGCAATTACCACAAATCCTGCACAAGCAAGTTTACTTCCAAAAGCCTGTAACGGATTACCAACTAATCCGCAAACTTCACTTTTGCCCCAGTTTCGTTGACTATGGTGCTGATGATTAACCAAAACGGCTGGAAAGGGTCCATGGCCTTTGGGGACAAGCAGAAAGGCAGGGATGTTTCGGCCATGAACTACATATTCTATTTTATTTCTTGTGTATGTATCACAATCAATAACGGAATGGCAGACATAATTAATTTTATCTGTAATTGGTTCAAGACCGATAATTTCAGACATTCTATTGATTACATCCATTTTTTTCATCCTTCCGTCGATATTCATAATTTGTTGTGTATCTTTTCCGTCACAGACATATCCCTGCATAAGAATATTATAACTATCCACCAGGACCACGGTAACGATTTTTTCCTTTGCCCCTGTCTTTAAACTACCAGCTTCTGACAATCAATACTACTGTCTCTATGGACTTATTGCCCGTCAAGCTCCTCTGTTTTTACTCCGACTATAGAGGTCAGCATATAGGTTCCGTCATGATTAACTTTAAGACAAGGGTGTACCTTAGCAGAAGATACTACTTGGTCGGTATGTGTCCACCAGATGACTTTTATTACTTCCATACTTCCGCTTGGACACGCAGATGATTCACCATTATCAAATAATTTTAGTATCGCTTTTTTCAGCTTCTCCACATCCTCATCTGAGAAATGCGTTTTTTCTGAAAGCTGTCTGTTAATGCTTCCATATGTTACATAGACCCCTTTACTGACACGGTGTTTTTGCCCTATTGTATCACCTGCTTTTTTCGATGGATTGTTTACGTTTGTTTCGAGATTTACACTTTTTGTAATCTTCAAGCTTTCAACATCTACCGAACCAATACTGAACGCACTTTGAATACTTACAGGCCCCTTTATCACGATTGATACACCAGCTTCCTTTTCATTTTCCCTATAAACGCCAATACCTGGCCGAATGCCCTCACATCAAACCATTCTTTGCAGGCACCATCGGCAATATACTGAAATGAATCAGCTTTAGTAAAACAGTATTTTGCGCCATATATACTATGGGGAATCGTCGGAATATCTTCATACATTTATTTTTTTATGAGATATTCCTTCCATTGTGGTGAACCTTTCCCATAATCATGTAAATATCCTATAACCCCTAAGAATTCCCCCATGCCAAATTTGACTCCAAATTCCCGAGCCAACTTTGAAACATTTGACAAGTGTATTTTCAGAAGCTGATTACGGCGAGCCAATGCGATATCCCACATTTCAGGACTTGATATTTTTTGTTTAAATATCACTTTATCCTTACTGTATAATAATAGTAAATCTGTTTCTCCTTTCATCTTACCCACCATTATCGAACAATTATCGAATTATGTACTTATAAATAATGATCCTTTAACACAATTGAATACAAGGTAGCAGTTCAGACAAATCTAAACTGTTACTGCATCCAGACAATGAAACGCTTCGCGATGGGCCGGATGCCTGCAACCACTACACTTCATTATTTCAAAAGCATATATTGTAAATATTGTACCATACTTTTATGTTTAACAGGTAAATATTCATAATAGGTACATAAAGTATAAAAAGATGCAATCACTTTGTTAAATGAGGTGATAACAGACATAGAATAATGTCACCGTAATGTCACAGAACAAAAAACCGGAAGGCCTGTAAAATAGGCCTTCCGGGGATAAGTTTGTATCACTCAAATTCAATCGTAGCCGGCGGCTTAGGAGAACAATCATAACAAACCCTGTTCACATTTTCCACCTCAGCCAGTATCCTGTTCGTAATCCGCTCCAACACCTCCCAGTCCACTTTCTCCACGCTGGCGGTCATTGCATCAATCGTATTAATCGCACGGACAATCACCATATACTCAAAGCATCTCGCATGGTTCTTCATACCTACCGATTTAAAATCCGGAACAACGGTAAAATACTGCCATACCTTTTTATCCAGTCCGGCTTTTTCGAATTCCTCCCGCAGAATCGCATCCGATTCCCTTACAGCTTCCAGCCTGTCACGGGTGATCGCGCCAAGACAACGCACACCGAGGCCGGGGCCGGGGAACGGCTGACGGTATACCATGCCTGCAGGCAGCCCAAGTTCGATACCGCAGGCTCTTACCTCATCCTTGAACAGCTGCTTCAGGGGTTCAACCAGTTCAAACTGCAGATCCTCCGGCAGCCCGCCCACGTTATGATGGGATTTTACCATCTTCGCAGTTTTGGTTCCGCTTTCAATGATATCCGGGTAAATGGTACCCTGGCCCAGGAAGTGGACGCCGTCCAGCTTGCGGGCTTCTTCCTCAAATACACGGATGAATTCGCCGCCGATGATCTTTCTCTTCTCCTCCGGATCCGAAACGCCGGACAGCTTTCCTAAGAAACGTTCTGTGGCGTCCACGTAGATCAGGTTCGCATGAAGCTGGTTACGGAATACCTCCACAACACTTTCGGATTCGTTTTTCCGCATGAGACCATGGTTTACATGGACACATACCAGCTGCTGGCCGATGGCCTTAATCAGCATAGCGGCAACCACGGAGGAATCCACGCCGCCGGATAAAGCGAGGAGCACCTTCTTATCACCCACCTGGCGGCGGATAAGCTCTACCTGGTCTTCGATAAAGTTCTTCATATTCCAATTGGTCTCAGCCTTGCACTGCTTCAGAACGAAATCCTTCAGCACATCCTCTTCCGGTATGGCCGTATACTTTTTTTCGCACTGTGCCGTGGGATGGTCGATTGCCATAACGGGCACGCCGCTGTTATACAGAGCGGGATCGATGTCAACCGGCCTGCCGTCAACCACACGGTTTTCACCGCCGTTTAAAATTATACCTTTCACATTGTCAAGAGCCTTCAGTTCGTCCACGGTGATATCATGGGGATGGATTTCACTGTAAACGCCCATGTCACGGATTGCCCGGGCAACCACTGTGTTTTCCGTACTTCCCAGGTCCAGAATTGCAATCATGTCCTGTTTCATCTTTCGTCTCCTTTTCCTATCGCCCCGACAGGCGGTTCGTACGGCGGTACCGGGCTTTTGTCCCTCCTCCGCTTCCGTCTGCCGGATAAAGCATTTTTCGCTATACAAATCTATTATAACTGCATGGAGACATTTTTTCTACGGAAATTTTATTTTCGCGGACAACGTTTTATTTTCGCGGACAACGTTTCCGCGGACAACGGACATTTGATTTTTCTGCTCCTGTTTTTACTCAGGCATCCTCCTTTCTATGCACGGATTTCCTGCTTCATAAAGCAGATATAGGACAGGGCAAAGCATACCAACGTCAGTGCAACCATACATACCAGATGCGGCCATACCAGCAGCAGGCTCTGCCCGAATGGCAGATAACCCGCAATAGCCCCGGAAAGCTGGGAAGTGCTGACTATTCCTATACTCCTGACATTGGGATTCAGAATAGTGGATGCGGCTTCTCCGAACAGGTAATAGGGGGATATCCGGTTCAATCCCAGCTCCAGCGTATAGTTGCTTCTCAGGTTAAACATCCCTTCGATTCCTTCCGTGGGATAGGCCATATCCGCCACCACACCCGCGATCATGCTCATAAAGAAGGAAAGAAAAATCCAGATGGATATTCCCGCCAGAGCCGCCGTTGCCGCATGTCTCCAGATTACGGAAAAAAGGATGGACAATCCCAGCCAGAAGGCGATATAGAATACCGTAAAGAGCAAAAAAGCAAGAATACGGAGCACTTCTTCATATTGGGGGGCTATGCCAATCACCAGCAGGCCGATGGCGCTCACCAGTATTCCCAGGGAAAATACCATAATAAAAATCGCGGCAAACCCTGCCATAAATTTTCCGTTAATAACCGTATCCCGGTAAATAGGCTGGGAGGTCAGGCGGTTCAGGGTTCCCAGGGAGCGCTCCCGGTTCACGCAGTCGAAGCCCAGCACGATCCCGGCCAGCGGTCCGAGGAAAGCTAAAAAAGTACAAATGGAGGGCAGGGAGTTTCCGCTTGTGGTAAACAGGGAGAGGAAAATAAACTCACTGTTTTCCGTCGCCTCATCCCGGATATTGCTCAGCGCGCCATACAGGCTCGCCATGCTCGTCAGGGTCAGAAGTGCTGTCATAAGCAGAAAGCGGGTGCTTCGCAGGTGATCCGCCAGTTCCTTCTGGAACAGGATCAAAAGACCGTGCAGGGCGCTATTTTCCTTTCCCAAGTGTATTCCGGATAATGCCCCTGAAATTTTCTCGGAAACCTTTTCTTTTACCTGTATAGCTGTCATATGTTTCACCTGCCTTTTCAAAATATTTACTGTATATCTCATCCAGATCCCCGCCGCGCTGGCGGAGTCTGCGCAGATCATAGCCATTCATCAGCAGGGTCACAATCACATCATTATGGCAGTCCCTGTCGGAATGAACCAGAAGCATTTCGTTCTCCTTCGTAATTTCTTTTACGCCTTCCACGGCGCCAAGCAGATGCTCCATTCTTTCATCATGAGGATAGGCTTCCAGCTCCAATATGTAATTGCCATCGCTTTGCAGCTGTACCGCCAGTTCACTGATGGATCCGCAGGCAATAAGCTTTCCTTTCACGAAAACGCCCACCCGGTCGCATATCTGCTGTACCTGATGCAGCTGGTGGGAGGAAATGAGGATGGTTCTCTGATCCTCTTCCGAGAGCTGTCTTATCAGCGCCAGAAGCTCCCGCATACCTTCCGGGTCTATTCCGAGCGTAGGCTCATCCATGATAATAATCTCCGGATCCTTCATCAGTACATCCGCGATTCCAAGGCGCTGCTTCATACCACGGGAATACGTGCCTGTTTTGCGGTCGGCCGCATCCGTCATTCCGACACGTTTCAGCATTTCTTCGATTTTCTTTTCCAGGGATGCGCCCTGCAGGCCATTCAGGCGTCCGGTAAAGCGCAGGTTCTGCCTGCCGGTCATATCCGGATAAAAACCTACGTTATCGGGCAGGTATCCGGTGATTTTCTTCACCTGAAGGGAATCCCTGGTACAGTCATAGCCGCAGATCTGTGCGCTTCCTTTTGTGGGTTCGGTAAGTCCCAGAAGCATCAGGGTAGTGGTGGTCTTACCGGCGCCGTTAGGTCCCAGCAGGCCGAAAACCTCGCCCCTGCGGATATTCAGAAACAGTTTGTCCACTGCGGTAATGGCACCGTAACGCTTGGATAGCCCCTCTGTTTTTATAATTGTTTCTGACATAATTATCGTCTCCCATACTTATGGAATACCCAGCCAATACCGGCAAATACACACACTATCAGAAGAACACCCACCACGCCCCAAATGGTTTCCGTTTTCACAGAAATACGGAATTCCGCATTGTCCGAGGTATCGGAATTGGATGCTTTGATGGAAACCACATAGTCACCGGACAGGGAATCTTCCCCAGGCGTCATATAGGCTGTCACTTCTACAGATGCCCCCGCCTCAATGACGTCTATGGTAGGCTGGCTGAAGCTGACAGTCCAGCCGTCCGGTGCTGAGGAGCTTAAAGTCACATTGGTAAGATCCGTATTGCCGTTATTGACGATTTTCAGGGCAACCTCTTTTTGCTTGTTGGCATAAGCCTCCGTGCTCAGCCGTCCGCTGGGGGTAGTCACATCCAGGGCATATTGGCCGGTAATCGTTGCGGTAAGCTCGGTTTTCAGATTTTCCCCTGCGGAAACTGCGGCGCAGGAAATAGTATAGGCTCCGGCCTGGGCATCGGCAGCAGGCGTCACTCCCACGGTAATCGTCTGGCTCTTACGCGGCTCCAGGGTAATGCTGTTCACCGGGCTGCTTTCCCCGGATGGCGTAAAGGTTACGTTCCAGCCGGAAGGGGCATTGGAAGAAAAGCTGTAATTCTGTTCACTGGCACTGTTATTCACCAGTGTCGTGTCAAAGCTGAAGCTGGCTCCCGCCGTGCCCTCCTGTTCGGGGTACTCGGACCGGAAGCTGCTGCCGCCCACCTCCTCTTCCGTTACTTTCAGGTTCAGAGTGAGCGTATCGGATGCTTCCCCGCTGGTATAAGCTCTCAGAACCACTTCATAATCACCGCCGGCCGCTTCCTCCGGGATGGACAGGCTGTAGGTTGCCGCCCCTTCATTTTCCCCGTTTTTCACGTAAACCTGGCTCACTTCACTTCCGTTTCCGGTAAAATAGCCTTCCCATCCTTCCGGCAGGGATACCGTCTCCAGGGACACCGCCATTCCCGCCCCGGTTGTATTTGTGAAGTCCAGTGCAAAGGACAGTTCATCCCCTGCCGTTACCGCCATTCCCGGATATCCGGTGCTCATCTGCAGCCCTCCCGCCGCAGATACCTCTCTGCCGGCGCCCAGCAGTAAAAGGGCCGGCAAAACCAGCGCCGTCATAATACGCATCGCTGTTTTCCTCCGCGAACCTGCAATTCCATTCATACTTTTCTCTCTCCTTTTCTTTTTTTCCGGCAGTCCGCGGATACTCAGTACTCCCTGTCTCCGGACTGCCTTCCGTGTTTGAAATTATATACGTCCAAGTATAAATGAACTTAAAAAAAAGACTCCGTAAGCCGCCTGTGCCTACGGAATCCCTGTGAATTTTTTGTGAACGCCCCTTAGGAACTGACGCGAAATAACCCGTTCCCCTTACAACGGCTGCTAAGGCTGTGGATTTTTCCCCGTACCTCCCGGCAAAACCGCCGTGAAAACAACATTTCCGGCTTCATAAGATGCGCTTATCCTTCCCTTGTGCCCCTCCGTCACCGCCCTGGCGATAGACAGGCCGATTCCATAGCCCCCGCTCTGCCTGGACCGGGAGCTGTCCGCCCGGTAGAAACGGTCAAACAGATGAGGGACCTGGGCGGGATCCATATCTTTGCAGGGATTGGATACCCGCAGGACTATCTGCCTGCCCTTCTGCCGCAGGTCAAGCGTCACCGTTCCCGCCGGATCGCAGTATTTTACCCCATTATCCAACAGGATTGTCACCAAGCGGGTGACGGAATCCTCCTGGCCTCTCATACGCACCTGCGGCTCTATTCCGGCGACAAGGCTTTTTCCCTGTGACTGCGCGAGGGTGCGGAAGGAATCCGCATTATTTTCTGCGATATGGCTGATACAGAATTCGGTAAATTCGCTCTCCTTCACACTTTCTTCCGACTTTGACAGCTCTATCAGATCCTTAATCAGACTATCCAGCCTTTTTACCTGGTTGCGGATACTCTCCGTCCATTCATCTTTTCCCCTGGTAAGCTCCAGGACGCCGGTATTGGCGGAAATAATACCCAGCGGTGTTTTCAGTTCATGGGACACATCCGTGAGGAAGCGCTTCTGGCGTTCCATATTTTCCGTAAAAGGACGGATCACCCTGCCGGAAAGAAGAAGCAGCAGGAAAAAAACGAGGGTCACACAGCATACGATAACCAGCAATGTCACCTGGAGCACATTATAGACTGACTGCAGCTGCAGAAAGCAGTTCAGTACCACAATGGTGCTTTCTCCGTCTTTTTCAAAAACCTGATATCTGTAATAGCCGTTAAACCCGCTTTTCTTTCCGTCCCGGATGATTTCGCTGACCAGATCCACCACCTTTTCCCGATCCAGAGCGGCAATGTGCTCCATCTCCACTTCCCGCACCTCTCTCTTTTCCGTCAGATGCACGATACAATAACGGGTTTCAAAAGGGGTTTCCTCCGTAATCTGGAAACCTCCCGCCACATCCGGCCGTCCTCCGTCTGCCAGAGGGAAGGTACCGTCGTTCTGATAAAGAAGTTCAATGGCCGTATCCGACAGTCTTGTAATCCGGTACAGGTTGCCCAAATTGATGGAAGCCCCTATCACGCAAAGCGTTCCCGTCAGGGACAGCATGGCAATCATGAGAAACCGTCTGCGCAGTGCCTGAATCATCCTTTTTCCTCCACTTCCAGCATATAACCCCGTCCGCGGCTTGCTGAAATCTTCACATTGGCCCCCAAAGCCGAAAGCTTTTTACGCAGATAGGAAATATATGCCCATACTACGTTGATTTCACTTTCGCTTTCGTAACCCCAGATCCGTTCCATAAACTGCTCCGTGGAAATAAAGCGGCCCTGCTGCCGCATGAGCAGTTCCATCATCTGGAATTCCTTATTGCCCAGACGGACGGCCATTTCCTCCCGCCCCAGCTCAAAGGTGGAACGGTTCAGGCTAATGTTGCCCACGGTCAGTATATGGGAGGTAAACACCCCGTTTCTCCGGGTGAGCGCCCGCACTCTGGCAATAAATTCCCCTACGTCAAAGGGCTTCGGCAGATAATCGTCCGCCCCGCAGTTAAGCCCCTCTATCCGATCCTCCACCTGCCCTTTGGCTGTCAGCAGCAAAATAGGAGTGGAGATATTATTCTCCCGCAGCCGCTCCAAAACCTGAAGGCCGGTAAGGCCGGGCATCATAATGTCCAGTACCAGGCAGTCATAGGTCTCCGCCAGCCCGTAATCCAGTGCGGCCTGCCCGTCATATACCGTATCCACCGAATAATGCTCATGTTTTAATATAGCCTCCAGTGCCTGGGTCATCTCCCGTTCGTCATCCGCTATCAATACCCGCATCTATCTGTTTCCCTTCCTTCCTGCTTCTCCCGGCTGCCTGTTTCCACCACGTATTCTTACAGCCTGGGCGGTAAATGTACAGAACTGTCATCCTGGATCATTTCCTTTATCGTGGAAAGGGAAAGATCCGTGGATGCAATTTCATCCGCACACCGTTTCAATTCTTTTTTCATGAATTCCTGATTGGATATATCCTTCTTATATTTCAGGCTGTGTTCGATACTTGCCCAGCAGTCCATGGCTATGGTCCGCAGCTGCAGCTCCAGCCAGAGGCTGTTTTCCATACCTTCTTTTCCCAAGAACCGCAGAGGAAAACGAATGATCATATGGTAGCTGCGGTACCCGTTCGGCTTGGGATGGGCAATGTAATCCTTTTCCTGGAAAAGCCTGACCCCGGGGATATCCGTGATCAGATCCGCCATACGGTACACGTCCTCCACAAAGGGACATATAATGCGCACCCCCGCAGCATCAAATACATTCTCCAGGGCATTTTCCCGGCAGACCCTCAGCCCCATCCGCTGCAGCTTCCCAGCCATACTTTCCGCCTTTTTAATACGCGCCTGGCAGGATGCCACCGGATCCCGGCCTGTAACGGTTTTTTGATACTTTCTCAGCATATCCATACAGGAGAGGAATTCCGTCAATGTTCCTGTAAGCAGAATCAGCTGATCCCCATAAAACTCCTTCTCCTTTTCCGTAATCTCCATTTCAAAATATTCCATAGACGCTCCTTTTATTGTAAAATCACCGGGTTTTCTTGTCAATATCTGCGGAAGCTAAGTAACCTGCATTAACGGATCCGGCGTAACAGTTCAGACGGCTCTTTGCGTCCTGCGGCATCCCCCTCCCCTGCATTTCCCCGGGGCGGCGTTGCTGCAAGGATTCCTGGAAGGGGCGTCTAAAAACGCCAGTCCTTACGC
>URMK01000020.1 GCA_900548905.1 uncultured Lachnospiraceae bacterium | reverse complement strand
GAAAATTCCTTTCCCATCCCGGAGGCGCCACGCAGACAGCGGGCGGAGGGCCATTTGGCCGCTGCGAAGTTTGAGTATCCTTATTAATAATATTGTATTTTCCGCTATTATAGCGCTAAAAAACCAGACTTCCTATATACATTTTGCCACTTTTGTATGAATTTATGGGAATTTTAGGAAGACTTAAGAAAGCTTTAATATATGAGGGGGTGACACCCAAAGCAGGGATCCCTTGCCTGCATCCGCCGCCGGTGATAGAATAAAAAGAAAAAAAGAATAGGCAGATACAAGGGAGGATACCAGGAAATGAAAGAAATCAGACAGGCGGGGGAGATACGGATCTGCAAAGGCAGCCGGCTCGACAAAGAGGAAAAGGAAAGAATTACAGAATTGACGGCAGTCTGTAACAAAGCGGACGGAACCTGCAATGAACTGTTCCTGACCAATGAATTCAATGTGTTTCCGGAAATGCCCTGTTTTTACCGGGCTTATTCGGAAAACGGGGATGGGGAGCCGGGACTCGCCGGGATTCTTATCGTATATGCCGATCAGGAGACAACGGCGGAGATTTCCGCGTATGTCCATCCCGGACAGAGAAAGAAAGGACTTTTCAGAGCGCTTCTGCATGCGGCGCTGGAGGAATGCAGGGCCTATGGATATCAGGAACTGGAATTTAAGACGGAGAAGGCCTTTGCCGGTGCGGGAGAGATTCTGAAACAATACGGGGCCGTCCCGCTGCGGGAAGAGTACCTGATGATTTGGAAGGAAGATACGCAGGCCGAGCTGCAGGGCGGAAGCCTTCTTACGGTCAGGCCGGCGCGGGAAGGAGATCTGGAAGCAATTACCGTGATCCAGGCGGAGGCATTCGGCGATACCCCGGAAATGGCCCGGCGTTATGTGGAGAGTTCTTACCAGAGCCGGGATACCCTGCTGACGGTTATAGAGGATTCGGAGAAATGCACAGGCTGCTGCTGTCTGGATATCAGCGGGGAGCGGGCCGTGATTTTCGGATTGTGCATTGCCTGCGCTTCCCGGGGAACGGGGCAGGGCGGACGGCTTCTGCAGGAGACGGTGCGTTTGGCGGCCGCGCAAAAGGACGAGGTAGCGCTCTGCGTGGAGGCAGGAAATGAAACTGCGCTGCATCTGTATGAAAGGTGCGGCTTCCGCAAAGCCACGGAGTACCGGTATTTCGGGTGTCCCATAGAGGCCGTCAGCCGATAGGGCTGCCCCGAAATCCGTTTGGATTATACAAGAAAAAAATGACAGGCCGTGTCCGTACATCAGACACGGCCTGTCTGGTCATTGCCGCACTCAGCATTCCCCATGCAGGGAAAACATCAGCGTATCCCCCATACGCATCTCAAGTTCAAGCTTTGTCACATTGTGCCCGTAAAAGCGCTTCTCATATACCTCAAAAGGACTGCACGGATGTTTAAAATACAGGGTATGCTTTCCTTTATAGGAAGTATGAAGCATTACAAAATTCTTATTGGCACAGAGCACATCATCATCCCTGTTGTAGAGGTGACAGCCCGCATATTCCGCCAGGGAGGCCAGGAGCTCCGCACGCAGAATCTGGGGCGCACAGTATACACTCGTCCAGCCGTCCATTTCCTTCAGGCCATAGGCGGGAAGCCCCAGTTCACAATAGGTGCCCAGGATAACGGCCTGAGGATCATCGATGTAAAAGCCCGGATTCATATAGGCGGGCATAATCACATTTTCAAGCCATACATTCGAATGCACGTCCCTGTCAATACAGCCGTACCGGCGATCCTCCACTGCATACCGCACTGCGGGATGCTCCCGATCGGTGATTTTAAACCGCGGGGAACAGGTATGATCGATCCGTCCCGTTTTAAAACCGGTCAGCTGTTCTATATTTTCATTACCCATCACAAGCCCGCCATCCGGATTGATAAAGCCGGGCGCATACAGCCACAGCACCACCGCATGGTTTTTCCTGGCCTTCCGGATAATAACTTCCCGTTCCTCATTCGTCAGACAGAAAACATTCATCATTACATAAAGCTTATAGTCCGGCATATCCTCCCGGGCGCAGTCGTTGTGGAAATAGTAATCCACCGGCGCGCCGATCCGCGGCAGATCCGAAGTCCTGTAATAATCCAGCATCAGGGTATTGGTATACATGGAAACCGTATGACAGCTCTCCTGATCATAAATAAGGGCGATTTCATTTTCCTTATTCCGGTCAAGTCCATAGGCAAACCGGGCGATTTCCTCCTGTCTGCCAAACAGCTTATAAATATCCTCATGCTGATACCGTCCGCCCTGTGCATGCTGATCAAACCACCATGCATAGATATCGTCACACAGGACTCTTGCAAAATCCCGTTTCAGGGTCACTATGCTGTCCCGCACATCATAAAGCCCCATGGCATCCCGGTAAAAGCTGTCCTCCAGATGGGTGCGGCTGTCTTCCTCCGCTACAAACATCCGGCCCCGCAGCCGGAAGGAATCCTGCATTTCTCTCTGGGCCACGCTGCCGCCCGGCTCCCTGTTATTATAAACGCCCGGCGCCGCCAGAAAATCCACATAACCGGAGTCCAGTATCGGAAGGGTGGAAGTGGCCGTACTACTGTTAAAGAAATCGGTACATCCGTAGGAACCGTAAAAAGCCCCCACGATTTTCCCGGCATAACGCTCCTTCAACAACCTGGCAAAGTAAATGATGGCTTCCGCCGTAGCCTCATGAAACGCGTCGTAAAAGTCCGCCACATACCTGTAATCCGTCATATTTAAGAATACGCCCAGGTTGGCGGCTTTTTCCGCGTCCATATCGATATTTTTCCCGATAATACGCTCCGCGCTTTCGTAATACTTCATGGCATCCATGATGCCTTCTTCCATAAATATAAAATACTGATCCTGTACATTGGGGATTACCGGCCTTTCAAAAGAAGCATCTTCTTTTTTCCATGCCTTTTTAAGCTTATCCTCCGTCCCGTACCGTTTCTTCAGAAATTCCCCGTAGAACTTCACGAAGGCAGGGGAAAAATCCCCATATTTATTTTTTTCCCTGTCACAGATCACATTAACCGGATACCATTCCGAGGTGCCGCCGGCCGCCAGAAAATAGCCTATGACCCGATCCGCAAACGGAAGCGAATCCACCTTATCGCAAAACTCCTTCAGCGCCTTTCCCGCCGCTTCCTGCCATTTCCCGGAAGCAAAAGAATACATGCCCGGAATTTCATCCATATGTACTTCGGAGGACAGAATTGCCGGCTCGTGGCTTCCGTCCTGGTAGGTGATCAGTTCCTCCCTGTTTTCCTCCATCCAGTCCACGGGCGGGTGCAGTCCGATCCTCACTATAATATAGGCATCCGGTACCTGCGCCAAAAGGGTTTCGGCATTCCTGACAAACGCTTCCATTCCCCCGGGCTCATGCTGCTGTACCCCGTGTTCGTCCGTATACTCTTTTCCCGGCCGAAGCCAGTCCGTATTGGTCATCAGGAAAAAAACCTTCAGACCGGATTCGCCCAGCCGTTTTATATACTCCGGTTTATGAAAACGCGTTGTCATAGCCATAGGCGGATAGGCCCTTCCGTCAATCACCAGAGCCGGACTCCCGTTTACTTTTTTAACCTCTGCAAAACTCATATCCGTAACCTCTCTCCCTGTTATACCTCGTTGTCTTTCGTGCTTCTCTTTGTTTACAGCAGTTCAGACTTATCTGAACTGCCGCCTTTGTGTTCCTGTAACTGTTTAGTACCTTCACAGGCCTGCTGAACAGTTACGTGTTCCTATTCCTTTACAGATCCCACAGTAATTCCCTTTACAAAGAATTTCTGCAGGAACGGATAAACGACCAGGATAGGAATGATGGAAATGAACAGCTGGGCGCTGCGCACTGTTTTTTCACTGAGGCTGGAAAGCAGGGCCAGCTGCTCCGGCGTCATATTTGTCATGGTCTGGTTATTGTTAATGATCTGGGTTGCCAGATAGGTCGCCATGGGGTAGTTATTGGGATTATTCATGTAGAACATGCCGTCAAACCACGCGTTCCAGTGTCCGATCATGGAAAAGAGCAGCAGGGATGCCAGGGACGGCTTGGACATGGGCAGAATAACCCGGAACAGTGTCTGCCAGTGGTTGGCCCCATCCACGAAGGCGGCTTCCTCCACCGCGCGCGGAAGGCCTCTTATGAAGTTCATCATGATGATCACATTCCAGATATTCATGGCGCAGGGAAGGATCAAAACCCAGAAGCTGTCCAGCAGATGCAGGTTTTTAATGACCATATAGGTGGGGATCAGGCCGCCGCCCAGGAACATGGTAATGGCAAAATAGGTCATATACCAGGTACGCCCCCGGAAATGGATGGAGGAACGGGAGAGCGGATAGGCGGTAAGCACAATCAGGATCATATTCAGGGCCGTGCCTATCACAACTCTTCCTCCCGCAATCCCTACGGAATGAAAGAAATCCTTCTTTTTCATCAGATATTCATAAGCGGAAAGGGAAAACTCCACGGGGATAAAGGTTACGCGCCCGGCCATAGCGGCATTGCTGCTGCTTAAGGACATGGCGAGGACGTGCAAGATGGGAAAAATACAGGTCATTGCCACAAGAGCCAGAACTACCGTATTAAATAATTGATAGACATAATAAGAACCCGAACGTTTGATTTTCATCTGACGCACCCCCTTTAAAAGACGCGGTAATCGCTTTTTTTATAGAGAATCAGATAACTGGTTCCCACAAAAATCAGCGAAATTACCGATTTGAACAAGCCCATGGCCGCTGCGGCCGAATATTGGTGGCTGGTCATGCCAAGGCGGTATACCAGGGTGTCCAGAATATCCACAGTTTTCTCAACGGTAGGGTTATACATAATGAGAATCTGCTCAAACCCTGCGTTCAGAATATTGCCAAGCCCCAGAACGGTCAGGACCGCCACCATAGGCAGGATGCTGGGCAGCGTTACGTGAAGCACCTGCTTCCACCGGCCGGCCCCGTCTACCTGCGCCGCCTCATAAAGCGTGGGATCCACATTGGTGATGGCCGCCAGCAGCAGCACCGTGTTGTATCCCATTCCTTTCCAGACATCCGAACCGATGATTATGGTACGGAAATATTTGTTGCTTACCAGAAAGGCCGTGGGATCCGTGCCGAAAAGGTGCAGCATGGTATTATTGATGATGCCGTCATAGGCGAAAATTTCCAGTATCATGCCTGCCAGAATTGCCCAGGAAAAGAAATAGGGTATGAATACGATAGTCTGCACCGACCGTTTAAACCAGCTCTTTGTCACCTCGTTTAACATCAGGGACAATATCAGGGGGACAAGAATACTCAGGATGATCTTAAAAAAAGAAATGATCATGGTGTTTACAAAAGCCGTCCGGAAACTGGGCATGGTAAAAATATACTGGAACTGCTTTAACCCTACAAAAGGGGATTCCCGGAAGCCCATCAGGGGCTTAAAATCCTGGAAAGCCATCACCAGGCCAAAGATAGGAAGATATGCAAAAAAGGTGGTGAACAGCACCGCCGGTATCAGCATAACGTGAAGCTCTCTGGTCCTGTACAGGCTCTTTTTTTTCTTCTTTCTCTGTAATTCCGTTTTCTGCTGTGCCATGGACTTATACTCCTCTCCCAGCCGATAAATAACGGATGCCGCGGGCTGCGGGCCATCCGTTGTTTGAGAAAATGCCATATTTTACGTATAAAATATGGCATTTTCCCTTATCATGGCTGCATTTACTATTTATTTGTTATTCTGATACCATTCGTTTACTTCTTTTGCGATTTCGTCGCCGCCCTGGGCCTTCCACTGTTCCACAAATTTATCAAAGTCGGAAACCGGGGTTTCGCCCATGACCATGCTCAGGAAGGTATTGTTGCGCAGCTTGTCAAGTTCTGC
The DNA here is from genome assembly GCA_900548905.1 of uncultured Lachnospiraceae bacterium. Taxonomy (GTDB): domain Bacteria; phylum Bacillota; class Clostridia; order Lachnospirales; family Lachnospiraceae; genus Eisenbergiella. Next base: position 95,460 of record URMK01000020.1, on the reverse strand, counting down.
TTTCCTGGAAACCATGGCGGGTGTGGTTACATAAACCTCATCATAAACGATGTCTGCGGTTTCTATCGTCTTAATCATGTTGGCGACACCGCCGTCAGGAGCGAGCCGGCTGAAATAGGTACCCCAGGCAACTCCGTCGTCGGGATTTTCCTTATAATTCAGGTAGGAAGCCCAGGAACCCCAGAATTCGTTGTTCTTGGCGGCATCCGCATCCGTGATTTCCGTCTTGCCTTCTTCCGCCAGCTTGTTGATAACTTCGAAGTTGGTCCGCAAGCAGGTGGGAGAGTAGATACGGTAAGGAAGCCATGTATAAACGTAACTGTACCATTCTGTTTTTTCTTCTTCGGTCATGGCATTCTGTCTTTCGGGATTGCTGTTCTCCAGCGTATACTGTAAGGACCAGTACATCATCTTGAATACGGCTTCCGGGTTCTTGCAGTCACGGCCTACCACTACAAAGTTGTTTACCGGATAACGGTCAACCATGATAGTCGGCTGATTTCCGTCAGGAGAGAGGTTGGGGCCGATTACCCAGTTGGAGTCGGGATGCTCTACCTTATTGGTGTTAAGCGGCCAGTTGGGAACCCACCAGGATGCGGGGACTATGGCATATTTGCCGGCTACGATATCGTTAACAATGGGAGAATCCGCAGCCCAGATATCATATGCGGCGAAATCCTTCTGGAAATAGCCCTTGTCATACCATTCATTTAGCTTGGTCAGAGTGGTTTTGATCCCTTCGTCGATTCCGGCGTACTGCAGTGTGCCGTCTTTGTCATACCAGCCGTCCGCCCATGTTTCATAGGCGTGGAAGAAGGGCTGGAAGTCCGCAAGCTGTGCGTCCATGTAGTTCTTGCAGGCGGGAATTACGGGGCCGCCGGTCTTGCCGTCGCCGTTATAATCCACTTCCATCAGCTTGTCACAGAGCGCTTCAAATTCTTCAATTGTTTTCGGAAGCTGGTCAGCGGAAGTAATGCCCACGCTTTCGAGCTGCGTCATGTTGTAAATCATTTGGGAGGTCATCTGCGCCGGATCTGTACCCATAGGCAGTCCATAAATGCTTCCGTCCTTTTTGGCGACATTAATGAAATTTCCGTCATAGTTGAATATGTTATCCAAATCGTCACAGCGGTATTTTTCATAGTACTCGGTCAAATCGGCGAGGCCGCCCTGGCTTGCCAGATCTTCAAAATCATTCGCCTCTACCATAAATACATCGGGAAGATTTCCCGCTGCCAGTTCTGCACCAAACTTTTCTTTATACTGATCCGCATTTACGATCCAGTCATAGATCAGGTTGATATTCAATTCTTCCTTCAAAAGCCTGACGGCTGTGGAGGTTTCGGGCGTACAATCGGTAGGTGTATTGGGATCCTCGGATTCTCTGTACTGGAGCACGATATGGATATCCACAGGTTCGTCATAAGGCTCCAGCAGAAGCTCCTCCGCACTTTTTGCCGATTCCCCGCTATCTGCTGCCGTTGTGGAGTCTCCCGTATCGGCTGCGGCTTCCGTGTTTGCGGTATCACCGCCTGTGGATGCGCTGCCGCCCGATGTGGACGCATTTGATCCGCAGCCGGCCAGACAGGCGGCTGTCATTGCTGCGGAAAGAAGCATTGCGATTACTTTCTTCTTCATTCTTTATCCCCCTTATTTTGATCGTTTGTTTACTGTTTATAATTATATCAAATATTAGATTGTTTTTAAGGTCATTTTGTGCATAAAAACGGGATAATTGTATTTTTTCGATTTTTGAAATACAATTATCCCCTTTTTATGATACAATTGTGCAGTTTTACTGTTTTGACTGCTGATTTTTTTGCTTTTCAGTTATTATCACGGTACTGTTTGGGGTTTTCACCGGTTCTTTCCCTGAAAATTCTTCGGAAATAGTGTTCATCCGTATAACCGACCTGGCTGGCTATCCAGTAGATAGGCTGTCTGGTTTCCACAAGATACTTTTTGGCCGATTCTATACGCATGTCGTTCAGGAAAGTCACAAAAGTCTTTCCCGTAATTTTTTTAAAATTCTTGGAAAAATGGCTCTTGCTCATCCCCGTCAGACGGAGAAGCTCCTCCAGCGTGATCTCCCTGTCCATATGCTCCCTTATATAGTTCATGGCCTTATGTATGGCCTCCATCGTACTGATTTCCTCATCGGCTTCCCCAATCCGTTTCCTTACCAGGCTGCGGGTGTCGTCAAACCATTCTCTCCACTGGTACCACCACCGGAAGCCGCCAACCTCTTCGAAATACCGGGTGAAGTCCTTTCCGGAAAAACCGGACCAATAGAGGCTGAAGTGATAGAAAACAGCGGTACGCTCTTCCCGGGACAGCGCGGCATGGCGGATTTTTTCCATGCCTTTTTCATAACATTCTTCATAGACCATGAACTCCATTTTCAGGCTCAGCTCCAATATTTCCTTTCTGGATGCGCCGCATGGCTCCTGTAAAAGCGCCGGATAAAGGTAGGTATAGGTAAAACAGCCCGGCCTGCGATCCTCAAACAGCTTATTTTCCAGCCTGTTTTTCAAAGTATCCTCCAGCTGATCATAGGCGGTCCCCTTTACCTGCTTGATTTCCAGAAGGGAGGAATCCTCCGCCCCGAAATCCTCAATGATGGATTTCAGCCGTATGCTGTTGCATTCCCCTGAAAAGAGAAGCCGTGTCTCGCTTAAGAATTCAAAGGGGAACGTATGCCTTTCCAGCAGCTTCACCGCCTCCTCACACTTTAGTTTACTCTCCGTTTCCCAGATGTAAACCTCGTTGTAGAGCACGTTCCTTCCGCCCAGCTGTGTATGGTGCATGGTTTCCAGATAACGGATTTTAATCCCGTTCATCAGGGCATCTATATTTTCCTCCTCAATCTGCGCTTTGGTGATATAATCCAGGATGCCGATCCGCAGAGCCTGCTGGATGAGTTCAAATTCCTGGTGCATGGTCAGAACCACGATCTGCAGTTCCGGGCGGATACGCTTGACCTCCTGGAGAAATGGAATCCCCGAAAGCCCCGGCATTTCCAGATCGGTAAACAGAAGATCCACCTCAACTTTTCGCAGAAACGACAGGGTTTCTTCCCCGCTCCCCGAATCTCCCACGACCTCCATCCCGTATGTTTCCCAGTCGATCAGTCCGAGAATCCCCCGGCGGACCAGCTTTTCGTCATCCACAACAAATACCTTGATCATTTTACGGATATCCCCCTCTCAGACTTCTCCCTCTTTCCGCAGATCTCCTCCGCCTCAAACGGGATCCGGATTTCCACCACGTTCACGCCGTCCTCCGTCCGTTCCGCTTTCAGTTCAAAATCGTCCCCGAACCGGTTTTCCAGCATGCGGGCCACATACTGAAGCCCGATGCCGTTGGAAGAAATATCGTTTTTCTGTACCAGGACCGCTTTGATCTGTTCCGGATTGATAGGGGTTCCGTCATTTTTTACGAGGATAGCGATTTTTCCGTTCGCAAGAAGCTCCACCTCGATCCAGATATCCCCCTGATGGGAGCCGCTGTGCAGGATGGCATTTTCCACAAGGGGCTGCAGGACAAAACGGGGCATATCCGCCTGCAGGATTTCCGGATGCTTGCCGGTGTCCATATGAAAACGGATATCATACTTCAGCTGCTGCAGGACAATATAGGCGCCGACGGCCTCCAGCTCGCTTTTCAGTGTGGTCTCCCTTGTTTTCGACATATTATATAAAAGCAGCTTGTTCAGGGATGTGATGAAATGGACCATTTCCTTGTCTTTTTTTCCGGCGGCATACCATTTCAGGGTATCCAGGGTATTGTATAGAAAATGCGGGTTTATTTTACCCAGCACCACCTTGATTTCAAGCTCCGACCTCTTTTTCCCTTCCTCCTGCACACGGTTCAGAAGAAGGAGAATGTTGCTTTTCATCTTGTCAAGCAATGCGAAGTTATCATCAAATTCCTGTATGTTCATCTGCTCCACCTTGGTCTCCACATCGTTGTCCGATGCTATCAGCTGAAGTCTTTTTTCAAATTTGGTAAAGGGCGTATAGATACTTTTCCATTGAAGGACGGAAACGAGAATACAGGCAAAAACCGCTAACAGGGTGACCACGCTCAGGTTCAGCGCCATACCGTATATCTGCCGGTAATATTCGTTTACAGGAACCCACAGATGGATTTTCCAGCCGCCTTCCTCCGTCCTTTCGTAGGTCTTATAACGGCGGTTTTGTTCCGCAAGCCCTGTCCTGCCGGCCTGCAAATCCGAGTACAGAGGAACCAGCTTTTCGTCGGAGCAGTACATGATGCGCCCTTCCTGGGATTCGATCAGAAAGACGGTGTCCATGCCCATGACACTGCCCGGAAAGAGCTTCTCCAGATACTTGTATCCCGATTCCAGATAAATGTAGATATCCCCGTATTCCTGTTCCATTTTGTAAGAGCGCAGCAGCGAAAGGCAGGGATAAGATGCCACCTTGGATTTGGACTCGTGCGGCCCGTAAAAATCCATCTTCTGCCATCTGCACAGAAAATAGGCATCCTCCGGCAGTTCTCCGTTTGCCAGGGAGGTCTGGTTGATTTTGACGGGCGTTTTACGGCCTCTGGGGATATAGATATAGGTGAGATTTCCGATGGAGGGATTAGCGATTTCATAATTGGCGATCTGCTCCCTGAGATAAATCAGCAGCTCCCCTTTCTTTATCGTGTCCTCCTCATCAAAATACAGATGAAGGTTCTTGCCCACGGTGCCGTCCGCCTCCAACAGCCAGGATATAGAGTTCATGCTGTTCATGAGTGACGCCATATCGACAGATACTTTGTTCAGATTATTTTCAATCTCCTCATCCACATCGTTGTGGTTGATTCTGTAAAACTGCCACAGAATCAGTACCTCCACCACAAGAAGAGGTACCAGCACCCCGAAAACCCAGACCTTGATAATCCGTCTGGCAAACGATTCCGAAGCCTTCCTTCTTAACTTCCGCTCTTCATGCATATTATGTATCCCTTTACATTACGATAAAACCCCACAGTTTGTTTACAGTATATCATATATCCTTATTTCATTCTACCCGCCTTGCGGCGGGAACAGTAATATCCATGAAAAATTAATGCTAAGATGCCTCCTGCTTCCTTGACATGTACCCTGTTTTTTCTTTATAATAAATTTATCACTCAAACTCTGCAGGTGCCAAACGGCCTTCCGGAGTCTGAGTTCATCAGCATTACGTGAAGAAAGGAAATGGCTTTCATGGAAGACGCGGACCCTGAGGGGGAAACGAATTATAACCGGAATAAAAAGCAAAAACCTATAAAGGGCATAGCCTGTTAGCATCAGCTTGACAGGCTGTGTCTTTTTGTACATTTTTAAGAAAAAAGGAGAGATTTATTTTGACATCAATACCGAAACAATTACTTTTGCAGGTAATTCTGATTTTATTAAATGCGTTTTTTGCCGCGGCGGAGATCGCGGTGGTTTCCCTAAACGGGACGAAGCTTCGGAAGCTGGAGGAAGAAGGGGATAATAAAGCGGGCAAGCTGCTCCGTCTGGTGGAGGAACCGGCTTCCTTCCTTTCCACTATCCAGGTGGGCATAACGCTGGCCGGTTTTCTGGGAAGTGCGTTTGCCGCCGATAATTTTTCTGAATATCTGGTAAAATGGGTTTACGAGGATCTGGGCTTCAGGGGGATACCGGAAGCGGCGCTGGATACTATGGCCGTGGTGGTAATCACCATTATACTTTCGTATTTCACCCTGATTTTCGGGGAACTGGTGCCCAAAAGGATTGCCATGCAGAAATCTCTGGAGGTAGCCAAATTCAGCAGCGGCGTTATTTCCGGGGTGGCGGTTATCATGAAGCCCATCATATGGTTCCTGTCTTTTTCCACCAATACGATCCTCCGTATCCTGCATATGAAAACAGAAGCGGAGGAAGATTCCGTTACGGAAGAAGAAATACGCATGATGGTGGAGCTTGGCGGCGAAAAGGGGACTATCGATCAGGAGGAACAGGAATGGATACAGAATGTATTCCGGTTTGATGATATCTCCGTAAGGGACGCCATGACGAGGGAGCCGGATGTGGTTTCCTTTTCCCTGGAGGAGGGGGATGAGGAGATCCTTCGGACTATCAGGGAAACAGGGCTTTCCAGATATCCGGTGTACGATGAAGATATCAATGATATTGCAGGTATATTGAATGCAAGGGATTATCTTCTTAACCGGGGCTGCGCAGAGCCGAAACAGATGCAGGAGCTGCTGCGGGAGGCATATTTTGTACCGGATACGATCCATGCGGATGACCTGTTCCGGGATATGCAGACCAATAAGGTGCACATTGCCATTGTCATTGATGAGTACGGGCAGACGGCGGGTATTATTACCATGGAGGACCTGCTGGAGGAAATCGTAGGTAATATCTATGATGAGTTTGATCCTGATCAGATGCCGGAAATGGTCCGCCTGGAGGAGAACCTCTGGAGGGTTTCCGGTGGGGTTGCTATTGAAGAACTGGCGGAAGAGCTGGATATTGACCTGCCGGAGGATACGGATTATGATACCGTTGGAGGCATGATATACAGCTGCCTCCGTACCATTCCTGCGGACGGAAGCCAGTTTGACGTACAGGTGAACGGACTCGATATCCATGTAGAGGTCATCGAGGATCAGCGGATTGAGACAGCACTGATCCGGAAAAGCAAATCACAGCAGGTGTCTGAGCATTCCATCTGCGGACAGGAGCAGGAATGATAAAAGTACTTTGTCTGGATTATGATAACACGGTTTTTGACCATAATACCAGGACAATACCGGAAAGCGCCCGGAAAGCGCTGGATGCGGTACGGGGGAAATGCAAAATTGTCCTTGCCAGCGGCCGTTTTTTTAACGATGTCTGGAATGCGCCCATCAAGGAACAGGTGAGGCCTGACGGGATCATCCATTCCAATGGCTCCCTGGTGGAGGCGGGCGGGACAGTATTAAAGGAAACCTTTCTGGAGCCGGAGCTTCAGAAGGCGGTTCTGGATTTTGCTTATGCCCATGAATTCTGCCTGGGCGGTCTGTATGAAGGAAAATGGTATACCACAAATCGGGAAAAGCAGATAGCCAGATGGAAGGGGAAAGAGCAGCTGCTCCAAAGGGAACTTCTGGATGCCGGAAGTCTGTATGAGATTCCCATGCATGCCCTGTTTCTGGATGATTCCGTGGAAGCTGCCCGTCTGCTTGAACATAATTTTCCAAAACTGCGCGCGCCGCTTATGAATGATACCACAGGCGGGGCGGATGTCATCCCGGCCTTTCTTTCCAAGGCCTACGGCCTCACCCTTCTGCTGGAGCATTGGGGGATGGGCTTCCGGGAAACAGCGGCGGTGGGAGACAGCATGAATGACTATGAAATGATTAAAGCCGCCGGTGTGGGGATCGCTATGGGAAATGGGATCCGGGCGCTGAAGGAAGCGGCGGATTTTGTAACAACGGATATCGGAGAAGACGGTTTAAAGCATGCATTGGAGTATTTGGAGCTTCTTTAGCTAAGGACGGCTGCCCGCGGGCAAATGTTGACTTCCGTATAGAAATCCGTGGTTAAATATGGGAACCGTTAATTCGTATTTTATGCGAATTGACGGTTTCTTTATATATTTTTTATACTTTTTTTCTAAAAATAATATTGTAATTAAGGGCTTTGCGGCCTATAATTTTTAACTAAAGCAATTGTTAACATTGTTAAATATTGTTTTTGCAAATTAAGGTAAGGCTTTTGTATGCGAAAGGAGTGGAAAAATGACGGCGGATGAAATGCGCAGTGCCCTGCTTCGGACTACATTTCGATATGGCAAGGTGAATATGGGAATTCGTCTGGGGAATATTACTCATGGGGAATTCACAACACTGCAAATGGTTCATATGTATATGAAGAAGCATCCCGGGGAATACGGTATCGGTGTATCCGAGCTGGCGCGATGCTCCTATATGTCACCACCGGCTATGTCCAGGACGCTGAGGGCTGTGGAAGAAAAAGGGCTGGCGGAACGGAAGGTAGACAGTAAAAACCGAAGAAAAACCTATGTCCGCCTGACTCCCGAAGGGGAAAATGCCAGACAGCGGGTCTGGACGATATGTACGGATTACATCAATCGGGTAATAGAAGAGATGGGAGAAGAAAAGATGGAAACCTTCCTTGCATTGTGGGAAGAAATGGTGGATCTTATGGAAAAAAACATACCCGTGTTTTACGAGGAGCCATCTTGATTCATGTGACACAAGACAGATGGCTGCAAATGCCATTAAGCATCTGAAAGGAGAGACTGAAAGAATGTGGAAATTGTTTAAACACCTGGGTGAGCACAAGGTCACCGTCCTGCTCATCGTTCTGCTTCTGATTGGCCAGGCGTACTGTGATCTGGCGCTGCCTTCCTATACTTCCGATATCGTGGATGTGGGGATTCAGCAGGGAGGCATAGAAAACGCGGTGCCTGTGAAAATGAGGGAGGAAACCTTTGACAGCCTGGGCCTGTTCCTGACGGCGGATGAAAAAAAGGAAGTGCAGCAGGCCTATGATCTGGTAGACGGTATATACGAACTCAATACTTCGGATGAGGAGACAATTAACCGCCTCAATGAAGATTTTGGAATGCCTATGGTAATTCTCAGCTCTGTCCGGGAATCCGGGCAGACGGATATGGATGGCCTGAAAGGACTGATGGAAGCTCAGGGGATCGACGATTCCAGGCTTACTGCCATAAAAGAGGAGGCCGTTCAGGAGATGGGGGATATGAGTGATTCCGTAATCACCCAGAAAGCCATCCTTTTTATCCAGGGAGAATACGAAGCCCTGGGAATGGATCTGGAGCAGGTACAGATGAATTATCTGCTTTCCACAGGCGCAAAAATGCTTGGCCTGACATTGCTGATGATGGCGGCAGCTATTCTGGCCGGCCTTCTGTCCTCAAAGACCGCAGCCAGAATCGGTATGGATTTAAGAGGAAAGGTTTTCACCAAGGTAGTGTCCTTTTCCAATAATGAGCTGAATAAGTTTTCCATTGCTTCTTTGATCACGAGAAGTACCAACGATATCCAGCAGGTACAGATGGTGGAGGTTATGCTGCTGCGTATGGTTCTGTATGCTCCTATCATCGGGATAGGCGGTATTGTCAAGGTAATGAGCACCAAAACCGGCCTGGGCTGGATTATCGGGGTGGCGGTAGCGGCTATTTCCGTCGTGGTGCTTGTTCTGATGCAGGTGGCTATGCCCAAATTCAAGAAAATGCAGTCCCTGGTGGACCGCCTGAATCTGGTGTCCAGGGAAATCCTTACCGGAGTCCCCGTCATCCGTGCTTTCAGCAGGGAAAAATTCGAGGAAGACCGTTTTGAAACCGCGAATAAGGATTTGATGAAAACCCAGTTGTTCACCAACCGTGTCATGACCTTTATGATGCCCATGATGATGCTGATTATGAACGGTGTTACCGTCATGATCATATGGTTCGGAGGAAAGGGTATCGATGCGGGGAACCTTCAGGTAGGCGACATGATGGCGTTTATCACCTATACCATGCAGATTGTCATGGCCTTCCTGATGATCACCATGATTTCCGTTATGCTTCCCCGTGCCGGAGTGGCTGCGGAAAGAATCCAGGAGGTTCTGGATACGGATCCCACCATACATGACGCGCCTTCCGTGAAAGATGACCGGCTGTCCGCGGTAAAAGGAGAGCTTTCCTTTGAAGATGTTTCCTTCCGGTATGACGGAGCGAAGGAGGATGCGCTGGAGAATATCAGCTTTACGGCAAGGCCGGGCGAAACCACAGCGATTATCGGCAGCACCGGCTGCGGGAAATCCACGCTCATCCATCTTATCCCCCGGTTTTATGACGTAACAAAAGGGAAGATTACCATAGACGGCGTGGATATCCGGGAAATGTCCCAGCATAAGCTGAGAAGTATCCTGGGTTTTGTCCCCCAGAAAGCGAACCTGTTCTCCGGTGATATCGCTTCGAATATCAAGTATGGAGGTTCCTATATAACGGATGAGATGATGGAGCAGGCGGCCGATATTGCACAGGCTGTGGAATTTATCGAAAGCAAGGCGGAAGGCTATGAAAGCCCTATCGCCCAGGGCGGAAGCAATGTGTCCGGCGGACAGAAACAGCGTCTCTCCATCGCCAGGGCAATTGCAAAAGATCCGAAGATTTTCCTGTTTGACGACAGCTTTTCCGCGTTGGATTACAAAACAGATATGGTTCTGCGGAAAGCCCTGCATGAAAAAATAGAAGATGCCACGGTGATTATTGTGGCACAGCGTATCAGCACCATCCTCCATGCCAACCAGATCATTGTACTGGATGAAGGACGGATAGCCGGAATCGGAACCCATGAAGAACTGCTTACGTCCTGTGAGGCATACCAGGAAATTGCCCGTTCCCAGCTGTCCGAGGCAGAACTGAAAGGAGGAAGCGCATCATGAGTGAAAATCAGAGAAAACCGGTAAGAATGCATGGACCCGGCGCCCGGATGGGCGGTGAAAAGGCCAAAGATTTTAAAGGCACCATAAAGAAACTGGTGAAATATATGGGCAGCTACTGGCCCGCATTTGTAGCTGTATTGTTTTTTGCCATCGGCAGTACCGTATTCGGTATTATCGGCCCCAAGATATCCGGAAAGGCCACAACAGAGCTGTTCAACGGACTTGTTGCCAAGGTTTCCGGAACCGGAAGCATTAATTTTGAGAAAATCGGCCAGATTCTGCTGCTCCTCCTGGGCCTGTATGTGCTGAGTGCAGTCCTTTCCTTTGTGCAGGGGCTGATCATGACCGGCATATCCCAAAAGCTGGCCTACCGTTTCCGGGAGGAAATTTGTTCTAAGATTAACCGGATGCCCATGAAATATTTTGAAAGCAGGACGGTAGGTGAGGTGCTTTCCCGTATCACCAACGACGTGGATACGCTGGGACAGAGCCTTAACCAGAGCGTAACCCAGCTGATTACGTCCCTCACCACCATGGTGGGAGTGCTTATCATGATGCTGAGCATCAGTCCCCTGATGACGCTGATTGCCATCGTCATTCTCCCCATATCCGCAGGACTGATAGGGCTTGTGGTAAAAAAATCACAGAAATTTTTCGTTGCACAGCAGAAATATCTGGGCGAAATCAACGGGCAGGTGGAAGAGGTTTACAGCGGCCACAATATCGTAAAGGCCTATAATAAAGAAGAGGATGTGGAACAGATTTTCCACGAAACCAACAATATCCTTTACCAGTCCGCATGGAAATCCCAGTTCCTTTCAGGCCTGATGCAGCCTATCATGACCTTTGTAGGCAACCTGGGGTATGTATCCGTAGCCGTGGTGGGAAGTATGCTGGCTGTGAAGGGTACGATCACCGTCGGTGATATCCAGGCATTTATCCAGTACGTAAGGAACTTCACCCAGCCGATTACCCAGCTGGCCCAGGTGTCCAATATGCTCCAGTCCACTGCGGCAGCCGCAGAGAGGGTATTTGAATTCCTGGAGGAAGAGGAAGAAGATCAAATGGTGGAGAATCCCGTACATCTGGAATTCCCTCAGGGAAGGGTCGACTTTCAAAATGTGGTCTTTGGCTATGACCCGGATAAAATCATCATCCATAACTTCAACTGTTCCGTAAAGCCCGGCCAGACCGTGGCTATTGTCGGCCCTACCGGAGCCGGAAAGACTACGATGGTTAAGCTTCTCATGCGTTTTTATGATGTGAACAGCGGCGCGATACTGGTGGATGGTTCCGACGTGCGGGAATTCAACCGGAGCGAGCTTCGTGAAATATTCGGCATGGTGCTCCAGGACACCTGGCTCTTTAAAGGCACCATCATGGAAAATATCCGTTACGGCCGTCTGGATGCCACGGATGAAGAGGTTATAGAGGCGGCAAAGGCAGCTCATGCCCACCACTTCATACAGACACTGCCCGGAGGCTATCAGATGGAACTTAATGAGGATGCGAGCAACGTCTCCCAGGGACAGAAGCAGCTGCTTACCATTGCCCGTGCGATTCTGGCGGATAATAAAATAATGATTCTGGACGAAGCGACAAGCTCCGTAGATACCAGAACGGAGCAGCAGATCCAGAAAGCCATGAACCGGCTGATGGAAGGAAGAACCAGTTTCGTTATCGCCCACAGGCTGTCCACCATTCGTGATGCAGACCTGATCCTGGTTATGAAGGACGGCGATATCATTGAACAGGGCAGCCATGAAGAACTCCTTGCAAAGAACGGCTTCTATGCAGAGCTTTACAATTCGCAGTTCGTGGATGCAACCGCATAGAAAAGGAGAAAAAGGAAATGGGAAAACTGAGAACAATCACTATAGAACGTCAGTATGCCAGCGGCGGCCGTGAGATCGGGAAAAGGCTGTCCAAGAAGCTGGGGATCCCTTATTATGACGGGCAGCTTCTTATGATGGCTGCGGAAAAATACGGCCTTAACCCGGGAGAAGTCCGGGCCAACGATGAAAAAGTCAACAGAAGCCTTCTTTATTCGGTGGCCGCAGCGGTGGAAAATTTCCGTGGAAACGACCGGGGAATGCTGCCCTACCGTATTTATCAGGCCCAGGCGGAGACAATCCGCCGCCTGAGCCTGGAAGGCCCCTGTATTTTCATCGGCCGCTGTGCAGGCGAGGTGCTTAAGGATAAACGCAGGAGCCTGAATGTATTCATATACGCCTCCTCCATGGCGGACAGAAGAGAACGTGCCAGCCAGGCGGATCGTATTCCCATGACCGATGCAGATCCTTATATCCGCATGAAGGATAAACAGAGAAGAGAATACTATAAAATGTATGCGGAAAAGGAGTGGGGAGATCCCCTGAATTATGATTTATGCCTGAACAGCTCTTCTCTTGGGTATGACGGATGTGTTGAACTGATAGAAAGAGCCGTACAGATGTGAGGTACATGAGTGATTGCAAAGCACGGCTGCTTTCCTGCCGTGCAGTCTGTAAGTAAAAATATTCCGGATACACAAAATACCGGCCGGCTTTCCTTAGAAAGCCGGCCGGAACGGATCCTGCTGATGTCAGTAATTTAAAACATATTTTGTTGCCTTTGCTTTTCCGGTTACACGGATCTTTCCTTGAGACAGCAGAGACATAAGAACTTTCCGGGCCGGGAAACCGGAACATCCCAGCAACAATTCAACATCCTTACGTGAGATTTCCTTTTTGACCGCCAATAAATCTAAAACTCTGCTTTCAGGGCTAAGCGTTTCCGTCCTTTTTTCAGAGGCATGCAGATTCGGCAATACTGTTAAAAAAGAAGATGCTTCCGGTAAAAAAAGCGGTTGTGCTTTGTCGTAATAACTTTCCAGAATTCTGGAAATACCGGTTCCGTAGCTTTCAATCAGCTTCAATCTGTAAAAGACATTTGCGAGAACCATGTTTCTCGACTGTGATATACCATGCATAATGTCCGGTAATGTAATCCCTTTTACTAATCCTCCAATAGACACGAATTCCATCCTGTCCGAAAATATATTAATTATTGTACTCCCCGAATAATTATAATCCCGATGTATTATACTGTTTAACAATGCTTCACGTAACGCATATTCGGGATAATCAAGATTTTCCACACGTTCTAGTCCTATAAAATCTGCATGTATATTGTTTTGTAATCCAATATATTCATAAGAATCTTCCAATTGTTTCAGGATGGATCCTATAAACTCTTTTCTTGTTTTAAAACGGCTTTTTCCGGTACCGTCAAATATTGCGCATTTGATACTGTGTTCACATTGGTCAGATATGAGCAAAGCTGCATTTGTATAATAGCCATCCGCATCAATAAGTCCCAATGTACGCTTGTTTTCCGTTTGAAAAGGAATACTGCGGTTTACAAAATAAGCTTCCGCATATTCAAAAGTTAATTCCTGATTGAGCGATCTTGCTTTATCGTAAGTAACACCATCGCTTTGGCGGATCATATCACGAATCATTTCTTCACTTGCCGGAACGGATGTGATACCATGGCGGACATATACCCCGCTTGGCTTCAATCCTTTATCTGTCAGATGATAGGGGGGCCTGCCGCCGCGGGAAACATGCAAATGAATCAGATTCTTACCGCTTATATTTACTATCTCAATTGAAGTAAAAGGTATTAGATCGGGATGAATCCCATCGTGTATCATATTGCTGATACGCTCCATTTCCTTTTCGGCATTTTCTATTCCTATGATTTCCCCGTCCCTTGAAACACCAACATAGATTTCACCACCTTCGGAATTGGCAAATGCTATAATTTCTTTCTTAAAATCTGTATTTATTATTTCTTTTAACTCCAGTTGACTACTTTCTATAAATTCCATTTAACACCTCCTAGTATGTCATAATGTATTATATCGCGATTCAATCGCGATATCAATCGCGATTGAATCGCGATTGATTTATATTTTACGACACAGGAAAAATGTTTTAACCATATTTTAATCAACGAACTGTATATTTAAGAAAAAAACGGAGATACTTTAGCTACAATATTCCACAGAGTAAAAATCAGGTGAAATAATAGTAACGGTTCCTTGTTGTCTGAACTGTTACATATAATAAGAGTAATGAAAGGATAGAATTATGGAATCGGTTAAAATCTGTTTCGACAATGCGGATGAAGTATGGAAGTTTGTAAATACCATAAGAAAATTTGACGGGGAATATGATTTGGCGGCGGGAAGCTACACGGTAGATGCCAAATCCATTCTGGGAGTTTGTGCCCTGGGAACCGGAAAAGCACTGGATCTGAAGCTGGTAAATCCCAGAGGGGAAGAGAAAAAACTACTGACAGCCCTGCATGAGTATATGGTTGGGGTGTAACGGCAGTACGGGAGGATAGTACTGCCGCCTGACATCAATGTCCTTTTTTAATTAATACATTCTTTCCTTCAAAAGCAAAACCATATTTCCGGATGCGCTCTGCCGGCACCCCTTCGGCAATCAGTCCCTTTGCATACCCCTTTTCCCCGATCTGGTCAAGCGCCCTTTGGGCAGTGTCTTCAAGACAGGGTTCTTTTCCGGTGCTGCGAACTTTAAATTCCAGAATAACTGCATCATCCTCCTTGCTGCGGGGCCGTAACATTACATCATATCTGCCGAAACCGCTTTCCCGGTTCGAAGTTATTATATACCTGTCCGTAAGATCCACCATCAGGCCCAGCACAAACCCATGATAAAACCGTTCCGGATTGGCCTGTTTTTCCGCACCTTTTCCCGTATCAAAATAGCTGAAGGTTTCCAATGCAATCCTGTTCATATAGGCATTCATCGCTTCCAGATCATCCTGGAGCAATGCTTTAATAAAACCGTTATAATCAGATGCGCTGCGTCCGAACCAGCTGTGCACCATATTGCGGAACATTATCCGTACCTCAAAGTTCGTCAGAGACAGCTCATATTCGGGCCTCCATTCTCCGAACTTTGAAGTGACAACCCTGTAGCCCTTTACCTTTAGATAGCCGCTCGCCAGCAGCAGGCTCCAAATAGCCCGTTCATCGATATCCAACTCGTCATAAACGATTTGTTCATCAATTTCTGCAACCAGACTTTCTCCCTGAAGAAGCCTTTCGAAGGATATTTTGATATCCCGGCTGCCCTCCCGGATTAGCTTTCCCACCATTCGCGGATAAAATCCGTTTTGTCGACATAAAATACCCGTTATTTTCTGATTGATTCATAATCCTGAAGCCCGATCCCTACCGTTCTGCCCATATAAAAAGATCCTCCCTTTAAAGTAACCTGCCTATAGAATATCGGATTATTAATGATAATACAATGATATCCATCAGGCCTACAGGTCATCCCGGTAATCTTTTTTCAGCTTCAGAATAGCAGCAGTCCCTGAGCCCGGGCGGCTTTCGTAGGAAATACCACAATCACTTCCATAATTTATTTTAATCCGTTCCTGTACATTATAGACGCCATAGCCTCCCTGAATGTCCCGGGGCTTATCCAGCAGCCATTCCATGGTTTCCGCATCCATTCCTACGCCGTCATCGCGAATGAGAATATAGAAGTAAATACCTTCCTGGTATGCCTCTATCCGTATGCTTCCGGATTCGGAATCCTTTTCCAGAATACCGTGGTATATGGCGTTTTCCACCAGAGGCTGGAGACAAATTTTAAACATTTTAAAGGCAAGAAGCTCTGCGGGTACGGCTATTTCCAGATTGATGTTGTCATCAAACCGGAGATTTTGTATTTTTACATAGTGACGGATATGATCCAGTTCATCGGCCAGAGTGGTTTCATCAGAGCCGGAGTTCAGACTCAGCCTATAAAAACGAGAAAGCTCCTGGATAGCCGTTTGTATTTTACTGGTATCCCCGTTTATGGCCATCAAATTAATCAGATCAAGGGTATTGTAGAGAAAATGAGGATTGATCTGCACCTGCAGTGCTTTGAGCTGTTCATTTTTCTTTTCTTTACCCAGACGGTAGCTTTCATCTAACAGTAAGGAAAGCTTGGTGAGCATGACATTAAAGCTCCGGTTCAGTTCGCCTATTTCATCCTTGGAATAGGGGGCGATGGGAATATTGAAATCACCCGTTTCCGCTTTTTTCATATTGGTTATCAAAGTATTGACCGGTTTGCTGATGAGAATAGAAAGCAAATAGGATACCATGATTACAAAAGGAAGGATTAAAAGCAGGGTAACCAGGATACTGGTGTAAATTTTCGTGCTTTGGGACAGGATTTGGGCATAGGGTATTGCGATTACAAGATGCCAGTCACTTTGATCAATAGAGGAGTATCCAATAAGATATTTATGCCGGTTCAGCTGTGCGTAAAAGCTGCTGTTAGTTGGGCAGTTTTCCGGAAATTGTTCCTTTAAAGCAAGAAGTGCAGAGTCGTCCGACAGTCCGCCGGCACAGCAGGAAAGAATCTGGTTTTTTTCATTCATAAGATAAACGGAGGTATCGGAACTTATTTGTGCCGGTTCCAGAATGGAAGTAAGTACAGACAGATCGACGTTTACTGCTATAACACCATTCAGGGAACGCAGATCCTGGGCATTTGGGATCTTCCGTATCAGGGAAATATACGGATATGTTTCAGGTGTTTCATCGATTCCGCCAAGAGACCAGGTATAAAAGGATTTATTTTTACTTATGGCATTATACCAGTTTTTATCCGTATAGGCTTCCAGTTCATAAATATCGTCGCCCGGATAAACTTTAGCAAAAGAACTGTTCAGGCACAAATCAATGGTATTTACATTGGGAATTTCCTGCAGGCTGAAAAGATGTTTAGTAAGCTGTGCCCGATGCAGGGTATAAAGTCCGGGGGTCTTCTGGTAGGAAGCTTCCGGTTCCGTAAAATAAGGTTCCTCTGCATACTGATAAACAAAAATATCGGAGCCGTATTTTATCATGGAGGTATTATAAATAAGGAGCTCAGAGGTTTGCTCCAGTGTTTTTTGAAGAGAATCCTCCATTTGTTTTTTGGAATCGGAGGTCAGGTAATAAGTATTGATTGCTGCAAAGATGCCAAAGGAAAGTAGGACGATTACCAGCAAAGACAAAAAGTATTTATATCGGATTGGAAGACCGTTTATCTTTTGTTTCATCGGCAATATTTCTCCTGATATTCAGACGGTGAGAGACCTGTGTATTTTTTGAAAAGAGTAGAAAAATAATTGGGGTCATTTATGCCAACCATGCCGGAGATTTCATAAAAACGGATATCCTGTTGATGAAGAAGAAGTTTTGCCGTTTCCATTCTTGTTTCCGTAATATATTCATTTATGGTTTTTCCGGTTTCTTTTTTAAAAACGGAGCATAGGTAGGTTTTGTTCATAAACATGGCATCCGCTATCTGGGATACGGAAAGGTTTGTGTCTTTGTAACTGCTATGAATGGAATCTATGACACGGCTGATGACAGGATTGTCGGAGTATACGGTATCAGGCAGGCTGTTCAGTATAGAAAGGATATAATCGGACAGTTGTTTCAAAGTACTGAGGGTATGGATTTCTTTCCACATATTATTTTCATCTTCTCCAGAAAAAGGGCTTGGCTGCGCCGATTCACGGCAGGTATTGAGGATAACCGACAGAAACTGATAATAAATGCCGGTTATATAATAGATTCGCCTGTCCATACATTCTGCAATGTCGGATGTAATACCGGTTATCATTTCTGATGTTTGTCCGGGCGAATTATGCAGAAGATATCTCAGCCTGACAATAGAGGATTTGGGAAATTCATAGGAATGTCCTTCCGTAACAGGAGCGCCATAGAAATTGTTAAGAGTAAGGCCGTTAACCTCCTGTTGCAGTGATTCCGCTTTTTTTAAAATGATGGAACCGGCTGTTTTGTTGATAACCTCCCTGATTTCGGAAAGCACGATGGGTTTTTCAATATAGCTTACGACCTGAAGTTCAATGGCGGATTTCAGGTATTCCTTATCGCAGTATCCGCTGAGATATATGATTTTGCATTCCGGGAATTTTTCACGCAGACAGTACCCCAACTGAATGCCGTTCATCTTTGGCATTTTTACATCGCAAAGGCAGATATCCGGCTGGAAATCCTGACAGACAGCCAAGGCATCCAGGCCGTTTCTGGCAGTGGCTACGGAAGTGATCCCAAGCCCCGACCAGTCAATTTTAGTGTATAAAGTATCCCTTGTTGTTTTTTCGTCATCAACAATTAAAAGGTTAATCATATGGCACCCCCCGGATATCGCCCCAAATCATGAAATAAATCTGTTAGTTTATTATAACATGAGTAAAAAGCAACGCAATATTTTAAAGATTTTTTAAAGAAAGACAAAAATATTTCAAAGAAGTATCAAAAGTTTACTTATGGAGAAAAACAGACAGGTATCCTATACTAAACTCAGTATTTGAGCAGCGGGAATGGAGGAGAAAAGTTTGGGAACGAAAAAAAATGGGTTTAGACCTAAAAGAACCTTTCTGCAGGAGATCAAACGGAATAAGATTTTATATCTGATGTTTCTTCCTGTGGGTATTTATTTTTTGATATTTGCTTATTTTCCGATGACGGGTATTGTAGTTGCCTTTAAAGAATTTAATTACAGGGACGGCCTGTTCGGGAGTCCGTGGATCGGATGGGAAAATTTCAAATTCTTTTTCAGCAGTGGAAAGGCCCTTTTGGTAACAAAAAATACGGTGCTGTATAATCTGGTTTTCCTGTTTTTATATACGGTATTTTCGGTAATGGCAGCCGTGTTTATTGCGGAGGTAAACAATAAGGTTTTCAAAAAGGTTTCCCAATCTATGATGTTTCTTCCTTATTTTATCTCCTGGGTAGTGGTTTCCGCCTTTATGTATAATTTCTGTAATTATGAATATGGCATTGTTAATACGGTTTTAAAATTCTTCGGCAGAGAACCCGTAAGTGTATATTCCACTCCTGCATATTGGTATTTCCTGCTTCCATTTTTATATGTGTGGAAATCTATCGGATATGGAAGTGTTCTTTATCTTGCGGCAATTATGGGTATTGACCAGGAATGCTATGAAGCGGCTAAAATAGATGGAGCCAATGTGTTCCAGCGTGTGCGTTATATCACGATCCCATGTCTGAGGCCAACAATAGTAATCCTGGTGCTTATGGGGCTGGGAAAAATTATGAGAGGCGATTTCGACATGTTTTACCAGCTCATTGGAAAAAATGGTGTTCTTATGAATGCTACGGATATTATAGATACCCTGGTATTCCGTTCTCTTATCGATTTGGGGGACTGGGGGATGGCATCGGCCGCCGGATTATATCAGTCTGTGCTCTGCTTTGTTATCATTGTACTGGCCAACTGGATTGTAAAGAAGGTGGAGCCGGATTATGCGTTGTTCTAAAGGGGGTAAAATAATGGTTCGTAAAAAAATCGGAAAAACATCAGGAAAGGTATCCGCAGGCCCGGATCAGATTATATTCAATATTTTAGCCTATATTTTTCTGACAATAGTTGCATTGCTGGCTTTTCTTCCTTTTTTTATGCTTGTAATTAATTCCTTTGCGTCGGAAAAATCTATAATTACTACCGGTTACAGTATCTGGCCGGCGGAATTTTCGACAGCGGCCTATGAGCTTGTGTTTCTGATGCCTTTGAAAATACTTCGTGCCTATGGAGTAACAATTGCAGTTACCGTTATCGGAACTTTCTGCTCTCTGTTCTTTTCATCCATGGCAGCTTATGTAATGTACAGAAAGGATGTACAATACAGGAACGTGCTCGCTTTTTTCCTGTTTTTTACCACGTTGTTCAATGGCGGCCTGATGTCTTATTATATGATTCTGATGAAATACCTGCATTTGGGAAATACCTTTTGGGTACTTCTGCTCTCGCCCATGTTCAGCGTGTTTAATATTTTAATCCTTAAGAATTTTTTTAACGGTTCCGTACCGGATTCCCTGTTCGAAGCAGCCAAGATTGATGGTGCCGGTGAATTTACCATTTTTCTAAAGGTGGTACTGCCCATCTCTAAAGCGGCCCTGGCGTCTATCGGTTTGTTTACGGCACTGACCTATTGGAATGACTGGTGGACAGGTATGATGTTTGTTAAAAATGAAAATCTTCATTCGCTGCAGTACACGCTGTACCAGATCCTTTCCAGTGCAACCTATGCATCCAGTATGGTAAATGCGCCGGTGGTGGTAAATACACCGAAGGAATCTCTAAAACTGGCCATGACCGTAATTGCCACAGGGCCTATTATTTTCCTGTATCCGTTTGTGCAGAAATATTTTGTGGCGGGTATGACAATCGGGGCGGTAAAGGGCTGACAAAAGGTTTCAACTCGTTTGGAACGAGAGAAAATAGTTATAGTAGGAGGGTTTACAATGAGAAAGAAAATCAGTTTACTACTGACAGCAGTGCTTTGCTGCAGTACGATCCTGACGGGCTGTTCCAAGGCGGAAAGCACAGGAACACAAAGTTCAACAGATGTACCGGAAAACACCGCTGCGGAAAGTATGGCGCAGGATACAGGGGAAACACAGGAGGGACAGCAGTCCGCCCTTGATACCTCTGAGTTCGTTAAGCTTTATGGATATCTGCTTGGTGCGCCGGAGCCGGCTTTTAATGAGGTTATGGAAGAAATGAACCAGATGCTCAGGGCAGATCTCAACTGTGAGATGGAAATTAATTTTATTGACTGGGGTGTCCTGGATTCCAAATATCCTCTGCTTCTTGCGGCAGGAGAGGAAATTGACTGGATTTATACTGCGGACTGGTGCCATTATGCTGCGGAAGCAAATAAAAATGCTTTTATGGAAATCGACATGGATATGGTAAACCGGTGTATGCCGCTTTATAGTGAATATATCACGGATGCGGCCTGGGAACAGGTATCCCTGGACGGTAAGATTTTTATGGTTCCCACATCGACCCCGGATGTCAAGGCCGGAGGGTGGATCGTACGGAAAGATCTGGCTGATAAATACGGTGTGGATTTAAGCAAGGTAGAGACGATTTGGGATATGGATGAATACCTCGGTGCGATTAAGGAAAACGAGCCTTCAATGATTCCGATGAATATGGACAATTCCTATGACCTCCTGGCTCCTATTTTTGCACTGATGACAGCGAAGGATGCAAGTTTTACGGATGCCAATAAATGCGGGCTGGTTTATGCATTTGACGGAAAGGAAACTGCCGATGGTGTATACTCCATCTTTGACGAACCTGTTTATGGTTATTTGAAAGAGGCTGTTGTTAAAATGAAAGAATGGTACGATGCAGGATACATAAATAAAGATATCCTTGCGGCTACAACCCAGAGTAATGATAATTTTGAACAGGGAATTTCAGGAATTTCCAATGATAACACGCTCGGCATGCAGAGAACCCTCGCAAAATGTGCGGAAAACGGCTGGATTCCCCAGATAGTTCTTACAGATAACGCCAGCAGCCATGTCGCTAAAAACTCTTATACCAATAACGGATTTGCTCTTGCCGCAACCTGTCAGAATCCGGAGCGGACTCTGGCAGCTATGGATCTGATTATGAATGATACCAGGTACAATACCCTGCTTCAGTACGGTATCGAAGGGAAGAACTATGTAATCAATGAAGAAGGAAAAGTTGATTATCCTGAAGGAGTAACAGCCGATACTACTTCTTATAACTGGGAAAATACGGGCTTCTGGTTTATCAATAAAAACATACAGCCGCCGCGCGCTTCCTGGACCGATGATTACATAGAATTGAATAATAAGCTGATAGACGGTGTGTTGATTGATGATCCCAACATTGGATTTACCTTTTCAACCGACAGCGTTAAGTCCGAATTTTCCAATGTACAGAATGTATGGATTCAATATTTCTACCCGATTGCCATCGGCAATGTACCGGATGTGGATAAGGCTCTTGAGGAACTGAAGGTCCAGTTGACGGCAGCAGGATATGACAAATTAATTGAAGAAGCAAAAAGGCAGTACGCTGAATATACGGCAAACTAAAGGACGGCAAAGGCGGGGTGTTGCAGCGGCAGCATCCTGTTTTTGCATCGGATAAGGACAGGGGGAAATCGTATGGTTATTATTCCGGATAAAGGTGCAAAGGAGTTGAGTTTAAATGGATCCTGGGAGTTCGCGGGGGAAGAGCCGGGGCGTTATGTGCAGATTCCGGGAGATTTGTATGCCATGGGGATGCATATTGTTACGGATAACATATATGAATACAGGCGGCTGGTGCATGTACCGGAGGTATTCCGGGGAAAAAGGATTTTTCTGGAGATGGCTGCCATACATGATGATACGGAAATTATAGTGGACAAAAAAACGGCAGCGGTTAACAGAATTCCATATATGGACTGTCCTATAGAATTAACGAAACAACTGGAACCGGGAAAAACAGCGGAAATTGTGCTTCGCTGTGTGAGCAGGAGCGATTCCTTCAGTAGTTCACCCAGGCGCCCCGGGGATCCCGGAATGGTAGGTTTCCTTCATAATATGCGGCTGACCGCCTTGGAACAAAGCCTGTTTACCGTATGCCGGTATGAAACCGGGTGGCTGCCGGAACAAGACCGGCGGGCGGAACTGAAGCTTCATATGGAAGCGGAAATTTTACCGGGGGACAGTATTTCCGGACAGTTGGTTTTCATGTCACAGGAGGGGGAAGAGATATTCAGCAGTTCCTGTTGCATAATGGATAAAGGGGAGAAAGCAGTACAGTGGGATCTGGCTATTCCAATAGAAAATCCCTGTTTGTGGGATGCCGAGCATCCATACCTGTACAGACTGTCGCTCCGGTATCGGACGAGTCTGTCAGACGGAGAGTATGAAAATAGATGGAATGTGGGCGTACGTTCCGTTCATAAGAGGGGGAATGAGCTGTATATAAACGGGCAGCGTACCAAGCTGCACGGTATTACAAGATACAGCCTGGATCCGATTCAGGGAAAGCAGTTTACCCCGGAACAAATAGAACAAGAAATCCGCTTAATGAAAGAAGCGAACATTAATTATATCAGGCTGTCCGTGTATCCGGAGCAGAAAGCTTATTATGAATGCTGTGATAAATATGGGATTTATCTGCAGGTATGCACGCCGGTCACCTTTCAGCAGGAACGTTATGATACGCTGGGTTTTCCGGTAGTAAGGCATTCCTGTGATAAACCCAAATACCGGGAAAGGTACATGGAACAATTTTCGCATATGGTGGAATCCTTACGGAACCATCCCTCCATTATTTTCTGGGAGTTTGCCAATGAATCCGACTGGGGATCCAATCTGAAGGCGGAAGTGGACTATGCCCGCAGCCGGGATCCGGGGCGCCTGACAACAGGCACGTGGAAGAGCAGCCATGCAGATATCAATGCCTACCATTATCCGTTGTATAATGAAATATATCCGGATGGTTCGGTTTATGATGAGTACACACATATTTCCACCCATGCCCTGGGAACGCTGTGCCGGGATCCGGGAATAAGGAATGCCTGGGGGCTTTCCATTAAAAAAGGATGGGATACTCTGTATGAGGCTGAGGGAGTGATCGGAACCGGTATTTTTGCTTTGGGGGACTTTGTTCTGATGTTCCCTGACGGCAGAATAGGTAACGGCGGTTTTGGGCAGTGGGGGATTATAGATAAATGGATGCGTAAAAAACCGGAGCACTGGCTGGTAAAAAAGGCCTACAGCCCGGTACTTACGCTGTGTCTTTCATATCTCATCAGGGAAGGACAGGAATTCCTGGAAATTCCGGTATACAACCGGTTTAATACCACTAATCTGATGGAAATGGAAGTGAGGGTATATCAGGAAGAGGATATGGCCAATACCTGCCTGGTAGTCCCGGAGGATATTTCTCCGGGAACAAAAGGCTGTTTGAAGGTTCCCTTGGAACAGTTTTACGGGAACAAAAGGCTGGTATTGTGTTTTTACCAACATGGGAAATTACTGCTGGATAAAGAAATTCTGTCTTTATCTTACGGTAAGGACTGGGGGAACTCCAATGAAGTGAGGGCTTCAGAAGAGTCTATACAGCCTTTTTCCTCAATTTTCCGTCTGGAGGAGACACAAGACAGTTTTCTAATTTGGGAGGAGGGATTTCTTTTTACAGTTGACAAGGAAACAGGACTTTTTTCAGGGGAGAGCAGCGAAGGAGAGAAGCTTATTGTAAGCGGTCCATATCTGAATTTTAAAGGATTGTATTACAAGGCGACCGCGTGGCCGAGATTCCATGACGGTGATTTCTGCATAGACATAACCTCCTGGATTATGGATTCCATTCAGGTTAAAAAGCAGGCGAATTCGGTAAAACTGCTGACAGAAGGCAGGTACGGCGGACAGCGGTTCCTGGACGAGGACGGGAGAAAATATGGATTTGATGAGGTATCCGTACGTTTTGAGGTAACATTCTATCCGGGGGGCAGATTCCTTACTTTCTGTCAGGTACACAATCCGCCTGCATATCTTTGCTGTGAAATGGGGATCCGCTATCTTTTATCTGCCAATATTAAAAAGTACGATTTCCGGAGAAAAACGCTTTATAGCTGTTATCCCGCGGATCATATCGGAAGACAGGAAGGCACTGCATGGTTTTACCGGAAAGATGTTTTGGGACAGGAACTGGAAGAAAACTACCGAAAGCCCCCGGCTTACTCCTGGAGCTATGATGAAAAAGATTTTATTTTAAGGGGATACAAGGATTCGGTACATGGTACTAATGACTTCCGGGCTTCCCGCGAGAACCTGATATATGCCTGTGCATCCGCGGGGCAGGGGAAGGCGGGGGTGGCCGTATATCCGGCAGAGGAAGGGCTTATCCTGCGTATGGGGCTTGCCCGTGACGAGGATTCTTATCAGGGAGATGAAATTGCCATGAATCTGAACCAAGTGCTTTATTATGATTTGGGAGGCGGATCTCTTCCTGCCGGGCGGGGAGATATGGCCTGGGGAAATTACACCTATGAAGAAAAGGTACTCCCGGACAATTATGAGAACCAAGTGGAAATATATCTGCAAAAGAAAGAGGAAGGCAATTGTCCGGCAGGTCGGTGCATTTACTGCGCTGAATAACAAACTTTAATTAAACAGAGGGACTTTTGGGTCTGACGCTGTAAAGCGTCGGAACACAAAAGGCTCTCTTTTTATGTAGACATAGACAGATTTAATGGAGGAATGGTATAATAAACTGCCCTTTCGTAATAAGAAACTGAAAATGCTGAGGAAAAACCATGCAGGAACAATTTACAAGAACAGCCCTTCTTCTGGGACAAGAAGGAATCGATATATTAAACCGGTCAAAGGTGGCCGTATTCGGTATCGGAGGCGTGGGAGGCTATACGGCGGAAGCGCTGGCCCGGAGCGGTGTGGGCCATTTCCTTCTGGTGGATAATGACAAGGTGGCTCTTTCCAATCTGAACCGTCAGATTATTGCAACCCTGGATACCGTGGGCAGATACAAAACCCAGGTGATGAAGGAACGTATCCTTTCCATCAATCCCCAGGCTCTGGTGGAGACCAGGGAATGTTTTTTCCTGCCGGAGAATGCGGATGATTTTGATTTCTCTTCCTATAATTATGTGGTGGATGCCGTGGATACGGTAACGGCCAAGCTGGAACTGATCGTCCGTGCCAAACAGGCCGGTGTGCCGGTTATCAGCAGTATGGGGGCCGGCAACAAGATGGATCCCACCCGTTTTGAGGTGGCGGATATTTACCAGACAAGCGTATGCCCTCTCGCAAGGGTTATGCGCAGGGAACTGAAGGCAAGGGGAATAAAGGATGTGAAGGTGGTATACTCCAAAGAGGAGGCGATGAAGCCAAAGGAAACTCCGGCATTGGAGGACACTGCTTCGTGCCGCCGTTCCATTCCCGGAAGTATTGCCTTTGTCCCCAGTGTCGCAGGTTTGATTGCCGCCGGAGAGGTGGTACGGGATCTCACAAAAAAGGTTTGAAAAATATCTTCTACCGTTTATAATAAGTAAAAGACAGGGATTCATTAAAGTACCGGAAGCACAAAAGAAGATGGAGAAAAGAGAATGGTATTCAGCTCGATGTTGTTTTTGTGGGCTTTTTTGCCCATAGTGTTTATACTGGATAAAATTGCGGGGAAGAGCAGGAAGCTTCAGAATATTCTTTTGCTTGCAGCCAGCCTGCTTTTTTATGCATGGGGTGAGCCCAGGTATATGTGGCTGCTTCTTGTCTCTATACTGGCCAACTTCGCCCTGGGCCTTTTTATGGATGCCGTGCATGGACAGGGAAGGCGGAAAACGCTTCTTATTGCCGGAATCCTTGTAAACTTAGGTATCCTGGGATATTATAAATACTTTAATTTTTTCATTAATACGATAAACAAAATATCCGGCAGGGAACTTTTGTCCATGAAAGACATCGCCCTGCCTTTAGGCGTGTCCTTTTTTACCTTCCAGGCCATGACCTATCTGATAGATCTGTATAAGAAAAAATACCCGGCGCAGAAAAACATACTGAATATGGCCCTCTATTTTTCCTTCTTCCCTAAAATCACCCAGGGACCGATTGAAAAATACAGGGATTTTGAAAAACAGCTGACACAGAGACAACAGAGCCTGTCCCTTATGGGCGAGGGCGTCCGGCGTTTTGTATATGGACTTGCCAAAAAGGTTATTATCGCGGATACACTGGGAGCCTGTGTGGATCGGATATATGGGCTGGATTTGGGTAATATAAACGGTGTATTGGCCTGGATTGCCATTATTTTTTATTCTCTGCAGCTGTACTATGATTTTTCCGGCTATTCCGATATGGCGGTGGGGCTGGGGAAAATGTTCGGGTTCCAGCTGACGGAAAACTTCAATTATCCCTATATTGCTTCCACGATTACCGACTTCTGGCGCAGATGGCATATTTCTCTGACCTCCTGGTTCCGTGAATATCTGTATTTCCCTCTGGGCGGGAACCGGAAGGGCAAGGTGCGTACCTATATTAATATTTCCATTATTTTTGTTGCCACCGGACTGTGGCACGGCGCCAGCTGGGATTTTATCTGCTGGGGTATTTTCCATGGTGTTTTTATGGTCCTGGAGCGTCTGGGACTGGGTAAAATCCTTGAAAAAACGAAGGTGGTGAAGCATATCTACACCATACTGGTGCTGTGTGTGGGCTGGACCTTTTTCCGTGTGGGAGATGTGGGACTTACCCTCCAGTACCTGAAGCGGATGTTTCTTCCCTGGATGTATACCGCATCCGGCTATGCCGTACGGGAGCTTGTGACCAACCGGGCTTTTTTCCTGGCAATATGCGGTATCCTGGGCTGCGGCCTTCTGCAGAAAGCGGCGGTTAAAATCACTCCCCGGGCGGAAAAATTTAAGAACAGCACGGCGGAGCTGGTATTCTGTATGCTGCTTCTGGCCTACAGTATGCTGCTTATGGTGAGCAGCACCTACAGTGCATTTATTTACATGAATTTCTAACGCAAGTTTTATCTGATACGAAAGGAGCGGTATATGTCGAAAAAAAAGGCGGCGGCGTGGATAATTATATTTGCCCTGCTTATGATAGGACCCAGGGTTATTTACTTTTTTTTGGAACCTTCTTTGAATACCGAAAATACGGAAAACAGGCAGCTGACGGAGAAACCGGAGCTTTCCCGGGATAACCTGCATACTTTTGCATCGGAATACAACAGCTATTATAACGATCATCTGGCCTTCAGAAGCCAGATGATAGAAGCCAACAGCATCCTGAATATGAATGTTTTCGGGGATTCTTCTTCCGCAAGCGTGGTATTGGGAAAAAATGACTGGCTGTTTTTTACGGATGAGGGAAGTATTGAAGATTATAAGGGAACCAATCTTTACAGCCGGGAACAGCTGGAACTGATTAAGGACAATATGCTGAGTACCAAAGCCTATCTGGAGGCCAGAGGCATTGAATTTATCCTCATGATCCCTTCTAATAAGGAAGAGATTTATTCGGATAACCTCCCTGACTATATCCGCAAAAGGGGAGAACTGACCAGGGCGGAGCAGGTGATTTCCTATCTGCGTGAGGAAACAGGGATCCGGATCGTCTACCCCAAAGAAGATCTGATGGCCTATAAGGATCAGTATGATCTGTATTGGCATTATGATACCCACTGGAATTACCTGGGGGCCTATATCGGTGCCAAGTCCCTCCTTGGTGAGCTGGGAATACAGATACCCCGGGTGGAAGAGCTGACAATTACACCCAATGACTTCTCCGGATACGATCTGGCGAATATGATGAATCTGCGGGACTATTATAAAGAAAAAAAGCCTGCCGAGGTTAGCTACGATGTAACGGGGTATCCGACCAATAATCTTACGGTAATCCAGGCGATAGACGCCACAGAGCTGATATACCAGTCAGATGCTCCGGACAGAAGGCGTCTTTTCCTTGTAAGGGATTCCTTTGCAGGGGGAATGGCCCCGGTGCTTGCCTCCAATTTCGCGTATACGTATATGCCCCATTGGAACGGATGTTTTGAACAGTCGATGATCGATGAACAGCAGCCGGATATTTTTGTTTATGAGGTTGTGGAACGAAGGCTGGATGCCCTGCTTTCTTTCCGCCTTTCGGAGTAAACAATTGCAAACAGGTGGATAATATATGGGGAATAAGAAAAACAGCAACAGCTTTGTTATGCAGGCGGGGATCCTGGCAGCAGCCGGGATTATATGCCGAATCATAGGAATTTTATACAGAAGTCCGCTGGCCGCCGTTATCGGAGACGAAGGAAACGGATATTATTCATCCGCTTACGAGATTTACACGATTATTCTTCTTGTTTCCTCCTACAGCATCCCTTCTGCGATTTCCAAGGTCATCGCCCAGAGACTCGCATTAAAGGAATACCGGAATGCCCAGAAAATTTTCCACTGCGCCATCGGCTATGTGGTGGTGGTGGGCGGGCTTGCCAGCCTTTTCACCTTTTTCGGCGCTGGCTTCCTGGTAGGCGGGAATTCCATACCT
Source organism: uncultured Lachnospiraceae bacterium (assembly GCA_900548905.1). Classification (GTDB taxonomy): domain Bacteria; phylum Bacillota; class Clostridia; order Lachnospirales; family Lachnospiraceae; genus Eisenbergiella. The sequence goes on along the minus strand of URMK01000020.1, from coordinate 66,085 downwards.
GTCCTGCGTATTTTTGCCCCCACCATATTCTTTTCCGGCCTTTTAGGGGTTCTGCGGGGGTATTTCCAGGCGCACGGTACGATGGTGCCCACCTCCTTTTCCCAGATTGTGGAGCAGATCCTGAATGCGGTGGTCAGCATACTGGCGGCGTTCCTTCTGATAAAAGCCGTATCGGGTTCGGATACCACCACCCAGGCTGTATACGGGGCGTCGGGCAGTGCAATCGGCACCGGATCCGGCGTAATAATCGCCCTGTTATTCATGCTGGGCGTGTTCGTACTGAATAAAGAGTATATTAGCCGTAAGGTGAAAAGAGACCGATCCTCCCGGCTTCTGAGCACCGGGGAAGTGTATAAAATCATCATTACCATGGTGACTCCGGTTATATTAAGCACCTTCATTTATAACTTTAATACGTCTTTGAACCTTACCATATATACCAGGATTATGGAGAATGTGAAAGGCTTTACCGAAGCGCAGGCCTATACCCAGTATGGGCTGTTCAGCGGCAAGGCCAAACAGATATCCAACATCCCCATCGCTATTGCCTCTGCCATGTCCTCCGCCATGATTCCCGGTATTTCCGGAAGCTTCGCCCAGGGAGATATTACAGGTACCAACAGGCGCATAGGCACCGCGATTAAAACGACCATGTTCCTTTCCATCCCTTCCGCCGTGGGCCTGACAGTGCTGGCAAAACCCGTGACTTTGCTCCTGTATCCCCAGAAATCGTCCGTGGATACCGTATCCTATCTGCTTGCCGCCATGAGCATCAGCATCATTTTCTATGCCCTCTCCACTATCAGCAATGCGGTCCTCCAGGGGATTGGAAAGGTGAACCTGCCGGTAATCAATGCGGCGGTAGCACTGGTAATCCAGACGGTGGTGCTGGTCCCCCTTCTCCTGACCACGGATTTAGGGCTTTATACATTGGTTATTGCCACCGTCCTGTATTCCTTCCTGATGTGTATACTAAACGGTATCTCCGTGAAAAAAGAATTGAAATATAAGCAGGAAATTATAAAAACCTTCCTTCTTCCCGGATGGGCCGCCGTGCTTATGGGCGCTGCAGCTTTTGGTGTTTACCAGGGCCTGTACCTGCTCATCCATATTAATGTAGTATGCCTGGCGGCGGCTATTATAGTAGCGGTCCCCATTTACTTCATTCTCACTATCAAAATGGGCGCCGTGGGAAGAAAGGATCTACTCGCTCTTCCGAAGGGGACATTATTTGTAAGAATCGCAGAAAAATGCCGTTTAATTCATTAAGAATTTCATAATTTACTGGACTTTCAGGAACCTGCGGAGTACAATATCATAGACTTTACGGACTTTAGAACGGTAAATTGCCACAGGATGCAACAGCCAATGAGAAAATCACAGAAGCCGGGTGAAAGGGAAATAACCTCTTGCCGGGAGTCGTTTTTATAGGAGAAACACATGAAAAAAAACCAAATGATTACAGGGAAGATACGCCGGAATACCGTTTTATTTACTGCGCTGCTGTTAGGTGTTGCGATGCTTGCGGGCTGCGGCAAAAACGGGGAACAGCCGGCCGAATCGGAAACAGCCGGGCAATCCCAGTCAGTCAGCGCCAGCGAACAGGCGGAAGCCAATGAAACAGGAGCCGTTACCCATGACAAAGAAGCTTCCAAGGTTCTAAATGACGGCGAACATAGCTTCCTTACCGGAGAAAAAATGGAATCCGGACAGGTGAACCAAAGACCCCTTGCCGTGATGTTCAACAATATTATAGAAGGCTGCCCCCAGACGGGTATCGGCCGTGCCTCCATTGTCTATGAAGCGCCCGTGGAAGGCCGTATCACCAGATTGATGGGGCTTTTTGAAAACTACCAGGATATGGACCGCATCGGTTATATCAGAAGCAGCAGAGACTATTTTGTCTATTGTGCCCTGGAATTCGATGCCATTTACGCCCATTTCGGACAGGCCACCCCTTATGTGGGGGAACTGCTTAACAGCGACCGTGTGGACAATATCAGCGGAGCCGTTGCAGGTATTGACCATCCTGCGTCCAGCACCTTTCTGCGGACCTCCGAAAGGAAGGCTCCCCATAATGTATATATCGACATCCAGGGGCTGCAGAAAGACATTAAAAAATTCGGCTACAGCCAGACCTATCATGATACCCATAAGCCTAAATTCGCTTTTGCCCCGGATGGCCGGAAACCGGACAACACCGACGGTAAGGAGGCTCTTCTTCTCTATCCGGGAGGAAAGGAACCCAATCTTGCCAACGGCTTCAGCAAGGTCCGGGCATACTTTGAATACAGCCAGAAGGACGGGAAATATTACCGTTACCAATACGGCGGCCCCCATATCGATGAAAGCACCGGAGATCAGCTGGCTTATGACAACGTCATTTTCCAGTATTGCTACGGTGAAGTAAGAGATGAAAACGACTACCTCGCTTTTGGCTGCCACGGGGACAATAACATGAAGGTCCAGGTTTTCACCCAGGGTAAAATGACAGAAGGGACCTGGTCCCGTTATGCAGACACCGATCCCGCTTACTATGTGGATAAAGACGGAAACCCCATCGAACTCAGTCAGGGAAAGACGTGGATATGCCTGATATGGGACGAATACGCCGATGATGTGGTTATAGAGTAAAATCCCGCCGCACCATGTATAAAAACACTGTATATACAAAAGAGACAGGAGCGACAGTATGAAACAGATCTGGAACAGTTTACGTTTGGCTTTTTCCATGTATTCCATAATACCCGCCCGCCAGATAGACAAGACAAAAGACAACATGAAATACATTCTTTGTTTTGTCCCCTGGGTCGGGGCCGTAATTGCATTCCTTATCACGGAATGGAGAATTGTCCATCCTTACCTTCTGGACTATGAATTCCTCCGTTCCGTAGTCTGTGTAATGATACCCCTCCTTCTCTCCAGCGGAGCTTTTATGGACGGATTTTTCCGTACCGTTGACGCTCTTTCTTCCCATCAGCCCAGAAAAGGCAAGCTGGAAATCCTTCAGGACTCCCACAGCGGCTATTTTGCCATCATCACCTGTGTCAGCTATTTCCTGATTATAGTTGGGCTTTGGAGTGAAATGCCCATAGACGGATGGCCCGTTGTAGCCCTTGGCTTTATCCTGTCCCGTTCCCTCTACGGCCTTTCCATCATCTGGCTGCGCCATTCCCAGACAAGCAAATGCTCCCTCTACGTCCCGGAAGGTAAAACCAAAATAGCAGTGGCCGCCATACTTATCCTTTATACGGCTGCCTGTGCCTTTTTCATGCTCCGCATGAACCTTTCCGTAGGCCTTGCCTGCATCGCAGGCGCCGTCATAGCCTTCCTCTACTACTGCTGGGTAGCCTTCAAGCATTTCGGAGGAATTACCGAAGACATAGCAAGCTTTTTCGTCCAGGTATGCGAAATCCTGATTCCCCTTATGGCGCTTCTTGTTTACCGGATGCCCACGGACTTTACCAGTCTGTAAAAGCAGATATGTAAAAGACTGAATCCCCCGATCTTATATCGGCCTTTTCAGTCTTTTTTTAATACCCTCCGGGCTTCTTGAAAACGCCAGTCCTTACGCTGTGTCCTTTACAGCGTTAGGACTGCTGCGTTTTTAACCGAGCGAGAGCGAAAACGACTAAAGCCGTTCCCCTGGAAGGAACCTTGCAGCACCGCCGCCCCAGGGAAAAACAGGGCGGGCAAACCGGGCAGGCCAAACCACAGGGCGGCAGGCCAAGGTTCCTATTGTAACTGCAGCCTCCCATGTGATACAATGGTCGGGACAAAAAAGACAGCAAAGCCGCAAAACGGTTTGGAGGGAAATTATGGTATCAGAGCAATATAAAGCCATGCTCGGCGGAAAATCGGTCATCCGTACTTTATCCGAATTCGCTGCCAGGCGTGGGGAAGAGATCGGCTATGAAAATGTATATGATTACAGTCTGGGGAACCCGTCCGTCCCGGTTCCCGCGGAATTTACGGACTGCATGATAGAAATGCTTCAAAACAGCAATCCCATGGAGCTGCATGGTTACAGCCCCAGTCTGGGAATCCCTTCGGTGCGGGCAAAAATCGCAGAGTCTTTGAACAAAAGATTCGGAATGGACTACGGTCCGCAGCATATTTTTATGGCATCCGGTGCAGCCGGCGCACTGGCCCATGCCTATCGGGCGGTGACACAGCCCGGGGATGAAATCCTGACCTTTGCCCCCTATTTCCCGGAATATAATCCATATGTAAATCTGACCGGAGCGGTCCTGAAGGTGGTTCCGGCGGATACCGGCACCTTCCAGATCAATTTCGGGGCGTTTGAAGAAATGCTGAATGAAAAGGTGACGGCAGTCCTGATTAATTCGCCGAATAATCCTTCCGGAGTGGTCTATTCCGAAGAAACGATAGAACGCCTTGCCGGTATCCTCCGGGAAAAGGAAGAGGAATACGGGCATTCTGTTTTTATCATTTCGGATGAGCCTTATCGGGAAATTGCATTTACAGGCGTAAAGGTACCCTATGTATCCCGTTATTACGCCAATACCATTTCCTGTTATTCCTTTTCCAAATCCCTGTCTCTTCCGGGGGAACGGATTGGTTATGTGGCGGTGAATCCTGCCTGCCCGGATGCGGAAACCATAGTAAATATGTGCGGCCAGATATCCAGGGGAATCGGCCATAACTGTCCGCCCTCCATCATCCAGCTTGCGGTGGCGGAGGTTCTGGATAAGACCGCGGATCTGTCCGTTTATGAAACCAACCGGAACCTGATGTATGACTGTCTGACAGAATTGGGTTTTACCTGTGTGAAACCCGGCGGGACCTTCTACATATTCCCCAAAGCACTGGAAGAGGATGCCGGGATTTTTTGTGAAAAAGCCCTGAAATATGATCTGATTCTGGTACCGGGCGATACCTTCGGCTGTCCCGGCTATTTCCGGATGGCCTACTGTATTGACACGGAAAAGGTGGAGCGATCCCTGCCGGCACTGCGCAGATTTGTGAAGGAAGAGTACGGACAACGGAGGTAGATTATGTATCAGGCCGGATTGGTTTTGGAAGGCGGCGGAATGAAGGGCGTTTATACCGCCGGCGTCCTGGATTTTTTCCTGGACAAAAAAATAGAATTCTCCAATTGCTATGGTGTTTCGGCGGGAGCCTGCCATCTGTGCAGCTATCTGTCGGGTCAGCGGGGCAGGGCTTATGCCGTCAGCGTGGATTATCTGGAGGATAAACATTATTGCAGCGCATATAATGTATTGACAACAGGGGATTTGTTTGGGGTAAAGATGTGCTATGACGATATCCCCAACCGCCTGAACCCCTATGACTATGAAACCTTCAACCGGTATCCGGGAAAAGCCTACGCGGTGGCGACCAATATCGAAACGGGGCAGCCGGAATACCTGCGTCTGAAGGAGATGAACAGGGATATCATTGCGGTGAGGGCGTCCGCTTCCCTTCCTCTGGTTTCCCGAAATGTGAAAATCGGTGAAAAACGCTATCTGGACGGCGGCCTTTCGGACAGTGTCCCTATCATGCATTCCATTGTGGACGGCAACCGGAAAAACGTGGTGGTGCTCACCAAAGAGGAGGGCTACCGGAGAAAACCGTCCTCCCATCTCGGCCTGGTGAAGCTGCGCTATGCCAGGTACCCGAAAATCTATGATCTGATGGCAAACAGACATATTGCCTATAACAATATGCTGGATTATCTGGATGCCCAGACGGCCAACGGGCAGGCCTTTGTGATACGTCCCCGGAAAGCCGGCGGGATAGGGCGGATAGAAAAAGACAGGGAAAAGCTGCGTCTGCTGTATGAAGAAGGCTATCAGGATGCTATGGATTGCTACGAGGATCTGCTGCACTATCTGGAACCGGGAACGGAAAGTAAAAAATAATGGAGAATAGGTATGATTGAAATTTTAAAATCGATTTTGTTCGGTATTGTGGAAGGAATTACAGAATGGCTGCCTATCAGCAGCACCGGCCACATGATTCTTCTCAATGAGTTTGTGACACTGGATGTATCCCCGGAATTCTGGGAGGTATTTCTCGTGGTCATCCAGCTGGGTGCCATTATGGCCGTGGTGGTTTTGTTCTGGAATAAGATTTTCCCCTTCGATCTGGGTAAGAACCGGAAAAAAGGTATTATAAAACCCGATATTTTTGTGATGTGGTTCAAGGTACTGGTGGCCTGCATCCCCGCCATGATTTACGGCGTCCTCCTGGATGATATTGTGGAGCCTTATCTGTATAATGCGACTACGGTAGCTATCATGCTGATATTATTCGGTGTCGCTTTTATCCTGATTGAAAACTGGAACAAAGGGAAAAAGCCCAGAATCAACAGCCTGGCAGCCCTCACCTACAGGGATGCCCTGATTATCGGCCTTTTCCAGCTGATCGCTGCGGTATTCCCCGGAACCTCCCGCTCGGGGGCCACAATTGTGGGGGCGCTGCTGATAGGGGTTAGCAGGGTGGTATCTGCGGAGTTCACTTTTTTTCTGGCAATCCCCGTCATGTTCGGCGCCAGCCTTCTGAAGCTTGTCAAGTTTGGTTTCGGTTTTACCATGACGGAAGCCTCCCTGCTGATCATCGGTATGGTAGTGGCATTCGTGGTTTCCATGGGAGTTATTTCTTTCCTGATGGGTTATATCAAAAAGCACGACTTTAAGATATTCGGCTGGTACCGGATTGTGCTGGGAATTATTGTGCTTGCCTATTTTTATCTGCTTGCCGCATGAGTACCGGAAGGGAAATTTGCGGGCGGAGAGCCGTTTGACAGATGCGGAGTTTGAGTGACATAGAAAATCGGAAGAAGGCGGCAGATAACCTTCTTCCGATTTTTTAGTCCACGTGCAGCGGATACCTTATCCCTTCTCTCTTTTGTGAAGCAGTTCATTAATTTCCTCCGCCCGCATATCCTGCCGTTTCCTGAAGTAAGTGAATATGGATATATCCACAAGCAGAAACACGGCGGTATAGGTTGCCAGCTGCCTGAGCGTCAGGGAATTCCAATAAAAAATACGGCAGAAGACAAGAGTGGCCAGATAAAGGATGAGGGATTCCGTAAGGCAGTAATGGCTCCATTTTCTGAATTCGATTCTGCAGACAACGGCATCGATCAGCTGGCAGATAATCAGCCAGAGAAAAAGATACAGCACCGAAGCGGTATATCCGTCCAGGCCGCGGCTGTATAATACCTGCAGTGCCGAGTTGGCAATTGTAATGAGGGTAAAACAGATACATATAGAAGGAACACGTACAGAAACCAGTTTATTCATAACATTCTCCTTTCAGTTTCTCTTTCAAAGGTTCGATATAATTACGCGTGATGATCAGCTTTTCCCCGTTCCGGAGCGCAGCCTCCAGCCGGTGGTTGTATAACGGACGCACACTCTTAAGATAACAGGTATTGACCAGGCAGCTTTTGCTGATCCGTGCAAAAGAAGTAAAGGACAGCCTTTCCTCCAGGGTACTCAGGGTCTCACGACAGGAATACACCTCTTTTTCCAGATATAAAAAGGTTTTCCCATCTGCAGAATCAATAAAATAAATCTGATCCAGCGGCAGCTGGTATTCCTTATCCTCCTGGTAACAGGGCCCTTTCTATCTTTAAATAACAAATTAAAATGATATTTTACATAGATTTTACATAACCTAAGCGTGTACTTTACACACGCCTGATAGAATAAAGAAGGACAATGAGAAAGTATGAATTTTTTCTCCATTGTAAAACCCATGTAACTGCTACGGGAAAGTTACAACCAATGAAAAATAAATACCGCCCCGAAGCGGAATGAGGGAGAAGTCAGGATTTCGATTGCGTGAAAAGACAGCGATATCCGTTGACGAGGGCAGAGGAGAGTTGGAATGTCTATTAATGATGTAGGAATGTTGTTTTCATTCATCGGCGGCCTTGGCATGTTTCTTTACGGAATGAATATCATGGCTGACGGCCTTCAGAAATCAGCCGGGGGCAAGATGCAGAAGCTGATGGGATTTCTGACCAAGAACAGGCTGATGGCCATCCTTGTAGGAGCCGGAGTAACTGCGATTATTCAGAGCTCTTCCGCCACAACGGTCATGGTGGTGGGGTTTGTTAACGCCGGCATGTTGGAACTGGCGCAGGCAGTGGGCGTGATTATGGGGGCCAACATCGGTACCACCATAACGGCCTGGATTGTTTCCATGAGCGAATGGGGCAGTATTATGAAGCCCGAATTCTTTGCCCCTCTGTTATTGGGAATCGGTGCATTTCTGGTCCTTTTTACCAAGAGTGAAAAAAAGAAAAAAGTCGGGGAAATCCTCGTCGGCTTCAGTATTCTCTTTATCGGCTTGTCTTTCATGTCCGACGCCATCAAACCATACAGGGATGCACCTGTCTTTGCGGATGCTTTTGCAGTGCTGGGTAAAAACCCCGTGCTTGCTATTCTGGCAGGCGCTGTGGTTACGGCTATCATTCAAAGCTCATCCGCTTCGGTGGGAATTCTCCAGACACTGGCCCTCAACGGGGTAGTGAACTGGAAGTCCGCCGTGTTTATCACGCTGGGCCAGAATATAGGAACCTGTGTGACCGCCCTGATATCCAGCGCGGGAGCCGGGAAAAATGCAAAAAGAGCTTCTATCATCCATCTGCTTTTCAATGTGATAGGAGCGGTCGTTTTCGGAATTATTATGTTTATCCTCTTCCGGTTTAATCCGGTATGGGGTTCGTCAACCATAAACAGTGTGGAAATTTCCATATTCCATACCGTATTTAACGTACTCAATACCCTTATGCTCGTTCCTTTTGCGGATAAGCTCGTGAAGCTTTCCAGCTATATCATAAGGGAGGACAAGTCCGGGGAACAGCCCGAGATCAGTGCTTCCGGTGAAATGAGCAGACATCTGGACGAACGTATCCTGGGGAATCCCGCTTTTGCCATGGACGCCGTACTGGGTGAAGTGAATGTCATGGGACAGTCCACGCTGCTAAACCTGAAAAAATCCCTGGAGGGTATTGAAACCGGAAATAAGGAAACCATTCGCTCCGTTTTCCAGAATGAAAAGATCATAAATGAAATGGAAAAAATACTCACCGCGTTCCTCGTACGTGTGGATAACCTTTCCCTCACGGAGGAACAGCATCAGGTGATCAAAAACCTGTTTTATACGGTAAGCGATCTGGAAAGGGTGGGCGACCATGCGGAAAATATCGCTGAACTGGCGGATAATATGCGCAAGGATGACGTCACCTTTTCCAAGAAAGGCTTTAAGGATCTGAAGCTTATAGCGGAGGAAACTATTCTTGCCCTGGAAAGCGCCCTGAAAGCGAGAGAACTTTCCAGTGCCAGCGATGCACTCCAGGAAGCCGATTACGAAAGGAATGTTGACAAGCTGGAGGATGAACTACGGGAAAAGCATATACAGCGTCTGTCCAAAGGAAAATGCGTCCCGGAAAGCGGCGTGGTATTCCTCGACCTGATCAGCAACCTGGAAAGGATAGCCGACCATGCTACCAACATTGCCGGGTATGTGGTGAGCGAATCCGGGAAAGCCCTTCCTGCATTGGATGAAGAATGATATACTGATAGCGTAGCGGGTGCGTTTGCAGAAGAATGGAGAGGTAAGCATGCAGAAAATATTTGTTATTGAAGATGATGAGAATATCCGGAATCTTGTGAAAATTGCATTGGAAGGCTATGGCTATCAGGTCCTGTCTTTTGAAACGGCCGAGGAGGCTCTGGAGCTGGTGGGGAAGGAAAAACCGGATTTGGCGGTTTTTGACCTGATGCTTCCGGGGATGGACGGTCTTTCGGCCATCCGTCTTATCCGTGGCAGAGAGGATGAGATCAAAAATATCCCGATTATTGTCCTTACGGCTAAGGATAAGGAATACGATAAAGTAGTGGGCCTCGACGGCGGCGCGGATGATTATATAACGAAGCCCTTCGGTGTGCTGGAACTGGCGGCCCGGATCCGTTCCCTTCTGCGGCGGGCGGCGGAGCAGCAGCCTGTGCATGAAACGGGCAAGATTAAGATGGGCGGCCTGTCGGTGGATCCGGCGGCCCGGGAAGTGGTTATGAACGGGGGGCCGGTTTCCCTTACTTATAAAGAATATGAACTGCTGATGTATCTCATTGATAACCGTACCAGAGTGGTGGAACGGGATGAACTGCTGAATAAGCTGTGGGATTATTCCGCAGATATCGAAACAAGGACGCTGGATATTCATATCAGGACTCTTCGTCAGAAGCTGGGGGAGGAAGGAAGCAGATACATCAAAACAATCCGCAGCGTGGGATATCGTTTTGTGATCCCCCAGGAGAATGAAAATAAGGAAAATTAAACATGAAACGAGCAATTTTACTCCGGTTCGTAGCGATACTCATGCTGGCCCTTGCGGTCAGCAGTGTTTTTTCCTACTATTTTATAGGAAAGAACATGCTGAAAAATAACAGGGAGTCAATGATTAATACGATCCATGTGGTGGACTACTCCCTGGATTATGAAGGCGATCTGCAGGAACAGCTCAGCAGTCTGCATAAAGCCACCATGGACGAGGAATCCCGGATTACGATTATCAGCGAAGACGGGACGGTGGTGGCGGATAATGAAATAGAACAGGTGGGAATACTGGAAAATCATCTGGAGCGGGAAGAGGTGAAGGAAGCCCTGGCAACCGGCTCCGGTTTCGCGGCCAGGAATTCCGAGAGCCTGGGGCGCAGCCTGCTCTATGTGGCGGTGCACTCCGTGAAAGGCCCCTATGTGATCCGCATGTCGGTACCGTATACGAATATGCTGGATTATATGATTCTGATTTTTCCGCTCCTGCTTTTGGGTACCGGGATTGCTTTTGCCATGAGCGTGGTAATTGCCATACGGTTTACCAATACCATTACCACGCCCCTTAATGAGATTTCCAGGGAAATGGTGAAGGTGCGGGGAGAAAACCCCAGCTTTACCTTCCGGCAGTATAAATATAAGGAATTAAATGTGATATCCCAGACTACAATGAAAATGGCGGCGGAGATCCGCGAGCACATGGATCAGCTGGAAAAGGAAAAACGAATCCGCCAGGAATTTTTCAGCAACGCTTCCCATGAACTGAAAACACCCATTACCTCCGTCAAAGGATATGCGGAGCTGCTGGATCAGGGGTTTGTGAAGGATGAGGCCACAAAAAAGGATTTCATCGCACGTATCCTGAAGGAAACGGACAATATGACCAACCTTATCAACGATATCCTCATGATATCCCGCCTGGAAGCCAAGGAGGCCGAGGTGACCTATTCCATGGTGCGCATCGCCCCTCTGCTGACGGAAATCTTTGAATCCGCGGAACCCATTGCCGCGGAATACCAGGTTGCGCTTCATAAAGAATGCGAACCCCTCATCATAGAAGCCAGTGCCAAACAGCTGCGCGAGCTGATAATGAACCTGGTGAGCAACGGTATCAAATACAATCACCCCGGCGGAAACGTATGGGTGGAGATTTCTTCGGAGGGGACCGACATGTGCATCTGCGTGAAGGATGACGGCTGCGGCATCAGCAAAGAGGATCAGGAGCGTATATTCGAACGCTTTTACCGGGTGGATAAAGGTCGCAGCAAAAAGATGGGCGGAACCGGCCTGGGCTTATCCATCGTGAAGCATATTGTGGAGTTCTACGGAGGCCAAATCGGGCTGAGCAGCACTCCGGGAAAGGGAAGCTGCTTTACCGTAACAATTCCTTTTTCAGCGGAAAATAAGGCGAAAAGTTGACAACTGCGCGTCTTTGCGGTAAACTGAATTCTATATTCAGGTATATTACTGCTTTGTGTGTTGTGCTTGGACGAAGTACCTGGGTCTAAAGGAGGAGAAAATTATGGCAGAAATGAAGAAAAACGAAGCTAAGGAAACTGTGAAACCCGTTGAGAAAATTACTGCGAAAGCTGATGCACTGAAAATCGAAACCAAAGAGCCTGAAAAAACACCAGCAGTAAAAGCCGTTGTAAAAGAACCCGCAGAAAAGAAGGCACCTGCCAAAAAGGCACCTGTTAAAAAAGAAGCTGTTAAGAAAGAAACCGTAAAAAAAGCGCCTGTGAAGAAGGCACCTGCAAAGAAAACGGCTGAAAAGCCCGCTGCAGAGAAGACAGCCGCTGCAAAGCCGGCCGTTAAGAAAGCGCCTGTAAAGAAAGCGGCAGCGAATACAGAGATGAAGGAAGTTGTTACCGTACAGTTTGCCGGCAAATCCTATTCCACGGAGGATCTTGTCAAGATCGCCAGAGATGTATGGAAATATGATTTGGGTAAGGATGAAGCTGATTTCAAGGATGTTGAGCTTTATGTAAAACCGGAAGAAAGCAGTGTATACTACGTGATTAACGGGGATGTGACAGGAAGCTTTGCTATCTGACAGAAACCTGCAGGCCTGTGATTAAGAATACATAGTAAGATTTCATGTAACGGTTCAGTACCTTCACAGTTACGATTTCATACAACTTCACGTCATTTATACGCCGTATCCCCTGAAGGGCGGATCCCGAATCCGGTTTATCCCGCTTTTCAGTTTACCAGGGATGCGGCGTTTCTTTTGCCCGGAGGGAGGCCGGCGCCGGATCGGGCAGCCGTTGTTTTCATCCGATTTTCTTAAGATTCTTCACAGTTTTTTCATTAATTTATTTCAAAAAACGAGTTGACAACATATAGGAGAAGTGATAATGTATGTTCAGAAGGTGTTAGCACTCCTGAAGGTTGAGTGCTAACAACCCGAAATGAGGTGAGGTAATGCAGCACGAACTGGATGAACGCAAAATGAAAATTCTGCAGGCAATCATCCGTAACTACCTGGAGACAGGAGAACCGGTAGGGAGCAGGACGATTTCCAAGTACACGGATTTAAACTTAAGTTCAGCCACAATTCGTAATGAGATGGCAGACCTGGAAGAACTGGGATACATCCTCCAGCCCCACACCTCTGCAGGCCGGATTCCTTCCGATAAAGGCTACCGGCTATACGTTGACAGCATGCTGGCAGAAAAGGATCGGGAAGTGACGGAATTAAGAGAGCTTCTCGTGGAGAAAGAAGATAAGATGGACCATCTTCTCCGGCAGGTTGCAAAGGTTCTTGCAGTGAACACCAATTATGCGGCAATGATTTCATCGCCGCTTTATCATGGGAATAAGCTTAAGTTCATCCAGCTGTCCAAGGTGGATGAACACCAGGTATTGGCGGTTATCGTGGTGGAAGGCAATGTGATTAAGAACACCATGCTCCATGTGGAGGAAGCGCCCGACCAGGAAACCATATTGAAGCTGAATATCCTGTTGAATACCCATTTAAACGGGAAGAGCCTGGATGAGATTAATCTGGGGATGATAGCTAACCTGAAGCAGCAGGCGGGCATACACAGCGATATGGTGGGGGAAATCATCGATGCGGTGGCGGCAGCCATACAGGCGGATGAGGACCTGGAGATTTATACGAGCGGCACCAATAATATCCTGAAATATCCGGAGCTCGCGGATAAAGAGCTTGCAGGACAGCTTATTACCACTTTTGAAGAAAAACAGGCATTAAACCAAATTGTTCAGGAAACACTGGCTGATGAGAACAGTACTGGCATCCAGGTCTATATCGGTAACGAAACGCCTGTACAGACAATGAAAGACTGCAGTATAGTGACAGCCACCTATGAGCTGGGCGAAGGAATTAAGGGGACTGTCGGTATTATAGGGCCAAAGCGTATGGATTATGACAAGGTTGTGGGAATCCTGAAGAATCTGATGACCCAGCTGGATACGTTATATAAGAAAAAATAGGTAACTGTCCAGCAGGTCTGTGCATTTACGGCACAGACTGTAAAAAGGTGATTCAAAGTGCAAAAATAGAAGGTGTCAGATACACAGAATGGAGTGAAGCAGAAGATGGAAAATAAAGATAACCGGAACCTGGAGGAAGAAATGGATACTGCTTCTGAGGCGAAGGCAGGAGAAGAAACAGCACAGGGGGCTTCCGGGGCAGCGGATGCGGATCCGGCTATGGACGCGGAGAACGGCGAAAATCCTGCCGGAGAATGTGAAGCATGCAGCAGTGAAGAAGCGGACGGCTGGGAAGAAAGCTTCCCGGAAGATGATTCCGCACAGGATGACGGACCGGCGGCTGAAAAAGAAGGCTTTTTCAAGAAAAAGAAAAAAGATAAAAAGGAAGATGCGTTTAAGGCCAAAATTGATGAACTGGAAGACAGAGTAAAGCGTCAGATGGCCGAATTCGAGAATTTCCGTAAGCGTACGGATAAAGAAAAGTCAGCAATGTTCGAAACCGGAGCAAAAAGCGTGATTGAAAAAATCCTCCCGGTGGTCGACAACTTTGAAAGAGGGTTGGCGGCTGTTCCTGAGGATGAGAAGGGTTCCGCTTTTGTGGAAGGCATGAACAAGGTATATAAACAGCTGATGACCGAGCTGGATAACATGGGGGTTAAACCCATTGAAGCTGCCGGTCAGGAATTTGATCCCAATTACCATAATGCGGTTATGCATGTGGAGGATGAGGCGTTCGGTGAGAACATTGTGGCCGAGGAATTCCAGAAGGGTTATACCTATCATGATGCTGTGGTAAGACATAGTATGGTTAAAGTGGCAAATTAAGTATTTCAGGCACTGCCTGATGAAATAGCCGCAAAAAAGCGGTAGAATGGAGGAGACTTATGAGCAAAATTATCGGTATCGACTTAGGTACAACAAATAGCTGTGTTGCAGTTATGGAAGGTGGTAAACCCACCGTTATCGCCAACGCGGAGGGCGCAAGAACAACTCCCAGTGTGGTCGCATTTACAAAGACCGGCGAAAGGCTGGTAGGCGAGCCTGCAAAGCGTCAGGCAGTGACCAATGCGGACAGAACCGTTGCTTCCATCAAGAGACATATGGGAAGTGATTACAAGGTTGACATTGACGGAAAGAAATATTCCCCCCAGGAAATTTCTGCAATGATTCTCCAGAAGCTGAAAGCGGATGCTGAGAATTATCTTGGTGAAAAGGTGAATGAGGCGGTGATTACCGTACCCGCTTATTTCAATGATGCACAGCGTCAGGCTACCAAGGATGCGGGAAAGATCGCAGGCCTGGATGTAAAGCGTATCATCAATGAGCCTACGGCAGCAGCTCTTGCTTATGGCCTGGATAATGAAAAAGAACAGAAAATCATGGTATACGACCTGGGCGGCGGTACCTTCGACGTTTCCATCATCGAAATCGGTGACGGTGTCATCGAAGTTCTCGCAACGAACGGTGATACACGTCTGGGCGGCGATGATTTTGACAATAAGATTATCGACTGGATGGTAAGTGAATTCAAGAAGCAGGAAGGCATTGATTTGTCCGGCGATAAGATGGCTATGCAGAGACTCCGTGAAGCGGCTGAAAAAGCGAAGAAAGAGCTTTCCAGCGCAACCACGACCAACATCAACCTTCCTTTCATCACAGCAACAGCGGATGGACCGAAGCACTTTGATATGGATCTGACAAGAGCGAAATTTGATGAGCTTACCCACGACCTTGTGGAAAGAACGGCTATTCCCGTTCAGAATGCTCTTAAGGATGCCGGCGTAACCGCGTCCGAGCTGGGCAAGGTACTTCTTGTAGGCGGTTCCACACGTATTCCTGCTGTACAGGATAAGGTAAAATTAATGACGGGCCATGAGCCCAGCAAGACGCTGAATCCGGACGAATGTGTTGCTATCGGCGCTTCCGTTCAGGGCGGCAAGCTGGCCGGCGATGCAGGCGCAGGCGATATCCTTCTTCTGGATGTTACTCCTCTGTCCCTGTCCATCGAAACCATGGGCGGCGTGGCAACAAGGCTGATTGAGAGAAATACAACAATCCCTACCAAGAAGAGCCAGATTTTCTCCACCGCAGCAGACAACCAGACTGCTGTAGACATCAACGTTCTTCAGGGAGAAAGACAGTTTGCAAAGGATAACAAGTCCCTCGGACAGTTCAGGCTGGACGGCATTCCGCCGGCAAGACGCGGTGTGCCTCAGATTGAGGTTACCTTTGATATCGATGCCAATGGTATCGTAAATGTATCCGCCAAGGATCTGGGTACAGGAAAAGAACAGCATATCACCATTACAGCCGGTTCCAATATGTCCGAAGATGATATCAGCAAGGCCGTAAAGGAAGCTGCTGAATATGAAGCGCAGGATAAGAAGAGAAAAGAAGCAATTGACGCCAGAAATGAAGCGGATTCCTTCGTATTCCAGACCGAAAAAGCCCTGGAGGATGTGGGAGATAAGATTCCTGAAGCCGACAAGGCAAGCGTACAGGCAGATCTGAGTGCGCTGAAGGCTCTGCTGGATCAGACCAAGGATCAGGAAATGACAGAATCCCAGGTTGCAGACATGAAGGCGGCGCAGGAAAAACTGATGCAGAGCGCACAGACCCTGTTCTCCAAGGTTTACGAGCAGGCTCAGGCAGCAGGCGGCGCAGGCCCGGATATGGGCGGCGCGGCAGATGCAGGCGCAGCTGATACAGGCTCCGCACCGGAAGATGATGTAATCGACGGTGATTTCAGAGAGGTTTAAGCTTAAAAAATACAACACTAGGGGGCACTGCAGTGTCCCTTAGTGTTGCGTTCAGATAATAGTGATTCTGTCCTGTTGAGGCAGAACCAAGGGAGGCAATTATGGCGGAACAAAAGAGAGATTATTATGAAGTCTTAGGCATTGAGAAAAATGCTGACGACGCAGCCATTAAAAAAGCATACAGAGTCCTCGCCAAAAAATACCATCCTGATATGAATCCGGGAGATGCGGAGGCTGAAAAGAAATTTAAGGAAGCATCAGAGGCATATGCGGTCCTGAGCGATCCTGAAAAAAGGAGACAGTATGACCAGTTCGGCCATGCGGCCTTTGACGGGGGTGCCGGCGGCGGCTTCGGCGGCTTTGATTTTAACAGTGCAGACTTTGGCGATATTTTCGGTGATATCTTTGGCGATTTCTTTGGCGGCGGTTCGCGCAGAAGCGGCAGGGCCAGCAATGCGCCCATGAAAGGGGCAAATTTACGTACCAGTGTCCATATAACCTTTGAAGAGGCGGTATTCGGCACCGCCAAGACCATAGAATTAAATGTAAAAGAAGAATGTAAGACTTGTCACGGAACAGGGGCGAAGCCGGGCACACAGCCTATTACCTGTCCTAAGTGCGGCGGTAAGGGCCAGGTGGTATTTACACAGCAGTCCTTCTTCGGTACGGTGCGTAATGTTCAGACCTGTCCGGATTGTAATGGTACCGGCAAGGTGATAAAAGAAAAATGTATGGATTGCCATGGAAGCGGATATGTCCCTATGAAAAAGCGCTTTGAAGTGGATATTCCTGCAGGTATTGATAATGGCCAGTGCAAGCGTTTGGCCGGTATGGGAGAACCCGGCGTCAACGGCGGGCCCAGAGGTGACGTGCTTGTAGAGGTGATTGTGGGCCGTCATCCCATTTTCCAGCGTCAGGATTATAATATCTATTCCACGGTTCCCGTATCCTTTGCCGTAGCGGCACTGGGCGGTGAAGTTGTCATCGATACAGTGGACGGAAAGGTGATCTATGATGTGAAGCCTGCGACACAGACGGATACCAAGATCCGGCTGAAAGGCAAGGGTGTGCCCAACCTCCGCAACAAAGAGGTGAGAGGCGATCATTATGTAACCCTGGTGGTCCAGGTGCCTGATAAGCTTTCCGGAGAAGCGAAGGAGCTGTTGAAGAAATTCGATGAGGCATCCGGTGACAGCCTGAATGCGGCTAAGAAGATGGGCGAGAATGGTACCGCAGAAGGGAAAGAAAAGAAGAAAAAAGGATTTTGGAAGTAAGAAAAACAAAAATCCGGATTATTGACGGTCGGCACAGGCTGTGTCCCTTTCAGGGAACCGCAGCGTGTGCCGGCTGTTTTTTATGCTGTTGGGGCTTATTATTATGAGATTTCCGTTTTGATTTTCAACTTTTCCGCCGTCAGGATCATAAGGAGGACGAATAAGAGAAGGAAAACGGGGAACAGGCGCACATTCACATATTGGGCGATGAGTCCGAACAAAGGAGGCATGAACGTGCTTCCCACATAAGCGCAGGCCATCTGGATTCCCATGATAGCCTGGGAATTCTTCCGGCCGAAGTTAGCGGGGGTAGCGTGGAGCAGGCTGGGGTATATAGGGGCGCAGCCCAAACCGATAAGAAAATATCCTCCGCATATAGCAGGGGAACCGAATGGCAGGCAGAGGACAAGGATCCCACCCAGAGCTATTGCCTGGCCCAGACGTACCATATTTTTGTCGGATACCTTCATGGAAAGAAAACCGCTGATAAAACGGCCGAAGGTGATTCCGAAATAGAACAGGGAGGTCCATTGGGCGGCTTTTTCCGCAGGGATTCCTCTGGCAAGGACAAAGTAGCTGCTTCCCCACAGCCCTGCCGAGGCTTCCAGAGCACAATAGCCGAAGAAGCAGAGCAGTGCCGGTCGGGCGCCGGGAAGTTTTAATACCTGGGAAAAAGAAAGAGAGGTATTCTGTATCTCATGTTCCGACGGATCGGTTCCGGTCCGCTGTTTTTTCCATAAAGGAAGGGAAAGAAAAAGAAACACAGTGAGAACGATCTGGATCAGGGCAATGGACAGGTAGCCGCTGTGCCAGCTGTTTCCTCTGTTCAGGCAGAGTGACATGATAAAAGGACCTGCGGTTGCCCCGATTCCCCAGAAGCAGTGAAGCCAGCTCATATGGTGCGCTTTATAATGAAGCGCCACAAAGTTATTCAGGGCGGCATCCACGCTTCCGGCTCCCAGGCCGTAGGGAACGGCAAGCAGGCAGAGAAGCCAGGCGGAATGGGACATGGAAAAGCCGAGCAGGGCGGCGGCCGTCATCAATACACTGATGGCCGTGACAAGGCCGGTACCCAGGCGCCGTATGATTTTTTCGCTGAAAAAGCTGGAAATTATGGTACCACCTGCAATAATCATGGAGATAACACCGGCAAAAGAGACCGGAACCTGAAGCTCTCCATACATAACGGGCCAGGCGGAGCCCAGCAGAGAATCCGGCAGACCCAGGCTGATAAAGGATATGTAAATAATAAGCAGCAGTAAAGTCATCATAGTAATTTTCCTTTCAAGACGGGATTCAGACTTATTAAATATACTTAAGTAAGTATTGCCTCTTGATTATAAAAGACAAGGTATCTGGTGTCAAGGGCAGTGCTGTGTTAAAATAGAGGAAATGTTACCATTCACGGTCCCTTTGCCCGCCGCCCAAAGGGACCGTGAATGGTAATCCTGCCTGTACGGAAGGTGCGGCAGAGTGGAGGGTAAGTATGGAATTGGTGGATAAAAATGGCCTTACAGAGGAGGAGTTTCTTAAGACGTACCGGCCCCGTGATTATGAACGTCCGTCTGTAACCGTGGATATGCTGATTTTCGCTGTGGATAACAGGGGCGAAAATGTCAGGCTGCTGTTGATACAACGGAAAAACCATCCCTTTATAGGCTGCTGGGCGCTGCCCGGCGGGTTTGTGGAAATGGGGGAATCTCTCCGGGAGGCTGCAGCGCGGGAGCTGGAAGAAGAGACCGCAGTGAAAGGAATATGTCTGGAGCAGCTGTATACCTTTGGAGAGGTGGAACGGGATCCCCGTACCCGGATAATTTCTGTGGCATATATGGCGATAGTGGATGGGGACGGCCCGAAGATACAGGCAGGGGATGATGCGGCCCGGGCAGCCTGGTTCCGGGTCCGGAAGGAAAAGGATGGGGAAGGGGAACGGATTTGTCTGGAATCCGAGGAAACGGGTGCCTCTTTTTCTTATCGGGTGGAAGAAACCGATGGCCGGGAGTATCGGTGCAGGCCTTTATTTGATACGGCCGCAGAGAGGGGCCTGGCTTTTGACCATGCGGAAGCGGTACGTATGGGGCTGGACAGGTTCTTTTCCATGAAACGGGACGGAGGGGGCCGTAAGTAGGGGAAATTCCCCAAAATCCTTGTGGTTGGCTGTCCTTTGTGTTAAGATAATTAACTGGTATGTAGTTAACGGGGCTTACCGGAGGAAGAGAAAGATCCGGAAACCAGGGAACCGTTGTTAGGAGCAGGGAAAGATGAAATGGAAAAAATTTAAAATAAAAACCGTAACGGATGCGGAAGATATTATTATAAGCACACTTTATGACATCGGCCTGGAGGGTGCGCAGATAGAGGACAAGGTGCCGCTTACCGCGGCGGAGAAGGAGCAGATGTTTGTGGATATCCTTCCGGAAGGTCCGGCGGACGACGGGATTGCCTGGCTCAGTTTTTTTGTGGAGGAAACAGAGGACGGACGGCTTCAGGTGAATGGGGAAGATACGGACGAAAAGGCGGTGACGGAGAGGGTGCGGAAGGAGCTGGACGGGCTCCGTATGTTCTGTGATATCGGAGAAGGCAGCATTACGGTGGAGGAAACAGAGGATATTGACTGGATCAATAACTGGAAACAGTATTTTCATCAGTTTTATATAGATGATATTCTTGTCATACCTTCCTGGGAAGAGGCGGAAAAGGAAGATGAGGACAGAATGGTGCTTCATATCGATCCGGGAACGGCTTTCGGGACGGGAATGCATGAAACCACCCAGCTCTGTATCCGACAGCTTAAAAAGTATGTGACACCGGATACGACGCTCCTGGATGTGGGGACCGGCAGCGGGATACTGGGGATTCTGGCTCTGCTGTTCGGGGCGCATAACGTTGTGGGCACGGATCTGGATATCTGCGCCGTAGAAGCGGTGCGTGAAAATCTGGAATCCAACCACATCGATCCGGACCGGTTTGAAATGATGATAGGGAATATCATTACGGAAGCGGAAATCCGGGACAGGGTGGGATACGGCTGTTATGATATTGTGACGGCAAATATTCTGGCGGATGTGCTTGCAGCCCTCTCACCGGTTATCGTAAACCAGCTGAAGCCGGGCGGGATTTATATCACTTCAGGAATTATTGATGATAAGGAAAGCGCGGTAGTGGAAGCGGTGAAGGCGGCAGGGCTGGAAGTGCTGGAAGTAACCTATCAGGGCGAATGGGTGGGAGTGACCGCCAGAAAGCCTCTGTGACAGGAGAAACGGATAGAGGATGTATCAGTTTTTTGTGGATCCCGGACAAATTCAGGGAAAAAGGGTCACAATTACCGGGAGTGACGTAAATCATATAAAGAATGTGCTGCGTATGCGCATCGGGGAAGAAATTGCTGTCAGCAACGGGAAAGACGGCCTGGAGTACCGGTTCGGGATTGATGAAATCCTGGAGGATGAAGTAATCGGTACGCTGCGGTTTGTAAAAGAGGACGGGCTGGAGCTTCCCTCCAGGATTTACCTGTTCCAGTGTCTGCCAAAGGCGGATAAAATGGAACTGGTGATCCAGAAAGCGGTGGAACTGGGCGCTTATGCGGTAATTCCGGTAGCTTCCAAACGCTGCGTGGTGAAGCTGGATGCCAAAAAAGAGAAGAACAAGCTTGTCAGATGGCAGGGGATTTCAGAGGCGGCAGCCAAGCAGAGCAAACGCCGGATCGTGCCGGAGGTCATGCCGGTTATGCCGATGGGAGAAGCGCTGCAGTTTGCGGCAGGTATGGACGTAAAGCTTTTTCCCTATGAGCTGGCGGAGGGGATGGCAAAAACAAAAGATCTTATCGGGAATATCCGTTCCGGGCAGTCTGTAGCTGTTTTTATCGGACCGGAGGGCGGTTTCGAGGATAGTGAGGTGGAAGCGGCTTCTGCCTGCGGCTTTGAGCCCGTGACGCTGGGAAGGCGCATTCTACGTACGGAAACTGCCGGATTTACGGTGCTATCCTGGATTATGTACCAACTGGAAGGGGACGGGCCTGAGGGTTCCCAATTAGGGCAGTCAGGCATATAATAAGTTAGGCGGATTCCGAAACAGGAGTCCGCGCTTCATTCCCGCGGGTAATAAGCCAAACGGACGCACTCATATAGAACTAAAAGTTCTATTGGAACCGAAGGTTCTATTATCCGCTTGGCGACTGCCGCGAGGATCATATCCCCCCACAGCTTACTTGGCAGCAAGTTTGATGCTCTGTCAGCTTGCTGTGGGGTTTATGACTAATGGCAAAATCAAATACAGAAAGTTGGGAAAAAATTATGGAATGCTATCTGGATAATTCCGCTACCACGCAGTGCTTTGACAGTGTGGCGGCTATCATGACCAGGGTCATGTGTCAGGACTATGGCAATCCATCCAGTATGCACATGAAAGGAGTGCAGGCAGAGCAGTATCTGCGCTATGCCAAAGATGTGATTGCAAGAACACTGAAGGTCAATGAAAAAGAAATCTTTTTTACTTCAGGGGGAACGGAGTCTGATAATCTTGCCCTCATCGGATGTGCTTTTGCAAACTGCCGGGCCGGAAGGCACCTGATCACCACATCTATTGAACACCCTGCCATTCTGCAGACCATGCAGTATCTGGAGGGACAGGGTTTTGAAGTAACTTATCTGCCGGTGGACGGCTTTGGACGGATTCGGCTTGAGGATTTACAGTATGCCATGAGACCGGATACCATTCTGGTATCGATTATGCATACGAATAACGAAATCGGTTCCCTGCAGCCTGTTGCGGAAGCGGGGATGCTGATTAAGCAGATGAATCCCGCAACCCTGTTCCATGTGGATGCGGTCCAGGGATTCGGAAAGTTCAGGATCCTGCCGAAAAAGATGGGAATTGACCTGCTGTCGGTAAGCGGTCATAAGATTCACGGCCCCAAGGGTGTCGGCTTTCTTTATATCAGCGAAAAGGTGAAGATACAGTCGATTATTTTTGGAGGAGGCCAGCAGAGAGGGATGCGTTCCGGTACGGAAAATGTGCCGGGAATAGCGGGGCTTGCAAAGGCCGCGGAAGAGATGTATGCCAATCTGGAAGGAGATGTGAACCGGCTGTATGCGCTGAAGGAGATGTTCCTGGAAGGCGTGATGCAGCTGGATGGGGTACGGGTGAACGGCCTGACAGGACGGGATAGTGCCCCCCATGTAATCAGCGTTTCTTTCCTGGGGATCCGGAGTGAGGTTTTACTGCATGCGCTGGAGGAACGGGGGATCTATGTATCTTCCGGAAGTGCCTGTTCTTCCAATAAGCCGGGAACGGCTGCATCGGCAACCCTGCGGGCTATCGGGCTGGATAAGGAGCTTATGGGTTCCACGCTTCGTTTCAGCCTGTCGGTATTTACTACGGAAGAGGAAATCCGGTATACGCTGAACGCGCTGTATGAGATTGTCCCCATGCTGCGCAGATTTACCAGAAGGTAGAACCGGTGTCCTGCCGTACAGGGCGGAGTAAAGCACTGCGTTGTACCAACGCAGTGCAGGCGCCGGCGGCAGCCGGTCTTCCGGAAGGGGAAAACCGGAGTTACAGTTCATATAGGTCTGCGCATTTACGGCGCAGGCTGTAAAAAAGCGAAGCGGCAGCGGAGGATAAGATATGGTATTTAAAGCATTTCTGATTAAGTATGCGGAAATTGGTGTAAAAGGTAAAAACAGAGGTATTTTTGAGGATGCTCTGGTGAGGCAGATCCGGTATGCCCTGAAGCGATGTGAAGGGCAGTTTGCGGTGCATCGTACCAGAGGCAGGATCTATGTGGATGTGCTGTCTGAAGAATATGATTATGACGAGGCAGTGGAGCATCTGAAGAAGGTTTTCGGCATCGCGGATATCTGCCCTATGGTGCAGGTGGAGGATGAAGGGTTTGATAAGCTGTGCGGGACCCTGGTGCAGTATATGGATGAGGTTTATGCGGACAAGCATCTGACCTTTAAGGTGAATGCCAGGAGGGCGCGGAAGAATTACCCGTTGGATTCCATGACGATAAACGGCGAAGCGGGCGGTGTGCTGTTGGATGCATTCCCGGAAATGAAGGTGGATGTGCATAAGCCGGATGTGATGCTTCATATAGAAATCAGGGAAAAGATTTATATTTATTCCATTGAAATCCCGGGGCCGGGCGGTATGCCGGTCGGTACGAACGGGAAGGGAATGCTCCTGCTGTCAGGAGGGATCGATTCGCCGGTGGCAGGGTATATGATCGCCAAAAGAGGGGTAAAGATAGATGCGGTTTATTTCCATGCTCCGCCGTATACCAGTGAGAGGGCGAAGCAGAAAGTGGTGGATCTGGCGAAGCAGGTGGCGAAGTACAGCGGGCCGATTTATCTTCATGTTGTGAATTTTACCGATATCCAGCTGCATATTTATGAGAAGTGCCCTCATGATGAGCTGACGATTATTATGAGGCGGTATATGATGCGGATCGCGGAGAGGATCGCTGGGGATACGGAGTGTTTGGGGCTGATTACGGGCGAGAGCATTGGACAGGTGGCTTCCCAGACAATGCAGTCGCTGGCGGCTACGGATGATGCCTGCGCCATGCCGGTGTACCGGCCGTTAATAGGGATGGACAAACAGGAAATTATCGATATATCGGAGAGGATTGGGACGTATGAGACTTCGATATTGCCGTTTGAGGATTGCTGTACGATCTTTGTGGCAAAGCATCCGGTAACGAAGCCGAACCTGAATGTGATCAGAAAGCATGAGAAGTTTTTGGGGGAGAAGATCGGGGAGCTGGTGGAGACGGCTTTGGAGACGAAGGAAATGATAGTAGTGGGGGCGGATGCGTAGCTAACAGACCCGGGCGGCGCCTGCCGCACTTAGAGAAGACAGGATGGGGGCGGTAAGCCGCCCTGTACAAAAAGTAAAATAAAAACTGCCCGGAATGCAGATAATGGTAAATTGTTATCTGTATTCCGGTCAGCTTTCATTTTTTCTTTGCGGCCGGCAGTTATAAAAAAAGACAAGCCCCCTCCTAATTGCGCAGGTTCTTGCCCTTTTTTCCATCATTATTTAACCGGGACGCGGTGGAGGGTAATTAAACCATGTAGGGCTTAAGTACTTCCAGAACTTCGTCAGAGTTATCCTCAGCATGGATATTCAGGTCGATCGGCTTGGATAAGTCGAGGCTGAAGATGCCCATGATTGATTTTGCATCGATTACGTATCTTCCGGATACTAAATCAAAGTCATAATCAAACTTGGTAATGTCATTTACAAATGATTTTACCTTATCGATGGAATTTAATGAAATCTTAACGGTTTTCATTTTGTTTTACCTCCTTATTTGTTGAACAACTATATCCGGTAGAACGGTTATGTTGTCGTATACCTTCTGCTTACATATTAAAGGGAAGGGGGGTAAAAGTCAAGCATCAAACATGACAAAAATAGTGGGGAATAATATGAAAAGTGTAGCATTACATAATTTGGGCTGTAAAGTTAATGCCTATGAATTAGAGGTTATCGGGCAAAAGTTACAAGAAAGCGGATATTTAATTGTACCATTTGATAAAAAAGCGGATATATATATCGTAAATACGTGTACTGTGACTAATATTGCGGACCGGAAAAGCAGGCAGATGCTGCATCGGGCGAAGAAGCAAAACCCGGCTGCCGTGGTGGTTGCCGTGGGGTGTTATGTGCAGGCGGGGAAGGAAGAAGCGCTGCTGGACGGGAGTATCGATCTGGCGGTGGGGAATAACCGGAAAAAGGATCTTCTTCCGATTCTGGAGGCTTTTCTGGAGGAGCGTGAACGAAAGAAGGGGGAGAGAGAGACCGGCGATGCGGCGGATGTGAAAACGCTTCATCATACGTCTGTGGTGGATATCTCCTGCGAAGAGGAATATGAAGAAATGTCCCTTTCGGGATGGAACAGGCAGGAGGGGAAGACATCCGGGGGAGAAGAGGCATCCGGGGAGGATTTTTCATCCTCGCGTACCAGGGCATATATTAAAATCCAGGATGGCTGTAACCAGTTTTGCTCCTATTGCATCATCCCTTATGCCAGGGGGCGGGTGCGCAGCCGGAAGCAGGAGGATATTCTGCGGGAAGTGCGGGGGCTTGCACGGGAAGGGTATAAAGAGATCGTTTTTACCGGCATTCATATCAGCTCCTACGGTATGGATTTCGTCGATAAGACGGACGGCGATTATCTGGAAAGCGGAAAAGATCTGCGGGGGACGGCTATGGAACGGGCATATCTGCTGAACCTGGTGAGGGAAATTGCCGGGGTGGACGGAATCGAAAGGATCCGGCTTGGATCGCTGGAGCCGCGGATTATTACGGAGGAGTTTGCCGCAGGGCTGGCGGCGCTCCCCAAGGTATGCCCGCATTTCCATCTTTCCCTGCAGAGCGGATGTGATGAAACTTTAAAAAGAATGAATAGGCATTATACGACAGAGGAATACTATGAAAAGGTGAAGCTGCTGCGCAGGGTATTCGGAAATCCGGCTATTACAACGGATGTGATCACAGGGTTCCCGGGAGAAACGGAAGAGGAATTTGCCGTAACCAAACGGTTTTTGGAAAAAGTGGACTTTTTTGAAATGCATGTTTTCAAGTATTCAAGGCGTCAGGGGACTGTGGCAGCCGCCATGGAGGATCAGGTGCCGGAGCCGGTTAAAACGGTGAGAAGCAAGGAACTGCTGGAGCTGGAAAAGAAACAGTCCGCTGCATACCGTGAGGGCTACATAGGGAAAAAAGTTACTGTGTTAACGGAAGAAGCCAGGGAAATTGATGGCAGGGAATACCGTATCGGCCATACGGATACGTATGTGAAAGCTGCGGTGCCGGGCAGTTTGGCAGGCGGCAATATGCTGGTGACAGGAAAGGCCGCAGGGCTGCTGACAGAGGAAATCCTTTTGCTTGAACGGTAACGGGTATCATCGTACACATTTTAAATACGTTGAAATTTTTCACAAAGTAGAGTAAGATAATAAGGAACAGGTATTTTGACAGTAAGACGGAATGGAGTTTAGGATGCAGGACCAGGATTTTGGCAGCACACAGTATTTTAAAGTGGAAAAGGAACCGGAGAACGGAGTGAAGGTCATTCTGGCTGCGGTTTATGAGGCGCTTACGGAAAAGGGCTACAACCCGGTTGACCAGATAGTGGGATATATTATGTCCGGAGATCCGACCTATATTACCAGCCATAAGAATGCCCGGGGCATGATCATGCGCGCGGAGCGGGACGAGCTGGTGGAAGAGATGCTCAAGGAATATATTAAAAATAATAACTGGGACAGGCAGTAAACCAGGGTGTGATTGGAACTTGCAGGAATGAAGTTCAGTCATGCTCCAGGGTGTCGTTTGCTCTGTGCCGGATGCGTTGGCGTCCGGTTCCGGGTTTTTGTGCCGTATCAGAAAAGGATGGGTAATGTATGCGTATTATGGGACTGGATTTCGGGTCAAAGACGGTGGGAGTCGCCATCAGTGACCCTTTATTGATTACTGCTCAGGGAATCGAAATTGTCCGCAGAAAAGAAGAGAACAAGCTCCGCCAGACGCTGGCCAGGATTGAAGAATTGATACTGGAATATGAAGTGAAGGAAATCGTGCTGGGATATCCCAAGCATATGAACGATTCGGAAGGTGACCGCGTGGCTTTGACCAAGGAATTCGCGGAGAAGCTGATGCGGCGCACCGCGCTTCCCATTACCTTCTGGGACGAGCGTCTCACTACAGTGGCGGCCGACCGCACCATGATGGAAGCGGGAATCCGCAGGGAAAACAGAAAAGATCACGTGGATCGCATCGCTGCCGTGCTTATCCTGCAGGGATATCTGGATTACAGGAAAAACAGGCAGGACGGCGTGCTGGAGCAGGCCATATCCAAAGAGGAAAAAAGCGGAATTCCCATGGAACCAGGTTTGTAGGGTTCCATGGAACCTGATTTATAGGGCCATGAGGAACAGAAGAACCGGAACGTATAAAGAAAGCGGGAAATAATTTTGGATAAAATTGTATTTTGCCTGGAAGACGGCGAAAAGGCTGAGTTTTACGTATTGGAGCAGACAAGACTGGGCGGCTGCGATTATATTCTGGTCACCGATTCGATGGATGAGGAAGAGGGGGAGGCCCTGATTCTGAAGGATATATCAGCCCCTGAAGATAAAGATGCCATCTATGAAATCGTGGATGATGAACGCGAACTGGATGCGGTGGCAGAAATTTTTTCCGATATGCTGGAGGATATTGACCTGGAGAAATAATCCAGGAGGTAGCATACATGATTCTTGATGAAGAAAAAATAAAAGGGATACTGAAGCAAAAGGGACTGAAGGTAACACGTCAGCGTCTTCTTGTATTGGATGCGCTGGCATCCAGGCCCGGTTCCCATCTGACTGCTGAAGAAATATTTGATTTGGTAAAAGCAGGCAGTCCTGAAATAGGGCTGGCTACTGTTTATAGAACAATACAGTTATTTATGGAATTACATCTGATAGACCGGATAAACCTGGATGATGGATTTGTAAGGTATGAGATTGGCGATATGGGGACGAAAAAAAACTGCCATCACCATCATCACCTGATTTGTCTCTCTTGCGGCAGGGTCATGAGCGTGGAGGATGACCTGCTGGATGAGCTGGAGGCAGAAATTGCCAGGACGACAGGCTTTAAGGTTACCGATCATGAGGTGAAGCTCTACGGGTACTGTAAGGAATGTGGAGGTAATTTGATTGAAAAAAACAAAACAAGTGAATAATGAAGGCTCCAGGCTGAAAGTAATCCCTTTGGGAGGATTGGAGCAGATTGGGCTTAACATTACTGCCTTCGAGTATGAAGACAGTATTGTTGTGGTGGACTGCGGTCTTTCTTTCCCCGATGATGATATGCTGGGAATTGATATGGTTATTCCGGATATCACCTATTTGAAGGACAACGTAGATAAAGTAAAAGGCTTTGTGATCACCCACGGACACGAAGACCATATCGGAGCGCTCCCCTATGTGCTGAAGCAGCTGAATATCCCCGTTTATGCTACGCGCCTTACTATGGGAATCATAGAGAATAAACTGAAGGAGCACAACCTTCTTAACCATACAAAGAGAAAGGTTATCAAATTCGGTCAGTCCATCAACCTGGGACAGTTCCGGATAGAATTTATTAAGACAAACCACAGTATTGTGGATGCCGCAGCGCTTGCCATCTATTCGCCGGCCGGTACTGTCGTGCATACCGGAGACTTTAAGGTGGATTACACGCCGGTATTCGGGGATGCCATCGATCTGCAGCGTTTTGCGGAAATCGGCAAAAAGGGTGTGCTGGCTCTGATGTGTGACAGCACCAATGCGGAGCGGCATGGCTTTACGCCTTCAGAGAGGACGCTGAGCCGGATTTTTGATACGATTTTCCACGAGCATCCCAACCAGAGGATTCTTATTGCCACCTTTGCGTCCAACGTGGACAGGGTGCAGCAGATTATTAATTCCGCGTATAAATATAACCGGAAGGTGGTGGTGGAAGGCCGGAGTATGGTGAATATCATTGATACCGCCATGAATCTGGGCTGTCTGAATATTCCGGATAATACGCTGATCACTGTGGATCAGCTTAAGAATTACCCGGATGAGCGTACCGTAATCATTACGACGGGAAGCCAGGGCGAAAGCATGGCGGCCCTGAGCCGTATGGCGGGAAGCGCCCACAGGAAGATATCCATCACACCCAATGATGTTATTATTTTCTCATCCCATCCCATCCCCGGGAATGAGAAAGCGGTTACAAAGGTTATCAATGAGCTTTCCATGAAAGGTGCGGAGGTTATTTTCCAGGATGTCCATGTTTCCGGACATGCCTGCCAGGAAGAAATCAAACTGATTTATACCCTGGTCCATCCCAAATATGCAATCCCCATCCATGGAGAATTCAAGCACCGGAAGGCGCAGGCAGGGCTGGCTGCGGATTTGGGAATCCCCAAAGAGAACATTTTCATGATCAATTCCGGGGATGTCCTGGAATTGGGCGGTGAAAAAGCCCAGGTTACAGGAAAGGTGCCTGTGGGAGCTATCCTTGTGGATGGACTGGGCGTCGGAGATGTGGGGAATGTGGTTCTGCGGGATCGGCAGCATCTGGCGGAGGACGGCATCATGATCGTTGTCCTCGGGCTGGATTCCGCCAGCGGGCAGCTGGTGAGCGGACCGGATTTGGTATCCCGCGGCTTTGTCTATGTAAAGGAATCCGACGTGCTGATGGAAGAAGCCAGAGTTCTGATGACGGATGTGCTGGATAACTGCATCGGACGCGGCTGCAGTGACTGGGGCAAGATCAAGTCTGCAGTGAAAGATTCCCTGGGCGATTTTATCTGGAAAAAAACAAAACGCCGCCCCATGATACTTCCCATCATTATGGAAGTCTAGAACGTGAAAGGTTGTGTAGAAACGATGGAAGTACAGGAGGCTCTGGAGCAGCTTGCCCAAGCTGTAAAGGAATCTGAAGTTTACCGGGAATACCGCAGGCAAAGTGAGCGGGTGGATAATTCCGGTGATATGAGAGAAAAAATTGACGAATACCGGGTTCGTAACTTTGAATTACAAAATTCTGTCCAAACAGAAGATTTACTTGACAAGCTGGATGATTTTGAGAGAGAATATGAGAAATTCAGGGAAGACCCGTTGGTCGAAGAGTTCCTTGATGCCGAACTCGCTTTTTGCCGCATGATGCAGGAGATTGATGTAAAACTGGCGGAAGCGATGGATTTTGAGTAGGAAGGAAAGGAAACGTCAATGAAGAAAAAAGAGGCAGCGGGATTTGCTGTATATTCCGTGGTGAAAATTGTTGTAATAATCCTGGTGGTAATGGTTATTTACCGGCTCGGCAGCATGGCTTTTTCCTATGGGGAGAGAATCTTCGGAGAACCTCCCATGGAGGATGCGCCGGGAACGGATATCGTGATAACGGTAAGCAGTGAAGACAGTATGAAGGATATTGCTGATAAAATGGAATCGGCAGGCCTTATCCGGGATGCGGGGCTTTTCGTGCTGCAGGAAAAACTGGCAGGGTATAAGGAGGGCGTGAAAGCCGGTACCTATACACTTAATACGGCAATGACATCGGAAGAAATGATACAGACCATGGCGGCCTCTTCGGATGAAGGAGACGCAGACAATGATAACGGATGAGCGCCTGACGGCCTTCATCAATTCTCTGGACACAGGGAATCCGGCATATCTGAATGAACTGGAAAAGGAAGCAAGAAAAACCAATGTGCCGATTATCCGCACAGAAACCCAAAGCCTGTTAAGGACGCTGATAGCGGCTAACCGGCCGGAACGGATTCTGGAGGTGGGAACGGCAGTTGGTTTTTCTGCTCTTTGTATGAGTGAATACGCGCCGGAGGGCTGTCAGATCACAACGATAGAAAAATATGAGAAACGGATCCCCGTGGCGCTGGAGAATTTCAGGCGATTTGGGAAGAGCGGCTGTATACACCTCATAGCGGAGGATGCGGCGCTGGCGCTGAAAAAGCTGGACGGCAGCTATGATTTTATATTTATGGATGCCGCCAAGGGGCAGTATATGAATTTCCTTCCGGACGTCCTGCGGCTTCTGCGCGAGGGAGGGATGATGGTGTCGGATAACGTTCTTCAGGACGGGAATATCCTGGAATCCAGGTATGCCGTGACCAGGCGGGACAGAACCATACATGCCAGAATGCGGGAATATCTTTATGAATTGAAGCATAACCCTGCGCTGGTGACCTCGGTGCTTCCGGTGGGGGACGGCGTGGCCGTCAGCATTAAGGCTTCCCGGTACGGGTGCGGACTGCAGGAGCAGCAGCCCCGGGAGGAAGCGGGTAAGAAACTGGGTTCCTAAGGAGGAGATACATGAAGGATAAGAACAGGAAGCCGGAGCTTCTCATTCCGGCAAGCAATCTGGAAGTGCTGAAAACGGCGGTTATTTTTGGAGCCGATGCGGTATATATTGGTGGAGAGGCTTTTGGGCTGAGGGCAAAGGCAAAGAATTTTTCCCGGGAGGATATGGCGGAAGGAATCCGGTTTGCCCATGCGCATAATACCAGGGTGTATGTGACGGCGAACATCCTGGCCCATAACGGGGATTTGGACGGGGCCAGGGCATACTTCAGGGAATTGAAGGAAATAGGGCCGGATGCGCTGATTATCTCGGATCCCGGCATGTTTACCCTTGCCAGGGAGGAGTGGCCGGAGGCGGAAATCCATATTTCCACCCAGGCCAACAATACCAATTACTTGACCTATCGTTTCTGGTGGGAGCAGGGGGCTAAAAGAGTGGTTTCCGCCAGAGAGCTTTCCCTTGCGGAAATAAAGGAAATCCGGGAAAAGATTCCCGAGGACATGGAAATAGAAAGCTTTGTGCACGGGGCAATGTGTATTTCCTATTCCGGAAGATGCCTTCTCAGCAATTATTTTACCGGCCGGGATGCCAACCAGGGAGAATGCACCCATCCCTGCCGTTGGAAATATGCAGTTATGGAAGAGAGCCGTCCGGGAGAGTATCTGCCGGTCTATGAGAACGAAAGAGGAACGTTTATCTTTAATTCCAAGGATCTGTGTATGATTGATTATATACCGGAGCTGGCGGATGCCGGGATTGACAGTTTTAAAATAGAAGGCAGAATGAAAACAGCTTTATATGTGGCAACTGTGGCCCGTACGTACAGGAAAGCTATCGATGATTATTTCCGGTCGGAGGAAGAATACCGCAGAAACCGGCAGTGGTATCAGACCGAAATTTCCAAGTGTACCTACCGGCAGTTTACCACCGGTTTTTATTTTGGAAAGCCCTCCGAAGGCGGGCAGATATACGACAGCAATACGTATGTGAATGAGTACATCTATCTGGGGACCGTCGGGGAATGCAGGGAAGGCCTTACGAGGATCGAACAGAGGAATAAGTTCTGTAAAGGGGACACTATTGAGATCATGAAACCGGACGGCAGGAATATTCCGGTCAGGGTGTTACGGATAGCAGATGAAGAAGGAACGGAAATGGAAAGTGCGCCCCATCCCAAACAGGTTCTGTATCTGGAGCTGTCTGAAAGCCCCGACAGGTATGATATTCTCAGAGTGAAGAGCGGGACACCGGCAAACGGATAAGCCGGACCTGCGGGCGGCCAGGTTTTTTATTTTTTTAATGCAAGGGGAAAAAAGTTGTGGTAATATAGATTGAAAAACCCGGCTTCCTTCCCCTTCATGATAAAAGATCCCTTATCCGAGCAAGCGAATTACGGTGTGAAAATTTTTAAAACTTTTACTTGCTTTTTTTAGAGTTTTAAGGTATCTTATAGAAAACGAAAGCAGTTTTCATATTGGCAGGTATCATGAACGAAGGTGTTCCAAAAGGGTTTTTGGGACATTTTTTTTATGCAGAAAACTAAAGTGTGTTTGACGGTTCGTTTGCCCGCTTTGCGGAAAGCAATGTTCAAACACGCTCTGCGGGAGGCTTCCCGGCAGGGGAGCCGGCAGATTGAAATAAGCGATGCCTGCGGGCTGCAGACGTAAAAAGCCGTAACTGCGAAGGTGCTGAACAGTTACAAAAAATGGGAGAGAGAGCCGTACTTCGCGGCGGCGGAATGGAGGATAAAATGAGCGAAGTTCTGAATGTGGAAGCAATTTTCGGTGAAAATGTATTCAACCTGGGAACTATGAGAGAGCGTCTTCCCAAGAATGTATTCAAAGAGGTGAAGAAGGTTATGGACCAGGGCGGGGAGCTTTCTCTTGCTACCGCAGACATTGTGGCAAAGGCCATGAAAGACTGGGCTGTTGAAAACGGCGCGACGCATTATACCCACTGGTTCCAGCCGCTGACAGGCATTACTGCGGAAAAGCATGATTCCTTTATCGGGCATCCGGATGAGAATGGAAAAATGCTGATGGAATTTTCCGGGAAAGAACTGATTAAAGGAGAGCCGGATGCTTCTTCCTTCCCTTCCGGCGGCCTGCGCGCCACGTTTGAAGCCAGAGGGTATACCGCATGGGATATTACATCCCCGGCTTTTCTCAAGGAAGATGCCACGGGCGTGATTCTCTGTATCCCCACCGCCTTCTGTTCCTATACAGGGGAAGCGCTGGATAAAAAGACCCCTCTGCTTCGTTCCATGGAAGCAATAAGCGAACAGGCGCTGCGTATAGCGAAGCTTTTTGGAAATACGAGAGCGACCAAAGTGACGGCCTCCGTTGGGCCGGAACAGGAATATTTCCTGGTCGATCGTCAGAAATACTTAAAGAGACAGGATCTGATATTTGCAGGCCGTACCCTGTTCGGCGCACCGGCACCCAAGGGACAGGAACTGGAGGATCATTACTTCGGCGTCATCAGGGAACGTATCGGTGCCTTCATGAAGGATCTGAATGTGGAGCTGTGGAAGCTGGGCGTGACGGCCAAGACGCAGCATAACGAGGTGGCTCCCGCACAGCATGAGCTGGCCCCGATTTACGAAACAGCCAATATTGCGGTGGATCACAACCAGATAATCATGGAAACAATGAAAAAAGTAGCGGAACGTCATGGCTTACGGTGCCTGCTGAATGAAAAGCCCTTTGCGGGCGTGAACGGTTCCGGCAAACATAACAACTGGTCCATCACCACGGACGACGGCATGAATATGCTGGATCCCGGTGAAACCCCCAATGAAAACATACAGTTCCTGCTGGTTCTGGCATGTATCCTGAAGGCTGTTGATATCCATGCGGATCTGCTCCGCCAGAGCGCGGCGGATGTGGGGAATGACCACAGACTGGGAGCCAATGAAGCGCCGCCGGCTATTATTTCCGTATTTTTAGGGGAACAGCTGGAAGATGTGGTAAGACAGCTGATTGAAACCGGAGAAGCCAAATCCTGTCTCCTGGGCGGCAAGCTGATGACGGGTGTTTCCACCCTGCCGGATCTGCCGAAGGATGCCACAGACAGAAACCGGACATCGCCCTTTGCATTTACCGGTAATAAATTTGAATTCCGTATGGTGGGTTCCGCAGATTCCATTGCAAGCCCCAATACCACACTGAATGCCATCGTCGCCGAAGCCTTCTGTGAAGCCGCCGATATCCTGGAAAAAGCGGATGACTTCGATATGGCTGTACATGATTTGATAAAGCAGTATATGACCGAGCATCACCGGATAATTTTCAACGGGAACGGCTATTCCGATGAATGGGTGGCGGAAGCGGCGAGAAGAGGGCTTCCCAATATCAAATCCATGATTGAAGCCGCCAATACGCTGACTAAGGAAAAAGCGGTGCAGCTGTTTGAAAGATTCCATATTTTCACCAGAGCCGAGCTGGAATCCCGGGAAGAAATTATATATGAGATATATGCAAAGAGTATTAATATTGAGGCTCTTACCATGATTGATATGGCTTCCAAGCAGATAATCCCTGCAGTGGTGGAATACAGCCGGAAGCTGGCGAAAACGGTTCTGGATGTGAAGGCGGCGGGCGTGGAGCCGGTGGTACAGCTGGAGCTGCTTGTGAAGGTAAACAGCAAGCTTACCGAAATGAAGGAAGCCCTGACCGTCCTGCAGAAGGAGGAAGCGGCGGCTTCTTCCATAGAGGATATGAAGGAACAGGCATTCCGTTATAAGGATCTGGTGATACCTGCCATGGATGCCCTGAGGGCGCCGGCAGATGAACTGGAAATGATGATGGATAAGGAAGACTGGCCGTTCCCTACCTACGGTGATTTGATGTTTGAGGTATAGAGGTTCCCCAACCTTGTGTGCGGCCCCGCTGTTTATCCGGCGGGGCCGCATGGCAAAAAGCTGCGGAAAAGGGCATTTTATGCCGGTTTTTGCAGAAATTTAAAAAAATGGAAAAATATAAAAAAAGTACTTGCAAAAGTGGTGGGAATCATATATAATCTATTCTTGCAAGCCGCTAAAAAAGCTTGTCCAAAATATAGGGCTATCGCCAAACGGTAAGGCAACGGACTCTGACTCCGTCATTTCAAGGTTCGAATCCTTGTAGCCCTGTTCAGAAAACCCGATGGATATATTCCATCGGGTTATTTTATATGTACCAGGCATAAGACAGTTGAAGCGAGGACACTTATTTTATCAAAGGAAGAATTTCCGTTATGAATTTTTCCAGAGCAAGAAGCTGTTCCTCCGACAGTCCGGTATCGGTGCAGGAACCCAATAATGGAAGAAGCCTCTCCAGCGTGTTTTTGGCGGAGGCTTTTCTGGAGGAATCCACGGGAGTGATATCCACCAGATCCTGGATGCCCACCTGCAGTACGCTGCAGATTTTGATAATCTTGTCGATTTGAAAATGACGTTCTCCCCGCTCCAGCTGACCGTAATACTGCGCTTCAATGCCTATGGCCGAAGCAAGATCAAACTGGGTCATTTTGCGCATAAGCCGGTATTTTTTAACATTGCGGGAAATCTGAACAATAATCTGTTCTGTAGTGGTATTGGTCGTTTTTTCTGCCATAGCATGCCCTCCCTGTATAAAAAGAATAGAAGGAATCAAAATAAAAAAGAAGCGGCAATATGCTTTATGAACTATAGCATATTGCATATACATCTCGAACAGAACAAAAGTTGAAAGTGCCGGGAACCTGGGGTATAATATGTTTTCAGGGTAAACGGCAGACAGGCCGGGAGGAGGCATAAATATATGTACACATTTCAAAGCAGGGTACGCTACAGTGAACTGGACCCGGAGCGGAAATTAAGCATAGCATCGGTGGTGGATTATTTTCAGGACTGCTCCACTTTTCATTCAGAGCAGCTGGGGGTCGGGATCGATTATCTGGAAGAGCGGAACATGGTATGGGTGATGTCATACTGGCAGATTGTGATAGACAGATATCCCAAATTGTGTGACAATATAACAGTCGGGACATATCCCTATGAATTTAAGGGTTTCATGGGGTATCGTAATTTTTTTATCAGGGATGAGGCCGGGGAAATCATAATCCGGGCGAATTCCATCTGGAGCCTGATGGACAGGAAAGCGGGAAGGCCGGTTCGTCCCACGCAGGAAATGCTGGCGGCGTACTGCCTGGAGCAGAAGCTGTCCATGGATTATGAGCCGCGCAAAATCGCCCTGCCTGAAGCAGGGTGCCAAAAAGCGCCGTTTGTGGTGGCAAAACAGCATCTGGACAGTAATCAGCATGTAAATAACGGGCAGTATATATATATGGCGCAGGAATATCTCCCCGGGAATTTTCCCATTGGGCAGATGCGGGCGGAATACAGAAAATCGGCTCTGCTTCATGATTGTATTGTGCCGGAGGTATTTGAACAGGAAAACCAGGTGAGCGTATCCCTCTGCGATGAAGAGGGGCAGCCCTTTGCGGTTGTGGAGTTCAGGAAAAAGAAGCAGTGAGGATGAATATGCATATTGAATTAGGAAGAATGCAGGAACTGATGGTAGTAAAAAAAGTGGATTTCGGCGTTTATCTTGCGCCGGAGGACAACCGGGAGGAAAAGGTGCTCCTTCCCGGGAAACAGGTGCCGGAGGGCTGTGAAACGGGGGATACGCTGTCCGTGTTTGTGTACCGGGATTCCAAGGACCGCCTGATAGCCACCACCAAAGAGCCCAGGCTGAGCCTGGGTGAGGTGGCTGTGCTCACTGTGGCCCAGACCGGTAAATTCGGAGCCTTTCTGGACTGGGGGCTGGAAAAGGATTTGTTTCTGCCCTTTAAGGAACAGACAACCCATGTGCAGGAGGGGGACAGCTTTCCGGTGGTGCTTTATGTGGACAAGAGCGGACGCCTGTGTGCCAGTATGAAAATATACCACTATCTGCAGACGGACAGCCCTTACCACAAGGATGACCAGGTAAGCGGGCATCTCTATGAAATCAGCCGCCAGTTCGGGGCCTTTGTAGCGGTTGACGACAGGTATTCCGCATTGATACCGCCCAGGGAAATGTTCGGCGAGCTGCGGGTGGGGGAACTGGTGCAGGCGAGAGTGATCGCGGTGCATGAGGACGGCAAGCTGGATCTGAGTATAAGGGACAAGTCTTACCGCATAATAGAAACGGATGCCCTGAAGGTAATAGAACTCATTGAGAGCTTCGACGGAGTACTGCCTTTTAACGATAAGGCTTCACCGGAGGTTATCAAAAGAGAGACACAGATGAGCAAAAACGAATTTAAAAGAGCGGTGGGATATCTGCTGAAAAACGGACGCATAGAAATTACTGAAAAATCGATCAGAAAGATAAAATAGGAGCGTTACATGAATTACAGGAAAGTTAACTGGTGTTTTCTGGGGATAATTATACTGCATCTGGGAGTGGTGGGCCTGCTGATTGCCCTGCGTAATGTGTACAGTATGGGAATGGTGACCAATCTTCTTGTCAGTGAGCTGATACTGGCGGTGCCCGCCTTTCTTGCGGTGCTTGTGTCCAGGGAGAAGCCCAACCGGGTGCTGGGATTTCACAAACTGAAGCTGTCCTCCGTGTTTATGATCGTTCTGTACACGTTTTTAATGGGCCCGCTGACCACGCTGCTGAATGCGATCAGTATGCTTTTTGTGGATAATGCTGTGGTTTCTATCAGCACAGAGGTGCTGAACCTGCCTTTCTTACTGACCTTTTTCATGATGGCCGTCTTCGGACCTGTCTGCGAGGAACTCTGCTTCCGGGGCGTGGTGTACAGAGGATATCTGAAAAGCGGAAATGTAGCGGGGGCGGTGCTGTTGTCCTCTCTCCTGTTCGGCCTTATGCATATGAATTTCAATCAGGCCCCTTACGCCTTTGCTATCGGGGTATCCATGGCGGTCCTGGTGGAGGCTA
The DNA here is from genome assembly GCA_900548905.1 of uncultured Lachnospiraceae bacterium. Taxonomy (GTDB): domain Bacteria; phylum Bacillota; class Clostridia; order Lachnospirales; family Lachnospiraceae; genus Eisenbergiella. The sequence continues at coordinate 27,520 of URMK01000020.1, read as the reverse complement.
CAGGCAGTCTCTGGTCCTCCGTGATCATGCATGTGGTATTCAACGCCCAGTCGGTAATCGCCATGTATTTTTACCAGAGGTTTTACCCGAAGGTATGGCTGGAACAGACGCAGGCTGTTACGACGAATGACGATATGATAGCTGTCATCAGCGTTTATCTGGTGATAGCCGTGATAACGACCTCACTGGCCGTATGTGTCCTGGTATGGCTGTGTAAGAACCAGGGCAGGCAGGAGTATATCCTCTGGCTTTGGAGCGAAAGAAAGTCCGGCCGGAAAAAAGGGCGGCTTGTAAGCGTTCCCCTTATCATCGCTGTCATCCTCTGTCTGGCGTACATGCTGCTGAATCTGTTTCTATAGATCCCCGCCGGCGTTACTGACCCGGGCATATTGCGTGGTGCGTTGCGCAGTGGGGAATTATCTGCTATAATAGCGGAAAGGAAAATGCGGGAGGAGGTGCAGGCGCTATTCTGCCAGGGTGAAGGTATGCAGAAATTTACAATATTAGGGATTACTTTATATGATTACGGGGCGCGGGAAGCGCTGCGCAATACGGATAGCTTCCTGCACAACGGGGCGCTTAATACGATTGCGTATATCTCCAGTTCCAATCTGGCCCAGGCTTCCAAGGATGAACAGCTGAAGGATTGCCTGGAGGCCATCGACATGACGGTGTGTACGGAACCGGATGTCCTGGAAGCGGCAGGAATTGCCGGAAGAAACAGGATCCGTGAAATAGATGAAAAAGTATATCTCAGGGAGCTGCTCAGAAAATTCGGAAGGAACCGGAACAGTGTATATCTTCTCGCGGATACGCAGGATAACCTGGAGGTGCTTGGAGAGATTGTTTCCGAGTATCAGGAAAATCTTCTGATAAAAGGCTGCGGCGTGTATGAGGATTTCGGATGCCAGCCGGAGCGGCTGGTAAATAACCTGAATGATCTGGCGCCGGATGTGGTGATCTCAAGGATGCCATGGCCGACAGACGTACATCTCATGCATGATTACGGACATTTTGTGAATGCGGAGCTTTGGGTTTCCCTCCCTTTCGGAGCGGTGAGCTGGGTCAGGAATCCGTCTTTTTTGGCACGTTTGAAGCGCAAACTCATCTATCAGGTTTTCACGCATAACGTAAATGAATATAATAAGAAAAAGACAGGGGACTAGCTCCTGTCTTTTTTGTATAGGTTGACCAGCGCGTGAAAATTGGAAATGTTGAAAAAAAAGCTCAAAAGTGCATAAATTTTTTGACTTTACTATAGATCTTTTTGTGGTTTTCAATTAAAATGGAAAAAGGGTGTTACATTAGACAATTTCCCGGCGTCAGTAATGTTTGTGGAAATTGCATAGGAGAAGGAGCGGGGTAAGAATATGATATCAAATCAGGTATTGCAGACTACAATTGACGGACTGCGCAGTATTGCGCGGGTCGAACTGTGTGTAGTGGATGTGGATGGCAAAATGATCGCGACAACATCCGAAGAAATGAGTAACTGTCTGGGAGCGGCCCAGGATTTTTCCAGGTCCCCTGCGGACAGCCAGGAGGTACAGGGTTATCAGTTTTTTAAAATCCTGGATGAGACACAGCTGGAATATATCCTTGTTATAGGCGGCGCCGGCGAAGATGTCTATATGATTGGGAAGATGGTCGCCTTCCAGATTCAGAGCCTTCTTGTGGCCTACAAAGAAAGGTTTGATAAGGATAACTTCATTAAAAACCTTCTTCTGGACAATCTGCTTCTTGTGGACATATACAGCAGGGCCAAAAAGCTCCATATCCCGACGGATGTGGCAAGGGTCGCCCTGATCATTGAATCGGACAATAACCGGGACAATAATGTTCTGGAAATTATGCGGGGCGGTTTCGGAAGCAATAACAAGGATTTTATTACTGCGGTGGATGAAAATAATGTAATCGTGGTAAAGGAGCTGGTGGAGCCGGATACGGGGAAGGAGATTGACCGGGCGGCAAAGGCTATTGATGATTTTCTCGATAAAGAAGGAATCACGGGCATCCGTATTGCCTATGGTACCATTGTAAAGGAAATCAAGGAAGTGAGCCGTTCTTACAAGGAAGCCAAAATGGCCCTTGATGTGGGAAAAATTTTCTTTGACGAACGGAATATTATCGCATACAATGAACTGGGTATAGGAAGACTGATTTACCAGCTTCCCATTCCGCTCTGCAAGATGTTTATTAAGGAAATCTTCGGCGGGAAAAGCCCGGATGATTTTGATGAAGAAACCCTGACCACCATCAACAAGTTCTTTGAGAACAGCCTGAATGTATCGGAGACAAGCCGTCAGCTGTTCATTCACAGGAATACGCTTGTATACCGTCTGGATAAGCTTCAGAAGAGCACCGGCCTGGATTTAAGGGTATTCGAAGATGCCATTACCTTTAAAATCGCGCTGATGGTTGTAAAATACATGAAATATATGGAAACATTTGAATACTAGGCCGTTATTTTTCAGGCCGGATAGTGAGGTGTATAGTTTTGGGACTTTTTGGTACGAAAAAGACAAAGAGGAGAATTAAGGAAGATGGTTCCCTGATAGTTCTCGACAGGGTGAGCAAGAGCTATTCCACAGGGGCGCCCGCATTAAACGGGGTTAATTTAAGAATAAAGAAAGGCGAATTTGTCTTTATCGTAGGTGACAGCGGTTCCGGAAAGTCCACACTTATCAAGCTTCTTCTGCGGGAGCTGACACCGACCTCAGGCACGATTCTGGTAAACGGGCAGAGCGTGGCGGATTTGAGGCCGCGTCAGATTCCGCGGTACCGGAGAAACCTTGGAATCGTTTTTCAGGATTTCCGTCTGCTCAAGGACAGGAATGTATATGAGAATGTGGCATTTGCCCAGCGCATCATCCAGGTGCCCACCAAGGAAATCAAGAGGAATGTTCCGGCCATCCTGGCAACAGTGGGGCTTGCAGGGAAATATAAGGCAAAGCCCAAGCAGCTTTCCGGAGGGGAGCAGCAGAGGGTGGCGCTGGCCAGGGCACTGATAAACAGACCGCCTATTTTGCTGGCCGATGAGCCTACCGGTAACCTGGATCCCAAGAACTCATGGGAAATCATGAAGCTTCTGGAGAAAATAAATGAAGGGGGAACCACAATACTGGTAGTAACCCATAACCGCGAGATTGTAAATGAAATGCGCAAGCGGGTTGTTACGATGAAGAAGGGCGTCATCGTAAGCGACGAAGAAAAAGGTGGTTATATCGATGAGAATTAGTACATTTTTTTATACCCTGAAGCAGGGCATTATCAATATTTTCCGTAATAAGTGGTTTTCGCTTGCTTCTGTGGCAACGATCAGCGCCTGTCTGTTTTTGTTCGGCCTGTTTTATGCGGTGATTACCAATTTCCAGAGTATTGTGAAATCGGCGGAGGAAGGCGTTTCCGTCACTATATTTTTCCAGCACGGCACCTCGGAGGAACAGATTATGGAAATCGGTTCCAAGATAGAAGCCAGGGATGAGGTGTCCAAAATAGAATATACCTCTCCGGATCAGGCATGGGAGTATTATAAGGAAAACTGGATACCGGAAGAATTTTCTGACGGCTTCCCGGATAATCCCCTGGAAAATTCCGCCAGCTACGCCATCTATATGAAGGATATTTCCCAACAGTCGGCTCTGGTTGAATATCTGAACAGCATACCGGAAATCCGGACGGTGAACCAGTCGGAGCTTGCGGCTTCCACGCTGACAGGTGTGAATGCGCTGGTTGCCTATGTATCGGCAGGTATCATCCTGATACTGCTTCTGGTTTCCGTATTCCTGATCAGCAATACGGTAACGATAGGTATTTCCGTGCGTAAGGAAGAAATCAGTATTATGAAATATATCGGGGCAACCGACTTTTTTGTAAGAGCGCCTTTTGTAATTGAAGGTATTCTTATCGGCATTTTCGGTTCTGCCCTTCCTTTGGGAACCATCTATGTATTGTATAATAAAGTAGTGGAATACATAGGAACCAAATTTTCCGTATTGTCCGGTCTGCTTAATTTCCTGCCTGTAAATACGGTATTTTCCACATTGGCTCCTGTGGTGGTCGCTATTGGCGTAGGGATCGGTTTCCTGGGCAGTTTTATTACTGTCCGCAAGCATCTGCGTGTCTGATTTTCAGGCATGTCTGATGATACGGTACGGTGGTGGATTATGAAGAAAAACAAAAGAGTTATCAGCCTTGTGCTCGGCTTCGTCCTGTTTGTCACCTTGCTTGGCCCGGCGGTAGGGAGCGAAGCGGCCACCTCCAGTGAACTGGAGCAGAGCATCAAGGAAAAGGAATCTGCAATTTCCCAGGCACAGGAAGAGAAAAAACAGCTGCAGACCACCATGTCTGATATCCAGGCCATGGTAGACAGCCTTGAAAGCTCCAAGAATGATCTGGAGGCTTATGTAAAGCAGCTGGACGGAAATCTGGCTGAGATACAGTCCAAAATCAATGAACTCAAGACGATGATATCGGAAAAGGAAGAGGAGATCGAAGAAACGCAGCAAATGCTGGACGAGGCCATAGAGCGGGAAAAAGAACAGTATGCGGCCATGAAGGTACGGATACAGTATTCTTATGAAAAGGGCAATAACAATTATCTGGAAATGCTTTTAACTGCAAAAAGCTTCGGAGAGCTTCTGAATAACGCCAACTATATGGAAGAAATGAACGCCTATGATCAGAGGCAGCTGAAGGAATACCAGAAAAACCGGGAGTTGGTGGAAACCTGTAAGACGGCTCTGGAAGAGGAGCAGGAGGTTCTGGAACAGGCCAAAGCGGAAGTGGAAAAGGAAGAGGCCGGTCTGGAGACACTGATTTCCCAGAAGGAACAACAGATCAGTGTTTATCAGGGAGATATCAGCAATAAGGAAGCTGCCATAAAGGACTATGAGGCGGATATTGCGGCACAGAATTCCACGATTGCCGCGCTGGAGGCTGCTGCGGCTGCAGAACGCAAGCAGCTGGAGGAACTTAACAAACCGAAGGTGACTTATGACGGAGGTATGTTCCAGCTTCCGCTTACATCATATAAGAGGATTTCCGATGAATACGGATATCGGATACATCCTACGCTGGGAGTGAAGAAATTCCATAACGGTGTGGATTTTGCTGCGGCCAGCGGAACCCCTATCCTGGCGGCTTACGGCGGTACTGTCGTAGGGGCGGCATATAACAGTTCCATGGGCAATTATGTGATGCTTAACCATGGGGACGGGCTGTACACCATTTATATGCATGCTTCTGCCCTTTATGTGTCGCAGGGGCAGACGGTGAATAAAGGGGATCAGATTGCAGCGGTAGGTTCCACCGGCCGTTCCACAGGACCTCATCTGCATTTCAGTGTGAGAGTGAACGGTGAATATGTAAATCCATGGAATTATTTAAAATAATTTGCAATATATTAAAACATGACGTAATCGGACAGATGGGAGCATGGTAATGAATCACAAAAAGAGTTTCTGGGGAGGGGTAATTACAGGTGTTCTGGCAGTAGCGCTGGTATTGAGCGGTGTCTTTCTGGGACAGTCCGCATGGAATTTATATCAGTCGTCCAGGGCGCAGGAAACTGCGGCACATAATGGCGAGGAAAGCGTGAGCAGCAACAGTGTGGCTAATCCGCAGACCATGAATAAGCTTCAGGTGCTGGAGGATACCATAAACAAGTATTATCTGGAGAATGTGGATGAGCAGACGCTGGAGAAGGGCGTATATGACGGCCTGGTGGAAGCTCTGGGAGATCCCTATTCCACTTATTATTCCTCAGAGGAACTGAAGGAACTGCAGGATAAGACAGAAGGGGTTTATTATGGAATCGGCGCCTACGTGGGAATCGATGCGGATACCAGCCTTCCAAGGCTGACCGGCATTATTGAAGGAACCCCTGCACAGGAAAGCGGCCTGCGGGCAGGTGATCTTCTTTATAAGGTAGATGGAGAAGAGGTACAGGGGCTGGAACTGACCCAAGTGGTGAGTAAGATCAAGGGAGAAGAGGGAACCTCGGTTCATCTGACCATCATCAGAGAAGGAGCCACGGATTATCTGGAGGTGGATGTGGTCCGCAGAAAAGTGGAGAGCCCTACGGTTAACCAAAAAATGTTGGACGGCGATATCGGCTATATCCAGATTACGGAATTTGATACGGTTACCCTGGATCAGTTTACGGAGGCTCTTGCAGTATGCAGAGGCTCAGGGATGAAAGGCCTGATCCTTGATTTACGGGGCAATCCCGGAGGCAACCTGAATACCGTGTGTGATATTGCCCGGGAAATTCTTCCGGAAGGCCTGATTGTCTATACGGAGGATAAGGACGGAAAGCGTTCGGAATATACCTGCGATGGGGCGAGAGAAATGAAAGAGCCCCTTGTGGTGCTTGTTGACAGCGGAAGCGCCAGCGCGTCGGAAATCCTGGCGGGAGCTGTCAAAGATTACGGAATCGGTACCCTGGTAGGGACCACCACCTTTGGGAAAGGGATCGTACAGCGTATCATTTCCCTCAGTGACGGTTCCGCAGTGAAGCTGACAGTAAGTAACTATTATACCCCTAAGGGAAATAATATCCATAAGATCGGTATCGAGCCTGATGTGGAAGAAAAGTTCGATGCAGAAGCCTACTATAATGATAAAGTGGATAACCAGTTGAATAAGGCTATTGAAATTATGAATGAAAAGCTGGGCCAGGAGCAGTAATATTTACGGTGAAAGCTCCGCCTGTCGGGCCGGGCATGGGAGTTTACTTATCATGCGGAGCTGTGATACAATCAAAAGAGTATCATAGCTCTGCATTTTTACATATTCCGTCCCCCGCAGGACGGAGAGCAGGATAAAAGCGGCCTTATTTAGGAGAAGGAGGGCTGGGCGGATGTGGGAAGACTTAAAAACAACGCTTAGCAATATTCCATGTGGATTGTGTGTTTACAGGCTGGCCGGGGGAAAAATTTCCCCGGTATATCATAATTCCGTCTTTTATGAAATTATGGGCTATGCAGAGGAACATATCCGTTTAGTGGAGAAAGAAACGAATTTTCTGGGAGTCCATCCGGATGATTTGGAGACCTTGAAGAGAATCATTCAGGAGGCGATCCAAAACAATGGTACCTTGCAGCATACATACCGGCTTTGGAACGACAGCAGAGGGGAATACCGCTGGATTCACCTGGAAGGATCCGTGAAGGATGCCGGGGATAATACCAAGCAGCTATATGGCGTATACAGTGATGTAACCGGCCAGATACGGACGGAGATGGAATTGAACCGTGCCACTGAAAAAATGCAGGATATTATTAATGCCATACCGGGAGGCATCGCATGCTACCATGTGGAAGGGAAGCGTTTCATTCCCACTTATTTTTCCGACGGCGTTATGGCGCTTTCCGGGCATTCGCGGGAAGAATATGAAAAGATGACTGCGGAGAACGTTCTGGATATCATCTATGAGCCGGATCGGGACAGGGTGCTGGCCGCGGCAGTAACCGCGCTGAAAAGCGGAGGGGTACTGGATGTATCGTACCGGATGCACCATAAAAACGGACAGCTAATCTGGATACATCTCAATGGGCGGCGGATGGGACCTTTGGCGGAAAGTACCGGTTTTTATGCGGTTTTTACGGGGATGTCCGCGGATACCCGTCTGTTCCAGAGCATGGTGAACGAGACTGCCGATGCCATATATGTAATAGACAGGGAAAATTATGATCTGCTTTATGTAAATGAAGCCAGAAATCTTTTTACGGAGGGAAAAAGCTGTGTGGGGCAGAAATGCTATGCGGCCCTGCATGGGAAAGATGCCCCCTGTACGTTCTGTACATTAAAAAGCCGTGAGCCCGACGGGGAGGAGCACGAGATGCTCGTCGACGGTACCGACCGGTTTTACAGCACCCGTTTCCGGGAAACGGACTGGAATGGGATTCCGGCGTATGTGAAGTGTGTGCGTGACATTACGGAAACAGTTACCACGCGGAAGGATAAGGAGCGTCTGGAACAGTATTTCCAGACGGTTTTGAAAAATCTGCCCGGCGGGGTCGCTGTTGTGAGATATGAAGATCAGGGTAATATGACGCCTGAATTTTTGTCCGACGGTTTTGCCGCAATGACGGGAATGACGCTCCGGGATGCCTGGGATATGTATCGGGAAGATGCTATGGCAGGTGTGCATCCGGAGGATCGGAAGTACGTATATCAGCAGATGAATGCGTATATTGACGGAGGCGAAGGGCATTGTGAGATCGTATACCGGCTGCTAAAGGGGGACGGCAGCTATTTGTGGGTTAAGAACAGCCTTACCCTGATAGAATATGAGGACGGAGAAAGGCGTGTGTACTCAGTATACCAGGATATGACCAAGGAAAAGGAGGAACAGAACCGGATCCGGCAGCAGTATAAGGATTTGATTTTGCAGCACTACCATACGCAGGATCCGAATGCGTTGATTGTGGGACACTGCAACATAACACAGAACCGTATCCTGGAGATCATTGATCATACGCATTCGGATTTGCTTAAAATTTTTGGTTCGGCAAGGGAAGGGTTTTTTACCGGTCTGAGCAGCCTGGTGGTGGACGGGCAGGAGCGGCAGCAGTTTCTTGGCATGTATCTGAATAAGCCGGCGCTGGAGGCATTCCGCAGAGGGATTCCGGAGCGGCAGTTTGAATGCTTTGTCCGCATGCCGTGCGATACGAAAGGCAGATACGTCCAGATCAAAATGAATCTGGTGGAGGAACCGGACAGCGGAGACGTGACGGGAATCCTTACGGTAACGGATATCACCAGCCAGACGATATCGGATCGAATCCTGCACAGGCTTTCCGCAGCCGGCTATGATTTTGTGGCGGATATCGATATACCTAATGACTGCTATCGGGTATTGACATGGAATGAGAATGCGGGCTGCATACCTTCCAGGGAAGGGTCCTATTCCCTATGGGTGCAAAGCATGCTTGAAAACAGGGTGGTTCCCAAAGATCGGGATCGGTATAAAGCGATGATGGATCCGGAAGGCCTGCCGGAGAGACTGCAAAAAGCAGGATCTTATACCTTTGCCTATTCCATAACGGATGACAGGGGGGATGTGAGGACTAAAAATGTTACGGTTTCCCTTGTGGAATCCCGGTTGGGCAGAGTATGCCTGGCAAGGGCGGATATCACGGATTCCGTACGGGAACAGCAGGGACTTCTACGTCTGATAGCCTATACCTTTGAGCTTGCCGGTTTTATTAATATCGGGAGCGGGGGGTTAACCCTGTATACCAGAAGGACCGTACTGGAAAATCTTTCTCCTTATTTTACGAAAAATTATGGGGAGGCCATCCCCCACTTTGTAAAAGGGTATATAGCCGATGAAAACCGGAATTATGCTGCGGACCAGTTCAGCATACAGACCATGGCAGAACGTCTGGAAGAGAACCCCAACGGCTATGATTTCCTGGTTTCTTACCGAGGGGAAAGCGGGGAGCGATACAAGCAGGTGAATGTGATGTGGGGAGATGTGAACCACAGCACCATCTGTCTTGTGCGGGCGGATGTAACGGATGTCCTCGCCGCAGAGCGCAAAACAAAGAAAGCTCTGGAAAGTGCCCTTTCCCTTGCGGAGGAAGCCAACCGGGCCAAAAGCGATTTCCTGTCCGCCATGAGCCATGATATCCGCACCCCCATGAATGCCATCATGGGAATGACTGCGCTGGCGGTTGCCCATATGGACGAACCCGGGCGGGTGTCGGACTGCCTGAACAAGATATCCGTATCCTCCAGGCATTTGCTCAGTCTCATCAATGACATCCTGGATATGAGCAAAATAGAATCTTCGCAGATTACACTGAACTATAGGAGGATAAATCTCACAGAGCTTCTGGGGCAGCTGTCTTCCATCATGTCACCCCAGGCGAAAGAAGCCGGGCTGGGACTGGAATTCAGGACGGAAGGAATACACCATGACTGTTTTTATGGGGATTCTCTCCGGATCAATCAGATACTGCTCAATATTTTAAGCAATGCGGTCAAATACACGCCGGAGGGCGGCAGCGTGGATTTTCTGGCGGAGGAGATACCTCCCGTTGATTCCGGGGATGGGGTGCGCTACCGGTTTACGGTGAGCGATACCGGTGTGGGCATGTCGGAGGAATTCCTTTCCCGCATATTTCAGCCTTTCACACGAAGCACAGGGACTATGCGGGTGGAGGGGACCGGACTGGGATTGAGTATTACAAAAGGGCTGGTGGAACTGATGGGAGGAACCATTACGGTGAGGAGCCGTCTGCATCAGGGAAGCAGCTTCTGCGTGGAACTGGAAGGACAATGGGCCGACGCAGAAGGAGAGGACCGCGTTAATGCAGGAGGGGATAAGTTCCCGGAGAATGCCGACAAAGAGCTGTTCGCAGGCCGGAAGTTCCTGGTGGCGGAGGATAACGCGATAAATGCGGAAATTCTGTGTGAACTGCTCTCCATGTATGGTGCCGACAGTGTGGTGAAGACAGATGGGGTTCAGGCTTTGCAGGAATTTAGTACCGCTGCGCCGGGAACCTACGATGCGGTTCTCATGGATATCCAGATGCCGGAAATGAACGGATATGACACGGCCCGGGGGATAAGAGGGCTGCCGCGGCCCGATGCCGGGGAAATCCCCATAGTCGCTATGACGGCAAATGCCTTTGCGGAGGATGTGAAGGCGGCTATGGATGCCGGCATGACGGCCCATGTCGCCAAACCGATTGACGTGGAGGTACTTCGGGAAACCTTGATGAAGGTACTTTCCGGAAGGAACGGATAGATGAAAAGAAACACAGTTAAGATTATTTTTTGTCTGCGCTGTGTTTTTTTCTGCAGTTCGGTACAACATAAGGATTATCGGACGGAGGGAAATAGTGGATTTAGAACAAATGTTCTGAAATGTGCTATACTTTTTAAATAGTCTATGATATAATTTTTGATACACTATGGACAGCATTTGGTGTTTCAGGCTGTTGTAAAGCCTTTATAAAATAAATGATTCTGTAAGGTTTTCTGATGGAAGGACCAGCATATGAAGGATTATAGGGTGAAGATGGATTCATGGTAGGTGGAAGATGATAGAATGCTCCTTCTTATAAGTGATTTATATTAAGGATATCCTGATATTATCGGGATGCAGAGCCGTCCCAGGATATATGGAAGAGAGGGGAACCTTATGGCAATACCAACAAACATAAAAACTTTATTATCTGGAGATGTTGTGGAATGGGCAAGGATAGAATTTAAAGAAACCTGGAATGCAGAAGCATCTTTGAAATCGGTATGTGCATTTGCAAATGATTTGGATAACTGGGGTGGTGGATATATTGTTATTGGTGTAGAGGAAAATGAGGGGCAACCGATTTATCCTCTTAAGGGCGTTCCGGTAGATAAAATTGATGCCTTTCAAAAAAATATTTTGACGAAATGCAAATTGATTCGTCCTGCATATATGCCCATAGTCGAAGTTGTTGATTATGAAAATAAAAAATTTATTGTTCTTTGGTGTCCGGGTGGCGACAGCAGACCATATTCATCTCCGAAAACTATGGCAAAGGATAATAAGGAACGCATACATTATATACGTAAAATGTCTAACACAGTAGAGCCGTCGAATGATGAAGAAAAAGATTTGTTCAATCTGGCAAATCGGATTCCGTTTGATGACCGTGTGAATCACCAGGCTGAGATGTCAGATTTAAATATTACACTTATTCAGAATTATCTGAAGGAAGTTAAAAGCTCGCTGTATGAAAAATCTAAAACGGGAAATTTTATTGAAGTATGCAACGATATGAATATTATCAGTAACCTGCCGGAGTATACGAAACCTAAGAATGTAGGATTAATGTTTTTCAGCATGGAGCCAGATAAATTTTTCCCTTATACGCAGATAGATGTTGTCGAGTTTCCGGAGGGATTAGGTGGTAATAATATTATTGAGAAGATTTTTAAAGGACCAATTCAGCAGCAGCTTAGAGATGCCCTGCAGTATATAAGTAATACAATTATTACCGAAAAAGTTGTAAAATATCCGGATCGTGCAGAAGCGGACCGTTTTTTCAATTATCCATTTGCAGCAATAGAGGAGGCTCTGTCTAATGCGGTATATCATCGTGCTTATGATGAAAGAGAGCCAATTGAAGTGCGGGTGGAGAATGAACGGATAGAAATATTAAGTTTTCCGGGACCGGATAGGTCTGTAACAATGGAAGGATTAAAATCCTATCGTGTATCCAACCGTCGATACCGAAATCGCAGGATAGGAGATTTTTTGAAGGAGCTGCATTTGACAGAGGGAAGAAATACTGGATTTAAGAAAATTCTTGATGCATTAGCAGCAAATGGTTCGCCAAATCCGGAGTTTGAAACAGATGAAACACGTAGTTATTTTATTACAAGATTATATGTCCATAAAGGATTCTTAGAAGCGGGATATAAGGATGAAAATGCGTCAACCCCAAATTCAACCCCATCAACCCTAAATTCAACCCCATCGTCTGCGTTAACAGAGAATTTGCAAAGTTTATCGCTGAGAGAACAGATATTGGTACTTATAAAGAAAAATCCGTCAATTTCTAAAAAGAAAATGACAGAAATAATGGGTGTTTCCATGTATGCGTTAAAAAAGGAACTGGCTATGATGAGTGAAGAGCATGTGGCTGAGTTTGTTGGATTTAGTCGGAGTGGTAAGTGGGTTGTGTATTAGGAAAATATTTGATACAAGTTCAAAATAATAAATACGTGGCAAATTCTAATTTATGAAGAAGGAAGAATTTTAATGGAACACTTTAAATTAGTATCAGAATATCAGCCTACCGGCGATCAGCCGCAGGCTATTGCTGAGTTGGTAAAAGGTTTCCAAGAGGGAAACCAGTTCCAGACTCTTCTGGGTGTCACCGGGTCAGGTAAGACCTTTACTATGGCCAATGTCATTCAGGCATTGCAGAAGCCGACCCTGATCATCGCCCACAACAAAACCCTGGCCGGACAGCTGTACGGGGAATTCAAAGAATTCTTCCCGGAGAACGCGGTGGAATACTTTGTTTCCTATTACGATTATTACCAGCCGGAGGCCTATGTGCCTTCTTCGGATACCTATATTGCCAAGGATTCCTCCATCAACGATGAGATCGACAAGCTGAGGCTTTCCGCAACCGCGTCCCTTGCGGAACGCAGGGATGTTATCGTGGTAGCCAGCGTTTCCTGTATCTATGGCCTGGGAAGTCCGGATGAATATAAGGATATGATCGTTTCTCTGCGTCCGGGCATGGTAAAGGATCGGGATGAAGTTCTGCGTGAGTTGATTAGTATACAGTATGACAGGAATGATATGGATTTAAGCCGCGGCTGTTTCCGTGTGAGAGGGGACAGTGTGGAAATTTATCCTGCCCAGGGCGGGGATTACCTGATCCGGGTGGAATTTTTCGGGGATGAAATCGACAGGATTGCGCAGGTGGATCCGTTAAGCGGGCAGCTGCATTCCACTTTGGAGCATATTGCTATTTTTCCCGCCTCCCATTATGTGGTGTCACAGGGGAAAATCAATATCGCCTGCGATAATATAGAACAGGAGCTGGAGGAGAGGATCCGTTATTTTAAAGGGGAGGACAAGCTGCTGGAAGCACAGAGAATCTCTGAAAGAACCAATTTTGATATTGAGATGCTGCGGGAAACGGGCTTTTGCTCCGGCATTGAAAATTATTCCAGGCATCTGAATGGTTCCGCGCCGGGGGAACCGCCCATGACCCTCCTGGATTTCTTCCGGGATGATTTCCTGATTATGATTGATGAGTCCCATATCACCGTTCCGCAGATCAGAGGGATGTATGCCGGGGACCGTTCCAGGAAGATGACCCTGGTGGATTATGGTTTCCGCCTGCCTTCCGCTCTGGATAACAGGCCGCTTAATTTCGAAGAGTTTGAAACCCATATTGATCAGCTGCTTTTTGTTTCCGCCACGCCTTCCTCTTATGAGGAGGCTCACGAACTGCTGCGGACGGAACAGATCATCCGGCCCACAGGCCTGCTGGATCCGCAGGTTTCTGTCCGTCCTGTGGAAGGGCAGATCGACGATCTTGTGGGAGAAATCAGAAAAGAAACGGATAAACATAATAAAGTGCTGGTGACCACGCTGACCAAACGGATGGCGGAGGATTTGACCGATTATATGCGGGATGTGGGTATCCGTGTGAAATACCTGCATTCGGATATTGATACGCTGGAACGTGCGGAAATTATCCGGGATATGCGTCTTGATGTATTCGATGTTCTCGTGGGGATTAACCTGCTGCGGGAAGGGCTGGACATACCGGAAATAGCTCTGGTTGCCATATTGGATGCGGATAAGGAAGGATTTCTGCGTTCGGAGACATCCCTGATACAGACCATAGGCCGTGCGGCCAGGAATGCGGATGGACATGTTATCATGTACGCAGACAAGATGACGGACTCCATGAATGCCGCTATATCGGAGACCAACCGCCGCCGCGAGATCCAGCAGAAGTATAATGAAGAGCATGGGATTACGCCTCAGACCATCAAAAAGAGTGTCCGTGAGCTGATCAGCATCTCCAGGGTAATCGCTAAGGAAGAAGTGCGTTTTGAGAAGGATCCGGAGTCTATGGATGAGAAGGAACTGGAGAAGCTCATCGGGGATATTCAGAAGAAGATGAAGCAGGCGGCTGCGGATTTGAACTTCGAGGCGGCTGCAGAGCTTCGTGATAAGATGGTGGAATTGAAAAAGACACTTGCGAAACTAAAAGATTAGCAGGCCGGGACGGGATATACGTAAGCGGCAGGCTTTGAAAGGAGTATAAATTACAAATGGAGCAGGAAAGCATAAAGATGAGGCCCCGTGAATACATCAGGATCCGAGGGGCAAACGAGCACAATCTGAAGGGGATTGATGTGGATATCCCGAGAAACGAGCTGGTGGTCCTCACCGGCCTGTCGGGTTCTGGGAAATCGTCCCTTGCCTTTGATACAATATATGCGGAAGGGCAGCGCAGGTATATGGAATCACTGTCCTCTTACGCAAGACAGTTCCTGGGTCAGATGGAAAAGCCCAACGTGGAAAAAATCGAAGGGCTGTCACCCGCTATTTCCATCGATCAGAAATCCACCAACCGAAACCCCCGTTCCACGGTAGGTACCGTTACGGAAATTTACGATTATTTCCGGCTTCTGTATGCCCGTATCGGAATACCCCATTGCCCGAACTGCGGGAAGGAGATTAAAAAACAGACGGTGGATCAGATGGTGGATCATATCTGCGGTCTGCCTGCGGGAACAAGGATACAGCTTCTGGCCCCCGTGGTACGCGGCCGGAAGGGCGAGCATGCCAAGGTTCTGGAAAGAGCCAAAAGAAGCGGCTATGTCCGTGTGAGGGTGGACGGAAATCTCTACGAACTGTCGGAAGAAATCAAACTGGATAAAAATATCAAACATAATATTGAGATTGTGGTGGACCGTCTGGTGGTGAAGGAAGGGATAGAACGCCGCCTTACGGATTCCATCGAAAATGTGCTGGCGCTTACGGAAGGGCTGCTGATTGTAGATGTCATTGACGGGGAACCGGTCACCTTCAGCCAGAGTTTTGCCTGCCCGGACTGCGGAATCAGTATCGATGAGATTGAGCCGAGAAGTTTTTCGTTTAACAACCCCTTCGGCGCCTGCCCGGAATGCTTTGGCCTGGGATATAAAATGGAATTTGATATCGACCTCATCATTCCGAATAAAAAGCTCAGTATTAACCAGGGGGCTATTGCGGTGATGGGCTGGCAGTCCTGCAATGATACCTCCAGCTTTACCAATGCGATCCTCCAGGCCCTTACGAGGGAATATCACTTCAGCCTGGATACCCCTTTTGAAGATTACCCGGATAAGATAAAGGACATTCTGATAAACGGAACCAAAGGCCATGAGGTGGAGGTATATTACCAGGGACAGAGGGGAAAAGGTGTGTATCCGGTGGCGTTTGAAGGCCTTATCAGGAACGTGGAACGCCGTTATCGGGAGACCGGTTCGGATGTGGTGAAACAGGAATATGAAACCTTTATGAGCATCACCCCCTGTAATGTCTGCCAGGGGATGCGTCTGAAAAAGGGCGCTCTGGCGGTAACGGTATGTGATAAGAATATCTATGAAGTGACTTCCATGTCCATCCGCAATCTGAAATCCTATCTGGAAGGAATGGAACTGACAAGGCAGCAGCAGCTCATAGGAAAACAGATACTGAAGGAAATCAGGGCAAGGGTTGGATTCCTCGCGGACGTGGGACTGGAGTATCTTTCCCTGTCCAGGGCCACGGGTACTCTTTCCGGCGGAGAGGCACAGCGTATCCGTCTGGCTACCCAGATAGGATCCGGGCTGGTAGGCGTGTGCTACATTCTGGATGAGCCGAGTATCGGACTGCATCAGAGAGACAATGACAAGCTTTTGAATACGTTGAAGAATCTGCGGGATTTGGGGAATACCCTTCTTGTGGTGGAGCATGACGAGGATACCATGCTTGCTGCGGATTATATCGTGGATATCGGACCCGGGGCGGGGTCACACGGCGGTGAGGTGGTTGCCTGCGGTACGGCGGAGGAGCTGATGGGGAATCCCGAATCCATAACGGGACAGTATCTGAGCGGCGCCCTTTCCATTCCTGTTCCCGAGAAACGAAGAAAGCCTGCCGGATGGATTAAGGTAAAAGGTGCGGCGGAAAATAACCTCCGTAATATTGACGTGAAGTTCCCTCTTGGGGTCATGACCTGTGTGACCGGCGTTTCTGGTTCGGGAAAAAGTTCTTTGGTAAACGAGATAATGTACAAGACGCTGGCGAGGGACTTGAACCGGGCAAGGACCATACCCGGTAAAAACAAGGGGATTGAAGGTGTGGATCAACTGGATAAGGTCATTGATATCGATCAGTCCCCCATCGGCCGTACGCCCCGATCCAATCCCGCCACCTATACCGGTGTGTTTGATATGATAAGGGATTTGTTCACCTCCACCCAGGATGCCAAGGCGCGCGGCTACAAAAAAGGAAGGTTCAGCTTTAATGTAAAAGGCGGCAGGTGCGAGGCCTGCGGCGGAGATGGTATCATTAAAATCGAAATGCATTTCCTGCCCGATGTGTACGTGCCCTGCGAGGTCTGCGGCGGGAAGCGTTATAACCGGGAAACGCTGGAGGTCAAATATAAAGGAAAGAATATTTTTGACGTACTGGATATGACTGTAGAAGAGGCAGTGACTTTCTTTGAAAATGTTCCCAGCATACGCAGAAAAGTAGAAACGCTCTATGATGTGGGCCTTTCCTATATCAAGCTGGG
This sequence comes from uncultured Lachnospiraceae bacterium, assembly GCA_900548905.1. Lineage (GTDB taxonomy): Bacteria > Bacillota > Clostridia > Lachnospirales > Lachnospiraceae > Eisenbergiella. The sequence continues at coordinate 10,217 of URMK01000020.1, read as the reverse complement.
GCAGCCCTCCACTACGCTGTCCGGCGGAGAAGCGCAGCGAATCAAGCTGGCAACTGAGCTGAGCAAGAGAAGCACCGGAAAGACCATATATATTCTGGATGAACCCACTACGGGGCTTCATTTCGCTGATGTGCACAAGCTGGTTGAAATCCTGCACAGGCTGGCGGACGGAGGGAATACCGTAATCGTGATTGAGCACAATCTGGATGTGATTAAGACAGCGGATTATATCATTGATATGGGACCGGAAGGCGGCGACGGCGGCGGTACCGTGATAGCGGAAGGAACGCCGGAGAAGGTGGCCGGCTGCAAGGATTCCTATACAGGTTATTATATTGGGAAAATGCTGGACAAAGCGAAGAAAAGCAAAGTATGTGCAGAGAAACCGTGAGAGGATGGGGCGGCGGGCGGTCCAACAGGCCGTCCGGATAAGGCGGCCGATATAACCGGGCGGTGAACAACTGCCTCTGTGGAAAAAGGAAACAGAATACACCGTTTTACCGTATGGACAGAGGGGCCGGCCATCCGCCGGATCTGGATTCCCGCCTGTAAGTACGCGGTAGAGCGGTGTATTCTTTAAATTTTTATGAAAACACTTTCCATAAGTAAAGTTTTAGGTTATAATAACAGACGGTATATTTTACGCTTGCGTCGAACAGGCTATTGATTCCCGCGGGCAACGAGCCAAACGGATACACTCGTATAGAACGGAAAGTTATATTGTCCGCTTGGCGACTGCATCGAGGGTCGGATACCACACGAACTATAGTTTATTGCGTTCGTTGCGGGGTATCTGATTGGATTTTTCGTAATTTTACGTGATTTGTAAAATATATATGCTTGATTTATAAAGATTGGTCCATAATATAATAGAGGCAGAAGGAAGCGCAGGGGATTGTAGGCATAAGTCTTCCGCGCCGTCTTCATTTGGAATGGAGGAGAATATGCAGTATACAGATATTGGAATCGACCTGGGTACCGCCAGTATTTTAGTGTATATCAGAGGAAAAGGCGTCGTTTTAAAAGAGCCCAGTGTAGTGGCATTTGACAGAGACACCAATAAAATAAAAGCTATCGGCGAGGATGCAAGGCTGATGCTGGGACGTACCCCCGGAAATATCGTTGCGGTAAGGCCGCTGCGCCAGGGTGTTATTTCTGATTATACCGTTACGGAAAAGATGCTGAAGCATTTTATCCAGAAGGCGCTCGGAAGAAAGACCTTCCGTAAGCCCCGGATTGCAGTATGTGTTCCCAGCGGTGTTACCGAAGTGGAAAAAAAGGCCGTGGAGGATGCAACCTATCAGGCCGGTGCGAGAGAAGTTTCCATTATCGAAGAACCTATCGCGGCTGCTATCGGAGCAGGCATTGATATCTCCCGTCCCTGCGGAAATATGATTGTGGATATTGGAGGCGGTACGTCCGATATTGCTGTCATTTCTCTGGGAGGCACGGTAGTAAGCGCTTCTATTAAGATCGCCGGCGATGATTTTGACGAGGCTCTCGTCCGCTATATGCGTAAAAAACATAACCTGCTGATCGGGGAAAGGACCGCAGAGGATATTAAAATAAAAATAGGTTCCGCCTATAAGCGTCCGGAGCCTGATTATATGGATGTAAGGGGACGCAATCTGGTAACCGGCCTTCCCAAAACCGTAAAGGTTTCATCAGAGGAAACGGAAGAAGCCCTGAGAGAGCCTACCCTGCAGATCGTGGAGGCCATCCACAGTGTGCTGGAGAGAACCCCTCCGGAACTGGCGGCGGATATTGCCGACAGGGGAATTGTCCTTACCGGCGGCGGAAGCCTGCTTCGCGGACTGGAGGAGCTGATTTCGGACAAAACTGGCATCAATACCATGACTGCGGAGGATCCTATGACGGCCGTAGCCATAGGTACGGGTAAATATGTGGAGTTTTTAGTTGGATATAAGGATGAAATTTAAGTAAGGATCTGTCAGGTATAGAGTAGGGCTACTCCGTCGGAGTAGCCCTTTTGATACCCGGCCTGTGTCCGGATGGTAGGAGTAAGCCGGTGGAAAAAAAAGCGGGTTATGTGGAACATATTATATACAGGAATACCGGAAACGGATATACGGTATTTGAACTCGTATCGGAGGGGGAAGAGATCACCTGCGTGGGCACCTTCCGTACCCTGGACGAAGGGGAAAACCTGGAACTGACAGGAGGGTTTGTGGAGCATGCGGTCTATGGAAGCCAGTTTAAAGTGGAGAGCTACGAAGCGGTCGCTCCGGAGGATGAGACCAGCATCGAGCGTTACCTGGGTTCCGGGGCGATAAAAGGGGTAGGCCCGTCTCTTGCAGCCCGTATTGTCCGGAAGTTCGGAAAGGATACCTTCCGAATTATGGAGGAGGAACCGGAACGCCTTGCGGAAATTAAGGGGATAAGTGAAAGAAAAGCCATGGAAATCAGCACCCTGCTGGAAGAAAAGAAGGGAATGCGGGAGGCGATGATCTATCTGCAGAAATTCGGGATTTCCAATACTCTTGCCATCAAGATATACAATACATATGGGCTTGAGGTATACGGCATTCTGGAGGAAAACCCCTACCGCCTGGCGGAGGACATCGACGGCATCGGCTTTAAACGGGCGGATGAACTGGCGGCCAGAATCGGTATCCATACGGATTCCGATTTCCGTATCCGCAGCGGCATCCTGTATACCATGCAGCTGGCAGCCATGGACGGACATACCTATCTTCCCTATAAGGAACTGATGAACAAAGCAGCTGTCCTCCTCGGGCTGGAAGCGGACTATGTGGGTATTCAGATTCCCAACCTGGCCATGGATAAAAAGCTGGTGATTAAGCAGGGGGAGGAAGGGGAAGCTGTCTACGCTTCTTCCTATTATTATGCGGAGCTTTCCTGTGCCCGTATGCTGGAAGAACTGAATGTAAGCATGGTTTTTTCCGGGCAGCTGCTTCCTTCGGAGGAGGCCAAGCTCCTTACCGATATTGAGAAGCTGGCCAGGGGGCAGGGCATTGAGCTGGAGGAGCTTCAGCAGCAGGCGGTGCTGGAAAGCATCAAGCACGGGGTATTTGTCCTTTCGGGCGGGCCGGGTACGGGAAAAACCACCACGATTAACACGATGATCCACTATTTTGAGGCGGAAGGGATGGATATTCTTCTGGCGGCTCCTACGGGACGGGCTGCAAAGCGTATGACGGAAGCCACAGGATATGAGGCGAGGACCATCCACCGCCTTCTGGAGCTGAACGGCGCGATGCTGGAGGAGGAAAACCGGTACGGGAGAAATGCCGGATTTGAGAAGAATGAGGAAAACCCTCTGGAAGCCGATGTGGTAATTGTGGATGAGATGTCTATGGTGGATATTCATTTATTCCAGTCTCTTTTACGGGCGGTTACACCCGGAACCAGGCTGATACTGGTGGGGGATGTGAACCAGCTTCCTTCGGTGGGGCCGGGGCAGGTGCTGCGTGATCTGATAAACAGCAACGCTTTTTCCGTGGTGGAATTAAAGAAAATATTCCGACAGGCAGGCGAGAGCGATATTGTGGTTAATGCCCATAAAATCAATGCCGGCCAGGAAATTCCCCTGGATAATAAAAGCAGGGATTTCTTTTTCCTGGAACGAAGCGATGTGCAGGTGATTTATAAGCATATGATCCTTCTGATTCAGGAAAAAATGCCCCGTTACGTGCAGGCGGGGCCGCTGGATATCCAGGTGCTGACGCCCATGAGAAAGGGGAACCTGGGCGTGGAGGTGCTGAACCAGATACTCCAGACGTATCTGAATCCCAAGGATGCATCCAAAAAAGAATACCAGGCCGGATCTGTTTTATTCCGGGAAGGTGATAAGGTGATGCAGACGAAAAACAATTACCAGCTGGAGTGGGAAATTGTGAGCAAATACGGTATCCCGGTGGATCACGGCGTGGGGATTTTCAATGGGGATATGGGAATCCTGAAGGAGATTGACGAATATGCGCAGACCGTAATGATAGAATACGACGAACAAAGGCGTGTGACCTACGCCTTTGCCCAGCTGGAGGAGGTGGATCTGGCTTATGCCATAACTATCCACAAGTCCCAGGGAAGCGAATATCCGGCAGTTATCATGCCGCTTCTGGGCGGCCCCAGGATGCTTTTTAACCGGAATCTGCTGTATACGGGGGTGACCAGGGCAAGGAACTGCGTGACGATACTGGGAAGCCGGCAGGTGGTCCGGGAGATGATCGCCAATGAAAGTGAGGCCAGGCGCTATACAAGCCTGGATGCGAGGATAAAGGAAGTCATGGCTTAAAGGTGCCATATGAAAGAAAAAAAGAACACAATACTTACAATACTGACGGATTTGTTTTTTCCAAGGAGATGCCCGGTCTGCGACAGGCCGGCAGAGCCGTCCGGCGCTTATATCTGCGCCGCCTGCAGAAAGAAGCTTGTATATATTACGGAGCCGCGATGCCAAAAATGCGGCAAACAGTTACGGGAGGCGGAGAAAGAATATTGTCATGACTGCGGCACCAGAGCGCATATCTATGACAGGGGAACCGCCTTGTATAGCTATGGCAGCATCCGTCCGGCCTTGTACCGGCTGAAGTACGGGGGAAGGCGGGAGTACGGGGAATTCCTGGGGAGAGAGCTTGCCGCCCGTCTGGGCAGGGAAATCCTCTCCTGGAAGCCTGATGCGCTGGTCCCGGTTCCCCTGCATCCTGTAAGGGAGAAAAAACGGGGATATAACCAGGCGGCGCTTCTGGCGGAGGAGCTGGGAAAACAGCTGGATATCCCGGTATTTCCGCACCTTGTGGAACGGACGCGCAATACCGGTCCCCAGAAGGAATTGGACGGTGCAGCGCGTCAAATTAATTTGAAAAAAGCTTTTAAAATAACACAGAATGATGTAAAATTAAATACGATTGTAATTATTGATGATATTTACACCACCGGAAGTACCATTGACGCAGTGGCAACGGCCTGCAGGGCGGCAGGCATAAAGCACGTTTATTTTGCGGCATTGGCGATTGGCAGAGGAATGTAGGGATGATAAACGAAAATAAAGTGGCGGTAATGACAAGGATGGCTGCATATGAGGCGGGAGACGGTAAAAAAAACCAGACCGTCTGCAGCTATTTCAGGGGAGATTACGTAGGGTTCCAGATGCTTAAAACCTGGATCGCCGTGACCATAGCCTTCTGTATTATGAGCGGCGTCTATCTGCTGTTCCAGATGGACAGCATTATGACTGATTTTTACAGCATTGATCTGATAGCGTTTGCAAAGAAATTTGTATTCGCCTATGTAATCTTATGCGTTGTATATCTCTTCGCCGCGTTTGTAATCGCCCAGAGAAGATACGGGCTCGCACAGCGGGCAACGGTACGGTTTGGTAAAGAACTGGAGGAGCTGGACGGAAGGGCGGACGGCGATTCCGAGGAAGAGGAATAAGGGGAACCGGCCTGTGCATATCCGGGCCGTCACCGGGAATTCTTAAGAGGGACATTTATGACAACATCATTGCTTGAAGTGAGAGAGTATATCAGGAATTTTTATGTAAAATATGAAGAATACATTGTGCCGGTCCTGAAATTTCTGCTGGCGCTGGTATCACTGCTGATGATTAACGCACAGCTGGGGTATATGAGCCAGCTGAACAATGTGGCCGCCGTGCTCGTAGTGGCTCTGGTATGCTCCTTTATGCCTAAGAACTTTATCCTTTTTGCAGGAGCGGGTTTTGTAACGCTGCATTTGTATGAGGTATCACTGGAATGTGCGGTAATCGCGCTGCTTGTATTCCTTCTGATGTTTTTGCTGTATTTCCGTTTTTCTCCGGACAGCGCTGTGCTGGTGATTGTGACCCCCATGCTGTTTGTGCTGAAAATCCCCTATGCCGCGCCCCTTCTGGCCGGTCTGCTGGGAAACCCGTTTGCCGCGCTGACAGTGGCCTGCGGGGTTGTGATATACTATCTGATTTCCTATATGAATGTAAATGCTTCCATATTGGGGGCATCCCAGGCGGAATCCATGATTCAGCGGTTCCGCGATATCTTTGACGGGATCTTCGGAAACCGTGCCATGCTGATCATAGTAGCGGCCTTTGCGGTAACCGTGATTATGGTATATCTGGTCAGAAGGCTGACCGTGGATTACGCATGGACAATTGCCATTGTGGCAGGTGCCCTTCTTGATGTGGTGATCCTGATGGTGGGAGATTTGATGTATGATGCCAATTTTTCTATCGGCGGCGTGATCCTGGGAAGCCTGGCGGCTATCGTTGTGGCAATGCTGGTACAGTTTTTCCGGTTTAATCTGGACTATTCCAGAACGGAAAAAGTACAGTTTGAGGATGATGAATATTATTATTATGTAAAGGCGGTGCCCAAAATGACGGTGGCTACGCCTGAGAAAAAAGTAAAAAAGATTACGACGCAGCGCAGCAACAAAAATGTAAGGCATACGCATGCAAAGGGCACTGCGAGGAAATAGCGGGTTTAGGTGGATATGGAACAGATTAGGAGCTTTGCGGACAAATATTTGGCACATGTACCATCTTTGCGGATAACGGATATCGTGGAGATTGTGATAATCTCTTTTCTCGTTTACCACATAATGGTATGGATTAAAAATACGAAGGCCTGGGCATTGTTTAAGGGCGTTGTATTTATTATGGTATTTATTGTACTGGCTGCAGTATTTGAAATGAATACCATTTTATGGATTGCCAAAAATGTGGTTATGTACGGTGTGGTTGCATTGGTGGTAATCCTGCAGCCGGAACTGCGCAAAGCGCTGGAACAGCTGGGGAAAACGGAATTCCTGGCCTCTCTCCTCCCTTTTGAAATCGGAAAGGTGGAAGACGGCCTTTTCTCGGATAAAACAGTCCATGAGATCTCCAAGGCCTGTGCGGAGATGGGGAAGGTAAAGACAGGGGCGTTGATTGTGGTGCAGCAGAATGACCCCCTCACAGAATATGAAAGAACCGGAATTGATGTGGACGGCATTGTTACCAGCCAGCTGCTCATTAATATATTTGAACACAATACACCGCTTCACGACGGTGCTGTTGTTGTACGCGGAGACAGGATTATATCCGCTACCTGTTATCTGCCCCTGTCGGATAATATGTCACTGAGCAAGGACCTGGGAACAAGGCACCGGGCGGGCGTGGGAATTTCGGAAGTGACGGATTCCATGACGGTGATTGTTTCGGAGGAAACGGGAAAAATAAGCGTTGCCTATTCCGGGGTGCTCTACCGCAGCCTGTCGCCTGCCGAACTGGAGGAACAGCTCAAAAAAATACAGAATAAACCGGTGGAGGAGAAGGAACACAGGCTTTGGAAAGGATGGCCGAAGAATGAAAAGAACAAATAAATTATGGCATAATCTCGGCCTGAAAATCATGGCGCTGGTTTTCTCCGTCCTGCTCTGGATGGTCGCCGTGAACATAAATGATCCCGTGGAACGGAAGGTTTTCCGGGATGTAAAGGTGGAAACCACGAATACCAATGTACTGACGGATGAGAATAAGCTTTATAAGGTGCTGGATGATACGGATACGATAACCGTAACGGTACGCGCCAGCCGTTCCGTCCTGGAAACAATTAACGTGAGTGATATTACCGCAAGTGCGGATTTTTCAGAATTGTCCTTTACCAATACAGTGCCTATCCGGCTGTCTGTAAACCGCTATGTTGACAAACAGATAGAGAGTATCAGCGGGAGCATAGACAGCATGAAGCTGGAAGTGGAAGATAAGAAAGAAAAACAGCTTGTGATTGAGATTGTCCAGAGCGGTGAGCCGGTGGAAGGCTATATTGTAGGGAAAATTACCACTACCGACGGAAACGCCATGAGAATTTCCGGACCTGAATCCGTGGTGGATACGGTAAAAAAAGCTATAGTGAAAGCAGATGTGAGTGATCTGACGGACAACATCAACATCACGGAAAAGATAACACTTCTGGATGCGGAAGGTAAGGAGGTTACGGACAGCAGTATCTCACGGAGCGTGAACACGGCAAAGGTTTCCATAACCATACTTGCCACAAAGGAAATACCGGTATCCTTATCCACCATGGGTGAGCCGGCTTCCGGGTATGTGGCTACCGGCGAGATAAACTGCGCGCCGGCTGTCGTGACCATTGCGGGACGCAGCAGCGTGATCAAGGATGTGGGAAGTATCGTGATTCCGCCTGAGGAGCTGGATCTCACAGGAGCGACTGCCGATGTGACCAAGCTGATTGATGTACGCGGATACCTTCCTGACGGCGTCAGTCTGAGCAATACGGGCGGAGAGGAATTCAACGGCAAAATCGCCGTAACCGTTAAGATAGAACCGCTGGTGGATATCACCCGTACGGTGGACAGTTCCAGGATCCAGGTCCTGAATGTGCCGGAAGGATATTCGGTTACCCTCACGCCGGACAGTTCCGTTACGATGAAGCTCCGCGGTCTGCAGGGAAACCTGGAGCAGGTAAATACCGATACCCTGACCTGTACGGTGGATGTGGCGGAATGGATGAGTGATAACGGACAGACGGAACTGAGCGAAGGCAGTGCGGAAGCGGAGGTTGACGTTTCCCTGCCTTCCGGGGTTACTCTTACAGCGCCGGTCAAGGCGGCCCTTACGATTGAAAAAACAGCGAAAGATATCCCCGAGGAATAAAGGTTTCCCGATTACCAGGGAAGCCGGGTGCCCCGAGGGTCCTGTATATAGTAGCATAAAGCCGTTTATAAGGCAGAATGAGAGGATAATATGGCTAGATTATTTGGTACGGATGGAGTGCGCGGAGTGGCAAATGAGGAACTGACCCCGCTGCTGGCCATGCAGCTTGGGCAGGCAGGGGCAACGGTACTTACAAAAGAGAATGAGCACAGGCCTACTATCATGGTAGGCTGTGATACCCGTATTTCAGGGGATATGCTGGCGAATGCACTGATGGCGGGGATCTGCAGCGTGGGAGCCAATGCGGTATATGTAGGTGTGATTCCCACACCTGCAGTAGCTTACCTTACTAAGAAGTATAAGGTGGAAGCCGGGGTGGTGATTTCCGCATCCCATAATCCCGTAGAATTTAACGGGATCAAGTTTTTTGACGGGAACGGTTACAAGCTGCCTGACAGTATGGAGGATGAAATTGAAGCGCTGATTCGCGGCGGTATGCATAATCTGGAGCTTCCCACAGGTTCCAGGGTGGGGAAAATTAAATACAGGACAGATGCCAGGGAGGAATATATCAATCATGCCATCCAGTCGGTGCCGGTGGATTTATCCGCACTGAAAATTGTAGTGGATTGTGCGGAAGGGGCTTCTTACTATACATCAGTGGAAGCGCTGCGGGAACTGGGGGCGAATGTGGTGCCTATCCACAATATGCCCGACGGGACCAATATCAATTCCAACTGCGGTTCCACCCATATGGAAGAACTGCAGGCCAGGGTTGTCTATGAGAAGGCTAACGTGGGCCTGGCTTTTGACGGGGATGCCGACAGGCTTCTTGCGGTGGATGAAAACGGAGCCATTGTAGACGGCGATCAGATCATGGCTGTGGTCGGCAATCATATGAAGAACCAGGGCAAACTGAAAAAAGATACTATCGTTGCTACGGTAATGAGCAACCTCGGCTTTTTCAAAATGGGAGAAAGAGAAAAAATCCATATGGAACAGACAAAAGTCGGTGATCGTTATGTGCTGGAGCGGATGCGTGAAATCGGCGCCAGTCTGGGCGGCGAGCAGTCGGGGCATGTAATTTTCCTGGATGAGAATACCACAGGGGACGGCCTGTTAAGCGCACTGCACCTGCTGGAGGTCATGGTGGATACCGGGAAGCCGCTGTCGGAGCTGGCTTCTGTTATGACAGTAATGCCCCAGGCGCTGGTCAATGCAAAGGTTCCGAACCATAAGAAAGATAAATACATGGAATATCCCGAGATCGCCAAAGCGATTGATGAGCTGAACGGTAAATTTGCCGGTGAGGGTCGTGTGCTCATCAGGCCTTCCGGAACGGAACCCAAGGTCCGTGTCATGATAGAAGGAAAGGATCAGCGGATGATTGATGAGGAAGCCCACAAGCTTGCGGATTTGATTCAGAACATCATGCTGTAAACCCGGGTTACTGTACACGTCCCCTGTGCTGCTGCCTTGTGGTTTTGCCTGCCCGTTTTCCCCTCCCGGCTTTTCCCGGGGGCAGCGGTGCTGCAAGGATTCCTGGAAGGGGCGTCTGAAAACGCCAGTCCTTACGCTG
>URMK01000019.1 GCA_900548905.1 uncultured Lachnospiraceae bacterium | reverse complement strand
GAAAAGGAGGGGAGGGGGATGCCACAGGACACAAGGGGCCGTCTGAACTGTTACCTATTGACAGACAGGAGGAAAACAAGATGTCTTTGATTAATAAGGAAATTGATGAATTTGCAGTACAGGCTTATGTGAACGGAGAATTTAAGGCGGTGACAAAGGAGGATGTCCTTGGAAAATGGGCGGTATTTTTCTTTTATCCCGCAGACTTTACCTTTGTATGTCCTACGGAGCTGGAGGATTTGGCAGGCAAATATGACAGCTTCCGGGAAATCGGCTGTGAGATTTACAGTGTTTCCTGTGATACGCACTTTGTTCATAAAGCCTGGCATGACGCGTCCGATACGATCAAGAAAATCCGTTATCCCATGCTGGCGGATCCCACAGGCAGGCTGGCAAAGAGTTTTGATGTCCTGATTGAAGAGGACGGTCTGGCGGAGAGAGGAAGCTTTATTGTGAACCCGGAAGGAAAGATCGTCGCATACGAAGTGATTGCCGGCAATGTGGGAAGAAATGCGGAGGAGCTTTTCCGCCGCGTCCAGGCCTCCCAGTTTGTGGCGGAGCATGGCGATCAGGTATGCCCTGCTAAGTGGCAGCCCGGGGCACAGACCCTGAAACCCAGCCTGGATCTGGTTGGTCTGATTTAAAACAGTTCCCCGTTTCTTTCCTGAGAGACGGGGAATTCCGATCAGGGAAAGGAGAGAAGATGCAGGAGATAAAAAATCTATACGATGTTGTTGTGACAGGAGGCGGGCCGGCCGGCCTTTCGGCAGCCATTTATGCAGCCAGGGCCAAATACCGGGTGCTTGTCCTGGAAAAAGAAGGGTTCGGAGGACAGATTACCATAACCTCTGAGGTGGTGAATTATCCGGGAATCCTGCAGACAAGCGGAAAAGAACTGACGGAAAAAATGCGGCAGCAGGCGGAGTCCTTCGGGGCGGAATTCGTCCTGGCCGAGGTCCTGGATATGGAACTGGAGGCAGACTATAAGCTTCTCCATACGACCAGAGGCGATTTCCATGCCCTCGGTGTCATCCTCGCTACCGGCGCCAATCCCAGAAAGCTGGGCTTTCTGGGGGAAAAAGAGTTCCAGGGGAGAGGTGTGGCTTACTGTGCCACCTGTGACGGCGAGTTTTTTACCGGCATGGATATATACGTCGTGGGCGGAGGGTTCGCTGCGGTGGAGGAAGGGATTTTCCTGACAAAGTATGCACGCAGGGTGACGATGCTGGTACGGGGAGAAACGTTTTCCTGTGCTGGATCCGTGGCGGAGAAAGCCCTGTCACACGAAAAAATCGATGTGAAATTCCATACGGAAATCGTGGAGGCCGGAGGGGAAGATATGGTCACCTATGCCAGGTTCCGGGACAATAATACCGGAAAGGAGTGGGAGGCATCTGCCGAAAAGGACGGCCCCTTCGGTATTTTTGTTTTTGCCGGATATGTCCCTAATACGGGCTGGATTCCCCGGGCCGTTGCCAGGGATAAGCAGGGGTACCTGATTACGGATGAAAATCACAGAACCAGCCTGGAAGGGGTATATGCGGCCGGGGATGTATGTGTCAAAAATCTCCGCCAGGTGGTGACTGCCGTCTCAGACGGAGCCATAGCAGCAACGGCTCTGGAAAAATATCTGGGCGAGCTTCATCAGCGCCTTGGAATCCCGGAACGGGACAGCCAAAAGCCGGTAAAAATCCAAAAGGCGGAACCGGGACACGAACGAGAGAAGAATACGGGATTCATCAGTCCGGCAATCCGGGAGCAGCTGGAAGGGATTTTTGCACGGTTCGCATCCCCCGTTATCGTGAAAACCCGTCTGGATGACAGCCCGCTTTCGGGTGAGATAACAGGCTTTTTAGGAGAGCTTGCCGCCGTAACGGACAAGGTAATATGGAAAACGGAGAGGGAGCCGGTTCCCGGGGAGCAGAACCGGGAAGAAGATGCCGGCGGGCTTCTGCCTTCCATTGATCTGTACCGGGAGGACGGCAGCTTCAGCGGCATAAGGTTCCACGGCGTTCCCGGCGGCCATGAATTCAACTCGTTTATCATTGCCCTGTATAACGTGGCAGGGCCGGGGCAGGAGGCGGATCCCGGGCTGATAAGCCGGCTGCAGCAGCTGAAGGAAAAGGTAAATGTTAAGGTACTGGTATCCCTGTCCTGTACCATGTGCCCGGAAACCGTCATGGCCGCACAGAAGGCCGCTGCGGTATCGCCGTTGGTGAGTGCGGAAATGTTCGACTTGATGCATTATCCGGAATTGAAGAATCAATATAAGGTGATGAGCGTACCATGTATAGTGGTGAATGACGATAAGGTCTATTTCGGTAAAAAAGGGCTGCCGCAGATCACGGATCTTCTGACCGGTGTTTCCTAAGAAATTATATCGGCCCGCGGCCCGGCCTTATGTGGGCGGCTTACCGGAAAAGGAAGGGCGGGAAGTATTCCGAAGGAAAGGAAAAAGAATGGAAAAACGATTTTTAGAAATTGAAAAAGTTACCGGCCGGGAGATTATTGATTCCAGAGGAAATCCCACCGTAGAGGCGGAGGTGGTTCTGGCCGGCGGGATTGTGGGCAGAGGAACCGCGCCAAGCGGCGCGTCCACCGGGGAATTCGAGGCATTGGAGCTGCGTGACGGCGACAAAACCCGTTTCGGAGGGAAAGGCGTAAGCAAAGCGGTACATAATATCGATACGGTAATAAACGATACGATAAAAGGCATGGATGCCTCCGATATCTATGCAGTGGACGGCGCCATGCAAAAAGCGGACGGAACCAAAGATAAATCCGTGCTGGGAGCCAATGCCATACTTGCCGTATCCATCGCCTGCGCCAGAGCGGCAAGTCTTGCCCTGCACATTCCCCTCTACCGTTTTCTGGGAGGGGTGAATGCCAACCGGCTTCCGGTGCCTATGATGAATATTTTAAATGGAGGAGCCCATGCGGCAAATACCGTGGATGTACAGGAGTTTATGATTATGCCTGCAGGCGCGGACAGCTTTCGGGAAGGGCTGCGCTGGTGTACGGAGGTGTTCCACGCGCTGGCGGCCCTGCTGAAAGCGAGAGGGCTTGCCACCTCCGTAGGTGACGAAGGCGGTTTTGCCCCGGATCTTTCCAGTGATGAGGAAGCAATCCGGGTCATCCTCGAGGCTGTGGAAAAAGCGGGATATGAGCCGGGTAAGGATTTTGTCCTGGCTATGGACGCGGCTTCCAGTGAATGGAAGGGAGAGAGAAAAGGCGAGTATCTGCTTCCTAAATGCGGAAAGAAATTTACCTCTGCGCAGCTTGTGGGGCATTGGAAGGCCCTCTGTGATAAATATCCCATTTATTCCATTGAGGACGGTCTGGACGAAGAGGACTGGGAAGGCTGGCAGATGCTGACCAGGGAGCTGGGAGACAGGGTACAGCTGGTGGGAGACGATCTGTTTGTCACCAACACCGAACGTCTGGCAAAAGGGATTTCTCTTGGCTGCGGCAATTCCATTCTGATTAAGCTGAACCAGATCGGAACGGTTTCCGAAACGCTGGAAGCGATCAAGATGGCCCATAACGCGGGATATACTGCGATTTCCTCCCACCGCTCCGGCGAAACGGAGGATACCACAATCGCGGATTTGGCTGTTGCGCTGAATACCTGCCAGATCAAAACCGGAGCGCCCAGCAGAACGGAGCGTGTGGCAAAGTATAACCAGCTTCTCCGGATAGAAGAAGAGCTGGGCGCGGGAGGCGTTTATCCGGGAAGGAATGCATTTCATATTAAAAAATAGCAGCTCCCTTTTCGCAGGATGGGGTGCCTATGATGTACAGAGGGCGAAAGCATTTATTGCTTTCACCCTCTTAACTACTTACAAGTTATAAGTTCCTAATGTGTTGTTACAGTTTAACCCTGAACACACATTCCTCTGCTCCGGATAAGACTGTCTTAACAGGTTCAATGGAAATTTTTTCTCCAAATAGACTAACAAACATTGGCTCAAAAAAGGCCGCCGCACAGTTACAATAGGAGATGTGAAGGTTTGAAGCAAAATGATTTACATAATCACAATGACAACGCTGACCGATAACGGTATTGTTTAATGGACACCCGCCGCCGCAATCGCAGGCATACATTTTGGTTATGTAAATTGCATTTTCCCCGGAATTAGAACTAATATTTCTGCCTATAACTTTTTCTTCATTCATCTGGAAAATAAAGTGATCGATACTATCAGAGCTGTCGTAAATGGCTTTGGCTTTTTCAATCTTGGCAGCTTCAATAAAGCAAGGACACGCTTTTTTATAAATACTATTCCAATCACAGGATGCAACTATCCTCTTGAAATACTCCCTGAATCCAAGTTTTTTATAGACGCTGACACCGTCCGCTTCCGCACGCAGAGAAATGGTTTTAATTTGCTTGTGTTTTAAATCCAGCAGAGCTTTGTTTATTACTTGTGTGGCATATCCATTACGGCGATATCCGCTTAAAGTGGCAACCATTTCAAGTACCGAAGTGTCGCTGTTTGTAATTGTCATACAAGCGGTAACTGGTTGGTTATTAATTGATCCCAGATAGAAATTGATGTTATTCAAACTTAAGAGATCGGTAAATTGCTCTAATGTAACAAGTTCACATTCAAATAAGGCCTTGTTTACAATGGCAAGCCAAAAAGCAAGAGTTTCCTTATCGGTTACATGTGATATTGTAAAATTTTCAATTTTGCAGGCTGCTTCTTTATAATCACTAAGATACATAAGCATACAAGGGCTGGAATCATTTATTATGAAGCCTTTCTCACATAATATTTCCGCTAAATCAGACGGCTTTGTATTCGGGGTTATAAGCAGGGAATCAGGCATTATTCCAGCTTTTATATAAGAAATCATTTTCTGAATTTCGAAATTCTCGTTTTGGGTGATATTTACAGAATAAATCCGTTCAAAACCTTTGTCATTTTCGGATTTTAAGTAATTAATTTCACCAGTAACCAGATTTTCACCACGCATTTTGCCCCACGTTGTCCAAGATATTTCTATTCCTTTTACAATTTTATCAATTTCATATTTTTCCGACATTTATAATTACCTCGTCTTTTTGTTTAAGCTTCATTGACTTGACGGATTTGGTGTCCACGGCCAGTCAGCCTCCGGCAGCATTCCCGCCGGGCGCTGACCGGCTGGCTTATCTCACGCATACCGGCCAGCTGACTCTGTGTAAGCCCCTTGGCTTCCCGGATTAGTACAAGAGTCTCTATCAGATTTTTTTCCGGTTAAACGATGCTTTCTTCTTCTTCACTTAAATGAAGATTGTTTCTTGCTTGTTTCCATTTTGCGGTCATTAGCTAATCATATTCTCCTGTGTTGGGAGATGAAAAGGCGCAGAAATGCTTTTAATAGAAGATTTATATTTTGAAAATGTTGCAATGTGAACGCAGAGGTGCTATTATAATAATATCAAGGGTGCTACCGATAGACGGTTGCCCCAGTTAAAAAATTAGCAGAAATAACCGCCGATCTTTCTCAGGGACACGGCGGTTATTTTTTTGCTTCTATGTAAGCTATCAGGAGAGGAATGATGATTGCAAGAATCATCAGAACCAGCGATAACAATTCAAAGTCGCTCATTATCCATTCCCTCTTTCGTACTAAATTCCTGCAAGCAGGTTACTATGTAATCAGAGGGTCACAGTCCCTCTGTAAGAGGGCAACCGCCTACCGTGTAGGGTAGCACCATGGTTATTATAGCAGAGAAATGTGACGATAACAAGTGCATTTGTGGATGATTGAAAAAAGATATCCGGACCGGAGGAAGTTAAGGTGACTCAAATTTTGACTCAACTGCGGATTAAAATAGATGGAACCGGATCTGTTCTGTTTATAGTTTGTGACTATTTAAGAATTGCTTATTTAACAATTTCTTTCCCTGTATTTTAACGGTGACATTCCGGTTTCCTTCCGGAAGGATTCATAGAAATGGGAAGTGCCCGAATAGCCCAGTTCTTCTGCAATCGCGGTCACGCTTTTGTCGGTGCCGGTCAGCAGCTGTTTGGCCTGGTCCAGGCGGTAGCTTCCCGCCAGCCGCAGAAGGCTGGAGCCGGTACGCCGTTTTACAATCTGATTCAGATATTCCGCATTATAATGCAGGGCTTCCGAAAGCCGGGAACGGGAAATATGCCCGTGGGTCTCCTCCAGAAAATTCGTGATCCGGGCGAACAGAAAGTCCTCATTGCTGGAATCCAGGCGCATGAAATTACAGTGGAATTTGTTTTTATCTTCCAGTGTGTAGATCAAACGTAACAGCAGGCCGCGCAGAAAGTAGGAACCCCCCGGTTTATTATCAAGCAGCAGCAGCTGCATCTGATCGATAATGGTTTCGGCCGGATTGTCTGAAGAGCTGGATAAAGAATACAGAGTGGGGGAAAATTCCAGGTAATTACGGGCAAAGCGTTCCTCCCCCTGGAGGTTGGAACGAAGGAATTCATGAATGAGGCCTCCCGGGGGAGTGAGGCGGGGGCTTACATCAAAGAGCACATCTTTTTCGGCTAAATCCATAATATACTCGGCATGAAAGTTAATGAATACCACGCTGCAATGCGGCCCCGGTATATCCGTGTGCCTTGTATTCCGGTTAAGCAGACAGGCATCCCCTTTCTTATAAGTATAGGAAATCCGTTCTATTTTATTGGTCAGCTCCCCTTCCAGGACATACATCAGTTCAAAATGGTCATGCTGGTGGGATACCGCATTGTCAGGCATATAAGCAGAACTCATGGAGCCGGGATAAAAGGCGGCATGAAGCAGCTTACCCGTTTTTTTATCCCTGATTTTATAAAACATGGTTAGAGGAGTTATGATGGTCATGCGGTCGGAAGAAGCCGTCCAGTTGTTCCGTACAAGCATCTGGCTTGCCGGCGTAGGGATTTTCTGATTTTTCATGTATTCTCCTGTACTAATTTCATCGTGTATGGATTCCGGGTGTCTCCGGGTGTAAATCCGGCGCCTATAGCCCGGAGGCACTGGTACTCCATCCCCGGGCCGCGGAAAAGCAACTTGGTTTTGGGCGTATCTGATAGCCGGAAAACGGATATTGGTTGTTTAGAAACCTTCTTCCGTTATTATATAATACCCATACGGAGAAAACAATCAAGGAACGCAGGAAACCGGGGAAGGGGCAGGACACAGGAGCGCCGGAAGGGAAATACCGGGACTGCAGAAAGGGATGGGAAAAATGGCCAATTGGATATGGTATCCGGGAGATTTTGAGATTTATCATGGGATGCGCCAGAACTTTGACAGGGAGGAACGGGGCTTTTTCTGGCCTGCCTACTGGCATATTGCGGACTGCCGACATCATGTGGTATTTCATGGGAAGTTTACGCCGGAAAAGGAAACGGTTTTCCGGGTAACGGCAAAAGGGGAGGGGCATGTGCTTCTTAAAAGTAAGGCCGAAGCGCCGGAAGGGTTCCCTGTGGATCAGGTATTTTATCAGGAGAAAAAATACAGGATAGGGGAATGGATTTCCTGCCCGGCAAAGGAAGTAAGGATTGATGTGGTATTGGGAAACCGGACAGGGCTTCCCTGTATTTATGTGGAAGGAGAAACTATTTTCTCGGGAAAGGAGTGGACCGTTTCCGACTTTGTACAACCGGCTGTCCCTGCGGGGCTAAACGGGATGTATGAAAACAGGGAGCAGGATCCCCAGGAATTTGATTACACCTGTGAAATCTGCCGGCCGGCGGCGGAAGAAAAAATAAACGGGGGTATCCTTTATGATTTCGGCAGAGAGCTTACGGCGGATACCCTGCTTCATATTAATGGGGCTATAAGGCCGCAAACCGTGACGCTGTGTTACGGGGAATCCCGGGCGGAAGCGCTGGACACGGAGTGGTGTTACCTGAAGCAGGTACTTAAGATTCCCGGAGAGGAAGAAGCGGAAGGCTTAAAATACCTGACAGACTCCCCCTTCGGCAGGTGGGAGGACGGCCGGTGCTACCATACGAAACTGCGCGCCTTCCGTTACCTGTTTCTTACTGCGGAGTATGGGACTTTGGAGGGGGAAGCGTCCTGCCTTATCACACCGGAAGCGTTATACAAATATGTGGACTTTGGCAAAAGGAGTGATTTTTCTTGCAGCGATGAGCTGGTGAACCGAATCTGGAAGGTTGCGGACACCACGTTCCGTCTGTCCAGCGGTATATTCTTCCTGGACGGTGTCAAACGGGACAGGTGGATTTGGTCCGGGGATGCGTACCAGAGCTATTTCATCAACCAATATCTTTTCTTTGACAAGGATATCTGTAAGCGGACGATTCTGGCCCTTCGGGGAAACGATCCCGTTACAGGGCATATCAATACGATTGTGGATTATTCCCTGTATTGGATAATCAGCCTGGAAAATTATTATAAGATGTCAGGGGATCTGGAATTTATCCGCATGATATACCCGAAAATGGAGTCCCTGATGCGTTATTGTATGGAACAGACGGATGAACAGGGTTTTATTTATGGAAGGGAAGGGGACTGGATTTACATAGACTGGGCGGAAATGGATAAAGAGGGAACCCTTTGCGCGGAACAGATGCTGCTGGCAAAAAGCTATGAGTCAATGGCGGCAGTGAGGGGGCTGCTCGGATTGGACAGAGAAGAATTTGTGCAGAAAAAGGAACAGCTTCTTTGTCACATACGACGCTTTTTCTGGGATGAGGAAAAAGGAGCATTTATCGACAGCTACCGGTCGGGCAGAAGGAATGTCACCCGCCATGCCAATATTTTTGCTGTGCTTTTCGGGTTTGCGGATGTCCTGGAGACTCGTAGTATTCTGGAACATGTGCTTCTGAATGAGGCGGTTCCCGCCATTACCACGCCCTATTTCAAATTCTATGAACTGGAGGCGCTGGCGGGGCTGGAACGCTTCGATGTGGTGATGACAGCCATGAAAAGCTACTGGGGAGGGATGCTTTTACAGGGAGCGGGCACGTTTTGGGAGGAGTATATACCCGGCCAGCCGGAGGAGGAGCAGTATGGCATGTACGGAGATAAATTCGGCAAGAGTCTGTGCCATGCCTGGGGAGCAAGCCCGATATACCTGCTGGGCAGGTACTGTATGGGGGTTACCTCTTCGGCGGTCGCTTATGAGACTTTTACGGTAAAGCCGAGGCTCGAACTTTTCGATCGGTTTTCCTGTTATTTTCCTGTGGGCCGTGGGACGGTATGGATGGATTGGAAGGACGGCGTGCTGGATGTGTATACGGATAAAGAAGGCGGCGTGCTCACGGTCGGCGGCAGGGACTATCCGTTAATCCCCGGTGAGCATAGGCTGGTCAACGGGAAGTGAAGGACAGAGGAAGCGGATATCTATCAATACGGGCCGGAACAGGAATAGGGTATTAACAGCGACAGAGTGAATTTTCAGTGAAAATTCACTCTGTTGCATTTCACGGAACAGTACAGCCGGTTATCTGCCGGCCCTGGACACTATATTGATACGATACCGAGAAGCCTGTATATAACAAATGTCATAAAAGCACAATCAGGAGTCACGAAAATAACAATATTTATAAAAAATATGAAACTGATTGGCATAAGTGTCACAAAAGTGCTAAGGGAAATCATAATAGTTATAGAGAGTTTTTGACAGAATGACTACAATATACATATCGAAAGGTAGTTATGGCGTAACGGTTACGGCAGGTCTTAACGGTTACGGCAGGCGGTCTTATATGGCCGGAAGTGTGTATGATACAGAAAACGGAAATTGGAAAGCGGAGGAATTAGGATGAGAAAATTCTTTAAAAGAGCGGCAGGTATTATGCTGGCGGCAGTGATGGGGATGTCTTTGGCGGCCTGCGGATCCGGTGCGGCAAGCACAGGAGGAGAGGGGGCGGCGGCAGCGGACGGTGAAAGCACGGCGGCAGGCGGATCCGTTACAGAAGTGAATGTGTGTATGCCCACCGCTTATGATATGCCGGATGCAGGGGAAGTGGAGTCGGCCATTAACGAGATAGCGGAAGGCAAGTATGGGGTGCATTTGAACCTCACCTTTGTATCCATGGGTAATTGGCTGCAGCAGTCCAATCTTCTTCTTACGGGCGATGAGGTGGATGTGATAGCCGCATTTATGACGCCCCTTACCACCTATGTAAAGAATGGCCAGCTGGCGCCCCTGGATGATTACTATGCATCAGCAACGGATGATTTCAAAGCCATATGGTCCGAAGAAGAAATGCAGGGAACGACAGTGGACGGACAGATTTATGCCATTCCCAACCTGAGAAACTTCGGCAACCGTTTCGGACTCAATATTGATAAGGCG
Source organism: uncultured Lachnospiraceae bacterium (assembly GCA_900548905.1). Lineage (GTDB taxonomy): Bacteria > Bacillota > Clostridia > Lachnospirales > Lachnospiraceae > Eisenbergiella. The sequence continues at coordinate 92,258 of URMK01000019.1, read as the reverse complement.
ATTGCAGAAGAATTCGGAATTGAATCCTATCACAAATGGTCACTGGAGGAAATCGATACGTTTTTGCATGAGGTACATGAAAAATACCCGGACAGGTATGCGCTTGTACCGCAGTCTAGTGATACCATGGTGAACGGCTGGACCTGGGACGGCCTGGGGGACGGTAAATTTATTGGTGTGATTCCTGACTGCGGGCAGGGAACAGAAGTACAGAATCTGTTTGATACGGATGATTTCCGGGAATTCATAAGCTGGACAAGAAAATGGTACCAGGACGGCCTGATCATGGCGGATGCCCTGAGCAATACGGAGGCCGGATCCCAGCTGATTGCCAATCAGAAAGCGGTCGCCTGTTTTGATAACTATGCGAATAATGAACTGGCGGGGGCAGTACGTACGGTAGTAATCGAACCATGGTCGGTAGCAAACTCTTATTCCGAATTATGCTACGGCATTAATGCCAATTCCAAAAACAAAGATGCTGCCTGGACGGCGCTGCAGATGCTTTACACGGATAAGGAGATCTGCGTCCTGCTCAACAACGGTATTGAAGGCAGGCACTACACCAAAAATGATGACGGAACCATTTCCTTCCCGGAAGGAAAGACCGCTGCGGATTGCGGCTACGGTATGGCCGACCTGTATTGGATCGCTCCCTACTCAGCATGGTCCAATCCTATTGATTATAACGGCCCTACCTTCTTTGCGGATTTAATCCAGTTTAATAAAGATACGATGAAGAGCAAAGCATATGGTTTCTTCTTTGATACCGGCAGTGTGGTTGACCAGTATTCCGCATGCAGCAATGTTATGGATAAGTATTACAAAGCCCTGCTGGCAGGAACGGTAGATCCGGAATCCACCATTGCACAGGCAAACGCAGAGCTGGAAGCAGCAGGATTTCAGGATATTTTAACAGAGAAACAGAAACAGCTGGATGATTTCTTTGCACAAAAGCAGTAAAGCAGGCCTGTTTCGAAGGAACACGAAAAAACAAGAGCCATTTTCATGGAAAAAGATCTCCTGAAAATGGCTCTTACAGGGAAAGGCATGAAGAAAGGAAGAGTATAATGGCGGGAACGGCTACGTTGGCAAAGAAACAGGCGAAGAACCATAAAAAGAGCCGGAACAAAATGACGCTGGCGCTGCTTTCCATGATGCTGCCGGGGTTTATATATCTGTTAATCAACAATTATATACCTATGGCAGGTCTGGTAATAGCATTTAAGCGTTTTAATTACAGCAAAGGGATCTGGGGCAGCGACTGGTGCGGATTCAGTAACTTTACCTATCTGTTCCGGACAAATGATGCCCTGAATATAGTCCGGAATACCCTTGGTTATAATCTGACCTTTATTCTTCTGGGAAATCTGCTGGCGGTAACCGTTGCGGTCATGCTGAATTTCTTAAGAGGAACCATGAATAAAAAGGTATATCAGACGTTGATCCTGATTCCCTATCTGATATCCATGGTGGTAGTTTCCTATATCGTATATGGCTTTTTAAGCCAGGATAATGGATTCCTGAACAGCCTGTTTGTAAAAATGGGAGCGGAAAAGATAAGCTGGTATACGGAAACAAAATACTGGCCCTTCATTCTGGTTATCGTAAATCTCTGGAAGGGCTTCGGATACAGCAGTATCCTATATTATGCAACGGTTATCGGAATCGATTCTTCTCTCTATGAGGCGGCCACTGTGGATGGGGCTAACCGGTGGAAGCAGGTCTGGCATGTGACGCTGCCCGGACTGAAGGGCACAATTATCACGATGGTGCTTCTTGCCATCGGGCGGATGTTTTATTCGGATTTCGGCCTGTTTTATCAGGTGCCGATGCGTTCCGGGCTTCTTTCGTCGGTAACGGACACCATTGATGTGTTTGTTTATAAAGGGCTGACACAGCTTAATGATGTGGGACGTGCGTCGGCAGCAGGCTTCCTGCAGTCCGTATTGGGATTTGTACTGGTACTGACAGCCAACTTCATCGTCCGCAAGGTAGATGAAGACAGCGCTTTATTCTAAGAATGGAGAAAAGATTATGGTTGGGAAAAACAAAACGGGCCAGATTGTATTAAATATTATTTTTATTCTGCTTTGTACGGCTGCGGTGGCGCCTTTTCTTCTTCTGCTGTCCTCTTCCCTGACGGACGAAGCGACACTGATGCGCGACGGATATAATTTTATACCCAAGGTTTTCAGCTTTAATGCGTATGTTTATCTGTTCAGCAGCAGTATGAAGATTATAAAGGGCTACGGGATTACTATTTTGGTAACGTTGCTGGGGACTACGCTGAGTGTGCTCATGACGACGCTGTTTGCTTATCCTCTGTCCAGAAAAGAGCTTCCGTGGCGCGGTTTTTTTGCCTTCTTCGTATTTTTTACCATGCTGTTTAACGGCGGTTTGGTTCCCACATATATGATGTGGACGCAGTCCTTTCATATTAAAAATACCTTGTGGGCGCTGATTATTCCCGGGCTGCTCATGAACGGCTTCTATATTATCATGATGCGTTCCTTCTTCCAGGCCAATATACCGGATGCGTTGATTGAGGCGGCACGTATCGACGGCGGCGGAGAATACCGGATCCTTTTCCAGGTAGTGACGCCGCTGTCAAAGCCGATTATGGCGACCATGGCTCTGATGATAGGGCTGGGGTATTGGAATGACTGGATGAACAGCCTGTATTACATAACCGATGATAAGCTGTTCAGCATCCAGGCAATCCTGAATACAATTATCACAAACATTCAGTTTTTGACCAGCGGACAGTCTTCCGCGGCGTCCGGCGTGAATGTGGCAAATCTGCCGAGTATAGGAATCCGTATGGCGATTGCTGTAATCGGTATCCTGCCGGTATTATGTATTTATCCTTTTTTCCAGAAGTATTTTGTAAAAGGAATTGTTGTTGGAGGTGTAAAGGGATAATTATGAGTTTTATAGTGAAAGAACTATATGTGGAATACCAGAAGGCGCCTATTGGCCTGGATGAGAAACATCCTCGTTTTTCATGGCTGTTTTCATCTGATGAAAAAAACATGAGGCAGAGCGCCTGCCGTATTCTTGTAAAAAAGGCGGAACCCGCAGCACAGGAAAAGGTGGTATGGGATTCGGGCAGGCTGGAAACCGGGGAATCCCGTGGGGTGGAATATGCCGGGGAGGAGCTGGAGGCTTGTACGGTATATTCCGTATCGGTACAGGTTTGGGACACCGTAGAAAACAGCGCCAGTGCGGATACCCGTTTTGAAACAGGTATGCTTGCCTTTTCCGCGGAAGAGGAGGAGAGGAACCGCGCCTGGGAAGGGGCACAGTGGATTGCGGCACCCCGTTTTCCTGTATGCGCACAGGCCAGAGGGGTGTTTATCCTGGAAACCAGACTGCGTCTGGAACCCGGGTCGCAGAGAGCCGGCGTGGTATTCGGCGCCAATGATTTCCGGCTGCTCGATAAGAATCTGAATGAATATGGCCTGGCAGGGGAGAATTATATCCGCTATGAAATTAACCTGCAGGATCTGGCAGGAAAGCAGGATAGGGGAAAGGCGGAAAGAAATACCCTGCCTACGCTGGATATTTACAGGGCAGGCTATGCCCCCGGAGACAGGGACGACATTCCGTTTGCCAGCGTTCCTCTCGTACCTTTCGAAAAGAGGGAGGTATCTGCGGAATCCGGCGGCTTTCTGATCACAGAAGAAAATGCCTATGACTTTCACTGCCTGCGGATAGAAGCAGATGGTAATAATGCCTTTGCCTATCTGGATGGAGTGCTTGTGGATGCGGCGGCAAAGCAGGAATTTTTTGGACGGACGGTAGCGGGCCGGACATTGAATCCCCGGGGAAATAATGACGTGCTGACTTATCCCAGGCTGAACGAAATCGGCTTTTTCGCAGGCAAAGGGGACAGCGCGTATTTTACCTGCCTGTCTGTACGGAATATCCGTAAGCCGTCCGCGGAATTCATACGGGAAACGCCGGAGGGAGGACTGTATGGCCGGGAAGGGATTTTCCGGGAAAAAGAAGGGTTACGCAAAGTTAGGACGCAAGACGGAGAGAGCTGCTTTATGGTAAGCGCAACGCAGGTGACGGCGGATCCGTCTCATTCCGCGATCCCTATGTTCCGTACCCTTATCCGCGGGCAGGAATATAACGGATACCACGCTTCGCAAAGCACCCTTACGCTCAGGAAAAGGCCCGTTCAGGCCAGGCTTTACATCACCTCCCGGGGAATCTATGAATGCCGGGTGAACGGACAGGAGATTACGGATCGGCTGCTTGCGCCGGGGAATACCCAATATGATAAGCGGCTGAATTACCAGACCTATGACATCAGTGACAAAATAGGGGAAGGGGACAATTGTGTGGGAATAACACTGGCTTCCGGCTGGTGGTCGGATGCACAGACCTTTACCGTGAAGAATTATAACTTTTGGGGAGATAAGGAAGCCTTTGTTGCTAAGATTGTAATTACCTATGACGACGGCAGCCGGCAGGTGCGGGTTTCCAACACACAGGACTGGAGCTATTACGGGGAAGGGCCTTACCGGTATTCCGGATTCTTCCTGGGCGAACAGACAGACGGGAGAAAGCTGGAGTTGTATGAAACCTATTCCAGAGCGGATTTTGCGGAAGAAGGCTGGGAGCGGCCGGTTATTTACGAACCGGTACCTATTGAAGAATACCGGGCCATGCCTCCGGGGTTCGGCCGGGCCTGGCCGGGGGTCAATGCGACAAAGCCCTTGCTTCTGGGCGGCTATGATGCCCCGGTATATGTGGTGGACAGCCGGAAAGCCTGCAGACGCACATTTGTGGAGGGGAATACAGCTATTTATGATTTGGGCCAGGAAATGGCCGGTGTGCCGCGTATCCGTTTTCAGGAAAAGGAAGGAACCCGCCTTATTATCCGGTATGGGGAAATGCTCTATCCGGATCTGCCCGAATATGCGGCCGGGGAAGGCGGGGTGAATCTGGTCGGAAGGCTTATGGTGGAAAATTACAGGGATGCCACAAGTACCGATGTGTATATCTGCAGCGGAAAGATAAGCGGCGAGATCTGGCAGCCCCGATTCACCTTCCATGGCTATCGTTATATTGAGATAAGCGGCGCCGGCAATCCGCCTCTCCCGGAGGATGTGGAAAGCCTGCAGTATTCCTCCGTGGATGTGTTTGAGGGAAGCTTTCATTCCTCCAACGCCCTTCTGGACCGGTTTGCAGAAAATGTGAAATGGTCACAGCGTTGTAATTTTATCAATATTCCCACCGACTGCCCCCAAAGGAACGAGAGGATGGGCTGGGCAGGGGATACCCATGTATTCTGCCATACGGCTCTGCATAACGGCTTCCTGAAGCTTTTTTATGAGCGCAATCTCCAGGCCATGGCGGATTTACAGGAAGAGGATGGGCAGTTCCCGGAAATTGCACCGGTGGGAGGCGGCTTCGGCGGCATAACCTATGAATGTGCATCCATCTATATGGTGACGGAGCTGTACCGGCAGTATGGGGATAAACGCACAATAACCGCTTTTTACCCCGGTCTTAAAAAATATATGGGTTATATGAAGGATAAAGGACTTCCCGGAAGAGGGGACATGGCTGTGGTCGGCCCGCTGGGTGACTGGCTGGCGCCTCAGGAAACAGATCTGCAGCTGATGTGGAATGCTTTTTATTACAGGGAAGCAGCCCTGATGGCGGAACTGGCTTCGGTTATCGGTGAAGCAGAGGACGCGGCAGGCTTCCGAAAGCTGGCGGAAGAGATAAAGGACTACTGGAACCGTACTTTTATCGACCCCGCAGACAAACGGACGATAACTACGGACGGGGAGCTGTGCGATACCCAATGCTCCTATGTGCTCGCCCTGGAATATGGCGTGGTACGGGATCGGGAGAAGGCGGCGGCCCATCTGCTGCGGAAAACCCGGGAGCTGGGTCATACGGTGGGAACCGGTTTTTTCGGAACCGGCCTTCTGAACCAGGCCCTCAGCAAAGCCGGATATACACAGGACGCTTATAAGCTGATGCTGCAGACCGCTTTCCCCTCCTGGCTGTATCCGGTTACCCAGGGGGCGACCAGTATCTGGGAGCATTGGGATTCCTACACGGTGGACAGAGGCTTCGGCGGCTACAACGCCATGAATTCCTTTAACCATTATTCCCTGGGAAGTGTGCTTTCCTGGATGTATGAATGGATCCTGGGCATACGCAGGGAGGAGGAGCATCCCGGCTACAGCCATTTCCATCTGGAGCCCTGCATCGGGGAACTGGAAATGGCGCGTGGAAGCGTATCCAGCCCGTATGGTACGATCCGCAGCGGATGGGAAAAGAAGGACGGCCGTCTTAAATACTTCTGTGAAATACCGCCGAACACCGGAGCCACGCTTGTTCTGCCGGACGGGCAGATGCATGAGCTGGGAAGCGGGAGCTATTGTTTTGTGACAGATAAGAAGGCAATGCTATAGTAAGCGGCCCTCACCGCGTCCAGGCCATAAGGATCCGCCTGCGGTGAGGGCGCTGATTCCCATAATTAGCTGCAAACATTTCGGCTTCTTTTTCCGGCAGTATATCCGGTACATCACTTAAAAAGTGCTTCAACTACGCTTCAGGCCTGAGAGAGTGCCGCCAGCATAAATTGAATGATTCCTTCCTCGACCTCATCTTTGACAGCGCTGTAATTATGTATTTCATGACGGCAGCCGGAGTAGACTTTGGTGGTCACCTCGTGTCCGGTCTCACACAGCCAGTTTGATACCTCATAGATACCTTTTCCATACTCACCTACAGGATCCTGGTCACCGCCGATATTATAGAAGGCAAGTGACGAGGGTATTTTTTCCGCCCACTGCACGCCTTCAATGGTCAGCATCATCTGGGTAAAATCATATATGGACCGGTTGCTGACAGGCCTGGTAAAGGCATCGAAGGGATCCTCCGCATGGTCACGCTGTACATAAGGGTCGGAGCAGATCCACTCATTTCCGATGGTAACGTCATCACAGCGTTCACACATCCATCCCATCAGGGAGCCGGTGAATTCGGGATTGGAATCTGTCCCCAGGCCGTCATCGATGGCTTTTTTAAGACGCAGGGCGGTTTCAGCCGCACCGCGGAAGCTTCCGGTGGTTCCGCAGATGGTGACTCCTGCCAGACCATCACCGTATTTTGCAGCATAATCCCTGGCGATAAAGGAACCCATGCTGTGGCCAAAAAGAAAATAGGGAAGATCCGGGTATTTTTCACAAACCAATTCCTTCAGCGAATGTTCATCCTCCATCATGGTATGGAATCCCGCATCACCCCAGTCGCCCCAGATACCGCTTACCATTGCCGTTTTCCCGTGTCCCACATGGTCGTCGGCAGCTACGATAAAGCCCGCATCCATAAATTTGGAAATCATATGCAGATATCTTCTGGAATGCTCCCCGAAGCCGTGGATAATCTGCACGATCCCTTTCGGCCTGGCCGCAGGGACATAAATCCAGCCTTGTACTTCGTCGCGTTTGTTATAAGACGGAAAGCTTACCTCATGTAACATAAATAACACCTCCTGCATTTTATTTTCTATATGTTTTCATTGTAGGGTACAAAAATAAGGGTGTCAATTAGTTCCTGTGTCCCTGCGATATCTCAATTATCGGCAGGAAGAAGCATAGGTATACCCAACGGGAAAACCGGGAAGCACAGGAGCGCAGCAACGGAGTCCGTTACAGAGAAGTAAGATATACAGGGAATGCCTGTAAAATGGGCATTCCCTGTCGTTTTGCATAAAATTGTCTGGTCAAAATAAGAATTGTGCGTGGTGATTGCAGGCAGAAAACGATATTATAATCATGAGCCATACAAGATGCACAAATTATTATAGGCTCGGCAAATAAAACTAATCATAATTAGGGGAAGGAGAGGGAGTATGATGAAAAAGATGAAAAAAGCAACCGCATTGCTGCTCTGCCTGCTGATGACCTTCAGCCTGGCGGCCTGCGGCGGCAAAGGGACATCAGAAACAGGAGGAACGGCAGCGGAGGGCGGCAGTCAGGAGACGGCGGCATCCGGATCCACCGGTATTTTAACGGAGGCAGGAACTTATCCTATCGTAACGGAACCCATAGAACTGACGTTGTTCTGTGTATCCATGCCCAACGTGGAAGATTTTGCAACCAATGATTTTACCAAATTTATGGAAGAAAAGACGGGAATCAAGATTAATTTTGAGACCGGCAGCAGGGATGACTGGGAAACTAAGCTGAATCTGGCTTTCAGTACGGGGGACTACCCGGATATGATTATGTTTGCCAGCCCCAGCCAGGCAAAATACGGCGTAAAGGAAGGCATACTGCTGCAGCTGGATGATCTGATTGAGGAGAATATGCCTAATTATGTGGCAAACATGGGGGAATACCTGGATGCCACCAGACAGACGGACGGCCATATTTATGCCATCTGCGGGCTGAACGAATGCTACCATTGCATGTATGCCAAGAAAATGTGGGTGAATACCTGGTGGCTGGACAAGATGGGAATGGAGGTTCCCACCACAACGGACGAATTTTATGAAGCATGTAAGAAATTCCTGGAAATCAACCCTACGGGCATTGCGGTAGGCGGTGCAAAGGACGGCTGGCATGCGAGATTTGAGGAGTGGATGACCAACGCCTTTATCCTTTCCCCATCCAAGTCACAGGATTACCGTGTTGAGGCAGGCCTGGATCCGGAAGGAAAGGTCAGGACCATCTGCAACACCGATGAATATAAAGAAGCTTTGAAATATATGAACAGCCTGTATGAGCTGGGTGCCATTTACGACGGAGATTTTACCCAGACAGAGGAGCAGCTGCGCGCCCTGGCAAACCAGGAGGGAGAGCCTATCCTGTTCCTGCCCTGCGTAACGATTTCCAATCATTTTGACGCGGACAATAACAATGAAACCTACAGACATTATCAGGTTATGGCCCCTATAGCAGGACCTGACGGAACAAGGCTCGCAACCTATATGAAATATGCAGGCCTGGGCGAAGGTGATTTCTTCGTGACCGACAAGTGTGAATATCCCGAAGCGGCCCTGCGCTGGATCGACTATTTCTTTACCACCGAAGGCGCCCTTTCTTCCCAGTACGGGGCGGAGGAAGGTACCGACTGGGTTCTCAATCCGGAAGGGCAGAAGGGCCTGAACGGGGAGGATGCCTTATATGAAGTGATGAATCCCTATTCCGGCGAGGCCCAGAACCATGACTGGCAGGATGTCCAGGTGAAATATTTCCCGGCGGAATTCCGTCTGGGAGAAAGCACGGATCAGAATGTGGATGTGGGAACCTCCGTGGGTCTGGAAAAGCTTCTGTATGATGCCACCAAGGAAAAGATGGAGCCATATGCACAGAAAGAAGGCGACTGGGACGTGCTGCCTTATCTGAAGCTGACTGATGAAGAAGCCACAAAGATTCAGACCATTGGCGTGGAAGTGGAAAATTATATTGAAGAGAACAAGGTTGCCTTTATTACCGGAAGAAAAGATTTTGACAAGGATTGGGATTCCTATGTCAAAGGATTCGACAACGTAGGGCTGCCTACGCTGCTGGAGGTTTACCAGACGGCATATGACAGGCAGAGCTCAAAATAATAAGCATTAGCCAGACGGCGCTGCCGGATGTCGGGAGCGAAGGCGCCACCAAAAAGGGGGCGCCTTCTTAAGGCTTAAGGAGGAGGGACGCTTTGAAAACAGGTTCAATTAAAGTAAACACAACCAAAAAAAACAGAATAAAGAATTCCAACTGGCAGTTCTGGGCAATTATTGCCGTGCCGCTGCTGTACGCCATTGTGTTTGCCTATATCCCCATGGGAGGCGTGGTCCTGGCGTTTAAGGACTACAGCATCCGCAAGGGTATCTGGGGCAGTGACTGGGTGGGACTTCAGTATTTTAAACAGTTCCTCATGTCACCCTCCAGTTCCAAGGTAATTATCAATACCCTGATCCTTGGCTTTTACAGCCTGCTTGCCAGCTTTCCCATTCCTATCCTGCTGGCGGTGGGGCTGAATGAGGTGAAAGCGGTCAGATTCAAGAAAACGGTGCAGATGATCACCTACGCCCCCTATTTTATTTCAACCGTGGTTATGGTCGGCATGCTCATGCAGATGACGGATCTGCGCATTGGCATCATCAATAAGCTGCTGGGTCTGTTCGGTGCCGGACCGGTGAATTTCTTCGGGGATGTGGATATTTTCCGCAGCCTGTATGTATGGAGCGGCGTCTGGCAGACCGCGGGTTATTCCGCCATCATTTATATCGCGGCTCTTTCCGGGGTCAGTCCGGAGCTGAAGGAAGCGGCTATTGTGGACGGGGCAAGCCGTCTTCAGAGAATCTGGCATGTGGATTTGCCGGCAATCAGGCCCACCGTGGTTACCATGCTGATCTTCGCCTGCGGCAATATGATCAATATCGGATTTGATAAAGTATTCCTCATGCAGAACAGCATGAACCTGGCAAAATCTGAAGTGATCGCCACCTTCGTGTATAAGGTCGGCCTGGTGAATGCGGATTACGGCTTCTCCACGGCGGCAGGGCTGTTCCAGTCGCTGGTCAGCTTTATCATGCTTGTGGTGGTGAACCAGCTGTCCAAAAAAATTACGGAAACCAGTCTGTGGTAAGGGGGAGCATTATGGGAGATAAAATAAAAAAGTTCGGCAAAGCTCCTTTGGGAGACAAAATCTTTATCATTCTGATATACATCCTGCTGACGGCTATCATGCTCGTGGTATTTCTGCCTCTGGTCTATATTGTAAGCGCGTCCTTTTCGGATCCCCAGGCGGTCATCAGCAATGAGGTGTGGTTCCTTCCCGTGCGCCCCACGCTGCGCGGCTATGAGGCTGTTTTTAAGAACCGGAATATCCTCACCGGCTTCGCCAATTCCTTTTTCTATATGATTGTGGGAACGCTGGTTAACATCGTCATGACCGTGATGTGCGCATACCCGCTGTCCAGAAAAGAATTTACCGCCCGCAACAAGGTAGCTATGATTTTTGTATTCACCATGTATTTCAGCGGCGGCCTGATTCCCACCTATATGCTGGTAAACAGCCTTGGGCTTGTGAATACCAGACTGGCTATGATCATCCCTTCCGCCATGTCCACCTATAACATGATTATCTGCCGTACCTATTTCGTCAATTCCATACCTGACGAACTCTATGAGGCAGGACAGCTGGACGGCTGTACCCCCTTTAAGTATCTGATTAAAGTCGTGGTCCCCTTGTCCAAACCTATCCTTGCCGTACTCGTCCTGTATTATGGGGTTGCCAAATGGAATTCCTATTTTGACGCCATGATTTACCTGAAAAACCAGACCTTGGTACCGCTGCAGATCGTACTGCGGGATATCCTGATCCTGAATCAGGTGGATTACACCATGATAAGCGATGCTTCGGCGATTGCGGCGCAGAGAGGCCTTACGGATCTGCTGAAATATTCCACCATCGTGGTGGCATCCCTGCCGGTTCTGTGTATTTATCCTTTTGTACAGAAATATTTTGTAAAAGGCGTTATGATCGGTGCGGTGAAAGGATGATAAATCAAGCAGACGAAAGGAAGAGGAACGCGATGTATCAGTTTAACAGAGAACAATATGATAAGCGGATGGAGTGGTACCGGGAAGCCCGATTCGGTATGTTCATCCACTGGGGGCTGTACTCCATCCCGGCAAGAGGGGAATGGATACGCAGCACTGAGGAAATGACCATAGGAGACTATCAGAAATATTTTGAGGAATTCGACGCACGGGATTTTAAACCAAAGGAATGGGCCAGAATGGCAAAACAGGCCGGTATGAAATATATGGTGCTCACCGCAAAGCATCATGACGGTTTCTGCCTCTTTGACAGTAAATACACCGAATACAAAGCGACCAACACAAAAGCGCGACGGGATCTGGTCCGGGAATATGTGGATGCCGTACGGGCGGAAGGCCTGAAGGTGGGGCTGTATTTTACCCTCCTCGACTGGTACCATGAGGATTATCCCCACTACGGGGATAAAAACCATCCCATGCGCAGCCATCCCGAATGTGGAAATGATCATCGGGATTTTAAACGGTATGTGGATTATATGCACCGCCAGGTGGAAGAAATCTGCACCAATTACGGGCAGTTGGATCTGCTCTGGTTTGATTTTTCTTATGACGATATGCGCGGGGAAACCTGGGGGGCCTCCAGGCTTATGGACATGGTGCGCACCCTCCAGCCCCAGGTTATCGTGGACAACCGCCTGGAGGTGAGCGGTGAAGGGATGGGTTCCCTGGCGGAATGTAATCCCACTCCCTACCACGGGGATTTTGTCAGCCCCGAACAGATCATTCCCCCCGCCGGCCTCCGGGACAAAGAAGGGAACCCTCTGGCCTGGGAGGCCTGTGTCACCATGAACAATCATTGGGGGTATTGCGGCACCGATTATTTTTACAAGCCCGCCTCCATGCTTATCAAAAAGCTGGTGGAATGCGTTTCCAAAGGCGGGAACATGCTCCTCAACGTAGGCCCGGACGCCTATGGTAATTTCCCTCCCCAATCCATGGAGATCCTGGAAGAAATCGGACACTGGATGAAACAAAACAAAGACAGCATATACGGCTGCGGCATTGCGGATGTACCCAAACCCGATTACGGCCGGGTCACCAGAAACGGAAACATTTATTATTTCCATATGTTTGAAAACACCATAGGGCCGGTCCCTCTTCTGGGACTGGATAAATCCCGGGTGAAAAAAATAAGGGCGCTCGCGGACGGCCATGAAATCCCGGTATCCGCCAGCTGGGTACACAGCGACTATCCGGATATCGTATTTGCCTCCCTCGGCCCCGATCCCCGGCTTCCCGATGAAACGGACTACGTGCTTGCGGTGGAAATGGACAAATAGTACATAGCAGGTCCATCCGTACATCACGCTTTTTATAGTAATCTCTTTTTTCTTATAGTATAATAAACGGTAGATGAGAAAGCCGTACAAAGGACAGAAAAGAATGGGAGAGTTACTGTGAAAAGATCTGTACAACATAGAGTGAACCAGTTATCCATGAATTTGCTGATTTCGTATCTTTCCATATTGTCAGCCCCGCTGCTGGCTATTATTATCATTTATTTTACGGCTACCAGCCTGCTTTTGTCCGTACAGAAGGAAAAGATGTTTACCACGCTGAATATGACGGCTCTGGAGGTGAACAGAAGTATTGAGGAAGCTGGGAATATGGGGGGCTATATCAGCAATTCCCCGGAGCTGCGGGAGCTTTGCAGCAAGATCCGGCAGGAAAAGGATTATTACGATATGTATCTGTATATCCGTTCCCTGTCGGATTATTCCATGTTTAACGCCGCCATCGACAAGATTTATTTCTTTTTTGAAAAAGGGGAATATCTGGTTATGGATAAGGTGGTGGTTCCGGCGAATGACAGGGGGTATGCTTCCGTGGGGGTGCTGGGAAGCGAAAGCTATCAGGAACTGCTGGATCTGTTCCGGGGGAATGTATACAGCAAGGATGTGCTGCGTCTCAGGGATGAGGGGAATGCGGATAAAAAGCTGATGGTGGCCCAGTCCTTTCCCTTCAGCGGCTATGAGAACCCGGAGGGGACCCTGGTGGTGGTGCTCAATGATATGATAATAGAACGGCAGCTGGAGACAAACCTGATACACGGGGACGGTATTACGCTCATGCTGGATAGGGAAAGGGAGGGGGAAGTTTTCCAGAAGGTGATAACCGGGGAAAACTGTAAGGTATCGGCGGACGAGCTGCCGATGGAATACATACTCGGAAAAAAAGAAGGAAGCTTTTCCCTGCATGGGGAGAAGTATATTCTTTGTGCGGTGGAAAGCCCCGGCTCTCCTTACCGTTATGTGTCCATTCTGTCTAAAAAGACGCTGCTGGGGCAGATCGGTTCCATTAAATATCTGATCGTGGCGCTGTGTGTGACAGCCACTCTCGCAGGGCTTTCCGTGTGTATCGGATTGTGGAGGAAACGCAGGAATGTGGTGCTTTCCTTCAGCCGGTATCAGGATGAATTCGGCACCGCGCAGGGGAACGGCAAGCCTGTCCGGAGCTTTTGGGAAGGCGTGCCCTATCTGCTTGACAGTGCGGCGAACCTGCAGACTACCCTGAAGCTGCAGAAGAGCTTTATGCATACGGCAGTGATCCGTAAGCTTCTTCTGGGAGAATATGCGTCGGGGGAGGAACTGGAGGCGGATTTGAGAAGCGGGGATATCACGCTGAAGGGGGACTGCTATTGCGCGGCGGTGGTGCAGTTGCGCAGCAGGGCGGCCAGTAAGGAGCCTAACCTGTGGAATGAACTGCGGCTGTATGTCAGGCAGTATGTACAGGAGGAAATGGGGATCGCCAATTGCTATTGTGAGGTGGATCCCTTCCGGTTTGCCATGGTATTCCCCATGAACAGGGACGGATCCCGAAAAACCATCGGTGAGATCCTTTCGGATTTCCGGGAAAAGCTTCTCATGGAAAAGGAACTGGAAACCTATGTGGGCCTGGGGAGGAATGTGAGGGAGCATATGGAAATCGCCACCTCCTATGATGATGCCAGGGAAATAACCGAATATCTGGCTTTCCATGACATCCGTACCGTGATGAGCAAGGAAGAGATGCCAAGGCAGACGGACAGTTTCTTTTTCCCCATTGAAACGGAGCTTCTTCTGGTGAAAAGCATCCGTCAGGGAAACCGGGAGGAAATCGAGGATATTTTCCGGGTGCTGGCCTTTGAAAACTTTACCTACCGGAAGCTTTCCGTCACCATGGCAGGGTATCTGACGGATTTGGTGCGGGCTACGGTCCTGCGTGCACTGAAAGAGGAGGAGGATACCTGTGATGTGCCGGCGGACGGGATTAACCGGGCGGAAAGCCTGGAGGAAATTGCTAAGATTTGTATTTCCATTCTGGAAGAGATATCCGGCCGTAAACAAAAAAAGGTGGATCGGGAGGCGGATGCGTTGAAAGAATCCATCAGGGGGGCAGTGGAGGAACAGTACAGCCGGCAGGAATTCTGTCTCAGCCGGCTGGCGGATGAACTGGAACTGCCGGAAAACCGGCTTTATAAACAGTTCAAAGACCTGTTCGGCATGAGCTTCAGTGAATATCTGGAGAATGAAAGAATCAAGAGAGCCTGTGTGCTTTTGAAAAACCAGGTGCCTGTAAAGGATGTGGCCCAGGCTGTGGGCTACGGCAGTGATTTTTCTTTCCGCAGAGCGTTTAAACGGGTTATGGGGCTTGCGCCCAGCTATTATGCCGAGGGGCTGGACAACAGATGAAGGGGTTGCCAAAAATAAAAACGGGGAAAGGGACGGAAGAATGTTTTCAAATCATTTAAAAGAGTATGCAGACAGAAAATATGAGGAAAGGCTGCCGTATCTTAAGGGGATCCGGGAAGAACTGGAGGAGGGCTTCCGGCTCTGCACGCCTGCACAAGGGGTGCTGATGCGGTTTTTTTACGGTACCATGCCTCTCAGGGATGCGGGAGAATATGAATTCCGGGTATTTTTAAGCTTTGTTAAACACGCCATATGGCTGCGGGAACATGTGGAATGGTGTGCGGCTCTGCCGGAGGATATTTTTGTCAACCATGTTCTGTATTACCGGATCAATTCCGAGGATATCAGCGGGAACAGGGCTTTTTTCCATGAAAAGCTGAAGGACAGGATCGCATCCTGCCAGGATCCGGCGGAGGCGGTGCTTGCCATCAATTACTGGTGTGCGGAAAATGCCGCTTATGAGGCATCGGACATGCGCACCGCCTCTCCCATGACGGTGTACCGGAGCGGAAAGGGACGGTGCGGGGAGGAATCCACGTTTGCGGTAACGGCCTTGCGCAGTGTGGGGATTCCGGCGCGTCAGGTGTATACCCCCCGATGGGCCCACTGTGACGATAACCATGCCTGGGTGGAGGTATGGCTTCATGGGCGCTGGCATTTCCTTGGAGCCTGCGAGCCGGAAGAAATTCTGAATAAGGGTTGGTTTTCCAATGCCTCCAGCCGTGCGCTGCTGGTACACAGCCGCTGCTTTTCCGATTTTACCGAAGAAGGGGAAGCATGCATCGGAAAGGAAGGGGTGACCTGGTTTTATAATAATACGGATACCTACGCCAGAACCAAAAGCCTTACCGTATCCGTTACGGATCCGGAAGGAAAACCGGCAAGAGGGGCAAAGGTATCCTTTGAGATACTGAATATGGCGGAGTATTGCAGCGTGGCTGTCCTCATTGCGGATGAGGCGGGGGAGGTACGGCTTACCCTGGGCCTTGGGGATATCCGGATCCGGGCCATGCTAAACGGCTGGTGCGGGGAAGCTCTGGTATCCGCTGCCATGCAGGATCGGACGGAGCTTCTTTTGGATACGGATTTGTCCCAAACGGACTGGATCAGGGACGTATGGGAGCAGGAAGAAGTGAAAGCCCCGGCGGATTATCCGGTGAATCCGGGTATTGTGACACCGGAGCAGAAACAGCGCAGACGGGAAAAGCTTGCAGAAGCGAACCGGCTGCGGGAGCAACGGATTAACGCATACTATGACGAAAAAGCGGCGGACAAATATCCGGAGGAAAAGGAACTGCTGCGCCTTGCGGCAGGTAACTTCGGGGAGCTTTACCGCTTCCTGGAACGGGACAAAAATCCGGATCGGAAAGCTCTTCTTCACAGCCTGCGCGTAAAGGATTACAAGGATGCGGCGGCGGATGTCCTGGAGGATGCGCTGCAGTATGCCGGGGATTTCCGGGAAAAGTGGGAGGAAGATACCTACCGGAACTACCTGCTGTGCCCCCATGTGTATTACGAAGAACTCACACCGTACAGAGGCTTTATCAGCCGTTACTTTACGGATGGGCAGAAGGCGGCATTTACGGAGGATCCGGAAAAAATACAAGAGTATATCCGCCGGAATATAGCCTATGAACCGGAGCTGGATTACCGCACGATCTGCGCCACGCCCTCCGGGTGCCTGAAGCTGAAGCAGGGAAATGTGTTAAGCCGGAAAATCCTTTTTGTGGCTGTCTGCCGGACACTGGGCATCCCGGCCCGGATTAACCGGGTGACGCAGGAGGCGGAATACCTGTGCGGGGACGGCTTCCAGGTGCCGGGAAAACGGGAAGAAACGGCCGGGACGGCCGGAGCGGATAGCAAAGCGGGGCTGACGCTCCGGGCGGAAGACGGAAGGAAATGGATTTATTACCAGACCTGGACTATCGGCAGACTGGACGGTATGCAGTTTACCACACTGGATTATGAAGGGATCGGATGGGAAGGCCCTGTGTGCAGGCTTCCCCTGGAAGCAGGCGTATACCGGCTGATTACCGTCTCCCGTATGCCGAACGGGAACCAGCATGCTTCCCGGCGGATTTTTACCCTGAAGGAAGGGGAGGAAAAGGAAATTTTCATGAGTCTGCGGGAAGCCGGTATGGAGGATATGCTGGTGCGAAACGAAATCCCGGATTTTGAAGTGACGGACCGGGATGGAAGGAAACGCAGCGCGGCGGATATCATGGACGGAGGCAGCGGCGTATTCTTCTTTTTGGAGGAAGGAGCGGAGCCTACGGAGCACGTGCTGAATGAGCTGATAGCCCGGGCGGAGGACTGGAAGGCCGCTGCAGAACAGGCGAAGCTTCTTTTTATCCTGGCAGGCGAAGAGGCGCTTTCCAATGCCACGGTCAAACGGACGCTGGAGAAGATACCGGGGATTACCGTAGTCTTTGATACGGAAGGTGATACGGCGGAGCCGGTTGCCAGAAGAATGTATGTGGATCCGGAGAAGCTTCCGCTGCTGGTGGTGACAACGGGCGGAATGACAGGAATTTACGGCAGCAGCGGCTATAATGTGGGCAGCGTGGATCTGATGCACAAGCTTCTGGTAAAGGGATAAAGGTATGAAGGAAAAAGATACGAAAGCAGTTATACTGTTGAATGTGGCGGGTATTTTCCTGTACACGGCGGGGATGCGCAGCTTTGCGGCACCGGCGCAGATAGCGCCCGGGGGTGCCAGCGGTATTGCCATTCTGGTGAATTATATGACGGGGTTCCCCATGGGGCTGTTCTGTTCCCTGTTCAATTTTCCCATACTCGCCGTTGTTTTATGGAAACGGATTTTTCCCGGACGCTTTGTGGCAAAAGCCACAGCCAGCATTGTTTTACTTTCCCTGATGACGGACCTGCTGGCGCCGGTACTGCCCCATTACCAGGGGAACGCCCTGCTGGCGGCCCTGTTCGCAGGCGCTTTTATGGGCTGCGGACTCGCCATGGTATACCTGGGAACCTCGGATACCGGCGGGATTACCATGATTGGACTCATCCTGCAGAAATACTTCCCCCATCTTAAGGTAGGGACGCTTGTGTCCGCCATCAATATGATCATTGTCCTGGCCTCCGGCCTGGTGTACCGGAATATCGACAGCATCCTGTATGCGGTGATCACCGTGTATGTATCCGGTCTTTTCATGGATAAGCTGGTGAACCAGGCCAATTCCAAGGATTTGATTATTGTGATGAGCGAATGTACGGATAAGGTGCGCTGCGTGTTCCTGGATGAAAAGAAGGGGATAACCATCCTGAAGGGGGAAGGCGGTTATACCAGCGAAACCCAGCGGGTGATTTTGGGAGCCGCTGGAAAAGCGGATTGCATGAAGATCCAGGAAAAAATCCGCCGGGTGGATCCATCGGCGCTGATTATTGTCGCAGAGGCCAGCAACGTGGTCGGCAAGAGCTTCGGGCGTATGCTGTAGCATGCGGCCGGAACGGTTAAAAACGGGACGGTTCTTAAGGGGAGGAAAAGGAATTGGTAAGTATAACAGAAGGAAAGAATGCTCATTTTTTTATCGATTTTGCCTGGGAAAAGGACGGGCATATCCGGAGCTACCGGCTGGGGCTGGAAGAGGTGTTTGAAGGGAAGTATCTGGAAACCCTGTATGTGCCTCATCCGGGGCAGGCCTTCCTCCTGGTGGGCTGCGGCAGGGAAAAAGAGCTGGGACTTCTGGAGGTGAAGGAAATCCTGGCGGCAGCGGCAGCGAAATGCAGGGAATGGAAGGTGAAGGAATGTTCCGTGGATATTTCACGGTTCATAGATGCCCTGGGAAGGGATGCGGTGACCCAGAGTGTGCTGGGCCTTGAACTGGGAAGCTACAGCTATTCCTTTTCCGGAAAAGAAGAAGAAGGCGCGCCCTGCCGCTTTCAGCTGGAACGGGTGAGCGGTCTGGAGGATATGGAGGGGCTTCTTGCGGAAGCGGAGGAGCTGGTGAGGGGAATCCGGTTTGCCAGGGATATGGTGAACACGCCGGGGAATCACCTGCGGCCCATGGATTTTGACCGGCGGATTACCGGTTTTGTACAGGATGTGGAAATAGAAGCCCAGACACTGGTGTACGGACAGCTGCGCGCTATGGGCATGGAGGCCTTGTATGGGATCGGCGGCAGCAGCGAGTATCCGCCCTGCCTCCTGATCCTGCGCTACCGGGGAAACCCGGAAAGTGAGGAAGTGTACGGCCTTATCGGAAAAGGGGTCACCTGTGATACGGGCGGTTACTGTTTGAAAGGGAGCAAGTCTATGGCGGGCATCAAAGGGGATATGGCCGGTGCGGCGGCGGCGGCCGGAGCCATGCATGCGGCTGCTGCGGCAAAGCTGAAGGTGAATGTGACCGCCTGCCTGCCTCTGTGCGAGAACCGGATTTCTCAGTCCGCTTTCCTTCCCGGTGACGTCATCACGGGCTACGGAGGAAAGACCATTGAAATCCTCAACACCGATGCGGAAGGGCGGCTGGTGCTTTCCGATGCGGTCAGCTATGGGATACGGGAAGAGAACATTACCAGGATTGTGGATATCGCCACGCTTACCGGGGCGGTTTGGAACGCGTTGGGGTATACCATTGCCGGATCCATGTCCGATGACGACTCCTTTTACCGGATGTTTGAGAAAGGGCTTGTCCATTCCGCGGAAAAGTACCTGCGCTTTCCCTTTGGCAGGGAACACAGGAAAATGATACAGAGCGATGTGGCGGATATAAAAAACATAGGGGCTGACTGCTGCGGATCGATAACGGCAGGGCTGTTTATCCGGGAGTTCTGTGAAGGAAAGCCCTGGATCCATCTGGATATCGCAGGCACGGCCTGGTGTGATACGCCTTCTTTTGCTTTTGAATCGAAGGGGGCTACCGGGGCCGGAGTGACGTCACTGTATTTTATGCTGAAGGAAGCAGCTGGTTCCGCAGGGGAAGGCTTGAGGGCATAATTATTTCCAAAGGACGGCAATGACTCTGTCCGCCTGCCACCCGCTGCCGTTTTGGGTTCCGAATACCAGCAGGTTGTCGTCTTTGGAGAGGTCGGAGGAGGCTATGTTTTTCAGGGAGTTCATTGTCTGTGTGGCACGGTCCATTTCCAGACGCTGAAAGAGGGTGGAGCTGCTGTAGCTTACGGCGGCTTCCTCGTCCCCGGAGGACACCTCGATCAGGCCGGTGGCTTTGTCATAGGTTTTGGTAACCACGGATATGCGGAATCCGCCGTCGGCCGATTCTATAAAAAAGCCTTCCAGATCGGCGCCCGAAAACAGGGAATCGGGATCGGCGCTGCCGGCCAGCTGGGAGGTGGTTTCCCGCAGCGGTGCGGCGGATTCTCCGGCGGGGGCGGCATTGGTTTGTGCGGCGGAGGAAGATGCGGCAGCGTCCGAAGCTTCCTGCGTCAGGGAAGGGCTTGTCACGGCGGGTGCTGTACCGGTCCCGGAGACGTTGCTGCCGCAGCCTGCCGTAAGTGTGAAGAGCAGCATGATACAAAGTATCCATCGTTTTCTGCATTTCTGAATCACTTCTTTATGCGCAGCGAAGGAAATGCGCCAACCTTCCGGGCGGTTACGATTTCTTTTCATATCTTCTCCTATCTGTACTGGTTATGTACGCATACTACGAAAGTATGTCCGGGTATCCCGTTTTTTTCCATTATACGTTTTTATTCTCTAAAGTTTTTCTAAGCGGCGGGAAAATCGGAAACGGACCCGACGGCCATAACATAGGATTTCTGCTTTACCAATGCATTTTGTATAACGGAATATGCTTATCCCGGCTGGGAATTATAACCATAATGCCGGATCCTGTATTGATTCCGGTATTGGGTCGGAGACAGCCCTTTTTGCTTTATGAAAACTTTAGAAAAATAATTACAGTCCTTGAATCCGCAGGAAAAACAGACCTCCTGAATGGAATAATCCGTTGTGGACAGCATGTCCGCCGCGGTGGAAATCCGGATGTTCACCAGATACTGCTGGATCGAGACGCCCAGCTGTTCCTTGAAAATACGGAAAAGGTGGGATCTGCTGATATTCACATGGTGCGCGACATCGTCCACCGAAATGTCATATGCATAATTCCGTGCAATATATTCGGTTGCTTTCGCCGCGTAGTTGCTCAGGGATTCCTTTTCTTCCTCCCTGCTTCTGGTATCCAGTGCGGAAAGGAAAAGCAGAAAATTCCCCAGCATCGCATATTCACGGCCGTCTTTTAGTTCAGCACCCGCCTGGAGTGCATCCATATAGATGCCCGCCTGCCGGGAATTGATGCTGTCGCAAACCGGCGTTTCACAGGAAAGGCCGATATTGGAAAGCAGTCCCTCACATCCTTCTCCGCTGAAGCCTATCCAGGAATAAATCCAGGGATCCTCCTCATCCGACCGGTATGAAATCATTTTTTCCGGAGGGATCAAAAAAGCCTGTCCCGCCGACAGATGGTACGTATTTCCTTCCATACAAAAAACACCTTTTCCGGAAACAACATAATGGATCAGGTAATGGTGGCGCACCGCAGGTCCGTAGCTGTGCCCCGGAAGGCAATGCTCACTCCCGCAGTGATGAATTTCCAAAGATACATGAACGGGCCAGGAATATAACATAAGAATGCCTCTCTTTCATTAAAAATTATATCATTTTCACATCCCCTCCACAACCAAATCTGAAAAACTGCAACATTGCTACAGCAATTTGCAACAATAATACGTGGATTATGCCTTGTCTATCTGCTAACATTAGTTCTATCATACAGGAATAAAGAAAGGGGCGTGGGCATATTGCTGATTACTAAGCCACCGATGGGGTGGAATTCCTGGAATACTTTTATGGACAAAATTGATGAGAAAACAATCATGGAAACTGCGGATGCTATGGTCAACCAGGGACTTCTGAAGGCGGGATATGAATATCTGGTAATCGATGATTCATGGGCTGAACGGGAAAGGGATGCGGAGGGAAGGCTGAAGGTTAATTATACCAAATTCCCTAATGGCATGAAAGCGGTTGCGGATTATGTCCACAGCAAAGGGCTGAAATTCGGAATGTATTCCTGCGCGGGCGTGCGGACCTGCATGTGTTATCCGGGAAGCTTCGGGCATGAGTTCCAGGATGCCCGGTTCTTTGCCGATATCGGGGTGGATTATCTCAAATATGACTATTGCTTCCGTCCCGCTCTTGCAGACGGCCCGATGCTGTACAACCGGATGGGAATGGCGCTCCGTGCCGCCGGAAGGGATATCCTGTTTTCCGCCTGCAATTGGGGGAAGGACAATACTACGGAATGGATCCGTTCCATCGGGGCGCATATGTTCCGTTCCACAACCGACATCATGGATTCATACCAGTCCATGAAAAATATTGCCTTGAGCCAGCTTTCCAATCTTCCTTATACGGCACCCGGCTGCTTCAATGATTTGGACATGCTGATTGTGGGACTTCATGGAAAGGGCTGTATGGCCCTTGGCGCGGACGGCTGCAGTGATATTGAATACCGGCAGCATTTTGCCTTTTGGTGTATGCTTTCCGCACCGTTGATGATAGGAGCGGATGTGCGGGATCTTTCCCCGGATACGCTGGCGCTTCTGACCAATCGGGAACTCCTGGCAATCGATCAGGATCCGGAGGTACGTCCTCCCTATATCCATGGACAGGCACTTCAGCGTCCGGAATGTGCACAGGAGCATATTGTCCTCCTGAAACATCTGGCAGACGGAAACTATGTAGCGGGATATTTTAATTTCGGGGATCAGGAAGCCAATATCCCCAGTGAGTTTTATAATTGGGGGATTGATATCTCCAGCGGCTGCAGTCTGCAGTTCACCGACGTTTTCACCGGCGAGGATATGGGGATTTTCCGTGATTTCTACCGCGCCCGTGTACCGGCACATGACTGCCGTTTATATAAAGTCAAGCTGATTTGGACCGGCAGGCCGGCTTCCCGCCAGCTATAGGAGTGGCCGGCATAGTATATAAAAAGAAGGGAGCGGATATGCCGGAATGTAAAAAGTGCGGAAGGAAGCTGAAGCATGATGAAATCGGGCTTTACAGGAGACTGGTAGACCGGGAGGCGGACTCCTGTCTGTGCATTACCTGTTTTGCCCGGTACTACGGTGTAAGCGAAGAAATATTGAAGGATAAAATACAATTTTTTAAGGATGCGGGCTGTAGTCTGTTTTAAGGTCCGCTGTAGGGGGATGTCCCCGGGAGGAATCAAATGAAGAAAGGAATGAACAGAAAATATGCAGCAGCAGCCCTCGCAATGATTATGCTTGCCGGAAGCCTGGCAGGCTGCGGGAACCGGTCCAAAGATACATCCGTACCTGCCGATGCAGCAACGGGCAGTGAAGCAGGGGAGGAAAGCACACCCGGCGGAGAAACGAAAGAGGATCCAATTACGATAACCGCTTTCAAGAATTCCGTGGCGATGCCGGCGGACTGGAAGTGGGGGGATGATCCCGTTTCCCAAAGGATTACGGAACTGACAGGCGTGACTGTGGAAATGCAGTATGCGACCACCACGGATAACACAGAAATCAATACATTGCTGGCTTCCGGTGAAAAGCTGCCGGATATCATTATTACAGCAGCCAACGGCCCGGTGCGTTCCCTTCTTGTAGACCAGGGATTTGCCGTGCCGTTAAATGAACTGGCAGACAAGTCTTATCCGGAATTCTATGAGGTACTTCCCAAGGATATGGACAAGATCTATCAGGAGGCGGACGGCAATTTCTACTGTGTGGCAAGCTTTTACGGTGATGCAAACAAATACGGCGACCAGATTCTTAATTCCAGGGGGCCGGTCAGCTTTTCCATCCGCAAGGATTTATATGATGAACTGGGACGGCCAGATGTGAGTACCCTGGAAAATTATAAAAATGTTGTTCTGCAGATCAAAGAAAAACATCCGGAAATCAATCATCCCATTTGGGATTACATGATTAATACACCGTGGAATTCCAGTTCCCTGTTAAATGTACTGGCTAGAATGTATGGCGCGGATAATAATTACTTTCATTATAACGGCGATCAGGTGGAGATGGTTTTCATGCAGCCGTATTATAAGGAAGCGCTGAAAACCTACAATAACTGGTACCGGAGCGGGCTGATCAATCCGGAAATGTTCGCGTACAAGACGGATCAGCAGCATGCTTCCATGAAAGAACAGGACATCATCAGCTATGTGGGCTATTACTGGTCGCTTCTCCAGATGACCGGCATTATGGATCAGATGGTCTATGAAACGATTGAATTCCCTATGCCGGAAGGAAAAAATTCGGAAGAACTGAAGATCCACGACGATTATTTCAGCACAGGATATGACGGTGTGTTCATCACAAAGGATGCAAAGGATCCTGTCCGCTGCCTGAAATATATCGCTTTCCTGTTAAGTGATGAAGGGCAGCTTTTGCAGCGCTACGGCCTGGAAGGACTGACCTGGGAAAAGGATGAACAGGGCAGACCCAGGGAGACGGAATTAAAGATTGAAACAGAGCGGGAAAGCATGGAAAAGCTACAGAAGGAGCTGGGAGTCTACAACTATGATTTTGCCTGGCTGACCTCCACCTGGGCGATTGTATACGGAGCCCACAATACCTATCAGAGCTATCCCGGCGCACTCAGGGATTTTGAAATCATGACGCCTCATCAGCAGAATGAACGATTCTCGGATCTGGTATATGCGCTCACTGATACGGATGAGCTGGTGCTCAGGGAACAAATCTTTGATACCTGGAAATCCGGCGCCGCGGCCATAATCGTGACAAACAGCGATGCGGAATTCGAGGCGGCTTATGATAAATTTATAAGTGATATGAACAAATCCGGCGTCGATCAGCTTTGCAGCTATTTTACCCAAAACAGCGAGTATTGGAAAGCGCTCGGTTTATCTGAATGACAGGATGCCCGTATAAGGGCAGGGAAAGGCCCGGGAAAGGCCTTTCCCATAAAAACGGAGGTGGCAGTATGAGTCCTGAAGAGACTTCTGTAAAAAGAAAGGCTTCTTCCAAAGGCTTTTGGAAGGAGCTGTGGAAGCAGCGGGAACTGCAGTTCATGGTACTTCCTGCATTGGCAGCACTGATTTTGTTTAATCTGTTTCCTCTGTTCGGGTTACAGATAGCGTTTAAAGACTATAAGATGAACAGTGGGATACTGGGGAGCGCCTGGGTCGGCCTCAAGCATTTTAAAGCCTTTTTTACGGATCCCAATGTTCTTCCGGTTCTCTGGAATACCATCGGCCTGTCCGTAATCAAAGCATTTTTTACCATACCGCTGCCGATTCTTTTTGCGCTGCTGCTGAATGAGGTCACACACGCCCGTTTTAAAAAGCTGGCGCAGACAGTGAGCTATTTCCCTTATTTTTTATCATGGTCGGTAATATCCCTGATGGCAATAACCTGGCTGTCTCCGCAGAATGGATTCATAAACGGTTTCCTGATATCTGTTGGTATTCTGAAGGAACCTTATTTTTTCCTGGGGGAACCAAAGGCGTTCTGGGGGATATCCATTTCATTGGATATCTGGAAAAACCTGGGCTACTCCTCTATCATTTATCTGGCGGCGATGTCCAATGTGGATCAGGAGGTTACGGAAGCAGCCGTAATGGACGGCGCCGGAAGGCTGCGCAGGATTTTCCATGTCACCATGCCGGCCATCCTGCCTACGGTTATGGTCCTGCTCATAATCAATATAGGGAATCTGCTGCGCGGCGGCTCTAACTTCGATATCAGCTATAATCTGATGAATTCTTTAAACCAGCCTAAGGCAGAAATCCTGGATACCTATGTGCTGAAAACCGGCATATCCATGGCCCGGTTTTCCTATGCTACCGCGATCGGGCTATTGCAGTCCGTTGTGGCTTCCATCCTGCTCCTGTCTGCAAATGCGGTGAGCAAGGCGACAACAGGGGAAAGTTATTTTTAAGGAGGCAGACATGAAAAAAGATGAACATAAGCCCTGGCAGAAATTCGGCGCTGCCGATATTCTCATTTATTTGCTTCTGGCCATCCTTATATTTATCATGGCCTTTCCGTTCTGGAATGCAATGATATTATCCTTTAATGACGGTAAGGACGCTATGATGGGAGGGATTTATTTCTGGCCCCGCAAATTTACGCTGGATAATTACAGCCAGGCGTTTCAAAACAGTTCCATCTGGAAAGCCTTTGGGATTTCTGCGCTGCGCACGCTGCTCGCTACTTTTTTAAGCCTGCTGGTCACATCCATGTTCGCTTATGCGGCCAGCAAGCCTTATCTGAAATTCCGCCGATTCTATATGCTCCTGCTGTTGATTGCCATGTTTTTTAACGGCGGAATCATCCCGGTATTTTTAACTATCCGGAACCTGGGGCTGGTCAATAATTTTCTGGTTTACATACTTCCCGGTGTTTTTAATGCATTTTATGCACAGATATTTATTTCCTTTTTCAAGGGGCTTCCGGAAAGTCTGTTTGAATCCGCTCGGATTGACGGAGGGCGGGAACTGACAATTTATTTTAAGCTTGTCCTTCCCCTGTCCAAATCCGTTCTGGCGGCAGTGGGGCTTTTTACCGCTGTTTTCAACTGGAACTCCTGGTATGATAACATGCTTTACATGAAGAATGAGGAAATGAACACCCTTTCCTTCCTTTTTGTTAAAATGATTAAATCGCAGGAAACCCTGGAAAATCTGGCCGCAGATTCCGGTATTGCGGATCTTGCCAATATGGGCGGCGTCAGTTCCACTTCCCTGCAGCTTGCTACAATGATGATAGCCGTACTTCCTATTATGTGTGTCTATCCGTTTGTACAGAAATATTTTGCCACGGGGATGATGATCGGATCCGTGAAAGGGTAAAAAAATCCCCACTGGAACCTCTGTGCCCTGAAAGAGCGGATTCCGGCGGGGATATTCTTTTTCCCTATTTGGAACGGTGTCTCAAATCCTTGATAGGGATGTTGGCGAACAGCGCAGGCACCACCCCGTTGCCGGATTCGGATTCCGTTTCGGTAATCTGGATATCCAGACCCTGCGGATCGATATCCATATATTTGGAAATGACTTCTATAATATCATTTTTTATCTGTTCCATGATTTCGGGAGAACAACTGGCCCTGTCGGATACCAATAATAATTTCAGGCGGTCTTTTGCTATATCCCCAGACGTTTTCTTTCGGAAAAGATCCATTAATCCCATAGTTACAATCCCCCCTAATTTTTCTTAAACATACTCTTGAACTTGGAAAACATACCCTTTTTATCCAAATCGAGGAACGGGACCTCTTCGCCCATGATGCGTTTGCAGATATTGAGGTAAGCCTGTCCTGCGGGACTCGCACCGCCTACCAGCGGCTCGCCCTGGTTCGTGGAAACCACGATCTGCTCGTCATCAGGAACCACGCCGATGAGAGGGAGGGAAAGGATATCGTTTACATCCTCCACCTTCAGCATATCCCCGCGCTTTACCATGTCCATGCGGATACGGTTGATGATGAGATCGATACGTCCCATTTCATTAGCTTCCAGAAGGCCGACGATCCTGTCCGCATCACGGATGGCGGAGACTTCGGGGGTGGTTACCACAAATGCTCTGTCCGCGCCTGCAATGGCATTTTTGAAGCCCTGCTCGATTCCGGCAGGACAGTCAAGCAGGATGTAATCAAACTGTTCCCTCATCTGTGCGATCAATTCCTTCATCTGTTCCGGGGAAACGGAATCCTTATCCCTTGTCTGGGCGGAAGGAAGAAGGCAGAGGTTGGAATATTTTTTATGTTTGATCAGAGCCTGATTCAAGCGGCAGTTACCTTCCACCACATCTACCAGATTGTATACAATACGGTTTTCCAAACCCATAACCACATCCAGGTTTCTAAGGCCGATATCGGTGTCAATCATGATTACTTTTTTATCCAGCATGGCAAGGCCGGTTCCTACGTTTGCCGTTGTGGTGGTTTTGCCTACACCGCCCTTCCCGGATGTGATAACAATAACTTCGCTCATTTGCTGATTCCTCCTAAATATAAATTAATCCTGTCATTCTAAAACAGATTGCTTAAACGCCCCTTGGTAACGGGCTCAATACAAATCGTTTCTTCTTTTGCGGTTGCAATTTGCGGGGCATAGGAATTGGCGGCGGTATTGCCCCGCTTCCTGATACCTTTCCCCCCTTTTTCCTTATCCGGGCTTTTGGCAATATATTCCCCTATCTGCAGCTGTATGGGCTTCATTTCCAACGCAAAAATAAAACAGCCGCTGTCTCCTGTGGCGCCTGCATGTGCGTTGCCCTTCAGGGAACCCAGGATAACGATATTCCCCTGAGATATAATTTTGGCTCCCGGATTGACGTCTCCAATCAGAGTAATGCTGGAATAGCTTTCCAGAACCTGTCCGGAACGGAGATTCCCTTTATAAAAATCCGCCCCTGCACCCGCTGCCTCCGCATCCGGATAGCTGTTGGCAGCTTCGTACTCCCGGGCCTCGATACGCGTTTTCATCCTGTCTTCCAGTGCCGTACCGTTATCCATGATACAGACAATCTGAATGGAAGTATTTTCTGTAATGACATCTACAATGCGTTGTTCTTCCTCCGGGGTCAGTTCCCTTCCTTCGAAAGATACAGCCATTTTCGCATCCTTAAAAAAAGTGCCGGTCTCTCTGAACTTTTCCGCAATAGCCTCAAGCAGTTTTGGGAAAGGAGTTTCCTTATCCAGGATAAGGTTTATTCCATATTTGTTGCGTTTCAGTACTAATTCTTTTGTCATGTCCCCTCCAGCTTATTCTAAAGGACTCTTTCTCTTGCAATTATACCGGTTCTTGTCGAATATGCAAACTGTTTTCACGATTTTTCTTGTAAAATGTCTAAAAAACTCAAACTTTGCAGGGAGGGCCGCCCTTGAAGTCTTTATAATTTTCTTACATAGCACGCGAAACGTAGACTTTATATTTTAATTATGATATTATTTATGTATGTACAGGAGGGATTACCATGGATGAAGAATTAAAATCAATGTTGACGACTATTGTCAACGAGATTCACAACATTAAAAACGATATGCATAAAGGTTTTCAAGATGTTGACGAACGTTTTGAAAAAGTGGACCAGCGTTTTGAAAAAATGGATCAGCGTTTTGAAAAAGTGGACCAGCGCTTTGAAAAAATGGATCAGCGCTTTGAAAAAATGGATCAGCGCTTTGAAAAAATGGATCAACGCTTTGAAAAAATGGATCAGCGTTTGGAAAAAGTGGAATCTCAGGTATCAGCCTTACGCAGCGGACAGATCGAAACGCGCAAGGAGATTAAGGAAGTGTCAATAAAGGTTTCGGAGACTTACGCTCTGGCTCTTGATTCATGGGGGCAGAGTTCTGAAAACCGGAAATGGTTAGAGAAAATATAGCCGTGCATTAAAATAGAAAGGGAAGTATCAAAAGGAAAATAAATCAAGAAAAAGCCTTTTGATACTTCTTTTTGTTTATCCGGGTTTGGCGTGACATACGGTGCCGCATCCAAACCCGGAAATGGACATTATATTTGAAAGGCAGCGCTGTCCTTCCCTGATTTCCGGAATTCCTTCGGACTTTTCCCGGTCAGCCGCTTGAACTGCCGGCAGAAATGCTCCACATTGCGGTAGCCGCAGAACTCCGATATGGAAGTAATGGTTTTATCCGTATACAACAGCTGATCTTTTGCCAGCCGGATGCGGGCTTTTATGCAGTCGTCCATACAGGAGGTGCCGAAGGCATTTTTATAGAGGAGCTGCAGATAGCCTTCGCTCAGATGAAGCTGCTGCGCCATGCCCGAAACATTCCAGGAAAGCTGGGGGCTGTTATAAATAGCCTTGCGCAGGTTCATCAGTTCATGGTAATTAGGGGAGAGGCGGAAGGAACCGGTGCCCATGCGGGAAGCCTCCTGCAGCTCGGAAAAAAGAAGCTGGAGAAGCTGATCCACTATCCGTTCATTGTTTTGTCCGGGAAAGGAGTTTTTCCAGGTAATCAATTGGAAGAGATTGTGGCAGTAGTCCGCATCCGGCAGGGGGAAAGGCGTATTGCGTATGGGCAGGGAGGATACATAATTTTCATCCGAATCAAAACGGATCCAGTCATTTTTGTAAAGTTCCCCGCTGGCACGATAATGGATAGGCGTATGCGGGGCAAACAGTACGGCGGATTTGGCCGGATATTCCGTAAGAATTCCGTCCACGCGGAAAAATGCGGGGGTATGGGTAAGGAGCAGAAGCCAGCAGTCATGTCCCTGCGGAACGTCGAATACAAAGCCGGCGTCGTGCCGGGCATCATATTCTACATAACGAATGTGATTCATGGGAGCCTCCGGTAATCAATAGTATTGTTGGAAAGGTAGGGGAATTATGGAACCAACTAAAAAACTGCCTCTTTTTCTTGTTTCCGGGGCAAGCGGGGTGGGTAAGACCACCATGTGTGAAATCCTTTTCCGCAGGGAAACAAAATATATTGTAATGGAAAGCGATATCCTCTGGCAGAAGGAGTTCGATACGCCGGAGGATAACTACCGCAGGTTCCGGGAAGTATGGCTTACTATGTGCGCCAACATATCCCAGTCGGGCCTCCCGGTGGTGTTGTGCGGCTGCGGGATACCGGAGCAGTTTGAAATATGTGAGGCCAGGAACTATTTTACTGAACTTCACTATCTGGCTCTTGTCTGTGATTCCCAGGCCCTGGAAGCCCGTATGCGGGAAGGAAGGCATATCAGGGATGAGGGCTGGATCCAAAGCTCGGTAAGCTTTAATGACTGGCTTCGGAATAATGCGCAAAATACCAATCCCTCTATAACCCTGATAAATACCACAGATCTGACGCCGGAGGAAACAGCCGAAAAGGCAGAGGCGTGGATCACAGGCTGTCTCACTTCAGACCCGCCTGTTTGTCCAGAAAGCCTTTAAAAATAGCGAGAAGCTCCTGACTCCAGAAGTTGCCTTCGTGTACGGCGCCTTCCACACAGATAAAGCTTACATCAGCGCCGCATTCTTCCAAACGCTTTACCATACGGGCGCTCTGGGAAAAATCCACGGCAGGGTCGGCATCACCGTGGGCGATCAGGAAGGGGACATAGGATCTGCCTTCCGTTACATAACGGATAGGGCTCATTTTTTTCAAAAGATCCTGATCGAGGGTACCGCCGCAGAAAAGGGTGAACAGGCTTTCTGTTTCCGCCCGTCTTTCCGATTCGGGAAGCTCCAGGACAGCGCATAAATCCGCAGGGCCGAAGCAGTCGATGACGGCGTTTACGCTGTCGGAGGCTCCGGGGTATTCAGCGGTCCTAAATTCAGGCATGTCCCCGGTAAGTCCCAGGAGAAGGGCGGTGTTGCCGCCGGAGGAAGTGCCGAAGGCATATACTCTTTCCGGATCAATATGGTACTGCGCGGCATGGGTGCGCAGGAAACGGATGGCTGTTTTCACATCCTGCAGGAATGCGGGTGCGGGACAGCCTTCTTCAATGTTGCGGTGGGTAACGCTTGCCACCACATAACCGGCTCCTGCAAACGCGGCCAGCTGCGGAATTTCATAATTCGTATCGGGAAAATGCCAGGCGCTTCCCTGTATGAAAACGATGAGGGGGAAGGTACGTTCCTGACCTTCCTCAGGGGTTTGCGGCATAAGCAAATCCAGGGTAATATCTGTTCCCGTCTGTGTGGAATAGACGATTTTGGGGCAGAAAACAGACAGGCCTTTAAGAGTGGGATTGCAGGCGATTCGCAGCATGTTATGTGTCCTCCTTTTCTAAATTAAAAATATAAGTATGATGAAGCTATTATAACACACGAATCGCCGCCGAATCAAAAGAATAGGGGAAAATTAATGACTCCGCGCAGGCCTGGCTCCTGCTTCCGGAAACCGTACAAACCCGCTCATTGTTTTTTGTGGAATTTGGTTGCGTGGGCCGTCGTGTCGTGATACAGGAAGTAGCGCTCGTTTTCTTTGTATTCATAGAATGGGCGGAAGGTAATAGTATCGATGCCCTCCACGCGGTAGTGAAGCGGCTGCTCCGGAAGCGGGCGCATTTTTTCCGGAAGCGACTGTACATCCATCCAGTCGTTGGGCGTCTGGATACCGGTATAATCGGCGGCCAGTACTACCGGCCCGTAAAGAAAGGCATTGGGGCCTTTCTTAACAGGATCCAGGGAATGCATCCATACCGCGGCGGGAAGGGCAACGGTCAGGCAGTCACCTTCCTTCCATTCGCGGCAGACGGTCAGCCAGCCGTTTTTATCCACCGTTGCTGAGAGAGGGACATGATTGCAGGAAACAGTCATTGTACCTGCCAGCCAGCCGGGCATGCGCAGGTGGATGGGGAATACGGCGGGGGCGGTCAGGGACAGGGTCAGGGACGTTGTGTTTTCTTCCGGGAAGCCGGTTTCCTGGCAAACGGTGACAGGGCTGCCGTTCCGGTTCCAATGCAGCTTGGAGGGGATATATTGGCTGACGTAAAGTCCGCCGTCCTCTTCAAAATAGAGGAGACGCTGCATTTCGGTTACGAGGAGGGGACGGGTACCGGTGCAGCAGGTCCAGCCGTCCTGCCGGTTTTTCTTATAGCCGCCGTACATGTTGTAATCGGAATAATAAATGATATTTCCTTCTTCCGTCATGGGCAGGGTGGCGGCGGTGGCGTTGAATAAGAGAGCCTCCACCCAGTTGCCGTATTCCGGTTCCCCGGTAAAACGGGTGAGGTATTTGCACAGCCGGAAGGCGGCATAGGTGTCGCACTGGGTTTCAAAACTGTCATGACCGGTGCGCAGCGCGTCGATAATACGGTTTTTGGGCATCAGATGTTCATAGTTGGGGCCGTATCCCCCTGTCGCCATGACCTCTTCCGTCTGCATGAAGCGGTAGAAGGAGCGCAGGGATTTCAGGAAATAAGGGTTGTTTGTCATTTCGTATGCCTTTGCGCAGCCGTTAAAAGAATTCACATGGCTGTAGGCGTGGCAGAATTCGGAATACAGTCCTGCCAGGGGTTTTTTGGAAAAGGGATCGGCGTCCTGATAGAAGATATCCCAGAATTCCCGGTATTCAAAGCGTTCCGCCAGCTCCCGTGCCTGAGGTAATTCCAGGATTTCCCAGGCATCCCAAAAGGATTCCGTCAGGGTGTACCATTCCGTGGAGTTGTCTCCGAACAGGTTATCTTTTGTCAGATGCCTGTCGGCGAAAGCAACCAGATATTCGGCGTGTTCTTTTGCGCGTGTATAACCGCAGTAAAGGAAAAGATCACAATGGGCACGAAGCAGCTTTTCCAGGTCATAATGGGAGCGGTTTGTCAAAAAGGGAGCGGTTGTCCGGGCGGCTTCGCAGCAGTCCCAGAATTCATCAGCCAGGTAGACCGCCTTTTCCCGGAACGCCTCATCCCCCGAAACAGCAAACATACGGCTGTAGGCGGAAAGCCACTGTCCGATGAGGGCGGTGCCCCGTGAATTGGGGTACCAGCCTGTATATGCGATGCCGGGGGCCGGCTTTCCGGCGCTTTCGCGCATATACTTCAGGATATTGTCATTGGGGATTTGCAGATAAAAAGCAAGGGTTTCATCCAGGATTCTTTTCATCATGCCATCTGTAAGGGTGACATCTGTAAAATCAAAACTTTTCATAGTTGTCCTTTCTGCCTTTAAGCAGGCTCTGCTTTATCAGATACATGTGGGGTACGCGGATTTTACCGCAGCGGCCGCCTGGTTGAGTGAGGTGATTACGCTGTCACACCAGCTGTCAAAAATGGGATCCTCCGCCTGCAGCTGCCTGTCGGAAAGCAGGTTCTGAAGCGTTGTGCGTATGCCGTCCCGGAAAGGCACGGCAGCCTGGAAACCGGGCACCAGCCGTTTGAGCTTATCATTTTTAAAAACAGCGGTCTGTACCCGTTCCCCGAGAAGGCAGCTCTTAAAATCATAGGGGCCTGCCTGATGCAGAAACAGGGAGGAGACATAAAACGGATGCAGGGGTACCTGCAGGATATCCGCTATTGTGGTATATATCTGGTTCCAGGTCATGACCTCGTCGGATGTAATATTGACGGCTTCCCCCAGGGCATGGGGATTTCCTGCAATTCCGAGAAAGGCCCGGGCAAAATCGGAATTATGGGTGAGTGTCCACAGGGAGGTACCGTCTCCGGGGATAATGACGGGCCGTTCTTCCCGGATTCTTTTTATCACACTGTAGCAGCCGTTCCAGCCTGTCATACAGAGCGGGACGTTATATTCGTCATAGGTATGGCTGGGACGGATAATTGTGATGGGGAAGCCGGTTTTGCGGTATATGGCCGTCAGTTCCTGTTCGCAGGCTATTTTATTCTGCGCGTAGTCCCAATACGGATTGTACAGGGGTGTGCTCTCCGTGATTTCATAGCAGCTGAGGGGCTTCTGATAAGCGGAGGCGGAGCTGATGAAGATGTACTGGCTGGTTTTTCCTGAGAAAAGCGAATAGTCCCGTGTGATCTGTTCCGGTTTCTGCACAATAAAATCAGCCATGCAGTCAAAGTGCATCCCTTCCAGCGCCTTTTCCATAGCGGTGGTATCGTTGATATCCCCGATAATATAGTGTGCGCCATCGGGGAGTACCTGGTTACGGGATCCTCTGTTTATGAGCCATAATTCATGGCCTTCCTTTAAAAGGGCCTTGGAAACGGCGGTGCTGATAATGCCGGTTCCTCCGATAAGTAAGATTTTCATTCTTGTTTTCCTCCTTGGTAAGGGTAATCAAATGCGATTTGCTTTATTTGGAAAAAGCCGTCCTTTTTGGGGATGACCTGTTGGTTGGGGCGGACAGAGCCTTCGTGACTGCTGCTTTGGGTATGCAGGGTAACCGGTATTTCCTTCTCTTCGATCCCTGTGAGGGAAAGGATGTTTCCGTCCAGGTCTGTCCTCACCTGGACGCCGCAGGAACAGGTGAAAACAGGCCGCCCGTCAATCCGGGCATGCATGGTCAGGCCGTCCTGGGTCAGGGTATAGGCATGGCCGGACAGATACTGCGTATAAGTGCCGGCAGGCCAGCCGCATACCGCGCTCCAGGTAATTTGATCAAAGGATATATTCACGCCGCAAAGAAGGGAAATATACTCCAGGGCCGCCAGAATGGTGGGGCCATAGCCTTCCGGGCCTAGCGTTGTCACTCCCTCATACCGTTGCGTTTCTTCGCCGTCCGGGGCAAGGCCCTCCGAGCGGGTCACACAGGGGGTTCCGTCGAAAGGATCATATTGCTGGACCAGCTTTTTCTTATCCCGGAGCAGGTACAGCCATTTTTTGCCCAGCATGCGGATTTCGGCGGCATGCCCGTATTGATCCAGAGCCTGGATGGCTCTCTGGTAGGTGAGTCCCTGAGGCTGCCCGCCCCAGTTATTAAAGTTGATGTTGGAAAAGCAGGGATCATTGGCCGCAATGGACGGGAGCGGAAGAAAGGTCCAGAACTCTTCCGGGTTGAGGAGGTGGTAACGGATAAAACGGTCGGCCATATCCTGATCGAAGGATCCGTAATACATACACCTTAAATTGTTATGGGTCAGCACATCCATGAATTCATTCTTACAGTCCCTGTCATAGCAGGCATTTTTTTCCTCTACCCAGAGATAGCTGCGTATTTTGTCCCTGACTTCCTGTGCCTTCCTGCGCCAGAGATGCTCCTCGCCGTTTTGAAGAATACAGGAAACAGAAGCAAGAACCGATCTTGCCTGACAGGAGTAGGAGCAGATGTCCATGGATTCGTAAGGGAGCTTTCCGCAGGCCGTCGGAGCGTCTTCTCCGCCGAAGCCGCCGTCCTTAACGCCGTATTTGGTAAAACGCAGGGAATTGTCCTCACCGGTATCCCAGGTACACCAGCTTTCCAGGCAGCCGTCCCCGTCACTGTCGCGGTACGTCCATAAATAATTGTCATAAGCTTTGAGAGTTTCGTAGAGTTTCGAAAGATAATCCCGGTCTTTTCCAATCAGATAATACATTTTGAAAGCGGGTACAGGAAAACAGAAACCCTGCAGCCAGTCGTATGAAACCTGGAGCAGAAACGGTTCCTGATATTTGATCATGCCGGGCAGACGCCCGCTTTTTCTCTGATTTTCCATGAAAATCAGCTGATTGTTAAGCGCGGCCTCCATGTTGCGCTTGGCATACATTTCGCCGCCCATGGGCTGGGTTTCCAGCCAGACCCCGTCATAGTCGGAGCCTTCCCGGAGTACGAGCTTATCGGTGAATACTGCCAGATTGCGCAGGCAGTACGTTTCACAGCGATCAAACAGCTCCTTCAGCCAGGCACCGCCGTCGTCAGCATTGCTGAATTCCACCCCGGCGGAGGGTAGATGATAGTCTGTTGCTTTATAGCCTTTTGCCATGTTTGCCATCCTTTCCTGACGGGAACGGAAGAGACAGGTTCCCGATAAGTCCGTAAATCCGGACAGATAATAGGTTCAGATGTCAAACGAATCGTAAGAAGGACATGCGGTAAACGGAGATCTTGTTACTGATCACTCCGAGATCAGTAACATGCATAAATCCATTTAAAATCGCCTACGGCGATGGAATTTATGCACTCTTGAATCACTATCTAACGTACAGTGCAGTAAATGCACAGTACTGATTGAACAGTAACGGAGATCTTCCCTATCTCCGTATGCAGATAGTATACAACGAGCCAGGCGGACACATCTTTGTTTTTTTCCGGCTCTTGGCTGAGATTATAGCATTGCTTTTTTGAGGTGTCAATTACCAAAAGTTATTGACCATTACCAAATTTCCTGACAGGTAAAAAAGGACTGATAAAAATTCACGGCATGTAAAATATGGTTTGTGGCCTCCGGGTACTCTCCGTCATATCCGGACCGCTCTCAGGCCTTTTTACCCCGGATTCACATATCAGGTCAGTTCGTCCACATGGAGGGAAGGCAGATGAAGGATTACTTTCGTGCCCTCTCCGGGCCTGCTTTCAAAGGACAGGCCGTATTGCTCCCCATATTGCAGCTTCATACGTTTGTTTATATTGCGCAGGCCGTAATGGCTGCCGGTATCACCCTGGTGTTCGTCGGAAGCGGAAGGCTCCAGAAGCTTTCCCAGCTGTGCGGGCGGGATGCCGACCCCGTCATCTGCAACGATGAGTATCACCTCTTCCCCGGAGAGGAGGCCGTGTATGGTTATTTGTCCGCTCTTGCTCTTTTTTTCCAGGATGCCGTGGAAAAGGGCGTTTTCCACGATAGGCTGCAGGGTGATTTTCGGTATGGAGTACTGCAGGATGACCGGATCAATGTCGGTGAGAAAACGGATTTCCCCGGAAAAACGTAAATCCTGTATTTTCATGTAATAGGTCACATGGCTGATTTCATCGCTGATGGGTACGATATATTTACCCTTGTTCAGGGACAGCTTGTAAAAGCTGGCGAGGGAATATACGACGGAGCTGATCTGCTCCGGTTTCTGCTGATAGGAAAGCCAGCTTATCATATCCAGGGTATTATACAGGAAATGGGGGTTGATCTGTGACTGCAGGGCTTTATATTCCGCGCTTTTCAGTTCTCTTCCCATCTGGTAGTTTTCATGCAGGAGCGTGTGGATCCTGGCAATCATAAAGTTATAGTTCTCGGTCAGGGTACCGATTTCGTCCTTGTAAATCATATCCGGCACCTCTTTTAAAATGCCGTCCTTTGTCTGCTGCATATAGCCGCACAGGGAATCGATTCTTTTGGTGATGGTATAGGCGACGGGCTTGGACAAAAACCATGCCAGAAGCAGAATCAGGGCGGATACGCCGCATATTATTTTCACAAGGGAGGTAATGGCGAGGATGAAAGAGGAATAGGGGACCAGGGTTACCATATTCCATTCGGTTCCCCGGATGGAGGACTGCATGGCCATGTATTTCTGGCCGTCCAGCTGGATCGGGACCACGGCATCTTCCGCAAACGAAGGCAGGGTCAGTTTTCCCGGGGTGGTTTCCAGGAGGGGGAACGGATCCCCGATATTGGAGTTTGCTATTATTTTTCCCGTATGATCCAGCAGGAGGGTACAGCTGTCAAACGTATAATTGGCGGAATTCAGGATGCCCTCTACCGTGCGCAGGGGAATATCCAGCCGGAGGATAAAGGAAAGCTCGGAATAATTGTCCTGCCGGTACATGGCCCTGATTAGGGCAATACACGCTCCGTCCCGGTACGTGGTATCTTCCAGGCTGTCATTTCCCACAAACAGGTGAAGCCCTTTTTTCTGGAAAAGAGGGGTCCACCATGAGGCGGACTGAGCCTGGGACAGCGGGCAGATATTTACATTGTTCCCGGAAAAAATAAGGGAATCCGGGACATAAATACGTGCCCGTTTAATATCCTCGCTCTCCTGCATGCTTTTCATCAGGTGGAGGATCATTTTGGAATCGGCAATCTGATCCATGACGGAATAGCTTTGCAGATCCTTGTTGAGAACGTCATTGAGCGATACGTTATAGATGACCATGTCACTGGAAGAACTGATGCCGTTCAATTTATAGGTGAGATAGGAACTGGCCTGGTTAAAGCCCTGCTGGAGGCTGAACGTATTCTGGGTACGTATGGCCGAGGCTGTAAAGGTATAGATGGAGGCCGCCAGGATTCCCACGAGGATAAACACAAAGAAAAAATAGGTGAGGACTATTTTCCTGTGAAGGCTGCTATTGTTGAAAACCAGAAGCAGCGTGCGGACAAAACGGCTTTTTTTCAGATGGCTGTAAATCATAGGCTTCCTTTCCGCGGATCAGAAAGAGCGATAGTCCGCAGGGGTCATTCCGGTGGTTTTCTTGAAAATACGGATAAAATAATTACAGTCGCGGTACCCCACCAGCTCCGCAATCTCTTTGATTTTTTTATTGGTATTTTTCAGGTATTCCTTCGCTTTTTCTATCCTGCGGTCTATGATATATTGATTGATCGTGTGGTCAAAAGCTTTCTTGAAAAGGACGCAGAGATAGGATTCGCTCACGGAGAACTGTTCCGCGATTTCCTGGAGGGAAAGATCCTCCTTTTCATAATTTTCATCGATGTACAGCCGCAGCTGACAGGCGAGGGGATATTGGGTATACCGGTCGTCCGTGGTATGGAAAAAAACATGGAGCCGGTTGAGCAGTTCCTGCTCAATATCCGACAGAAAGGACATTTTCCATATGCGGTCATCCAGTGTTTCCGGGGTTTCCTCCGGGGCGAAGGCCGTACTTGCGTATAACCGGGCGGATTCATAGAGACAGCGGTAGGCACGGATAAAAAAGTTTTTCACGCTGCTGACCAGGGTGCCGTCAAAACGCCTCAGCCGCTCCACCAGACTGACCACATAGGAACAGGCGGCCGTTTCATCATGCTGCTGAAGCGCTTTTTCAAAGGGCCGCAGGCTATCCTCCGAAAACTGGTAAACGAGATGGTTGTGTTTCTCTTCGTAAAATAAAACGGCGTTCT
Source organism: uncultured Lachnospiraceae bacterium (assembly GCA_900548905.1). Taxonomy (GTDB): domain Bacteria; phylum Bacillota; class Clostridia; order Lachnospirales; family Lachnospiraceae; genus Eisenbergiella. The sequence continues at coordinate 52,616 of URMK01000019.1, read as the reverse complement.
CTTTGTGGAAAAATCCCCGCTGCAGGCAGATGGATGCGGTCTGGTAGGAATCATAAATCTGTTCGAAGCCGTCCACCGGATGGCCGGTAGCCAAAAGAAAACGACAGGTGCTTTTTAAAATGTCACACAGCATATAGCAGATGTTTCCTATCTGGGAGGAGGGCACCGCTTCCCCTTTGCGATCCGTCAGATTCATGTGCACGACAATAACCTGATCGCTTTTCTGCCCTATAATCACATGGGAAAAATCGGATAGGGCAAGCCTGCTGTCAAGCAAATCGCAGATCGCGTCCTGAATGGCACCGCCGGTATCTGCTGTCCCGTCCGTATCATTGAGCAGCAGGATCAGGAAGGTAATCCAGGATCCTTCCCTGCGCAGATCCGGATAAGCGATCCGGATATATTCGTCCAGCTCCGTCCCGGATGCGGACGGGTGGAGCAGGGCCACTGCGATTTTAGTCCGGATTGCAGGAAGGCTTAAATGAAGCTTATGGGTCAGCTCATTGGCAGAATTCTCCCGTGCCGCCTGGGAACGGTATTTCTCTGCCGCAATACGCAGGGTGGAATGCAGTTCATCCGGCTGGAAGGGTTTTTCAATATAATTCACCGCAGACAGGCGGATAGCAGATTTCAGATATTCCTTGTCCGCATAGCCGCTCATAAAAATAATACTGCAGTCCGGGAATTTTTCCCTTATCTGAAAAGACATGGCAACGCCGTCCATGCGGGGCATTTTCACATCAGTTAATACGATCTCCGGTGCAAACAACAACGCTTTTTCCAGCCCGTCTTCCCCGTCCTCTGCGGTTATCACCTCATCGATCCCCAGTTCCTTCCAGGGGGTGAGGGAATAGATTCCTTCTCTTGTAAACCGTTCATCATCCACAAGAAGCAGCCTCATGACAATACCTCCTCCTACGCCAGGTTAGCGTTCCGCCCGCCCTGCGCGCGGAACGCTAACCCGGCTAGTCCAAATCTGTTGTAAAGCATAGCATATATAAAAATAGGGTGCAATGGCTCAAAATGTGGCAGTTAAAGATTGTGCTATTTATAAAAAAATAGTCTGATTTTATTTGTCCCGCACAGATGCTAGGATAAATGTGTCGAACGAATCGTAAAAAAAGCAAGGAGGAATATGTATGACGGCTTCCGGAAAAGGCAGGGGGAACGCTTTTTTTCATGAGCTAAAGAAAAGCAGGACTCTTTTGCTCATGCTTCTGCCAGCAGCAGTAACTATTTTCATATTTGCCTATCTTCCCATGGGCGGTATGATCCTGGCGTTTAAGAATTTCAATTACAGGGATGGTATATGGGGCAGTCCGTGGACGGAGGGGATTTTTGACAATTTCCAATTTTTCTTTTTGTCGGGAAAAGCCTTCAGCGTCACGGCCAATACCTTTTTGTACAACCTGTCCTTCATTGCCGTAAACACAGGGCTGGCAGTATTGTTTGCCATCATCCTGAGTGAGGCCGGCAACAAGTATTTTAAGAAGATAACCCAGTCGGCCATCTTCCTGCCTTACTTTGTATCCTGGGTTATTGTGGGGACCATTGCCTATAACCTTCTGAATTATGAAAATGGTGTGGTGAATGGTGTTCTGGGGATGCTCGGCCTGGAGCCGGTTAATATTTACGCCAACGGGCCGGCCTGGAGAATCCTGATCGTGGTGTTTAATGCCTGGAAAAGCGTGGGCTATAGTATGGTGGTATATCTGGCGGCCGTAACCGGCGTGGATATGCAGCTGCATGAATCGGCCAAAATTGACGGCGCAAATATTTTCCAGAGGGTGCGTCATGTGACCTTTCCGGCTATCCTGCCTACCGTTGTCACCATGGTTCTGCTGGATGTGAGCAAAATTTTCAGGGGGAATCTGGATTTGTTTTATCAGCTGGTGGGAAAGAACGGGGCGCTGTATGATTCTACGGATGTAATCGATACCTTTGTATTCCGTTCCCTGCTGGAAACCTCCGATATAGGGATGGCGGCGTCTGCCGGATTTTACCAGTCGATTTTGTGTTTTGCAACGATTATGCTTGTAAATGGTATTGTGAAACGGGTGCAAAGCGATTATGCGTTATTCTGACGGCTGCCGGAATCCTTTTGGCAGAGGGCGGAAGACAACGTGATTTGACAGTACACAGAAAAGAGGAATGGATATGCGGAGAATAAATCAAAAAAGCGGGCATGGGGATACGCTGTGCTTCAAGGCGGTGGGGTATCCGCTGCTGTGCCTGTTTGGGCTTGTATGCATTATTCCGTTTTTTCTTATAATCGCTTCCTCGTTCACCAGCGAAAGCTACATTATAAAAAACGGTTATGTTTTATGGCCGCAGGAATTTTCCACATCGGCTTATGAACTGATTTTCAAGAATCCTGCCAAAATCCTGCGGGCATACGGGGTGACGGCGTTTGTAACAATTGTCGGGACGGCTTTGAGCGTTTTTGTGAACGCCATGACGGGGTATGTGCTTCAGAGAAAGGATTTTAAATGGAGGAACCTGTTTTCCTTTTACTTTTTCTTCACAACCCTCTTTTCCGGCGGGCTTGTCCCCTGGTACATCCTGTGTGTGAAAACCCTTCATTTGAAAAATACCATATGGGCGCTGATTATCCCCACGATTGTTTCGGTGTGGAACATCATCCTGGTGAAAGGGTTTATGGGAGGGATACCCGGTGAAATTACGGAATCCGCAAAGATTGACGGGGCAGGAGATTTCCGTATTTTTGTAAAACTGATTCTGCCCTTGTCCAAACCGGTGGTTGCCACAATCGGATTGTTTACGGCACTGGCCTACTGGAATGACTGGTATATGTGTATGCTTTTTATAGATAAAAAGGAGCTGTTCGATCTGCAGTATCTGCTGTACCAGCTGATGGGCAGTATCAAGGCCCTCCGGGAGATAGCCAGCCAGTCGGCTATTTCCGTAAGCTCCATGCCTATTGAATCCACGAAAATGGCACTTACGATTGTGGCTACCGGCCCTATCATACTGGTGTATCCGTTCGTCCAGAAATATTTTGTAAAAGGGTTAACTTTAGGATCTGTCAAAGGATAAGGCAGATTCGTGTGATACATGAAAGGAGTAATGAGAATGAAAAAGAAAGTGTTGGGGGTACTGTTAGGTATCATGATGTTTAGTACCTGTATTTTTACGGCATGCGGTAAGGATACCGCAGCCGGGACGCCGGAAGGCAGCCGGCCGGCATCGGAAAGCGCCGGTGCGGCAGGGGAAAGCACACAGGCCGGCGGGGAAACTGCACAGGAATATGGCGGAAACGATATCTCGGAGCACAAAGAGCTGGTTATGTATGTTATCGGCGACGAACCCGTCATTGCCGATGAGGTGGAAGCGGCTTTAAACGAAAAGCTGGAAGAAAAACTCAACTGTACGCTGGATATCAGCTATATAGCACTCAGTGATTACTCACAGAAATATTCCCTGCTCCTTGCAAGCGGCGAAAATATTGACATTATTTACACATCAACCTGGGCCTTTTACTATGAAGAAGCCACGAAGGGCGCCTTTATGGAAATAACCGATGATCTGCTGGGCAAATATATGCCTCAGACAACGCAGGGCCAGGACAGCATGGCATTTGAGCAGGCAAAAATTAACGGCAAATGCTATATGATACCCAAAAACAGCCCTTATGTGAATAATGCAATGCCTGTGCTGATCCGGGGCGATCTTCGTGAAAAATACGGAATGGATAAAATCGACAGCGTCGAAAAGCTGGAAGAATATTTTACCGCAGTGGCAGAAAAGGAAGAAGGCATATATCCTTACGCGGCAGCAGGGGACGCGGTGGAAATGTCCATGAACCTGTTCCAGAGCAGGAACAATCTGGTTCCCATGAGTGTGGGAAGCGGTAAATATTTCGGCTATTTCTATAAAGGGGAAAACCCCACCGCGGATGATGTGGTATGGCAGTACGGCACCGATGAGTATCTGGAATACTGCAAGCTGGTTAAGAGCTGGGCGGATAAGGGCTTCTGGTCCAAAAATGCGGTTTCCAATACCACCTCTCCTCTGGATGCCTTCCAAAACGGGACAAGCGCCGCTCTTTTCTGGAATCTGGATACCTGTGAATCTGCAAAAAATGTTGTGGATTCCGAGCATCCGGAATGGAAAGCCGAGCTGGTCAATGTAACGCCGGGCGTAGTCCATGTAAAGGGGGTTTATACCGGGGATGGATTTGCGATTCCGGCCGTTTCCGAAAACACGGAGCGTGCGCTTATGGTGCTGGATGTGCTGAAGTTTGATAAGGAATGCTATGACATCTGCAGATACGGCATCGAAGGATCCACCTACAATGCCACCAGCGACACCACCTATACGCTGGGTGCGGATCAGGCCAACTATGCCGTGGGGAATGCGCCTGTTTCCTGGGGACTTAAAAACGATGCGCTGGAACGGATCCTGGGAGAAGCGGGAACTACCCAGAGTGCAATCCGCCAGGAGCTAATGGGGGATGCCATTTCCGAGGTGACAAGCGGCTTCATTTTTGATGATTCCTCCGTAAAGAGCGAACTGGCTGCAATGAACGAAGCCTGCTCCCAGTATGTGCCTCTGCTGGAGCTGGGACTTGTGGAAGATGTGGAAGGGACACTTGCGGAGCTGAACAGTAAATGTGAGACGGCCGGCCTTGAGAAAATAAGGGAAGAATTTATAGCCCAGTTTACGGCTTATCTGGAAGGTCTGGAAAAATAAAATCCGGGTAAAACGTGTTACAAAGAAAGCGTCAGAAGGAGAAAAACACCTTTTGATGCTTTCTTTTTTTATTGCCGACGCAGTTCCTCAAAACGGGGTAACGGTTCAGACAAGTCTGAACCGTTACCAAAGCGGGATCCGGTATGGCCGCCCGGAAAGGGAAGCGTATGGAAATCCCGGAATAACTGTGCTACACTGAAAAAAAATGGGAGCAAGGCGGGGAGGGCAGGCCATGTGGAGGATAGTAGTAGTTGATGATGAGGTGCGCCAGTGTAAGGGGCTTAAAAATATTCTGCAGAGGGAATTCCGGGAGGAGGCCATGGTATGGGCATTTACGGCGGCTGCGGAGGCGCTGGAGTTCCTTCACAGGGAAGGGGCGGATATTATCATAACCGATATCTGCATGCCTGAGATGGACGGGCTTCGGTTCATGGAAGAGGCGGAAAAGGAAAAAACGGGGATTAAGGTAATCCTGCTGACCGGGTATGCAGAATTTGAATATGCAAGGAAAGCGCTGACTCTGGGAGCGCTGGACTATCTGCTCAAGCCGCTGAATCCGGATCGTATGCGTGCGGTTCTGGAAAAAGCATTCCGGGCAATCCGTGAGGAACGGCTTCTTGCCAGCCAGAAGGATGAAATGCGCAAACAGCTGGACATAACCCTGCCCGCCTATATGGAGCAGCAGCTCAACCAGTGGGTTTATGGCAGATTATCCCCTGCGGACAAAAAGGAAATGGAAAAAATCATTCCCTGCGGCAAACCGGGAAATGTCATTATAACCCGGCTGCAGGGGCTTCAGGAATGGGGCAGCACGGTGGGGAAAGAAGAACTGGAAGAGGCGAAATACCAGTTGAAGTGGTGGATGAAGGAACTGCTGCAGATCACCTGCCATTCCCTGTCTTTTTTCAGCCATGTGCTCCCGGACACCATGGTCACAGTGGTCACGGAAAAGAGAGAGGGAGCGGATGCGGCGGCCCTGCTGGAGCGGGCAGCGCTTCCGGAATCCTTTCCTTCTTTTTCCGGCGGGGACCGGAAGCTATGGATCGTTCTGGGGGAACCGGCGGCCGATCTTTTCCTGCAGATAGAGGAATGTTACAAAAGTGCGGTGATGGTGATGGATTACCGATTCTATTTTCCCGAAGCCGACAGGCTGTCCGCCGGTTTTATCCTGCCCCGCCGGACTGGGGAGTTCGGTATAGGGCTGGCGGAGGAGGAAGCGCTGAAGGATGCGGTTAAAAATACGGACCTAACGCTGGCATGCCGCCTGGCGGACCGGATTATGGAACGGTGCCTGGACAGCGGATATCCGGATCCTGCCCGGTTTAGGAGCGGCCTGCAGAGCCTGCTTAGGCATATCTCCCTGTATTTCCATCTGGAAGAGGCATTCGAACGGTTCTGGCAGCAGGAATGCGGAGACAAAAGCATAGAGACTTTCCGGAACAAGCTTTACGGTGCGCTGAAGCTGCTGGTCACCGGGACGGAGGAAAAAAAGCAGGATAAAAACAACGGCTTTGCGGAGCGTTTCCGGGCGTATATTGAACAGCACTATGAAAAAGATATCCCTCTGGAGGAGATTTCGGCGGTATTCCAGCTGACCCCTACCTATTTCAGCAACCTGGTAAAAGAAACCACGGGGGACAGCTTTTCCAGGAACCTGATTGAGGTACGCATGAAAAAGGCCAGGGCCATGCTTCAGGAGACAGACTGCAGGATATATGAAATTGCCCGGAAAACGGGCTATGAGGACGTCAAGTATTTCAACCGGGTATTTAAGAGGGAGAACGGCATCACGCCCATGCAGTTCCGGGATGAACTTATGAAATTAAGGAGAGAAACGGATGAATAAGCTGAGAACCTGTTTCAACAGCCTGAATCTGCAGAATAAGCTGAGACTGTGCTTTATTTTTCTGATTCTGATCCCTTCCCTGATTATCGGCATCGCTTATTATTGGGTGTCCTATCACAGCATCATAGATATCGCCAAGAAAAACATTCTGGATGTGGTGGTGAAAAACACCCAGCTGATTGACAGGCAGATGGGATACATTCAGGAAAGCGCGGTAAATCTCAACGTGGATGCCGATATGTACCGGCTGTTGAGTGATGTGGATACGGTGCCGGATTCGGAGCTGCTTGTCAAGGATAAGAAAATCCAGGCCATCCTGCAGAAATATTTTGTGGATGAGGATATCGTCACCACCACAATCATGACGGAGAAATTTATTTTCGGCGATAATTCCCAGCTGAAGGTGCCGGTTGCCAACTTTTTCTCCTCCACGCTGTGGGAAAGCCTGCGGGAACGCAGAGGGGAAGCGCAGTGGGTGCCCACCTATGTGGTGCAGGATACCTTCGGTCTGGATTATGCCGTGGAAAACCCCACGGTCTATTCCATGATACAGCCCCTGAACCCTACGTTTATTGATCCGGAAAAGCCGTCGGAAACCAGGGCGCTTTCGGAGGATTTCAACGCGGTGCTGGTCATCAGCTTCCGGGATAACCTGATCCGGGAAATGTTTGAAGCCAGCAATTCCGTTGACGATTCCCAGTTCTGCATTTCCTCCCCGAAAGGGGAAATTGTTTCCCATTCCGACGCCGCCAAAGCGGGCACCACACAGGAGCTTCCCTGGCTTTGGCATATCACGGATAAGACCGGCAGCATGCTTCTGCAGTACCAGGGGGAGAAGGTACTGGTCTGTTATGAGGTATCCCAGGTGACCGGCTGGGTATTCGCCTCCATAACGCCGGTAAAGGCCCTGGTACATAATGTGGTCAGCCTCCAGACGCTCACGGTTTTTCTGTGTATTCTTATTTTCCTTCTCGCTATGCTCGTTTCCAAAATCTTTGCCCGCAAAATAACGCTTCCCGTCGAAAAGCTGGTAGGAGCCATGAAGCAGGTGGGAAAAGGGGATTTCAGTGTGAGGCTGGCAACCAGCGGGATGGATGAGCTTCAATATCTGACGGAAAAATATAATGATATGAGTGAACAAATCCGGATACTCATAGAAGAAAATTATGAGAGTGAGATCCGCAACAGAGAGTCGGAAATCATGGCGCTGAATCTGCAGATGAATCCGCATTTTCTGTATAACACGCTGAATATTATCAATATGATGGCTCTGGAGGAAGGGAAAGAGGAAATCAGCAGGATGCTCCTCTGTCTTTCCGACATGCTGCAGTATACCTTCCGGAACAAGCAGGAGCTGGCGGCCTTTCGTGAGGAATATCTGTGGCTGCAGAATTACCTGCACATTATGGAAATGCGTTTCGAAGGAAAATTCCAGGTGGTTTATGAGGTGGACGGAGAACTGGGACAGTACAGCGTACCAAAGCTCCTGCTCCAGCCGCTGGTGGAAAACGCGGTGGTCCATGGCTTCCGGGATATGAAAAACGGGGGGCTTCTGTGGATACGCGGCACCATTGAAACCGATGCGATCCTTTTGGAAGTGGAGGATAACGGCCGGGGGATGAGCGGGGAAGAGATAGAAAAAGCCATGCAGGGGGATTACCACCGTATCGGCCTGGAAAATACGCGGCGGCGTATCCAGCTTTTATATGGGGAAAAGGGGTGTATGCAGATTGAGACCCGGCCGGGGGAAGGGACCTGTATCCGGATTCGTATTCCGCTGCCGGATCCGGAAGGGGACAGGTAAAAAGACCGGCGCCATCCGCCCCTGATCCTAAAATTGTCCACCAGCTTAAAATGTTAGAATATCCCGGCTTCCCGATGAAAGCTATAATAAGACCATAACAGGGATGGAAAGCGGCCGCATAAAATCCCGGGTTACTTATCAGTAAGCTTTAGAAAACCGGGAGGTATGAAATGAAGAAAAAAATAATAGCTTGTCTGTTGGCATCGGTGCTGCTATTTGGCATACAAGGCTGCGGGGGAAAGGAACCCACGGCAGGAGAGGCGGATAGAAAATTGCAGGAAGCTCCGGGAGGAGAAGCGCAGGAGGCCCAGTCCCCGGAATCCGCGGACAGCGGCGAGAAAATTGTCCTCCGCTATACCGGCTGGGGCGGTCCCCAGGAAAAGAAAACAACCCAGAACGTTATCGATCAGTTTGAAAAGACACATCCCAATGTGGAGGTGGAATACATCCATATTCCCACGGATTATAATACCAAGCTGACCACCATGATCGCCGCCAACCAGGGGCCGGATGTGGCGCTGCTGAACGGGGATACCGCGCTGCAGTGGGCATCCGAGGGGAAACTGAAAAATATGATGGATTTTGCAGCCGATGACCCGGATATTAATATAGAAGATATCCTCTCCCAGGTCGTTTACTGGTGGGATGACGGAAAAGCATGCGGTGTCAACGGTTCCCTGGAAATATTCGGCCTTTTTTATAACAAGGATGTGTTTGCGGAGGCAGGCATTACGGTACCTTCCACAGAAGAAGAGGCATGGACCTGGGAAGAGTTCCTGGATGTATGCCGGACGCTTACTATTGACAATCAGGGAAGAAACGCCAAGGATCCGGATTTTGATCCGAAAAATATCAAGCAGTTCGGGCTTTTCGCACCCAGCGGGGCCAATATGGTGAGCTATGCCATGGCTTACTGCGGACAGGATTTCCTGAATGAGGATGGAACCGCAGTGAATCTTCTGGACACAAAAGGGGCGGAGGCCATGCAGAACTTCGCCGACTTAATCACCAAATACCATGTGGCGCCTTCACCGGTCCAGTCCAAAAATCTGCCGGGAGGAGCTACCGCCCTGGCATCCAGGAAGGTGGCTATGGTATGGGACGGACAGTGGGCACTCCAGGAAATATCGGCAAATAAAGTGAATTTCGGTGTGGGAATCCCGCCCAAAATGTATGATAAGCCCATGACCATTGCTATGGGGGAGCCGGTGGTGGTCTTTGAAACAACCCAGCATCCCAAGGAAGCCTGGGAGCTGCAGAAGGCGTTCATGAATACGGAATATACCATGGAGCTGATCGAAACCGGCCTGTGGATGCCCGTTCTCAGGGAGTGGTATGAGGAGGAAGCGCTCATCGACCGTTGGGCAAGAAACAATCCGGCACATCCCGAAGGCTATGTGGATGCCATTATGAACAACGGATTTAAGAACGGGGAGCCTGCACTGACCTATTCCATAAAGAATTTCCCCAAAATTATGGATGTCCTGAATCCCAAGCTGGATAAGGTCTGGCTGGGTGAAATGACGGTGGAGGAAGCCATTGCTTCCGTTGAGGAACAGATGAACGCACAGGTGCAGGGGAAATACCCCAGACCTTAACCATAAAACAGCCGGGTTTTCCCGGCTGTTTTACAAGAAAGGAGTTTGCCGTATGACAAAGAGAAGGAGAAAGGAAGCGTTTTTCGGCATTCTGTTCGCCTTGCCGGTTATGCTCGGTTTTCTTATTTTTGTGCTTTCTCCCCTGGTGATAAGTCTGGTGCTGAGTGTGACGGATTACAATGTAATCGGGGCGGAAACGCATTTTGTGGGAATGGAGAATTTTAAACATCTGTTTGACGGGACGGATATTTATTTTTATAAATCGCTGGGGGTTACGGCCTATTATGTACTTTTGAGCGTACCGCTCCAGATTCTGTTCGCCTTCAGCATTGCGCTGGTGCTGAATGCCAATATCAAAGGGAGATCCCTGTTCCGTACCATTTTTTATCTGCCGACCATCGTGCCGGCCGTGGCGTCCTCCATTGTCTGGATGATGATGTTCGATCCGGATACGGGAATCCTGAATGCCATATTACATGTCCTTCACCTCCCCGCCAGCCGGTGGATTTATGATGAAAAAACAGTAATCCCCTCCCTGGCGCTGATGAGCCTGTGGACGGTGGGCGGGACCGTGGTGATATTCCTGGCGGGGCTGCAGAATGTCCCGAAGGAATTATATGAATCCGTGGAAGTGGACGGGGGAAACTGGTTCCATAAGCTGAAAAGTGTAACGCTGCCTATGGTCTCCCCCACTATTTTTTTCAATCTGATCATGAGCTTTATCGGGAGCTTCCAGGTATTCAGCCAGGCTTATATCATGACCAGCGGCGGGCCGAACAATTCCACGCTGTTTTATGTATACTATATGTACAAAGAGGCCTTCCAGTATGGGAACCTGGGAAATGCCTCCGCGCTGGGATGGATCCTGTTCCTCATCATCCTCATCATGACGATGCTGGTATTCAAATCTTCAGCGATGTGGGTGTTTTATGAAGGGGAGGTGAAGAATAAATGAAGCAGAAAAAGAGATGGGGAAAGGCGGTCCTTTATCTGTTCCTGACGGCGGGATCACTGATTTGCCTTTTTCCCTTTTACTGGATGCTGCGAAGCTCGTTTATGGATATGGCACAGATATTTGTCATGCCGCCTATTATGATACCGGATCCCGTGGTTTTTACCAATTATCAGGATGCCCTGGAGGTCATGCCCTATTTCCGGTATTTACTGAATACCCTTATTGTGGTAATTTCAAATGTAGCAGGATCCATACTCGCCGCCTCCCTTTGTGCTTTCAGCTTTTCCAGGCTGCGCTGGCCGGGCAGGGATAAGGTGTTCATGCTCGTACTGACCAGCCTTATGATGCCTTCCATCGTGACAATGATACCTACGTTTGTCATGTGGTCCAGGCTGGGTTTTACCAATTCCCTGGTTCCATTGGCTGTCCCTATCTGGTTCGGCGGAAGTGTTTATAATATTTTCCTGTTCCGCCAGTTTTTCCTCAGCATCCCCAGGGAGCTGGACGAGGCGGCCTATGTGGACGGGGCATCCTACTTCAGGGTCTATTGGAAAATCATCCTTCCGTTGTCCAAATCAGCCATGGTAGTGGTGGGCATTTTTTCTTTCCTTGGCAGCTGGAATGATTTTATGGGTCCTTTGATTTATCTGAATGAAGAGAAGAAATATACGCTGTCCCTGGGGTTACAGCTTTTCCAGGGAAGCTACGGCGCGCAGTGGCATCTTCTTATGGCGGCTTCCGTACTTGTGCTGACGCCTGCCGTCATCGTCTTCTTTTTCGGACAGAAGCATATTTTGGAAGGCATTGCAACAACAGGTATTAAGGGGTAAACGGTTACTGTAAAAACAAGGTAACGGTTCAGGCAAGTCCGGACGGTTGCCAAACAGCAGGAGGAGTGGGAAATGAGTAACATAGCAGTGGAACGGCCTGCCCACAGGCAGGTTAAAATGACGGAGGGCTTCTGGGCCGGACAGCTTTACAAAATCCATCAAGTAACGGTCTGGGATGTTTTGGAGAAGTTTGAAAAGGATCACGAAGAAGGCATCATGAAAAATTACGAGTGGGTCATCGAAGGAAAAGGCGGCCGCCATGTGGGGCCGCCCTGGTATGACGGGCTGATCTGTGAAGTGATCCGGGGTATCAGCGATATTATCGCTGTGAATTTCGATGAGAAGCTGGATAAGAAAATAGAAGCCTATGCGGAGATTATCGCGGCGGCCCAGGAAAAGGATCCGGACGGATACATCAATACCTATACCACTCTGATCTGCCCCGGCAAAAGATGGGGCGGTAACGGCGGAAGCCTGATATGGCAGCATGAAACCTATAATATCGGCTGTCTTACGGAGGCGGGGATCCATTATTACAGAGCCACCGGAAAGAAGCGCCTGTTAAGCTGCGCCGTAAAAGCGGTGAACGGTATGTGCAACGTGATGGTTCTGGATCCCGGCACTCCCGGCTATCCCGGCAAAAATATCGTGCCGGCCCATTCCCTGGCAGAGGAAGCGGTGATAAAATTGTATTGCCTTTTCCGGGAGGAACCGGGGCTTTCCGGTGACATGGAACAGGAATACGGGATCTGTGTGCAGCCTGAGCGGTATTACCGGCTGGTGAAATTCTGGATGGATCACAGAGGCGTGCATCATGACCGGTATTCCATGCCTCATTATATGGGAGAATATTCCCAGGATCACTGCCGGATTACGGAGCAGTCGGAGGTGGTGGGCCATGCCGTCCGGGCGGCATTGATGTATACCGGCCTTACGGCGCTGGGGATTGAGACGGAGGAAGCGGATAACAGTTACCTCCGGGCCGCTGTCAGGCTGTGGGATAATATGGAGCATACCAAGCTGCATATCAGCGGAGGTATCGGGGCCGTCCATAATGAGGAACGGTTCGGCTACCAGTATGATCTGCCCAATGACGCATACCTGGAAACCTGTGCGGGCGCGGCGCTTGCATTCTGGGCAGGGGAGATGCACCGGGCTTTCGGGGACGGAAAATATATGGATGTGCTGGAATGTGCGGTGATGAATAATGTGCTTCCGTGCCTGTCCGAGGACGGTACCCGCTATTTTTATGAAAATCCGCTTATCAGCGATGGAGAGACAGAACGCTGGTCCTGGCACGGATGCCCCTGCTGTCCGCCTATGTTCCTGAAAATCATGGGCTGCCTGCAGGACTATATTTATGGCTTTTCCAAAGGCAGAGTGTATGTAAACCTTCATATGGGCAGCCGTTACGAGGGCACCATGGAAGGCAGGGACGGCAGCCGCCTGGAACTTGCTGTGGAGCAGACAGCGTGCGGGCTGCCCTGGAAAGGTACGAACCGTATTGTCCTTCATCCGCAGGAGAAGGCGTCATTTATTCTGGCAGTGCGCCGTCCCGCCTGGTCCGGGGAAATGACGGTATTGGTGAACGGCGAACTGGCAGACTGGCCTTTGGAAAGCGGATATTTTCTGATAGAAAGAGAGTGGCAGGATGCCGATGTGGTACAGATCTCTATGGAACTGCCGGCGGTCAAGGTAGAGGCGCATCCGTTCGTAACGGCGGATACAGGAAGGGTAGCCCTTCAGAGAGGCCCGCTTCTGTACTGCCTGGAGGAAACGGATAATCCGCTGGGGACAGATGTTTTGCTGGGAGAAGGGGAGCTGAAGATAACGGACTCCGCCCTGTTCGGCGGCATCTCGATCATAGAAGGCGAAACCGCAGAAGGTGGGAAATTCCGGGCGCTCCCTTATTATTTGTGGAATAACCGGGGAAAAGGCAAAATGAACGTATGGATCCGGCAGCAAAAGGCCGGGGAAGTACGGGAGGAAAGAAAAGAAGAAGCGGCGGGTTTTGCCGCCCATGGAGCAGGAACCGGCGCAGGGGAAACGGATCTCACCGGCTGGGAGGGGAGGCTTTACAGGAGATACGATAGGAACATTACTTTTGTTCCGCCGAAAGCCTGAAGTGTCTCGAATTCGTAACCGGAGAGGGGGGGAGTGAAATGACAGGAAGGGAAGAACAGAAAGAGAATGATTTGTTTTTTACATGCAGCCTGATTGAATACATTGCAAGAAAAACAAAAAATTAGAGATCGGATACGGTAGATGTACTGGGCAGGGCTTCCATCGAAAAAATATATGATTAAGCGGATGTTTATCACAGTGATAATATCGAAACAGTCAGCGATTCGTTTATCGAAAAAAGCGGATTGAAGGAAGGTACTTTTGATAATGTATCTGATGCCAAATACGCTGTTCCCAGTCACTGGGATATAGGAAAGATTTATAAACGGCTTATTCTCGGTATTTCAAGAGAAAAAGGGCTGTCCGTAATGGATTCCCTTTTTGAGGCATATCATTCGTTTGTTACGGATAAAATCCAGGATTATAACAGCAGCTTCTATTATGATGCACCGCAGAATATCCTCAACGCGTTTCTGGATGGAAAAATCGAATAGAAGTCTCACTGAAGTCTCAGGTTCTGGCTTCAATCCCCGTATCCGCCGGGGGTTGAAGCCATTGGCTTATCATCCGGCCGTGCGTACGCTTCCCTAAAAGCCTCCTTCATTATAGGCCCTGGCTATTACATAGGACGGCTCATAGAATGCACTTGAGTTATAATTATCGATTACTTCACTAATCGGATCATTATACACTCTGATCAAGCCTTCTACGTAGTTTTCTCCCGGCAATAAGGTATCCAGTATCAGGCGCATATATACTTTCCCCATTTGAGTCTCTGACGGAATACGCTCTGCCAGTTCTTTATCCACTTCTGTAATATCAAAAGAGCCTGAATCCAGCGAGTACTCGTCAATCCACTGGTCCTCTATTTTCAGCGGGTTTTCACAATGTAACACATTAGCGAGGCTGATCAGCCTCGTCCACTCTTTCTTATCAATTGCGTTTACAACATATTTATTTCTTTGATGTAATTTCCGGGCGACCCGCTCTATCATATAGCAAATAAAATACAAATCATTCCTGGTAATCTCTTCGTCAGAGAAGAAGTGGTTCGTCATAGCTGATGGCTCCCTTCAAACGTAATTGTGGAAAGTGACTTTTCCGTGCAGAAAACGATTTGATGTGTCGGGTATTTGAATTTAACCAATTCCCAGAAAGCAGCTTTGGAGATAGTACCTGCCGTAAAATCTTCAATATAGTCCCAAATGGTATCATCTGCCATAGGCCCTTCAACGATATCAAAACCATGTTCTTCCCCTTTCCGGCAGCGCACGACAAACGTGAGCCAGTCTTCTGAAAGTTCCGGGAAACTGCATATATTCAGTCCTGCGGACTCCTGATATACATATTTATTTACGATATGGCTTCTTCGCTTGGTCAGCGCCCATCTTTGAGCTTGTTTTTCTATGTGGGTGCAGTAAAAACCTTACCCGAAGTCTTTATAATAACCGATGTCTGTCTTTACATTTAACTAAGTATACCAAAATTTCCTGATTTTATCATCTTAAATTATTGCCAGGAATATAGTATTGATTAAGGTCCCATCATTTCGTGTCAAGTTGGCTCGAAGTGATGGGACCTTTCAGTACCCTGGTTTTTTGTAAGTCATGGGCTTCTTCAGACCGTAAGCTCCATCCGTTTAATAATGTGATCCTGGTATTCCTTATCCAGCTCCACAAAATATCCGCTCCAGCCCCATACCCGGACGATGAGGTTATGGTACTTTTCCGGATGCTTCTGGGCGTCCAGCATGGTATCCCGGTTTACCGCGTTGATCTGCATCTGATGGCCGCCCAAATCAATGAAGGATTTTACCAGTGCCGCTACCTTGGTAATGCTTTCCTCTCCCCGGAAGAGGGTGTCGTGCAGCTCCATGGTGAGGGGGCCGCCGTTGATGGTGTGTTTAAGACACGGCCGGGTAAAGGATTTGACAATAGATACCGGTCCCTTGGTGTGGATAAACAGGCTGGGGGAATAGTTGCAGGAAAACCCTTCCCCGGCCCGCCTGCCGTCCGGGGTGGCGCCCAAATCCTTGGAATACCACAGATAGTACATGGCGGATCCGGTCCCTGCCCGGAAAATACCTCCCCGTTCGTTCTTTTTCCCTTTGACAGCCTGCGCAAAGGCTTCCAGCAGCTCACCGGCTATGGTATCGGGCAGTTCTTCGTTATTTCCCATTTTAGGCGCTTCATAACGCAGCAGGTGGAGGAGGCGGTCAAAGCCGGCAAAATCTGTTTCGCAGGCTTTCCGTAAATCCGTCCGATCCACCTCACCGGTATCGAAAACGTATTTTTTGATAGCTGCCAGGGAATCGGCGGCAGTGGCAAGGCCGGTTCCATGGAAGCCGTAGTTGTTGTAGACACCGCCAAGGGAAATGTCCCGTCCGTTTTCCAGACAGCCGTCCATCATAAGGGACAGGAAAGGCGCCGGGAAAATATAAAGGTTTTTCGTATTTTCACACATTTCGTCCACCCTGGCCTTCAGATTCTTAACGACTTCCCGGAAAAGGGAATCGTAATCCGGGGCCGTTGCCAGATGTTCCATTACGGCGGTGCGCATGACATCCGCAAAGCACAAGGCGTCAATATTGGGTATTTCCATCCCCCGTCCCGGAATAATGAATTCCCAGCAGGCGGCAACCGCATAATTACGGGCATCCTCCGTTCGATAGCCCAGCTCTTCAAGTCCCGGGATAACCACATCATCATTGGAATACTGGGGGAAACCCAGTCCCTGCTTGGTCAGCTGCGTACCCAGTTCATAGACGGACAAGGGGGTGTCCCTGCTGACACGGAGGTTGATCTTAGGATCGATCAGACGAAGCTCCAGGCTGGCCTGCAGGCAGAGACGGGAAAGAAGATGAAAGCCGTCCTTCCCTTCCGGTGTCATGCCGCCGAGAACCATGCTCTGCCCGTTATCGCCCTGCTGCATACCCGGATAGAGATCACTGTCCAGGTTAAAGGTAAGGAAAAATTCCTCCAGAAGTTCCAGCGCGCTTTCCTCCGTAAGCCTTCCCGCATCCAGATCCGCCTGCAGATAGGGCATCATATATTGATCAAAACGCCCCAGTGTATTATGGTAATTTCCGGCACACCACATGGTAAAGTGAAGGATACGCTGCAGCTGCAGGGCATCCCGGAGCGTGTGCGGGGCATCGGAAAGAAGCCGGTCCAAAGAGGCTGCGGACTGTGTGTTCCCTGCGGCGGCTGCAGCGTCACGGTAGCGTGTTGTCAAGGCTTCCAGTGCCTTCAGGATCGTGAGCTGGCCCTCCGTAAAAGAGACCTTTTCCGGCTGGGAAGCGGCGAGGAACCTCTCCCTGCACTCCTCCAGACGGCGGCGCATGCCGGGAAAGCCTGCGCGCAGGAAGCGTGTATAATCCACACAAATGTTGGACAGCTCCCCAAGCTCATGCAGCCGGTAAGAAGCAGCGAGAGCTTCTTTTTCTTCTACCGTAAACAGGGCCTGGAGTGTGGGATTGGTGCGCAGGAAAAGTATCGTCTGATCCGGGAACAGGAGAGGTTTTTCTTCTTCCAGCATGAAAACCAGCCTATTTACCGCCCGCTGCGAGTCCGGAAGGTTCTGTTCATGGAAAGCGGCGGCAAGCCGGAAGGGATCACAGGGCTTGCTGCGCTGTTCCCGGTGGCGGTGTTCTTCTACAAAAAATGTTCGTAAACGTTGGATTCGGTCTGTCATAGTATTTTACTCCTTATTTTATAGTTTTCAAAAACAGTCAGAGGCAGGCGCAGGGGGGCATCCACATCGAAGCCGGGACGGTATTCCATTCCCAGCATGCCGTATTTGGCACCTGCGGTTTTGTGGTAGGGCAGGAATTCCACACGCAGCAGGGAAACGGCCCCTGCCAGGAAAGATGCCGTCGCTTCCAGGTTTTCCCGGGTATCGTTTACACCGGGAATCAGAGGAATGCGCACCACAAAAGGTTTGCCGCCCCGGCAGAGCATGCGGAGATTTTCCAGGATAACGGCATTGTCCACGCCGGTATAGTGTTTGTGAAGGCCGGCATCCATGAGCTTTACATCCATCATGACAAAGGAAAGACGCTTTAGAACCTGGCGGAAAAGATCCGGGGATGCATAGGCGGAGGTTTCTATCGCGGTATGTAAATCGGGAATCCCTTCCAGTACCTCCAGCAGGAAAGCGCCCTGCATCAAAGGCTCCCCGCCGGAAAAGGTGACACCTCCTTCCAGCGCAGCGTAATAATCGCTGTTTTCCCGTATGGCCTCCACAAGCTGGGCAGAGGTCATGACACGGCCGCTGATTTGTCGGAGTCCCATAGGGCATACGGAAACGCAGGCCCCGCAGGCAGTACAGGACGGGCCGGGAAAAAATGCACCGGGGGTTTCGCCGTCGTCCTGTTTTCCGGCTGTCATTTCCCGGTGGTCCGGGGCAAGAGGACAGACCTCCATACATTTTCCGCAGCGGATGCAGGAGCTGCGGCTGAACAAAAGCTGAGGGCGGGATTCCAGACCTTCCGGATTGTGACACCACTGACAGCGCAGCGGACAACCTTTCAGAAATACAGTCTGCCGTACGCCGGGGCCGTCGTGGACGGCAAATTCTTTGATGTCGAAGATCGTTCCTTTTTCCATAGGATTTTTTCTCCCGTGAGGTGAAGTTATCGTGTGAAAAGCGGACAATAGAACGTTCCGTTCCAAACGAGTGCGTCCGTTTGGCTCATTTCCCATTGAAAGGAAGTGAATTTACATTAACGATAACGTTATCGTTAATTGAAGTATAGTATAAAAATATTTCTATGTCAACGTTAATGTAACGACAAGTTGCACAAAAAATGCGGTTCAAAAATAGTAGGTATTACAGAATTGACTTATTTTCATTCTGTGATAAACTGAAACCAATCCGGAACGCGGAGGATACCGGTTCAGGCATGTCTGAACCGGCACCACGGAGAAGCTGCGCACGGTGCAGTACCTGACGAAGGAGAAGAGATGGCAGCCAGAAAAAAAACAGGAAATGTGACATTAAAGGATATTGCCCAGGCTACGGGGTTCTCTGCGAATACCGTATCCCGGGCGCTTGCGGATAAACCGGATATATCGGAGGAAACGAAGGCGGTTATACGGGAAGAGGCGTCCCGGATGGGATACATTGCCAACGCGCTCGCCAGTTTCCTGCGGTCGGGGGTGAGCAGGAATATAGCGATTCTGGTGGGAGATATCTCCAATCCCCATTTCAGTGTGATGGTTAAGGAAATGCAGACGCTGCTCCAGAGAAGGGGATATAATTCCATTATTTTTAATACGGAAGAAAAGGCGGCTATGGAAAGGCAGGCAATTACTACCTCACTGAGCCAGAACGTGGACGGGATTATTCTCTGCCCGGCTCCGGGAGGGGAGGAGAACATCCGTTTCCTGCAGATGCATGGGAAGCCTTTTGTGATGATAGGAAGGCATTTTTCCGGAGAGGATGCCAGTTACGTGGTGTGTGATGACGTGCACGGCGGATATGCGGCCGCCGGGTATCTGCTGGACAGAGGCCACCGGGATATTCTGTTCCTGAACGGGCCGAAGGGGATTTCCAGTTCGGCAGAACGTCTGAAAGGTTACCGGATGGCGCTGGAAGAAAGAGGGATCCCCTTTCGCAGCGACCTGGTGGAAACGGTGCCGGTTGCGTCCCGTAGGGGGACGGAGAAAATGAAGGAAATCCTGTCCCGGCAGGAGAAGTATACGGCGGTGCTGGTATTTAATGATATTCTTGCCTGGCAGGTTATCTGTATTCTGGGGGAACTGGGAAGGAAAGTGCCGGAAACGTGCTCCGTTGTTGGTTTTGACAATATTAAGTATCCCTATCCGGTGCATTTGACATCGGTGTCCTCTTCCAAAACCACCATGGCGAAAAGAAGCGTGGAAATCCTGCTGAAGAAGCTGGAAGGGCAGAAGGGGGACATGGAGGAATGCGTGGTTCTGGAAACCGCAGTTGTGGAAGGGGGAACGGTTGCGGGAGCGTAGAGAGCAATACGGACATCATACAGGCATCATACAGGCGGCAGTCCCCCTGTGCGGCATTTTAACCGGTCGCCCGGGGCGGCAGCAGGCGGCCTCTTTTTTTTAACATGCTATGTTAACGTTAATGGTAACAATACTATGTGACTGTCCGGGCTGGAGCGTGTCTGGACGGTTACGATAATAGTAGGATAATAAGCAATATCATGGAGGAGGATAAGACATGGAACAGAATGTGACCAAAAAACACGAAGGGGATCCGGGGAAAGCGGTCCTGAAACTGGACAGGGATTTCCGGATTGGCAGGATTGACAAACGGCTATACGGATCGTTCATCGAGCATATCGGCAGGGCGGTTTACGGAGGGATTTACGATCCCGGTCATCCGCTGGCAGATGATATGGGGTTCCGCAGGGATGTGATTGAACTGACCAGACAGCTGCAGGTACCGATTGTGCGTTATCCCGGCGGCAATTTCGTATCCGGATACAATTGGGAGGACGGTATCGGGCCGAAGGAGAAGAGGCCGAAGCGCACGGAGCTGGCCTGGTTTGCGGTGGAAAACAACCAGATGGGCACGGATGAATTCTGCGAATGGAGCCGCAGGGCAGGCACGGATGTGATGATGGCGGTGAATCTGGGGACAAGAGGGGCGGATGCCGCACGGAATCTGGTGGAATACTGTAATTTTTCTTCCGGTACCTATTGGAGCGACCTGCGGATTCAGAACGGATACAGGGAACCGCATAATGTCAGGCTGTGGAACCTGGGAAATGAGATGGACGGCCCCTGGCAGATCGGTCATAAAACAGCACAGGAATACGGAAGGCTTGCCAGCGAGACGGCCAAGGTAATGAAATGGGTGGATCCCACCATTGAACTGGTGGCCTGCGGAAGCTCCAATTCCGGGATGGCGACCTGTTATGACTGGGAAACTACGGTTCTGGATCACACCTATGATTTTGTGGATTATATTTCCATGCATCAGTACTACGGGAACCAACAGGAGGATACCCCTAATTTCCTTGCCAATACCATGGACATGGATCATTTCATTGAAAACATCATAGCTGTCTGTGATTATGTACAGGCAAAAAAACGTTCCAAAAAGAAGATCAACATATCCTTTGACGAGTGGAATGTATGGTTCCATGCCTTCCCGGAAAACGAAAAAGCCGTCAAATGGCAGGAAGGCCCCTCCTTTAACGAGGATATTTATACCTTTGAGGATGCGCTGCTGGTAGGCGGCATGCTGATTTCCCTGCTCCGTCATGCGGACCGTGTGAAGGTAGCCTGCCAGGCCCAGCTCGTAAACGTGATCGCCCCTATTATGACGGAAAACGGAGGGCGTATCTGGAAACAGACGATTTATTATCCGTACCTCCAGACTTCCGTTTACGGCAGGGGCACCGCTCTGGAGGTTTTGGTGGACGCGCCCAAATATGACAGCAGGGATTATACGGATGTCCCGGTACTGGATGCCGTGGCGGTGGAGAGTGAGGAAAAGGATTATCTCACGATCTTTGCCCTGAATAAGGGAACCGGGGACCTGATAACCGACTGTGATCTGCGGGATTATCCCGGATGCAGGGTAGAGGATATGCAGGTTTTGACCAGCCCGGATTTGAAATTGACCAATTCCGCAGACTGCCCGGACAGGGTGGTTCCCCATTCCGGCAGCGATTATAAGCTGGAAGACGGAAAACTGACGGTGAAGCTGGCGGCTTATTCCTGGAATATGATCCGTATCAGGCTGTAGGGATAGAGTTAAGGAGGAGGAAACAAATGGAACCTGAGAGAAAAAAAGGATGCGCGGCGGACGGGTTACCGGAAAATAGCGGGACAAAGCTTAATATTTTGTGGATTGTATTGGATCATGTAACCTTCCGGCATTACAAATTGATGAAGGGGGCCGTGCCGGTCCTGCCTGCTTATGAGCGGCTGGCACGGGAGGGCTGTGAATTTACAAACTGCCATTCCGTCCATCCCTTATGTCTTCCGGCCCGGGCTGCCATGCTCACCGGGGTTTATGCCAACCATCACGGGAAACTGGATAACGGGGAATACCCGGACTGCGGGCTGCCGTTTTACACGGACTACCTGCAGAGCCTGGGATACCGTACCGCATATTTCGGAAAAAATCACAGCGGTTATGAAAATTTCAGGGAAAAGGGGCTGGAAGGCTTTTACCCGGAGGGCTACGGGAATCCGTACCATATGGAGGAATACCGGGATTATCTGGCAAAAAACGGTTACGGGAATCCCATATACCAGCAGGAATGGGGGATGTCCACCGTATTTAAGCAGGAAAACGGCAGGGTGATTTCGGAGAAAACCTATGAAAACGGGGATTATGATCTGACGGAATCGGATAATTTCAATATGTACTGCGCCGGAATCCTGAAGGATACCGGGAAGGTGCATGAATCCGACTTTATTACCAATTCCGCTTTGGACTGGATGGAAGGCTGCTCACAGAACGGAGAGCCTTTTGCCGTGCGGGTGGATATGTGGGGGCCCCACCATGCGTATCAGGTTCCCTGGGAAATGAAGGATCTTCTGTGTGCTGAGGAGATACAGGAATATCCCACCTTTCAGGAACCGCCTGCGCAGAAGGCGCAGATGGTACAGGATTTCCGGGAACGGATCCATGACAGGAATCCGCTTCAGACCTGGGAAGAGTGGCAGCCGCTGATGAAACGGGCCTATGAGCACTATTCTTATATTGATAAGGCGGTAGGAGAAATGCTTGATAAGCTGGAGGAAAAAGGGATGGCCGGGAATACGGTGGTCATATATACCGCCGATCACGGGGATGCCCTGGGAAGCCATGGCGGCCTGGTGGATAAGGCGGGGGATATGATGGAAGAAGTGATGCATATCCCGCTGGTAATCCGGTGGCCGGGGGCGCCGGCAGGAAACGTATGCGACAGGCTGGTGAGCAATCTGGATCTGACGCCTACCGTGCTGGAGGCGGCGGGACTTAAGGTCCCGGACTATATGGACGGGGCAGGTCTGTCCGGCCTGGTTCATAACGAAAATACCGGCTGGCGGGAGGATTTTATGGCCGAGCATTTCGGGCACTTCGGAATCCGGGCCGCCCAGCGCACGCTGTATTATAAGAATTACAAGTATATTGCCACGGAGAAGGATGTGCATGAAGTGTATGATCTGGAAGCGGATCCCTTTGAGCGGCAAAACCTGATTCATGATGCCCAATATCGGGAGGTGGTTTCCGAACTGCGCAGGAGGCTGCTTGCCAATATGGACAGGTTCGGGGACAATTCCGGGGATGTGGCGGATATCCGGGAGAGAGCGGCGCGGGGATAAGTAAGTGTGATGGATACAGGCATCCGGCCCATCGCAAAGCTTTTGGGGGCTGGATGCAGTAACAGTTCAGACAAGTCTGAACTGAACGTTTCGCCGCTATTAAAATACAATTGCAATTGGTTCTTTCCTTGACAAATTACATGGCGCTCTAGGCGGCATGTGTAAAATCCACAACGGCAATCTCTGTCAAAGCAGCCTTAAGCTTTTTAATAATTGATTCAATTTTTTGTACGGTAACGCCATTTAGATAAACTTCGCCACACTGGGTACATTTCGTACAAGGCACATTCTTAATAATAATATAGCAGTTATTATAATCTGTCATATATGTTGTAGTAGCTTTCTCTAAGTCACCATTACATAAAAAACAACCCATATTAGTTCTCCTTTCTTGCTTTGAAATCTTCACTCCATTTGTTAATATCCGGATAATATGCTGTAATTATCCAAAGCTGTGATTGATTACTTCCAATGACTGCATGTAAAAATTTTCCACTCACAGAAGTGCCCAATATCAAGCAGCTGGGAAAAGGATAATCGGTTGGGTACTGTTCAATGATTTCCCTTTGTATAATACAGTTCATTACATCTTCAATTGAGATATCACGCTGTTCTAACCGCTTGGCTGCATGCATTGTTAATTCTATATTTTCAGGTAGACATATCTTACGTAAAACATTGATATCTAATTCCAAATGACTTCACCTTCTTTTTATTTATAGTATCACAAATGCAGTCTTTTATCTACAGTCTTGATAAAAATGCTGACTACCGTAAAAAGTACAAAAGGATTTCTGACAAATATGGCCGTATACTTCTGATAAGGGGCATACAGCACCGTTGCTCTATGCGGATGCATTCTTGGACCGATTCGGTATAGCTTTCAAAAAGTATAGTTCAGCAGGATACCCGAACCGTTTCCCGGTACTGCACGGGTGTGAAGGAGGTGGCATTCTTAAAGTTCCTTACAAATACGGAGGAATCTGAATAGCCTATTTCCAGAGCGATTTCCTTAACCGGCTTATTGGTTTTGGTCAGGAGCTCTTTTGCTTTATCGATTCTCAGGATTGTAATATATTTGGCAGGGCTCATTCCCAGATGACGCTTAAACTGCTGGCTCAAGTTGTTCAAGGATAAATGAAAATAATCAGCCACCGCTCCGAGATAAAAGCCGGTATCGGTATAATTTTCCTGGATATAGCTCTGAATACGCTCCATTTTGTCATTCATGCAGGCCTCCGGAGAGGCGGATCCGGGTTCCGTGCCGTCGGCAAAGGTGTTTTGAAGCAGTGTAAAGAAAGAGATCGCATCATCGATCGTGTTGATTTTGGAGAGGCGGGACAGATAATAGCTGATCGTACGGCTCCCGGAGAAAAGGATATCGGGATATTCTCTGTAAATAACATGGAAAACCTCATAGCAGATGGTTTTTTGCATGGAATAGCTGAAGGCATCCTGGGAAAGCTGGCAGCGCAGGCTTTCCAGGATAGCGAAGGTCTTGTCACGGCTCTGCGCCTGAAGGGCGTTCTGCAGGCAGTTCAGCTCCTCCTGCGGGTACAGGATAACCGGATTTCCCCGGGATGCCGGCCTGTAATAATGGATCCGGTTTTCCGGGGGAAGCTCGTAGTTGTATTTATACAGCGCTTCCACATAGGAAGTATGGATCTGGTCTATGTCGTTTACGGGTGAACCGGCATAGATTTCCCCGTCGATTTGCTGTTGGTTCAGCAGGAGGAGCATGGTCCGGAGCAGGGGCTGCAACTGGGTATTGCTTCCGTAGCTGGAACCGATGACGGCACAGATGCGGGAATCCGCTTCCAGCGTACAGTAGATCCTGCAGTCGGGATAGGCAGCATAAGAAAGAGGATTGTCCAGGAAGAAATTTTCATCCGGCTTTTTGCTCAATTTTAAAATACAGGCGGTATAATATGCCGACTGCAAAGTGACACGGTAATTTTCCAGGCTGTGGTTCAATACTTCCGGTTTATCGTACTGATTATTCAGAAGCCGGTTCAGCAGCATGCTTCGGGAGGTGTATTGCTCCCTCACTATCTGTTTGTCGAGCAGGCGGTTATGACGTGTCAGCATATCCAGTGTCTGAATGGCCTGGTAGATTTCCGATTTGGACTGTGCCGTGTTTTCCGTTATCAGACCGGTTTTCATCAGAGCGTTTTTCAGATATCGGTAGGGCTTGTAGTTTTTATAGCTGCAGAAGCTGAGCAGCAGGGTGGAAAAGGTACATACGAAAACAGTGAGAAGAATAAATATTTTCCGCGTTTTATAAAAACTTCCGAAGGTCTGGCGGCTGTTGCGGAGCGTGAGAAGAGAGTATCCCTTTCCGTCAGAAGGGGATGCGAGGCAGCAGTACGGGCCGTCCATCCGTACTTCTGGCATGCCTTCCTCGAAAGCGATCTCCGGCTGTCCGGTATGGTTAATCAAAAGCTGGTTCTCCCAATACAGGGCATATGGCAGATCCGAAAAAGGCAGGAACCGTTCCGGTATGGTTACGAAAATAAGATAGCCGTAAGGATAAAGGGAATGGATGGGGTAAGGCGCAGCAAAACAAAGGGAGGAATTCGTCAGCAAGGGCACAAGCCCTCTGGCGGAATGTTCATCCGGAGTCATTCCGTCCAGCAGCCGGGCAAAGGATTCATCAAAAAGCCGGCCGAAGGTATTCATGGTATACGTGCTTTTGGCCGCGTAGATAAGATTGCTGTCCGGTATGTAAAGGATGATTTCATCCAAATAACTGCTCAGGGCTTTGAAATAGCGCAGCTGTTCCTGCAAGGCAATACGGCTCATAATATCCTCCTGCAGATCGGCTTTGGAGAATTGTATCTGGGAGGCTATGCTTTCCAGCTGCGCGAGATTGGCATCGAAGTCGTTCAGCTTATTGTTCTGATAGGATAGCTCCAGCTGGTAGGTGGTAGTCTGGAATTGCTGAATCAGCTTGGTATGGGTAAAAAACACCAGGCTGCTTATGGGGATAGAAAAAATAATAAAATATGCCACAAAATTGCGGATCAGTGTTTTTGGCAGATGCATACCCGTATCCTTTCCCTTTATATAGTCACATTTGTAGTATATATTAATTAGTATAGGTATATATAAAGTTAAAGTCAACAAAATAATACCGTAAATACAAAATGAATATGTGAATATTCACAAAGATGAAAAAATAACAAAGAGTGAAATTTAAGCAATCCCAGAAAGTGAAAAATATCAAGTTATTGAAATCGTTACGATTTACGCAGACTCCTGCGTCGGTTATGGTAAAAGTATCAAAACAGAACCCGGCTGCTTTGGCGGTAAAGTGCCGGGAAGAGCAAAGCCCTGCGTCCGCGGGCTGCCGGCTTATGCAGGAGAAGGAGTGCGTATATGGAAAAACAAAGAAGGAAGTTATCATGGAAAAAATGGAGAGTGCTTTACCTGATGCTGGTTCCCGGCCTGGTATATATCTTACTGTTCAATTATATCCCCATGTACGGGGTGACCATAGCCTTTAAAGATTTTTATGCATCCAGGGGAATCCTGGGAAGTCCCTGGGTGGGGCTGGAACATTTTAAAAGGGTATTCCGTTCCCCGGATTTCCTCCCTATATTATGGAATACCCTTAGCCTGAGTGTTTACCAGCTGCTGATTACCTTTCCTCTTCCCATCTTTCTTGCATTGCTGATTAATTCCTGTCACAGCAAGCGTTTCGGGAAGTTCGTACAGAATGTGACTTATGCGCCTTATCTGGTATCGGTGGTGGTACTGGTGGGGATGATGATGATCATGTTTGCACCCCGGGGCGTATTCAATAATATCCTTGAAATTATGGGAGGGGAACGTAGGCTGTTTATGGGGGACGCCAAATATTTCCGGCATATCTTCGTGCTTTCCGCCGTATGGCAGACAACCGGCTGGAATTCCATTATATATCTGGCTGCCCTTTCCGGGGTGAGCCCGGAGCTTTACGAAGCGGCCCGGATGGACGGGGCGGGCAAGCTGCAGAGAATCCTCCATATTGATATCCCGCACATTGTCCCCACGATTGCTATCATCCTCACACTCAACGCAGGCGCTGTGATGAGTATGGGCTTTGAAAAAGCGTATCTGATGCAGAATGATTTGAATATAGGGGTTTCGGAGATCCTTTCCACTTATGTATATAAGAAAGGGCTATTGGATATTGATTACGGCTATTCGGCGGCGGTGGGGCTTTTCAATAATGGTATTAATCTGATTATTCTGCTCCTGGTTAATAAGGCGGCGAAGAAAATTACAGACAGTTCATTGTTTTAGGAGGTGCGGGAATGAAACATAAAATAAAACGTTCAAAGTCCGATTTGGTTTTTGATATTTGCAGCTATCTGATAATGGGGATTTTATCCGTCCTTGTGATTTACCCGCTTTACTTTGTGCTTATCGCCTCCATCAGTTCTCCGGAAGCGGTGAACGCGGGGAATGTGATTCTGTACCCTATCGGGGTTACCCTGGACGGATACCGTAAGTTGTTTGAGGATTCCCGGATTTGGACAGGCTACCGCAACACCCTTTTTTATGCGGTTACGGGAACGGTCCTGGATGTGTGCCTGACGCTGCTTACCGCCTATCCGCTGTCCTTTGAGAAGCTGCCGGGAAGGAAGGTGTTCATGGGGATTTTTCTGTTTACCATGTTCTTTAACGGCGGGCTGATACCTACCTTCCTTCTGGTAAAAGGGCTGCATCTGTATGATACCCCCTTGGTCCTTATCCTTCTGGGGGCGTTGAATGTCTACAACATGATTATTGCCAAGTCATTTTTTGAAGGAACCATATCCAAGGATTTGATGGATGCTGCGGAAATTGACGGCTGCGGCAAATTCCGTTTCTTCGTTTCCATTGTACTGCCGCTGTCCAAGGCATTGCTGGGGGTACTGGTGGTTTATTACGGGGTGGCGCATTGGAACCAGTACTTCAATGCACTGATTTATATTTCCAAGGAATCGCTGCGCCCGCTGCAGATGGTTCTCAGGGAAATTCTGATACAGAATTCGGCGACGATGCAGGTGTTTGATGAGTCCATGATGGCGGAACTGCTGCGGAGGGAAAGATATGCCGAGCTGATTAAATATGGGGTTATTGTGGTGGCTTCGGTGCCTGTGCTCTGTGTGTATCCGTTCATACAAAAATATTTTACAAAGGGGGTTATGCTTGGGGCAGTCAAGGAATAGAAAACGGAAGGACGGAGGGAAACCAGGCCGAAGCCGCCTGTGATAAGCAGGTCGATAAAAAGACCGGGAAAAAAGGAGGAAGCAGAAAATGAAAAAAAGAATGATCAGTGTCCTGTTGTCGTGTACCGTGCTGGCCGCCATGCTGTGGGGCTGTGGAAAGGGGGAAGAGGGCGCGCGGGAAACCGGGACAGACGCCAATGCCACACAGGAAGAGGAAGCTGCGGCGGAGCCGGGTTTTGTACCGGGGGAGTTTCCCATATCCCAAGAACCTGTCACCATCAAAATTATGGTACCCATAACGGCTTCTCATGCAAAGTCCCTTGGCGAACTGGATTTCCTGAAGGAATATGAGGAAAAAACAAATGTACATATCGAATGGGAGGAGGTATCCTCCGAAGCGTATGCTGAAAAATATAAGCTGACCCTTGCTTCGGGGGATCTTCCGGATGCATTCGGTTCCGGTTTTTCCTATGATCCTTCCATCATCTATAAATACGCCAAGGAGGGGCTTATTGTACCCCTGGATGATTATATCGACAGTTCCACGGTGAATATTAAAAAATGGATGGACGGGTATGAGGAATTCAGGAAGCTGTCAACCTATCCCGACGGCCATATTTATGCGTTGCCTTCCATCGATGAAAATAAGAATATCAGAATTGACAGGCTGCTTTTTATAAATAAAACCTTTTTGGATAAGCTGGGAATGGAAATGCCGGCAACCCTGGATGAATTGGGAGATTACCTGCGAAAGGTCACGACTACGGATCTGAACGGCGACGGGAAACCGGAATATGGGATGAGCTTTGAAGCCGTGCAGGATCAGCCGAGTATCTATACCTTTCTGTTCGGCCTGTTTGGGGTTGCCTGGGATACGAAGAGCTATATGCATTCCGAAGACGGGACGAACCAATTGCGGTTTGCACCGGCTATGGAGGAAACCAGGGCGGCGCTGGAATATTTCCATGAATGGTATGAGGAAGGCCTTTTGGATCCGGAGAATTTTACCCAGAACAGCACGCAGCTGAAAGCCAAGGCCAAGACGGAGGGGATCGGGGCTTCGGTGGCCTTCTGGTACCTGAGTCTGAATGACGGGGATGAGAGCGTAAATGAATACCGGGTGATGAACCTGCCTGAAGGGCCGGACCACAACCAGGTATGGCGGAGAAATGGCCTGATTCCCGGCTATTCCGCCAATCAGTTTTTCATAACATCGGCGAATGAGCATCCGGAGGAGACCCTTGCATTCATTGATTACTGGATGGATAACTCGGATAATGCGCTGATCAACCGGTTTGGGCCGCAGGGGTATTCCTGGGATTACCTGGATAACGGAAAATGGACGGAACTTGCCAATATTCCCAGCGGAGAACCCAGGACAATGGAAAATTCCACCCTTTATGCAACCTGGGGGCATGGGATCCCTTATTGGTGCTTTGCCGATTTCTGGGCGGAAAAAGAAATCACCGCGGACAGCGCCCTGGAAAGACAGGAAGCGATCAATAACAGCTATATCGAAGCGGCGCCTCCCGGCCTCCCCGATTTGGTGTATGAAGAGGGTGAAAACAGGGAAGCGCTGAATATTAAGACCGATTTATTTAAGTATGTGGACAGCCAGATAGCCCAGTTCATCACCAATGGGGTTACCGACGACAGCTGGAAGGAATACCTGAAAAAGCTGGACAGCCTGCAGGCCGGCAGATGGGCCGAATTATATCAGAAATATTATGATATCATGATGGGCGAGTAAACGGCAGAAGCCGCGCTCCGTGCATCCGGCCGTTTATCCGTCTGCCGGAGCGCGGCGGCTGAAAGAGCGTGTTTGAAAATAAAGAGGGGAAACTCTATGAATATATTATGGATATGTACGGATCAACAACGGGCGGATACCCTGGGATGCTATGGGAATAAGTGGGTGCATACACCGAATCTGGATCGCCTTTCCACTATGGGAGTACGCTTTACAAAGGCGTATTCCCAATGTCCCGTATGCGCGCCCAGCCGGGGGAGCTTTCTTACCGGCCGCTATCCCAGAGCCTGCGGGGTGAGGCAGAACGGGCAGGATATCGATGACCGGGCGGTGCTGCTCCCGCGGCTTCTGAAGGAGCATGGGTATTTTTGCGGGCTTTCCGGCAAGCTGCATCTTTCTGCCTGCCATGATTCGGTATGCCGGATTATGGAAAGGCGGATCGACGACGGCTATGATTATTTTAAATGGTCACATCACCCTGCGCCGGTGAAAGGGACGAACTGGCCCATGAACGAATACAGTATGTGGCTTGCAGGACAGGGAATGGATTATCTTACGCCGGACAGGAAGGACTGCCGTTTTGTGCAGACGGGTATGCCGGAGGAATATCATCAGACCACATGGTGCACGGATCAGGCGCTTGCTTTTATGGAGAGTGCCGAAGCCTGCGGCCGTCCCTGGTTCTTCTCCCTGAATTATTTTGACCCACACCATCCCTTTGATCCGCCGGAGGAATACCTGAAGCCCTATCTGGAAAAGCTGGGGGAAATCCCACTTCCTGATTATGTTCCGGAGGAATATAAAAAGAAACCTGTTTTCCAGGAAACCGATCATAAGGGGGCCTACGATACACCGGGATTCTTTGCGTATGAGGATATGACGGAATACGATCATCGTCTGATACGGGCGGCGTATTATGCCATGATAGATTTGATCGACCATCAGGTGGGGAGGCTTCTTAAGTGGCTGGAGGAAAGGGGCCGGCTGCAGGATACCATGATTATTTTTACTTCGGATCACGGGGAGAACCTGGGCGATCATGGAATGTATCTGAAAGGGCCGTATTTTTACGAATGCAATGTACATGTGCCTCTGATCCTGGCATACCCGGGAACCATTGTGGGGGGAAGGACCAGTGAAGCATTGGTGGAGCTGACCGATCTGGCTGAAACGATCTGTGATGCGGCGGAAATTCCCCGGTATGAAGGAATGCAGGGAAGAAGCCTGTGGGAACTGCTTACAGCGGGAGAAGGGAAAGGACATAGACGGAGCGTTTACAGCGAGTATTATAACTGCAATATCAACCACAGAAATCCGCTGGCCTTTGCAACTATGGTATGTGACGGAAGATATAAGCTGGTGAGAGTCCATGACAGGGACGGCGAGCAGGAATGTACGGGGGAATTGTATGATTTGCAGACGGATCCCGGGGAGCATACCAATCTGTATTATCAGCCGGGGCTGGTTGGCGAAAAAGTGAGGATGATGGAAATCCTGGCCGACAGAATGGCGGAAACAAGTGATCCGCTGCCGCTGCGGAAGGCTTTCTGGTAATAATGGAAGGAGACGGAAGTGTTGGAAAAGTGTGCAAAAAAAGAAAGGCCTAATCTTATTTTTATTCTGAATGACCATCAGGTAAACTACGGACATGGGAAGCAGGGAGTCCGGATAAAAAGGCCTGTGTTTGATCGGTTTGCGGCGGAGGGCGTGCGCTTTGAAAAGGGATATTCGGTGTGCCCGTTGTGCGGACCGGCCAGAAGAAGCATGCTCACGGGCCTGTATCCCCACAATCACGGCGAATTGATCAACGATGCGGATCATCCCTATGACAAACCGGTATATCTGGATATCCTCCATGAGAACGGCTATGCTAATTATTATTTCGGAAAATGGCACGCGGGATCGGGAACGGCCCTTGATCATCACTGCAGCGGATTTACGTATCCCAGCTACAATAACCCCTATAATAAACCGGAATATAAGGAATACCTGAAGCGAAACGGCCTTCCTGAACCGGTGGTACATATTGAACATAATTTTACCAATTATTTTGATTATGAAAAGATGAAGGAAGGCAGCGATTATAAACAGGATCGGGAATGGTGCAACGAGCATGCTTCGGGGGTTATGCTGACGCCTTCCGAAACCCATGAGTCTTTTTTTCTGGCGGATATGGCATGCAGAAAGCTCCGCGAGCTTTCCGAAGAGCCCGGAAAACAACCTTTTCATATGCGCATTGATTTCTGGGGCCCCCATCAGCCTTATTTTCCCGGCAGGGAGTTTGCCGACATGTACAATCCCGGGGATATCCCCGAATATCCAAGCTTTGGGGAGGATGTCTATCACAGCGGAAAGCCGGAGATCTACCAGTCGGAGGATAACCGGGGGATATCTAAGGACGGGAAGCTGATCTGGCCCAATCCCCTTCCCTTTGGTGTATGGCAGGAGGTGCTGGCGCGGGCCTATGCACAGATAACGCAGATGGATGCGGCAGTGGGACGTATTCTGGATGCAGTGGACAAATGCGGCTTCGGAAAAAATACGCTGGTGATCTGGACAACGGATCACGGCGACGCCCTTGCCTGCCACGGCGGTCACTTTGATAAGCGCTCTTATATGCCGGAAGAAATGCTGCGCGTCCCTTTGGCGATCCGCTTTCCGGGAGTCCTTCCCGCCGGTCTGGTGAGCAACGCCCTGGTCAGCAATCTGGATACCGCGGTTACCATGCTGGATGCGGCAGGACTTTCCTTTCCGGAAGGGGCCGACGGAAAAAGCCTGCTGGAGGCAGGAGAAGGAGCCGATACCCTCTTCCGGGAATATATGGTCTGTGAGACCCACGGTCATCTGGAAGAACATCTCGGCAGGGCGGTGATAACACAGCGATATAAATATATTTATAATTACAACCAGACAGATGAGCTGTATGATCTGTGCACGGATCCTTATGAGATAAATAATGTAGTGCAGCTTGAGGCATATGCGCCCATTCTTGAAAAGCTTCAGGGTTATCTGGAGGAATGGGCCGCAGACTGCGGCGATCAGCTCCCGGAAAAATGGGGGAGAGGCGGTGCGCGGGGATGAAAGGAGCCGGATGTATGGGGGAAAAACCGGATGTATTAGTGTTTATGATGGATCAGCTGGCCGCAAAATGGCTGGAATGCGGTGAAAAAACAGGCGCCTTCTCACTTCCCAATGTGGAACGGCTGAAGCGGATGGGAACCAACTTTACACGGGCATATACACCGAATCCGGTCTGTATGCCCGCAAGGGCCACAATTGCCACAGGGCTGCTGGGGGAAGGGCACCGGGTAATCGAAAACGGGTATGAGCTGAGTCCCGAAATCCCTAATTTTATGAAGACATTGCAGCAGGGCGGATGGAGGACGGGATCCTTCGGAAAGCTGCATTTTCGTACCTATTATAACGGACCGATCCATGATTACAGGGAATACGGCTTTGACGAGGTGGCGGCTGCGGATGATGTGAAAATCGGGGAATGGACGGACTGGGTAAAGGAAAAACATCCCCGGTATTATGAAGCGGCCCTTTCCACGGCGGCGTTTGGGAATCTGCCCGGGCTGAAGGAATACGGGAAGGATAAAGAAGATATGTGCGGACTGGCAGCCGAGGCCGGAAGGAAGGTACACAGGAATTGTGTGATATCTCATGGTAAACCTGTTGATAATCTGTATACGCTTCCGTTTCCCAATGAAGTCTCACAGACCGAATGGATAACCTCCAGAGCGGAAGAATTTATTGAAAAGGCGGACCGGGATACGCCTCTGTTAATCAACGCCAGTTATGTACAGCCCCATGATCCCTTCACGCCGCCGGCGGACTGTGTGAAGCTGGTAAATCCGGATTTGATCCCCGCCCCCCTGCCACAGACCTGGAAGACGGATCCGGGGCATCCGAAGCATTTTGATTATCCGGGGATGTGCGCGGGAATCCCGGATTACTGGCGGGAGGCAAGGCAGTACTATTTTGCCACGCTCTGCTGTCTGGATCAGCAGCTGGGCAGGCTGTTCGCAGCGATGGAAAAGCGGGGGAAGCTGGCGAATACTTATATTTTTTTACTGTCGGATCATGGGGAACAGCTCTATGATAACGGCATGATCAGCAAGCATAACAAGCATTACGACAGCTGTGTGCGCGTTCCTCTCATCCTTGCAGGGCCCGGGCTTTTAACGGGGAGAACCTGTGAGGAACTGGTGCAGCTTGAGGACATATTCCCGACGATTCTGGAACTGACGGGAACCCAGGCGCCGCCTTTGCGTATCCTGGATAATTATTATGTGGGGGAGGAGTATATGCCGAAGCTGGCCGGCTTTTCCCTGGTTCCCTTCTGCAAGGGCGGACGGACGCCGGTGCGGGAGTATGCCTATGTGGAGAGTTATCGCTACTGGTCCACGGTCCGCCCCATCCATTGGGCCCGCTCCGTAATAACGAAAGAATACCGGTATACTTATTATCCGGACGGGGGAGGGGAACAGCTTTTTGATCTGGGGAAGGATCCGGAAGAAGCGGTTAATGCAGCCGCAAAGCAGGAGTATGCCGCGGTGCGCGGCCGGCTGAAGGATATGCTGCTGGATCGGCTGATTACCAAAGAGGATCCGAAATGTCCGCTGGGATGTCATTTTGAACATGAGCATCCGTAATTGCCAAGGAGCATCATTTGCTATAAAATAAGTAGTACCGACAACATATAGATAGTAGGGGGGAAACTATGAAACTGCCGCTTTACAACATCCACTCCATACAAGGCAAGATCCTATTGCTCACGCTTGCCATAGCGGTCAGCACCACGGTGCTTTCCCTGCTCATATCCTATTATGCGGAAATCAATACGATCAAATCCACAACGGAAAGCTACATGACCCAATACATATCCTATGCGGATCACAGCTTCAACGACATGATGAATGAAGCGAAAAAAATAAGCCTTTCCATAGCGATGGAAAGGGAGATCATCTACCCGGTCCTGCGTGAGGAAGCGCCGGAGGCTTCCTACCGGAAATACCAGCAGTCCAAAAAAATAAAGAGCTTTTTTGCCGGCCTCATGACAAATAAAGATTACATAAAGGACATTATCCTGGTGACGGAAGAAAAACATATTTTCCAGGCCAGTCAGGATCTGATAGTAAAGAAGGATCTGGAAAGCCCCTGGATGGCGGACATGCTTGCCTCGGATAAGGCCGGTTTCCACTACAATCCGGAGGAAAAGGCAGTATTCCTGAGCAGGCCGGTCAGCTACAGGGACTGGGGCAGGGTGGTAAATCTGATCGAGCTGGATTATGAAGCCCTTACGGGAGTCTATAAGGCGGAACCTCTGCAGAATGTCAATATCCTGATTTTTACGCCGGAGGAGCAGCTTTTTTTCACCAGCCTGGGACAGGGCGGGGGAGAAACGCAGATTCTTAAACAGCTGAAAGCGCAGGAGGAGGATTCCGGATATCTGCGGTGGAACCGGGAGAAATATTATTATATCCGGTATGTTTCCAAGGACAGCAGGATGACAACCCTCAGCCTGATTCCCTATAAAACGCTGCTGACAGAGGCCAATGCCCTCCGGCGGAAGTTTTTCCTCATCGGCGTAGCTGCCTGCCTGTTTTCGTTTGCAGCCGCCATTATTGTTTCCAGACGCCTGTGCCGGAATCTGCAGAAGCTGACCGGTACTATGGAGGCGGTGCGAAAAGGGAGGCTGGAGGTCAAGGCGGATATCCATTCCCGGGATGAGGTCGCCACCCTGGCGGATACCTTTAATGAAATGATGGTCCGGATCCAGGGGCTG
Source organism: uncultured Lachnospiraceae bacterium (assembly GCA_900548905.1). Taxonomy (GTDB): domain Bacteria; phylum Bacillota; class Clostridia; order Lachnospirales; family Lachnospiraceae; genus Eisenbergiella. The sequence goes on along the minus strand of URMK01000019.1, from coordinate 16,699 downwards.
GTTACGGATGTGAAGGAAAATGAACGGCTGAAGCTGGAGGCGGAGCAGACGGTCCTGGCCACCCAGATAGAACCGCATTTTTTGTATAATTCCATTGACAGCATCCAGTACGTGGCCCATATGAGAAAAGAAGAGGAGATCGAACAGGTGGCCCGCGCCTTGTCCGAGCTGCTACGCAGTGTCCTGACGAACAAAAATGAAAGGATCACACTGTGGGAAGAAAAGGAATACATTGAAAATTATATGCGCATCGAACGGTTTAAAAACCGGAATGCGTATGCACTGCTGTGGGATGTGGACGAAGAGCTTTGGGGGTACCGGCTGCCGAAGCTGCTGCTGCAGCCCATTGTGGAAAACGCGCTGATACATGGGCTGGCGGCCCGGGATGAGGGCGGGATTATCAATGTGAAGATTTTCAAACAGGACGGGGAGGTTATCTGTAAGGTGACGGACAATGGGAAGGGGATGAGCCGGGAAGAAACGCAGCATCTGCTGGGGACCATATGCAAGAGCGATAAGACAGGCTTCCGCAGGGTGGGCATAGCCAATGTATTCGGGAGGATCAAGCTGATATACGGAGAAAACTACGGGGGAACCATATACAGCTGTGAGGGGATGTTTACCTGTGTGGAGCTCCGGCTTCCGGAAGAAGAGACAGGAGGGGATGAAGGTGCCGGTTAATGTTCTGGTTGTGGATGATGAGGCCGTATTCCGAAATTATATCCGGGATATGGCTTTCTGGGAGAAAGGGGAATTCCGTCTGGCGGGGGAATGCAGGAATACCGAAGAAGCCATGCGGTTTCTGGAAGCGGAAGAAACGGATATTGTGATACTGGATGTTTCCATGCCGGGTAAAAACGGCGTGGTCCTATCCGGCATGATTGCCGGCCGCTACCCTTCTGTTTCCATGGTGGCTGTCAGCAGCTTTGATGATTACGATTATGTCAGGCAAATCCTGAAAAACGGGGCCCATGATTATATCCTGAAGCACAGGCTGACGGGAGGGCAGCTGGAAGAAACGCTGTATGCCGTCCGCGACAGAAGAAGGGGCGTATCCGCCTGGGAAAGTAAGAGTAAGCTCCGCAGGCAGGCGCACGCCTGGTTTTTCGGCGGCGGCGAGAGCCCGTTCACCTCCGATAATTCCAGAAAAGCGGTTATGCTGGTACAGATCCCGTTTGGAAAGGAAATGACGGAATCGGGAAGGATAGCGGTAGCCGAGGGGATTGCCAGGATCTTTGAGGAAAATTCCGCGGAAAAAACGGATGTGCTGGCCTTGTTTAAAGCCCCCGACCGGTTTGTCATTCTGACCCGGTTTTATGACAGGGTGTCGGAAGCGGGAATGAAGGAGCAGCTGGAATACCACAAACGAATCAGTGAGGATACCATAAGCCGGATATATGCGCTGAAGCTTACGGCTGAATTCTGTCCTGTTTTTTTCAGTGACAGTGCCATGCGGTCCTATCTGCTGCATAAGCTGGAGCAGAAGGAGGAAAGCGTTGCGGAATCCATGACGCTCACGCTGACCATCAGACAGCAGAAGGAGCTGTTGCTGGCCATGGAGGAAGGGGACGGGCCTGAGGCCGAAGCGCTGATTCACCATATCTTTGCGGAAATCCGGGAGGCGGGGCAGAGCGCCTGCCTGCTGATTGTCAGGGAATTGCTGGAGCTGATACAAAAGGCGGCGGTGGAATACCGGATTACGCTGGATTTCCTGCCCGAGGATTTCGGGCTGTATGAATATGCAAAGATGAGGGATAAGGAAAAATTGGCGGCTTCCATAGCGGGCCTGTACAGCAATGTGATCCGTGAGATAGGGGAACAGAAAAAAGAGGAGGCCGGTTTTCCGGGAATCGTGGAAAAGGCGGTTTCCTACCTGAAAAAAAATTATGACAAGCCTATCAGCCTGCGGACGGTGGCGGCCGGAATCGGGACCAACAGTTCCTATCTGAGCCGGGTTTTCCACGAGGAAACAGGAAAGACCATAACGGACTATATGAATGAAATCAGGATTGAAGCGGCAAAGAAAATGCTGGCGGAGGGCTATGCCCTTAAGGAAATTGCGGGTAAGAGCGGTTTTAAAAATTATACCTATTTTCTCAAAATCTTTAAGGACTATACCGGAATGACACCGAAGGAATATCGGAAACCTCCGGAGTAAGGAAGATGCCGGTACCGCATTGCGTAAATGGCTGTGGGTACAGCGCCCGTTGTTTGCGCAGCGCAGCACGGAAAGGTCAAGATAAGCCGGAGGTTATTCCCGCGGGCAACGAGCCAAGCAGCCATGCCTGCATGGATATTTGGCGACTGTCGCGAGGGTCAAAGACCCTGCTGCAAGCTTGATACTCCGTTGCCTGAAGCGGAGTCTTTGATTATTTTGACCGCAATTTCCCTGGCTTTTTGGCTGGATACATTTTGGTCATCCGTTTCCCCCAAATATACACAAAAGTAAATAGTACCGCCGGCAGTATCTGCAAAACCGGAAAACCACGAATCGATGACGATCCCATTGGCTTTCCCCATTCCGGTTTTTCCGTAAATCTGACACGCTGCCGTGCTTTGATCCGGCACCAGCATAACTTCTTTCAGCTGATTCCGCGTTTTTTCTTTATATATGGAATGGCTTCCAAAAATACGTTCCATCACCTCTGCCTGTTCTTTCGCTGTGATTTTCAGGGAGGACTCAATCCAGAAACCGGTTAAGGCGGGATTCCCGTTATTTTGGTTCAGGTGCCCTTCCCAATCGGAGATATCACAGTTCCCATAAGACAGCTTATTTAATTCTGTCTGCATGCGGTCTTTTCCGATTTCATCTATGACTTCCCTGAAATACCAGACACAAGAGGTGTAAAAAGCCTCGGAAAAGGCAATATCTTTGTTCCATGCATTATTCCAAAACCGTTCCCCGCTCCATGTACGCACGGAATCCTCGGGCTTAATGATTTCATATTCCAGAGCGATCAAAGACGATATGATTTTAAAGGTAGAACAGGGGGAACGCCGTGTTTCGGCCAGCTCCTGATTATATATCCGGTAATTTTTTTGGAGCGGATTATAAAGGACAGCAGTACCGTTGATTCCTTCAAAATACGCCGACCAATCCATTTCCGTTATTGTGGGAGCAGACAGCGCCATGGCAGCTTTATCGGAAAATGTTTCAGAATGCTGTCTGATCCGTTCTTCGGCACCAGGAACGGTGCGGAAGTCTTTTACTGATTTTATGCTTTCAGCAGCAAACGTGCAGTTTACTGCTGAACAGCCGGTAAAAACTAAAAGGATGACAAGTAAGAGACAACATCTTTTTTTCATATCCTCACAACTCCCATGATCCATTTCTTTTTCCATACTATACCTTATTGCACGGAAAGAAACAATACCCCCTCATGCTGCCGCACTTTTTACGTCGTCGCCTGTTTCCGGTATTTGTGTGCCGCAGGTTTTGTGATGTAAAAATTTTGGAGTGTTGAGTAAAAAAAAGAAAGAAACGGACTGCGCCGGGAGGCCATAAGGATGGTAAACTAAGGCTTATCAGAATTGATGAGGATTTCCGGAAATCCAGGCAGTCAGGAAAAAATAATTGAGGGTATGAAAAGCGCCGGACAAGCGCGGATGGGAGCTGCATATGAAAAGAGCAATTGTGTTGTTGCTGTGCATGACAATAGGGATGGGGATGCTGCAGGGATGCGGAAATAAAAAACAGGCGGCGGAAAACAACGCTTCCGTTTCGGGGACTGCCGGGGCAGCGGCGGAAACAGGAAAAGAGGAGGCCTCCGGCGCAGATGCCAATGTGAATGCGGAGGGTTTCCCTATCGTTAAGGAACCGATCACCTTAACCGTATATGGGGCCAGGGATCAAAACCAGGCGGCGTGGGATGAGGTTCTGGTGCTGCAGAAATACGAAGAAATGAGCAATATCCACATGGATTACCAGGAGGTGCCCCAGGATGGCTTCGAAGAGAACAAGCAGCTTCTTTTCGCTTCCAATGAGCTTCCCGATGTCTTTTTGCGGGCCGGGCTGACGAACAACCAGATATCCATGTATGGCGTTACCAGCGGGCAGCTCATGCCTCTGGATGATTTGCTGGAAAGCTGCGCACCCAATCTGGCAGCGCTGTTTGAGGAACATCCGGCTCTGCGGCAGAGCTGTCTGGCTTCCGACGGCCATATTTATGCACTGCCCCGGGTGGATTTGGCCATGTCCGGCGTGATGGATTTCAAGCAATGGATTAATAAGGTATGGCTTGATAAGCTGGGGAAAGAAATGCCGTCCACACTGGAGGAATTCAAAGAGGTTCTTATTGCTTTCCGTGACGGGGATCCCAACGGAAACGGCGAGCAGGATGAAATCCCCCTGGGAATCCGGGAGCCCGGATCCATCTATGCGCTGGGAGGATCCTTCGGACTCCAGTTCCAGCTTCGGGATACCTATGAACTGGATGATAACGGAAATCTCCACAATTGGCTGTGTGACGATAAATTCAGGGATTACCTCACCTGGCTGAATGAACTCTATGAAGAAAAGCTTCTGTGGCAGGATTACTACAAAAATGACAGGCCTGCATGGAGAAGCAACCTTGCGGGAGAAAAATTCGGCGCTATGTATATGCCTTATTCCGACGTATTCCTGAATTGCGAAAAGGATTACACAGGCTACGAGCCTCTGCTGGGGCCTTCCGGTGAAAAATACTGGCCGGACGCCATGACCGGTGCCCAGACGGGCTGCTTTGCCCTGAGCAATACCTGCGCCAACCCGGAAGCGGCCATGAGATGGGTGGACTATTTCTTCAGTGAGGAAGGCAGTGAATTCTTTGCTTTCGGTATCGAAGGGGAAACCTATACGATAGATGAGGACGGCATCCCCCGGTATAACGATGAAATACTCCATGCAGAAGAAGGGTTTATGACAGCTCAGGGAAAAATAAACCTCGTGCCCGGCAATGGCTTCCCGTACCTGAAAACACAGCGTACCGCTTCCGTGGTGGGAAGCAGCTATACTGAGGATGTGGCCGCCTGTCTGGTGGATTATCTGCCGGAGGTATTTTATATGAAACCTGCCGTACAGCCTGAGGATATGGATCGGGTGGTGGCGATTGAACAGGATCTGGTAACCTACAGGGATGAATCCGTGACCAAGTTCATTATCGGGGAATGGGATTTTGGCATGTGGGATGAATATTGCCGGACGCTGGAGCAAATCGGCATCCGTGAGCTGGAAGAGATATACCGCAGGGCGCTTGCTGTTCTGCAGTAAGTAGTCGGTAAGGACGGGGGAAAGCAGCCGATGCTGTGCTGCGTAAGTACGCAGCGCAGCACCAGTTTTCCGCCGTATCTTTCTAGGAAAGCTGGAACTTTCCGGAAATATAAGGGGATGGATGATGAGGACTAACATAAAGAAACTGGGAAAGGATATCGGGAAAAATGCCGGCCTGTATATTTTGCTGGCTGTTCCGTTCACCTGGTATATCCTGTTTAAATACATGCCGATGTACGGCCTGCAGATCGCGTTCCGGAAATTTAACCCGACCTTGGGGATCACCGGAAGCCCCTGGGCGGGAATGACTTATTTCAGGCAGTTTTTTGACTCTTATTATTTTACGGATGTGGTGTGGAACACGATTTCCCTGAGCCTGTTTACCATGCTGATCGGGTTTCCCGTGCCGATTATACTGGCGCTGTTGATAAATGAAATCAAGAGCCTGAAATTCAGGAAAGTGATACAGAACATCACCTATATGCCGAATTTCCTTTCGGTGGTGGTGATTGTGAGCATGCTGACCCTGTTTTCCAATGCGGATTACGGCCTGTTTAATAAAATTACCGGCGTGTTCGGCGCAGCGCCGGTGGATTTCATGGCAAAGCCGGGATTATTCCAGCCCCTCTATGTATTTTCCAATGTGTGGCAGTTTATGGGGTTTAACGCCATCATTTATATTGCGGCGCTGTCTTCCGTGGATCCGGAGCTGTATGAGGCCGCTTCCATTGACGGCGCTTCCCGGATGCAGAAAATCATCCATATTTCCATCCCCTGTATCATGGGCACCATTCTTATTCTGTTTATTATGAGAATCGGAAGCCTGATGTCCGTAGGCTTTGAAAAGGTATTGTTAATGCAGAACAGCGTTACTATATCCGCCAGTGAAGTCATTTCCACGTTTATTTATAAAAACGGAATCCAAAAGGGACAGTTCAGTTACAGTACCGCGGTGGGAATGTTTAATTCCGTCATCAATTTCGCTTTGCTGGCCGGCGCCAACTTTGTGAGTAAAAAAGCGGCCAAAACCAGTCTGTGGTAGAAAGGGAGGAACATACATGAAAGAGAATATCAGAAAGGCCGTAAAAAGTGAGCGGGCATTTGATATTTTGGTCAATTGCCTGGGGGCTGTGATTGTTCTGCTTGTATTAATCCCGCTGATTTTTGTCATTGCGGCATCCTTTTCCGATCCGGATCTGGTACTACGGGGAGAGGTTCTGCTGCTTCCCAAAGGGTTTACGACGGAGGCTTACCGGAAGGTATTTGAAAATAAAGATATATGGAAGGGTTTCGGCAATTCCTGTTTTTATATGGTCTGCGGCACGGCTATCAGCGTGACGCTCACCGTCCTGGCGGCCTACCCTCTTTCCCGGAAAAACCTGAGGGGAAGAAATTTCTTCATGATGGCAGTCCTGTTTACCATGTATTTTAACGGCGGGATGATTCCCACCTACCTGCTGGTGAAGGATCTGGGGTTATATAATACCATATGGGCCCTGATGATCCCGGCCGCCATATCCACGTATAACCTGATCGTGGCAAAAACGTTCTTTGAAAACAGCATCCCCGGGGAACTGTATGAGTCGGCCCGTCTGGACGGCTGCGGGAATATACGGATGCTCACCGCAATTGTCCTGCCTCTGTCAAAGGCCATAATGGCGGTGCTGGTCCTGTACTATGCGGTGGAGATCTGGAATGCTTATTTTGACGCGCTGATTTATATCCGGAACGAGGAATTGCATCCCCTGCAGATCATCCTCAGAAATATCCTGCTCCTGGGACAGACGGAGCAGATGGGGACAAACGATGTGGGGATGGCGGAAAAGATTAAGATGGCGGAGGCCATCAAATATTCGGCCATTATTGTTTCCAGCCTTCCCATGCTGCTGATTTATCCGTTTGTGCAGAAGTATTTCGTGAAAGGGGTGATGATCGGGGCTGTGAAGGGATGAATGCGTCCATAGGGGAATAAGGGGTTTGATTCCCCTTAGTTCATACTCCCGTAGTTTCTTCTTGAAGCGTTTTTCATTCTTGATTCCAGGGATCATCTTGTGGAATTCCATTCTGCACTGTATTCATCGTAAATATTTGTTGTCCGGTGATTGGTAAAATGGATCCGGTTGCTGTTACTGTCGTCGTAACCTTATCACATCGATAAGCGGGAGCAAGGACATAAAAGCAAGGAAAGCTTTTTTATTGTTTTATTAGATGAATATGTAATCTACACGATGGAAACGGTATCTCTTCAGGGGAAGTTTTTCCTTGACAGAAGTAAGCAGCGCGCCTTACAATGGGAACAAAGTTACGCTGTATGGAAACCAATCCGGCAGCAGGAATAAGGAAACAGGCATAGAAAACGGAAGGGACTTTCCTGGCTTAAGGAAAGTCCCTTTTCTTGGAAAACAGCCGGCCGGCAGAAGAAATCAGCCGTTTCCCGGGCACGTATCCTGCTTCGGGGGGCAGCTGCCGTAATGGCATTGCCGCAGAAAGGATTTTATGAGTAATCAGGAGAATGAGCAATTCAGTGACTATCCCCTGTCGGACCGGATACTGGAAGCGCTTGAGGCTTTGGGCTATAACCGCCCCACAGACATACAGAAGGAGGTACTCCCTGTCCTGCTTGCGGGAAAAAATGCGGTGGTAAAGGCACCTACGGGAAGCGGAAAAACAGCCGCGTTTGCCATACCGGTATGCGAAAGTATTGAGTGGGAGGAAAACCTGCCCCAGGCGCTGATCCTGGAACCTACCAGGGAGTTGTCCGTACAGGTGAGGGACGAAATATTCCATATCGGAAGAAAAAAGAGACTGAAGGTCCCTGCAGTGTTCGGGGGAGTCCCTATTGATAAGCAGATACAGACGCTCAGGCAGAAATCCCACATTGTGGTGGGTACTCCGGGGCGGGTTATGGATCATGTGCGCCGGGACAGCCTGAAACTTGGAAATATTAAATGGCTTATTCTGGATGAAGCGGATTTGATGTTGGACATGGGCTTTGTTGATGAGGTGAAGGCGATCTGTGCCCTTATTCCTGCGGGGTGCCGGATTTCTTTGTTTTCCGCGACTCTTAAGCCGGAAATCCGGCAGTTGGTGGAGGAGTTCATTCAGGATATGGTACCCATTGCAGTGGAAGGTTCCGCAGAAAGCCCGGACAGTATTACGCAGAAGGCTTATCGTACTGACACGGAGGAAAAATATCAAACGTTCCTTAAAGTGCTCATGGATGAGAATCCGGAGAGCTGTATTATTTTCTGCGGGACGAGGGAAATGGTGAATGTACTGTTCCGGAAGCTCAGGCGGGACCGTATTTTCTGCGGGATGCTGCATGGGGATATGGAGCAGAAGGAACGGCTGAAGACGGTGGATGCCTTCCGGCGGGGATGCTTCCGGTATCTGATAGCTACGGATGTGGCGGCAAGGGGAATTGACTTTGATAACATTACCCATGTTTTTAATTATGATTTCCCTACAGGAAGAGAAACCTACGTGCACCGGATCGGCAGAACGGGGAGAAACGGAAGAAGCGGGACGGCGGTGAGCCTGGTTTCACCGGAGGAAATGCGCATGGCAAAACAGACGCAGGAATATACCGGACGGGAACTGCCGCTTCTGCCCTGCCCTGTTGTCAGGGAAGAGAAGGAAAAAGCATTTTGGAAAAGCCAGCGCAGCAAAGCGGTCATAAAGCCGGCAAAAGGAGAGGCGCTGAATGAGGGTATCCTGTGTCTTTCCATTGGAGGAGGAAGGAAGTCAAAACTCCGCGCGTGCGATATTGTGGGTACTGTCTGCGGAATAGAGGGCATGGCGGTTTCCGACATTGGCATTATCGATATCAGAGAGAGTCTGACTTATGTGGAAATCCTGAATGGGAAAGGGGCCATGGTATTGGAAAGCCTTCAAACCAGGCCGATAAAGGGGAAAATAAGAAAGGTCAGGAAAACGAGAGGAATATCATGATAAATGAAGAATGGAAGCAAATCCTGGAAAAGAAGGATGTCAGGCAGAATCTGAGCAAACTCAGGCAGGAAATAAAGGATAAAGACATGCTGCAAAGGTTATCGGTGCTTATTCGTGAGGAAGACGGGATACTGCCCGGCCTGCTTTATTCCGAAGATGCCAAGACCAGAAAAAATACGGCCCTTCTGATGGGGGATTTGGGACGGCAGGAATTTCTTGCGCCTGTATTTGAGGCATACCTGAGAGAAGAGCAGCGCTTTGTGAAAAGCTCCTATCTGGCGGCGATAGGTCGTTTTGACTATGAAGAATACCTGCAGGATATGAAGTCCTGCCTGGAAAACCTTCAAAAAACAGAGGTGACTGCCGATAACCAGAAGCATCTGGCGGAAGAAATGCGGGAATTATCCGGCCTGATTGTCCGGGCGGAAGGGATACGCATCCATCGTTTTACCGGCTGGAATGAAACGTATGATATTATCCTGCTTACCAACCGGAATTTTGTGGATATTACGCAGAATGAGCTTCTCAGCCTGGCTCCCGGAGCCATAACGAAGCCGTTTGGCGCAGGGGTAAAAGCCCGGGTGAAAAATCTCAATTGGGTAACTAAAATCAGAACCTACCATGAGCTTTTATTCCTTATAGAGGGAATGGAAACATCCCCTATGGATGCACAGAAGATGGCAGAACGTATTGTAAAATCGGATCTTCTGGACTGGCTTGGAAAAATACATGCCGGAGAAGCTCCCTATTATTTCCGTGTGGAAATGAAAAGTAAAAAGCCTCTGGATGAAAAGAGCGCCTTTGTGAAAAAGCTGTCCGCCCAGGTGGAACGGCTGTCCGAACGGAAATTAACAAATAATACGGCCAGTTATGAACTGGAGCTGCGTATCATCGAAAACAAAGAAGGGCAGTGCAATCTCCTTGTCAAATTATTTACATGGAAGGACACCCGTTTTTCCTATCGCAGGGAAGTTATTCCCACCAGCATCCGTCCTGTGAATGCTGCGTTGACAGTTGCCCTGGCAGCGGAGTACCTGAAAGAAAACGCCCAGGTCCTGGATCCGTTCTGCGGTGTGGGAACGATGCTTATCGAACGATACAAGGCGGTTAAGGCCGGATCCACATATGGTGTGGATATCCAGGAGGATGCTATAAGGAAAGCAAGAAGAAACACAGAGGCGGCCGGTCAGATCATACATTATATTAACCGTGATTTTTTCCGGTTTGAACATGAATACCTGTTTGATGAAGTGATTACGGACATGCCTTTTGTGATAGGAAGAATCACGGAAGAGGAAATAACAGATATTTATTCCCATTTTTTCCATGTGATTTCCGATTTTCTGACCCCGGATGCCCTGCTGGTCCTTTATTCCCATAATAAAGAGCTGGTGGAACGGTTCGCACCGCGCAACCGGTTTTATATATTCAAATGCTTTGAAATATCCAGAAAAGAAGGGACTTATGTGTTTTTGCTCCGGCAGCGTAAGTAATATCCGCTGTGTACCGTGGTGTTTGTTTTGCCGGGAAAATTCTCTCTTGACCTGGAGTTCACTCCAAGTGCTAAGATGAATAGAACGTAACTGTGGGGGACTTAACAGTTACGATACAACTATCAACAACGGAATTTGCCGGGAAATCGATGTGCTTTTTCAAAAAAGCCGTTCCCATGCAGGTTCCGTCTGCACGGGGAAAGGAGAACTTATGAAAAAGTTAGGTTTCGGGTGTATGCGCCTGCCTATGATCGGCGGAAATGACGGGACGCAGGAGCGGGTGGATTACGAACAGTTCAATGCCATGATTGATAAATTTATGGACGCCGGCTTCTGTTATTTCGATACCGCCCACGGATATATCGGAGGGAAAAGCGAAACGGCCATACGGGATTGCCTGGTAAAAAGATATCCCAGAGAAGCATACATACTCACGGATAAGCTGACAGCAGATTTCTTTCAGCGGGAAGAGGATATCCGGCCCTTTTTTGAAGAACAGCTGGAAAAAACAGGGGTCGGCTATTTTGACTATTATCTGCTTCACGCATTAAATACGCAGAATTATCAGAAATTTATAGACTGCCATGCGTTTGAAGAAGTAAAACAGCTTAAAGCGGAGGGAAAAATAAAGCATATGGGGATTTCCTTCCATGATAAACCGGAGGTGCTGGAGATGATTCTTGGCAGACATCCGGAAATTGAGGTAGTGCAAATCCAGTTTAACTATGCAGATTATGATAATCCGAGCATAGAGAGCTATAAGGTATATCAGATTTGCGAAACGTACGGGAAACCTGTAATTGTCATGGAACCGGTTAAGGGCGGCGGACTCATTAATCTGCCGGAGGACGCAGGAAAGCTTCTGGATGAGCTTCAGGGCGGAAGCCGTGCGAGCTATGCCATCCGTTATGCCGCATCCTTTGAACAGATATTCATGGTACTCAGCGGTATGAGTACGCTGGAGCAGATGGAGGATAACATCAGCTTTATGAAGGCGTTCAGACCGTTTGCCAAAGAGGAATATCTGGCGGTGGAGCGGGTACGTGAAATCCTTAAAAAGCAGGATACCATTCCCTGTACTGCCTGCAGATACTGTGTGGACGGATGCCCCAAAAACATTCCCATTCCGGATCTGTTTGCCTGCTACAACAGCAAAAATATGTATCAGGACTGGAACAGCAATGTTTATTATGAAAATAATACTATGGGAAAAGGGAAGGCATCAGACTGCATAAAATGCGGAAAATGTGAGAAAATCTGTCCCCAGCATCTGGCTGTGAGGGATTATCTGCATGAGGTTGCGGCAGTATTTGAATAAGTACGGAAAGAGATGTACAGCAGGAACGTTCGGCCGGAGGCTTAAGTTCCTGCTGTTTTTTTCATTCAGTAGTTGTAATCTGCCGCAGGACATATATAATGAAAAGTGCCGGCTTTTTAATGGTATTTATTCATAACTCAAACTTGGCAGGATCCGAATGGCCCTCCGCCCCGGGGACACCGTTCTGCCGGCGGGCGGAGGGCCGGATCCTGCCAAGTTTGAGTTCATAACAGGTAAGACTTGTCGGGATTGTTACATTTTTCAGAAGTGAGGGGATTTGGATTGAAAAAGACAAAAATTGACTGGAGTATATTTTTTAAGGCGGTTCTGACGATAGCTCTGCCAATCGCGCTGCAGAATTTTCTGTCCACTACGGCCAGTATGGTGGACACGATTATGATAGGAAGCCAGGGGGAACTGTCCGTGGCTGCGGTGGGGATCTGTTCCCAGATTTCATCTTTGTTTTTTTCCTGTTATTTCGGGTTTGCGGCAGGGGGACTGTTGTTTTTCTCCCAGTACTGGGGGGCGGGGAATAACAAAGGTATCAATAAGACCTTCGGCCTTTCCATGGTATGTATGCTGGTGGTTGCCCTGCTTTTCGGTACGGTGGCGGTTACCAATCCGGGATTCATACTGGGAATTTATACGGATAAAGAGAATATTATACAGGTTGGGATTCCTTACATACGCATCGTTGGTTTTGCCTATCCCCTCCAGGTATTGGCCGTGATAGTAAGCTTTCTGATGCGATCCACGGAACGGGTAAAAGCGCCTTTAATCAGTTCCATACTGGCGCTTGTCACCAATTTTGTATTGAACTGGATTCTGATTTACGGCCGTTTCGGTATGCCTAAAATGGGAGCGGCAGGCGCAGCGGTGGGAACATTGGTGTCCGGCATGGTAAATCTGTGTATCCTGCTTATCTTCCTGCTGAAAGATCGGAAAATGGTAAAGCTGAGATTCCGGGATATGTTCAGCTGGGGAGACGGCTTTTCGAAGATTTATTTGAGCAAATGCCTCCCTATTCTCTGCAATGAACTTTTTTATGGAATCGGGCAGATGCTGATCAATGTAGTAATAGGAAGACAGGATGAATCGGCAATTGCCGCCATGGCGGCGTTCCGTGTGCTGGAAGGGTTTGTGTTCGCCTTTTTCGGAGGGCTGGCGGACGCCAGCTCCGTGGTGGTGGGAAAAGAGGTCGGCGCAGGCCATCACATGAAAGGATACCAGTATGTAAAAGGCTTTGCCATGCTCTGCCCTGCGATCACCTTTGTTATCTGTTCCGTAGGATTGGCGCTCAACGGACCTCTGCTCGGCTTGTTCGGCCTGGGGACGGAGGCCATGTTTTATGGAAAATATATGATAATGATATATCTGGCTGCCGGGACTATCCGTACCTGCAACTATATTATGAACAGCTGTTACCGTGCCGGCGGGGAAGCGATTTTCGGGACCGTACTGGAAATCGGGTGTCTTTTTACCATCAGCGTACCTGCCACCTGGATTGCGGGTATGGTGCTTCACCTTCCGTTTTTGGCGGTATTTGCCTTCATCTATACGGATGAGATCATACGTTTGATTTTCGAACTGTATTACACCAGGAGCGGGAAATGGATAAAACCCGTAACGGAAGAAGGAAAGGCGGCGGTGGAACAATTCAGAAAAGAACTCAAAGGGCAGGCGCTTTGAAGCACTGTACCGGTATACAGAGACAAAGAACACGGAGAAATATAACAACTGTATTGTAGTGAAAAGAGGGAGCCGTATGACGGAAGAGGGAAAACGGCAGCTTTTTAACTACAATACAGTAACATATATACTGATGTATATTACAAAATTTTAGAGGCTTTTGACATGTAAAAATTCAGTATTTATGCGGCCTGCCACGATTTTTTTCATACCAGGGCGTAACAAAAAACGTCATTTTGCCAATTGTAATTTTATATGTAACCGGTTATCATAGCAATCAAGGACGATTTCAATTCGTCACTCTATAAAAGTAAGGGGATGCAGTTTCCCGAAAGTAACTGTATGGAAGGACAATCGGTGTTGTATCTGATGCACCGCCAATTTCTGCCTACTGTTCTCAAAAATGACCTCGTGAGGCAGTATTCCTTATACAAGTCCGGTATTACTTTCCCTATTGACGAGTGATCCAAACATAATTTAACGGGATATTTTTGTATTGGTATGCATAAAGTCAGGCATACCGGGCTTGTTCACATCTGTTTTAAGTGCTGTATGTACAAAGTCGGACAGGCTGAGGCGGCAGGTATGCCGGCAGTATTCTCAGCACAGTTCTTTCCCGGTTTTTCATGCAGTCTTCCTTATATAGTTCCGGGTTATGAATGCAGGAGGTATTAGTTATGAGAGATAGCGAAAAAATGGATCTGATACTGAATATCAATCTGGAGATGTCAGAGCAGATGAAGGCGGTTAACGGCCGGATGGATGTGCTGACGGGAAGGATGAACACCCTGAGTACCAGTTCAGATGATATAAGGGACCATGCAGCGATGATGAGCAGCTGTATGGAGGGAATAGCAGACCGCGTGGCAGCCGTGGATGCACGGATGGATAATCTGTCGGAGGGAATAAATACACTGGCGGAGCGGGTAGATGCATTGACGGAGCGGATAGACACTTTAGCGGAGCGTACAGATGCATTGACGGAGCGGGTAGACACTTTAGCGGAGCGTACAGATACATTGGCGGAGCGGGTAGACACTTTAGCAGAGCATACAGATGCATTAACGGAGCGGGTAGACACTTTAGCGGAGCGTACAGATGCATTGACGGAGCGGGTAGACACTTTAGCGGAGCGTACAGATGCATTGACGGAGCGGGTAGACACTTTAGCAGAGCGTACAGATGCATTGACGGAGCGGGTAGACACTTTAGCAGAGCGTACAGATACGCTGGCAAACCATGTAGAAACCCTGACAAGCCGTGTTGACACTTTGGAAACCCGAATGGACAGTTTATCAGAACAGACCGCCGTCCTTAACGTGCAGATGGTAGAAATAACCCACAGGATTGACACTCTGACCCTCCGTATGGATAACACAGCGGAGCAGGTGGAGAGTTTAATCAGACAGACGGCGGAGCTCACAGACGGTATGGGAGACCTGAACCGGCAAATGGGCAAGACAAACAACCGAATCGACTTTTTGGAGCTGCAGTTTAAGAATATGGAGCTGCAGATTATAAATACGGAAAGCAATTTAAAAAATGATATACAAAATACAGAACGAATTATATTGGATGAAGTAGAAAGGATCCATACCATTCTAAACAAACACGTGGCAAATCCAAAAGCGCACAGTGCATGAACCGGCCGGATGCATAAGGTATGGAGCGCGGTACGGAAAGCATCTATCAATAGGTTCTTTTTCCGGTTTGTGCGCGGCATGTCTCGTCAACGCAGCGCACAAACCGGAGAGAGAACCTTATAATATGGAGACACTTTCTCTTTTTATTAATTTGGTTGCCATGCACATCTTCAGATATTCCCTTTGGTTATTTTCCACCCGATCCATCAGGCGCTGGATAGCTGTAGCGCCTAGTTCCTGCTTTTTCACCCGCATGGTGGACAGGGATGGTTCCATCATATCACATAAAGGCATGTCGTCGAATCCGATGATGGAAATATCTTCCGGCAGGCGGTAACCCCGTTCCCGAAAGGCTTTCATGGCAGCGGCGGCTATGATATCATTATCCGCAAAATACGCATCCGCCAAATCGGGTTTGCTGTCCAAAACCGCCAGCATATCCTGGCAGCCTTCTTCCGCAGTGGGGGAAATAGCATGCACATAAGGATGAGAGGTACTTATATTATGGGCCCGCAGGGCTTTATAATAACCGTCTGCCCTTTCGGCAAAATTACTGATTTCGATATTTGATCGAAGATAGCCGATTTTTTGATGCCCGCATTGCAGCAGGTAACTGGTGGCCTTAAAAGCACCCTGAATATTATTTATCAGTACACAATCAAACATGAGTTCATCATAATAACAATCCAGAACCACAATCGGTACCCGAAAGTCTTTGAATTTCTTAAAATCCTCTTTCCCCATTTCCGTTGCCAGAAGCAGAATACCAATACAGTCCACTTCCTTCAGGGAGGACAATTGCGCGGACATATCCATATTCTCATAAAAGTAAGAAATATGAAGAGCCGCATTCTGCCGATAGCATTCCTGGGTAATCCCTTCGGTCAATTGGGAAAAGAAAGGGGTATCAGCCGCAATTTTTCCATGTTTTTTATAATTAATCAGCTGAATAATTTTAGCGGCGGCAGGGGCGGGCTGACTGCTCTTTCCTGTATAGCCGTATTGTGCGGCAGTACGCATAACCAATTCTCTGGTAGTCTCACTGATTCCCGGTTTATTGTTAAAAACCATGGAAACGGTTGCAGGTGAAACATTTATTAACTGTGCCAATTCTTTTGCTGAAATTTCCATGCAGATTCTCCCGGTTACTTAATTTTTAGTTTAATTTTAATACGGAATTAATTATTAGTCAAATTAATACTTGATTTTTTTTATTATTTACTTGGATTAAGGTAACCGTTCAGATACCCCTTTGTGTCCCGCGGCATCCCCTCCCCTGCTTTTCCCTGGGGCGGCGGTGTGGCAAGGTTCCTTACAGGGGACGCTCCCGCTCGGCCAAAAACGCAGCAGTACTAAC